>NZ_JBQJJG010000008.1:0-359403 GCF_052078085.1 Planococcus sp. FY231025
GAGATAAGAATACTAATCCTGCTTTGGCCTGCTGGGAACAAGCCGCTGACTTCAGGATCCGCAACGGAAGGCGGCGACTCCTGCGGGATAGCGAAGTGCCGAAATCCACTCGGACGCTAGTCCGAGTTAGTTCGGCGCGAGCCCGCGGAAAGCGTCCGCCTGAAGTGGAGGATCCAACACAGCTTCCATTTGTTTTATTCATCGAATTGAAAAATTATTCTTTTGTCTACAAGCTCAAGCATCTTTTGCAAGATGCTTGTCGATTCTCATAAATATTCTTCGAAACGTTTCTCCAGGTAATTCTGAAGAATCGTCATCAGGGAACAAACTGCCCAATAGATAAGCGAGACCAGAATCAGCAGCGTCAGCAAATCGTACTCGCGGGCGCCGACGATGCGTGCTTTCTGGAACACTTCCGGCACCGTGATCATCGCGGCGAGTGAAGAAGCCTTGATCAGGTCCAGGTAGACGTTCGACAGCGGCGGGATGGCGATGCGGACCGACTGCGGCAGGATGATGCGGCGCATGGTCTGCCAATAGGACATGCCGAGCGCGCGCGAAGATTCCCATTGCCCTTTATCGACCGAGGCGAGCGAAGAACGGAACACTTCAGCGATATAAGCGGCGCTATTGATGGTGAAGCCGATCAATGCTGCCTGCAGGG
Source organism: Planococcus sp. FY231025 (assembly GCF_052078085.1). Classification (NCBI taxonomy): domain Bacteria; kingdom Bacillati; phylum Bacillota; class Bacilli; order Caryophanales; family Caryophanaceae; genus Planococcus; species Planococcus sp. FY231025. Next base: position 665 of record NZ_JBQJJG010000008.1, read on the forward strand.
CAGTGAATTCCACACCGATTACAGGGAGGGCAAAGTACAATAGGAAGAGAATGACCAAGATGGGAACGCCGCGCATAAAGGATATATACAGGCGTGCCGGCCATTCGATAACTTTGTAAGGTGCTGTCCGTGCAAGGGAAAGGAAAAAACCGATCAGCAGCCCGAACACCATGCTTGCAACGGAAATAAGCAGTGTATAACCGATGCCGCCAAGAACGTATGGAAGGGAATCGATGGCTAGTTGCGGATCGAAAAGCAGCCCCCATTCTATGTCACTCATTATAAAACCTCCAATATGGCTTACTCAATATCCGGCTTCACAGAAACGTCCGCTCCGGCAAAGAATTGGGCGGAAATCTCGGAAATGGTGCCATCTTCGAGCATTTCCTCCAATGCAGCATTAACGTTTTCTGCAAGTTCCGTATTGTCTTTATTCATCACGAGGCCGACTTCTGATGGGCTGTACTTGATGTCCGGGTGGATCGTAATGTTCAAATCAGGAAAAGCAGCGACGCCAAAAGTCGATAAATAATAATCATTCAAGATGACATCTGTCCGTCCGATGGATACATCCCGCAAATAAATTTCATTTGTCGCGTTGTCATACGTCACTTCTTCCGCACCGTAGTCACGTGCAATTTCCATATAAATCGAGGTGGATGCCCCTGCTGCTTTTTTGCCTTTGATATCCTCCAGGGTCTGGATGCCGGAAAGGTCATCTTTGCGAACAACGGCTGTCCCGTAGGAATATTTGATCGGTGTTGAGAAGATGAAGTTGTCGAGGCGGTCTTCTGTAATTTCGATATCGTTAGCTGCGATGTCAATCTGTCCGGTGTTAACGCTGGTCAGCATTTCATCAAAGCCCAGTTCTTTGAATTCGATGTCCAATTCGAGCCGCTCGCCGAGTTCACGGACGACTTCGACTTCAAAGCCCGTCAGTTCGTCCGAGTCGGGATCGCGGAACGACGTTGCCAGAAGTGTACCCGAAGTGGCGACCGTCAATGAACCCTGTTCCTGGATTTCATCCCAGGCAGTTTTGGTTTCGGCGTTGTCCTCAGATCCACTGCCTGAATTTCCGCAGCCACCCAATAAAACCAGAGATGCAGCACCTGCGGCCATGAGCCATTTCGGCTTGTATGATAAATTAATCATGATGTAAGAGCCTCCTAAAAGTTAAGTCCTTTAAAAAGATAGCATTTAGTTCGCATGGAAGCAATGCCGCCCAGTACTGTATTTTCAATATTATTATTATGTTAACTTTAAGGAGGGTCCTCATTATATTGAATAGAAAGGATCCTTTTTTTGATGGGGAATAATAGTAAAAAGGGCTGCCGCCGAAAGCCTTTTTCTGGCTTTTCAGGGACAGCCCCTTAAAATTCATTTTTTCAATTTGATGACCAGATCTTCGTCCGGCGTGACAAAAACGGTTTTCTGTTCGAAGTAGATGACAAAGCCAGGCTTTGCACCGTTGGGCTTCTTCACTTGGCGGACTTCCGTATAGTCGACTGGCACCGAGCTCGATTCGCGCGCTTTGCTGAAATAAGCGGCGATGGTGGCAGCTTCCAAAATCGAGGTTTCGTCCGGTTCCTCGGCATGGATGATGACGTGGGATCCCGGAATTTCTTTCGTATGGAGCCATGTATCGGATTTGGCAGCGACTTTGAAAGTCACATAATCGTTCTGCTTGTTGTTTTTGCCGACTGAAATCGGGATGCCTGTACTTGAAACATAGGATTCTACGGCTGGTTTCACCGGTTTTTTCTTTTTCTTCGATTTCTGGGCTTTCATGAATCCTTGCTCTGCCAGCTCTTCGCGGATTTCCTCGATGTCCGCGAGGCCGGCTTGCTGGACTTGCTGCATGAGCGTCTCGAAATATTCGATGTCTTCATTTGTCTTCTCGATCTGTTCCTGCGTTTTGACCAATGCGGTTTTCGCTTTTTGGTAGCGCGAGTAGTACTTTTGCGAATTCTCGATTGGCGTTTTCCGCGGATCAAGCGCAATCGTCACTTTTTCATCGTTATAGTAATTGTCGGCTTCGATCTCCTTCATCCCTTTGGTGATGCGGTGGAGGTTCGCCATGATCAGTTCGCCGTTTAGCTGGAGCTGGTCGCGCTTCTCCGCTTGGTCTTGCTCTTTTTGGAGCTTTTTCAGTTTTGATTTCAGCTTGGCGATTTCATTCTGCAGCCAACGCTCCAGATCGCCGGCCTGCTGCTTGACCCGGTCGCGTTCGGCTTTCGCATAATACATGCGGTCCAGAAGTTCGCCGAGCGTCGGGAAGGAAAGCCCTTCGACGCCCAGATGCGTCAGCGGTACGGCCGAGAAATAACTTTTGCCGTCCAGTTCGGCGTAATAGCCGGCAGGCTCTGGATTCAGGAATTCGTGCAGGAAGCGGCGGGCAGCTTCCTGCTGGTTTTCCGAATCTGCCATTCGATGGGCGAGCTCTTTGGCAAGGAGCGGGGAGAATCCGGCATATGTACTGAGCAGCTCCTTTTCGTCTAAGCCCGCCAGTTTTTCAGGTGCTGCAAACGGATCTTCTTTTTCCTGGGACGGAGGGAATACATATGGCTGGCCAGGAAGCACTGTCCGGAACGAGTTGACGCTCGGCGGCAGATGCTTGAGGCTGTCCAAGATCATCATGCGCTCCGCATCCACCAGGATGACGTTCGAATGCCGGCCCATCATCTCGACATGCAGTTCCCGCTCGATATCGTCGCCGATTTCGTTTTTGCTTTTGATCTTCAGGATGATCAGCCTGTCCAGGCCGTGCTGTTCGACGCCGGTGATGATGCCGCCTTCGATATGCTTGCGCAGCAGCATGCAGAACATCGGCGGTTCCGACGGATTGGTGTTCGCCATTCCCGTCAAGTGGATCCGGGAATAAGACGGGTGGATCGAAATCAATAATTTATGGTTTTTTCCTTGTGCGCGAATCTGCAATAATAGTTCAAGCTGGTTGGGCTGATGAACTTTTGAAATCCTGCCTGACACGAGCCCTTGGAGCTCCGTAGTCATCGCTTTTGTAAATAATCCATCAAATGCCATCAAAAATCCCTCTTTCAAATCGTTTTGTTCCATCTTATCATTTTCACAGTGTATTATGATATAATAAGACAGTTAGATAGAAAACGAAGATCAACGATCAGTTTTAGGTGGCGGTGATGTCTGTGAAAAAATCGGCGAATTTTGTTTCTTTAGGCGGTGGCAATGCCGTATCGGTGAATCGGATCGTTTCGATTGTGACACCAGATTCCGCGCCCTCCAAACGGCTGGTCCAAGAAGCCCGCAGCAAAGGCTTGCTTGTGGATGCGACAGGCGGAAAGAAAACCAAATCCATTTTGGTCATGGACAGCGACCATGTGGTGATTTCTGCGATATCGGCTGAAACAGTCATTGCGCGGGCAGAAGAAAATGACGACGGAATGAATGAGGGATAAAATGAGAAAACAACGCGGACTGCTGATTGTATTATCAGGGCCTTCGGGTGTCGGCAAGGGCACTGTCAGAAAAGAGCTGTTCTCGCAGCCAGATACGAATTATGAATACTCCATTTCAATGACCACCCGCGCTCCGCGCGAAGGGGAAGTGGATGAAGTCGATTATTTTTTCAAGACACGCAGTGAATTCGAAGAATTGATTGACCAGGGGCAATTGCTTGAGTATGCCGAGTTTGTCGGGAATTATTACGGCACGCCGCTAGAATATGTCAATAAGATGCGCGATGCCGGCCGTGATGTCTTCCTTGAAATCGAAGTGCAGGGGGCAGCCCAGGTGCGTTCGAAAGTACCGGACGGCCTGTTCATCTTCCTGGCGCCTCCAAGCCTGACAGAGCTTGAGGACCGGCTGGTCGGGCGCGGCACCGAGTCGGATGAAGTGATTGCTTCCCGCCTTGCCGCAGCCCGGCAGGAATTGGAAATGATGAATTTATATGATTATGTTGTCGTCAATGACGAAGTTGAAAAAGCGTGCGACCGCATTAATGCGATCATCATCGCTGAACATTGCAAGCGTGAACGTGTAGAGCAACGATATCTTGATATGCTAAAGGAGAATGCCTGATGTTATACCCATCCGTTGATAAATTGAAAAGCCAGATCGATTCGAAATACTCTTTGGTGGCGCTCGCTTCCAAGCGCGCACGCCAATTGCACGAACATGGCGACGAGAAGTTGGATTCTTATGTTTCCCATAAATCGGTAGGGAAAGCGCTTGAAGAAGTGGCTGCCGGGGCATTGAAGATCGAACAGCAAGACGAATTCGCAATTTACGAAGATGAAATTTAACCATTAATCGCAACCGACGACTCCCAGAGCAAATATGTTCTTTGGGAGTTTGTTGTTTAGAAAGGGTGTTTACGTTGTTGGCGAATCGGAAAATCCTATTGTGTGTTAGCGGCGGCATCGCCGTTTATAAAGCGGTAGCGCTGGTCAGCAAACTGTCTCAGGCCGGAGCTGTGGTCAAAGTGATCATGACCGAATCGGCACGCCAGTTTGTCCAGCCGTTGTCTTTCCAAGTGATGTCGAGAAACGACGTCTATTTTGATACGTTTGACGAAAAAGACTCATCAGTCATTGCCCATATCGATTTGGCCGATTGGGCCGATCTTGTAATTGTGGCTCCTGCGACCGCGAACGTCATCGGCAAACTGGCCAATGGCATCGGCGATGATATGGTGACCACGACCTTGCTGGCAGCAACAGCGCCGATTTGGGTGGCGCCGGCGATGAATGTCCATATGTACGACCATCCGGCAGTCAAGCGCAATATCCAACAGCTCCATGAGGACGGCATCCAGTTTATTGAGCCATCCGAAGGCTTTTTGGCATGCGGCTATGTCGGTAAAGGCCGGCTGGAAGAACCGGAAAAAATCACGGGGCTCGTCACCGATTATTTTTCCCGCCCGAAACTGTTGGCTGGAAAAAAAGTCGTTGTAACGGCAGGGCCGACGCGGGAACGGATTGATCCTGTGCGGTTTTTGACGAATTTTTCAAGCGGGAAGATGGGCTATGCCATGGCACAGGCGGCAGCCCAAATGGGAGCGGAAACGATTCTGATCAGCGGGCCGGTTTCATTGCCCGTCCCTAGAGGCGTAAAACGGATCGGGGTCGAAAGTGCGGAAGAGATGCTTCAGGCCGTAAAAGCGGAATATGCGGATGCGGATGTCGTGATCAAGTCTGCTGCGGTTGCCGATTACCGCCCGGTGCATGCAGAGACGCAGAAAATGAAGAAAAAAGAAGGCGGTGCCGTCATCGAACTTGAACGCACCGTCGACATCCTGCAGACGCTCGGCCGGGAAAAACAGCAGCAATTGCTGATCGGCTTCGCGGCAGAGACGAATGACGTCGCCCATTACGCTAAAGACAAACTCGAACGGAAAAATGCCGATTATATCATTGCGAACGATGTGAGCGAAGCCCAAGCCGGCTTTGATTCGGATACGAACCGCGTGACGCTTTTCGGGGCAGGCGGTTTTGAACAGGCTTTCGGCATGATGCCGAAAGAGGAGCTGGCGCGCCGTTTGCTGGCAGCGATAATGGAAAGGGAAATGCGCTATGATCGCTGAAGTGATTGTTGACGTTGCCGCCCATCCCATTGACCGCCCATTCGACTATGCTGTACCGAAAGAGCTGGAAGTGCTTGTGGAGCCGGGCATGCGGGTCAAAGTGCCTTTCGGCAACCGCAAAGTGCTCGGTTTTGTGACGGATATTAAAGAAACATCCGAATTCGATCCATCCCGCTTGAAGCCGATCCATGAATTGATGGATGTCGTGCCGGTTTTGAACGATGAATTGCTGGCGATGGCCAAGTGGATGAAAAAGCAGACCGTCTGTTTTGAAATCGATGCCCTGCAAGTGATGATTCCTTCCGCCCTTCGGGCGAAATATGAAAAACGTTTTGTCCTGAATGCGCCTTTGGAAGAGATTCCGGAGCCGCTACGGGTTTATTTCGGCAACCGTCCGTTTGTGCGCGCGCAGGACGCCGTAGAAGTTTATGCTTTGCTGAAAAAAGAATTAGAGCGCGGCACGGTCGTTGCGGATACCGACATTTCCCAGCAGACCGCCGTCAAAAAGGTGCGGATGATCCATATTGCCGATTCGCTGGAACAGCTTGAAGCGATCGACATCCGTCCGAATGCCAAGCAGCAGATCAAGCTGATGGAATTTTTCAAGGAGCATATTGGACAGGCGATCGAGTCTTCCGACTTGCAGCGCGCAGCCGATACGACGCTTCCGACCATCTACGGTTTAGCGGATAAAGGGGCTGCAGTTATCCGCAATGAAGAATCCTACCGCGATCCCAAACTGCTTGCGGAAATCGAGCGGAAAGGGTTCCTGCAATTGACCCAAGCCCAACAAACGGCTTTTGATGCAATCCGCGGAGCGCTCCATACGCCGAAGACTTTCCTGCTCCACGGCATCACAGGCAGCGGGAAAACCGAAATTTATCTGCAGGCCATCGACGAGGTGCTGAAAGAAGGCAAAGAAGCGATCATGCTTGTGCCGGAAATCTCGCTGACGCCGCAGATGACGCTGCGCTTCAAGGAACGGTTCGGCGATCTGGTGGCCGTCCTGCACAGCGGTTTGTCTGCCGGGGAGAAATACGATGAGTGGCGGAAGATCCAGCGAGCGGAAGTGAAAGTGGTCGTCGGTGCACGTTCGGCGATCTTTGCGCCGTTTGAGAACCTTGGATTGATTATTCTCGATGAAGAGCATGAATCAAGCTATAAACAGGACGATTCGCCGCGCTACCATGCACGCGACGTCGCCATCTGGCGTGCCGGGCAGCACAATTGCCCGGTCATCCTGGGCAGTGCGACGCCGTCCCTTGAATCCTACGCACGGGCGCAAAAAGGCGTCTATGAACTGCTGGTGCTGGAAAAACGCGCGAAAAACCAGCCGCTGCCGACGGTCCACATCGTCGACATGCGAGAGGAATTGCGAAACGGCAACCGGTCGATGTTCTCGATTCCGCTCGCAGAAGCGATACGGGAGCGCCTGGAGCGCAAAGAGCAAGTGGTTTTATTCCTCAACAAGCGAGGCTACTCGTCATTTGTCCTTTGCCGCGACTGCGGGACGGTCATGCAATGTCCGAACTGCGACATATCGCTCACCTATCACCGGTCGAGCGAATTGATGAAGTGCCATTATTGCGGCTATGATGAACCTGTGCCGCATACATGCCCCGAATGCCAAAGCGAACACATCCGGTTTTTCGGGACCGGGACGCAGAAAGTAGAAGAAGAACTGGCGAAACTGGTTCCCGGCGCCCGCGTGCTGCGCATGGACGTCGATACGACGCGCAATAAAGGCGCACATGAGAAAATCCTGTCGGCATTCGGCGAAGGCAAAGCAGATATTCTGCTGGGCACCCAAATGATCGCCAAAGGGCTCGATTTTCCGAATATCACATTGGTCGGCGTCCTGTCTGCGGACACGACACTCCACCTGCCCGACTTCCGGGCGGCAGAGAAGACCTACCAATTGCTGACGCAGGTCAGCGGGCGCGCAGGGCGGGACAAATTGCCCGGCGAGGTGTACGTCCAGTCTTATACGCCTGAACACTATGCAATCACTCTAGCGAAAGACCAACTATACGAGCCGTTTTATGACCAGGAGATGGCAATGCGCCGAGCGAGCGGCTATCCGCCGTATTATTACGTCGTCAATATCCAGTTTACCCATGAGGATTTGATGACGGTCGCCGGGTATGCGGAACAAACCGTCCGTTTCCTGCAGGGGCAGCTCGCTGGAAGCACAATCATCATCGGGCCATCCGCTTCGCTGATCGCCCGTGTGAACAATAGATATCGCTATCAATGTTTGATAAAATACAAAAAAGAACCGAAATTGGCCGATGTCATGCAGCAATTGATCAAAATCCACCGTTCCGAGTGGATCAAAAAAGGCGCCACGCTATCGATTGATATGAACCCGACATCGGTGATGTAAAAAGAAAAGAGGAACCCCAAATGACCATCCTAGAAATCGTAAAGCATCCGAATCCGATTTTGGAGCAGAAATGTGAAACCGTAACAAAGTTCGATAAAAAACTAAGCAAATTGCTTGATGATATGCATGAGACGATGCTGGAAAATGACGGCGTCGGCATAGCTGCCCCGCAGGTCAATGTTGGGCTGCGCGTAGCCATCGTTGATTTCAACGAAGGCCAGGAGCCGATTGAAATGGTCAATCCCGAATTGGCGCTTTTCGAAGGGCTCGATACCGATATCGAAGGCTGCTTGAGTTTCCCCGGCATTTTCGGCGAAGTCGAACGTCCGGACCATATCAAGATCAAGGCACAGGAACGCGACGGCTCATGGTATGAGCTTGAAGCGGAAGGCTACGAAGCGCGGGCGATCCTGCACGAAATGGATCATTTGGACGGCATCCTGTTCACCAGCAAAATCTCCAAATACGTGACTCAGGAAGAGCTGGACGCCATGATTGCAGAAGCTGAGGCTGCTGAAACAGAGGAGGAACAAGTTTGACGAAAATCGTTTTTATGGGGACGCCTGCCTTTTCGGCGCCGATTCTGCGCATGCTGGCGGAAGAAGGCTATGACATCGTATCCGTTGTGACACAGCCGGACCGCCCAGTTGGCCGCAAAAAAGTGCTGACGGCGACCCCTGTCAAAGAAGAGGCGCTGCGCCTCGGCTTGCTGGTTTACCAGCCGGAAAAACTGAAAAATCCGGAAGAGCTCCAGCATGTGCTGGACCTTTCGCCGGACTTGATCATTACAGCGGCGTTCGGCCAGATTTTGCCGAGCGAAGTGCTGCAAGCGCCGAAACTTGGTGCGATTAACGTCCATGCTTCGCTGCTGCCGGAATACCGGGGCGGTGCCCCGATCCATCAGGCGATCATCGACGGCAAGGAAGAAACCGGCGTTACGATCATGTACATGGTGGACCGTCTGGATGCAGGTGATATCATTTCACAAAAAGCGATTCCGATCGAAAGAGAAGACCACACCGGCTCCATGTTCGAGAAATTGAGTGTGGTCGGTATGGAGCTGCTGCGGGAAACATTGCCTTCTATAATAGAAGGAACGAATCCGCGTACGCCGCAGGATGAAGAACGAGTCACCTATGCCCGCAATATTTCGCGCGAACAGGAAAGAATCGACTGGTCGAAATCTGCAGAAGCGATCTATAACCAAGTCCGGGGACTGCATCCGTGGCCTGTAGCGTTCACCACATTCAATGACCAGAATATGAAAATTTGGTGGACTGAACCCGCTGCCTCGCGTAAATCCGGGTGTCCGGGTGAAGTGCTCGAGCTGACGGATAACGCCATTCTAGTTCAGACGGGCGAAGGGGTTTTGGCCATTACGGATCTGCAGCCGGCCGGCAAAAAGCGCATGAGTGCCGCCGATTATCTAAAAGGACCTAAAATCCAGGCAGGAGACGTATTCGAATGAAAAACAAAAAATTGCAAGGCAATGTACGGGATGCGGCTTTTTCGATCCTATGGGCTGTGGAAAACAACCAGGCATACAGCAATCTCTTGCTGAACCAGACAATCCAGAGCTACGGCATCGCAGATAAGAACAAAGGATTGCTGACGGAAATCACCTACGGGACACTCCAGCATCAGATGACCCTCGATTTTTACCTCGAACCTTATTTGAAAGGCAAAATCGAGCCATGGGTGAAAACCTTGCTGCGGCTTTCACTTTACCAAATTGTTTACCTTGACCGGATTCCGGCACATGCAGTGGTCCACGAAGCGGTGGAAATCGCCAAACGCCGCGGTCACGGCGGTGTCGCATCGGTAGTGAACGGCGTCTTGCGCTCCATCCAGCGGAACGGCGTCCGCTCCTACAATACCATCAGCGATCCGTATGAAAAAGTGGCGATCGAGACGAGCCATCCGGTCTGGATGATCAAACGCTGGGCCGAGCAATTCGGGCTGGAGAAAACACGTGAAATGGCACTTGAAAACAATAAAGCGCCTTCCCAGACAGTACGCGTCAATACGGTGCAGGCAACACCCGAAGAAGTGATCGAAATGCTCGAATCAGAGGGCCTCCATGCGGTACAGAGCAAGCTGGTGCCGGAATGCCTCATCGTCACAGAAGGGCAGCCGGTAAGGACGGCGACGTTTGAAAAAGGATTTATCACGATACAGGATGAAAGTTCGATGCTGCCTGCTTATGCATTGCAGGTGGAGCCGGATATGGACGTCCTGGATATGTGTGCGGCGCCTGGCGGAAAAACAACGCATATCGCCGAAAAAATGGAGAACCGAGGGAATCTATTCGCGATGGACCTTCATAAGCATAAAATCAAGCTGATTGATGAAACGGCGAAACGGCTCGGCCACACGGTCATCCAAACGGAAGCCGGAGACGGCAAAAAAAGTGTGGAGCGGTTCGGCGAGGAAAAATTCGACCGCATCCTGGTTGATGCCCCTTGCAGCGGGCTCGGCGTCATCAAACGGAAGCCTGATATCAAATATACGAAAAAAGAAGAGGATTTCGCGCGGCTGCAGGAAATCCAGCTGGAACTGCTGGACCAGGCGGCCCGATTGCTGAAGGCTGATGGCATCATGGTCTACAGCACGTGTACTGTGGATTCTACGGAAAACCGCGGCACTGCCGAGCGCTTCTTGAAGGACCACCCGGAAATGGAGAAAATCGAAGTTTCCCTGCCGGAAGAGCTGGGCTTGAAAAACACCGGCTTTGTCCAGGTATTCCCGCAGGACTTTGGGGGCGACGGATTTTTCATTTCCGCTTTCCGCAAAAAGCGCATGGCATGATAAGAGAATGGCAAGATCAGTTAAGGAATGGGGTGCCTGAAGTTGGTGCAATATGTCTTGGAAAGTGATACTGGAAAAAAAAGAAAAATCAATGAGGACCGTGTAGCGGTCCTGAAACGTCCGGAAGGCCTGCTGCTGGCATTGGTCGCTGATGGAATGGGCGGCCACAACGCAGGCGACGTGGCGAGCCAGATGACAGTGGACACCTTGGGGAAGCTTTTTCTTGAGGAAAATCCGGAATCATTCTTGACGGTCGACCAGAAAAAATCCTGGCTTTCGCTGAATGTCCAGAACGTCAACCGGCTGGTTTATGATTATTCAGAGCAGAATCCCGGCTGCAAAGGCATGGGCACGACGTTGATTGCAGCTTTGATTGAAGCCGGCGACTGTGTCATGTGCCATATCGGCGACAGCCGCGCCTATGTCATCAACGGCTCGATCGAGCAATTGACGCGGGACCATTCCTATGTCAATGTGCTGGTGGACAGCGGCGAAATCAGCCAGGAAGAAGCCGAGGACCATCCGAAGAAAAACTGGATCGTCAAAGCGCTCGGCACCGATCCGGTCATCGATGGGGAGATCCTCCATTTCTCCACAGAAAGCCTATCGTTCATGCTGATCTGTTCGGACGGCCTGAGCAATAAAATCACAAAAGAAGAACTTTCCTCCATCATTCTTTCGGAATCACCGCTGACCCAAAAAGGGGCAGAACTGGTCAAGCTGGCGAACGACATGGGAGGAGAGGACAATATCTCATTCGTTCTTCTATCTTTGAAGGATGAGGAGGTGTAGGCATGCTGATCGGCAAAAGCATAAATGGCCGCTATAAGATTCTGGAATTGATCGGCGGGGGCGGGATGTCCAATGTCTACCTGGCCCATGACATGATCTTGGACCGCGACATCGCCATCAAAGTCCTGCGTTATGATTTCTCGAACGAAGAAGAACTGCGCCGGCGGTTCCAGCGCGAGGCCCTGTCGACGACGAGCCTTGCCCATCCGAACATCGTCAACATTTTCGATGTCGGGGAAGAAGGTTCGATCCACTACCTCGTAATGGAATACGTGCCCGGCAAAACACTGAAAGAATACATAATCGACCACTCACCCGTGCCGCCGGAACAGGCGGTCAAGATTATGAAACAGTTGGCATCGGCTTTGGCGCACGCCCACCAGAACCAGATTGTCCACCGGGACATCAAGCCGCAGAATATCCTCATGGATGCGGACGGCAATGTCAAAATCACGGATTTCGGCATCGCCATGGCGCTCAGTGCCACGTCCTATACGCAGACCAATTCGGTCCTCGGCACAGTCCATTATTTGTCGCCGGAACAAGCACGGGGCGGTGCTGCCAATAAGAAATCCGACATCTATTCGCTTGGCATTGTCATGTTCGAATTGCTGACGGGCCGGCTGCCTTTTTCCGGCGAATCGGCTGTATCGATTGCACTGAAGCATTTGCAGACGGAAACGCCGTCGCTGCGTGAAATTGTGCCTTCATTGCCGCAGAGCCTTGAGAACGTCGTGCTGAAAGCGACGGCCAAAAATCCGCAGCACCGCTATCAGTCGGCGGATGAACTGGAAGAGGATCTGGCGACCGTATTGCTGCCGGAGCGGCTTAACGAACCGAAATTTGCGGTGCCGCATGATGACGACGCGACAAAAGCGATGCCGGTGATCAAAGATCCGAAAGTATTTGCGAATGTAGAAGAAACGAAAATGATCCCTCCTGCTGCGGGAGATGCAGATGTGAAAGTGGCGAAGCCTGCCGGACCCGTCAAGAAAAAGAAGCGGAAAATGCCATGGGCAGTCGGCATCATCGGATTTCTTGTCCTCGCCGGGCTGGTGGCAGCAATCGCCTTTCCGGATCTTTTCGGCCCGCGCCTTGTAGCCGTGCCGGATGTTTCGGGCATGGAACGGAACGAAGCGGCCGAAGAATTGCAGGCGGCAGGGTTTGTGGTCGGCGAAGAGGAAGAGCAGCCGTCTGAAGAAGTGGAAGAAGGGCGGATCATCCGGACGATTCCCGAAGCGGACAAGATGCGGGAACGGGAAACCGAAATCCAGCTGTTCGTCAGCAGCGGGAAGGAATCGGTCGAATTCCAGGATTACGTAGGCCGGGACATCGAACAGACGCTAGCGCTGCTAGATGAAGGCAATTACAAATCAGTGAACCAGACTGAGGAATTCTCCGATGAGCCTGAAGGGACGATCCTGGAGCAGGAGCCGGAAGCTGGAGAAGAAGTCATCGCATCTGAAACGGATGTAGAACTCATCGTCAGCAAAGGGAAAGATATGCGGGCAGTGGAAAGCCTTGCCGGCTTTTCGGAAGCGGATCTGAACCAATACGCCCGCACTTCCGGCTTCAACATCCGCATCATCGGTGAAGAAGCTTCGGACAGCGCAGCGGAAGGCACAGTCCTTACCCAGAATCCGCCTGCAGGCGGCCAGCTTGAGGCAGGAAGCACGATTGAAGTGGTCTTGTCTTCAGGGAAAGCGCCGCTGCCGCTGAAGACGTATATCCATACGGTGGAAATTCCTTATGAAGCCGCGGAACCGCCGGCTGAAGGCGAAGAGCCGGCTCCGCAGACAATCCAGATTTATGTCCAGGATAACGACGATACAATGGTGGAACCGGTAGAGGAATTTACGATCACCGGGGATGAATCACGGAAACTGGAACTGCAGATTGCCGAAGGCGGCAGTGCGACTTACCGGATCGTCCGGAATTCACAAGTGATCCTCGAAGAGACCATTCCTTACGACAACGTCGAATAATTACTAGAAACGAGATAAACCGTACGAAAAAGAGGAGTGAAAGCAAGCATGCCAAAAGGACAAATCAGAAAAGCGCTAAGCGGATTCTATTACGTACTGGATGAGAACGGGGAGCGTTATATCCAGTGCAGAGGCCGGGGCGTATTCCGCAACCGGCAGATCTCGCCGCTCGTCGGCGATTACGTCGATTACGAAGCGGACAATGATTTAGAAGGCACCATCACTCATGTGTATGAACGAAAAAATGAACTGGTCCGGCCGCCGATCTCGAACGTCGACCAGGCGATCCTTGTCTTTTCCGCAAAGCAGCCGGATTTCCATCCGATGCTCCTTGACCGGTTCCTGACAGCGATTGAATCGCACGATATTCAGCCGATCATTTGCATCACGAAAATGGATCTTTTAGAAGAAGACGAAAAAGAAAAGCTTGCGGGATACATAGCCGACTATGAAAAAATCGGCTATGAAGTGATTCCGACCTTTATCGGCGACCCCGCTTTGCAGGAGCGTCTGATGCCGGTTCTTGAAGGGAAGATCAGCGTGCTGGCCGGACAGTCTGGCGTCGGCAAGTCCACGATGCTCAACACGATCCTGCCGGCTCTGGAGCTGAAGACGGACGCTATCTCCAAAGCGCTGAACCGCGGGAAGCATACCACGCGGCATGTCGAGCTGATCGAGGTCAATAACGGCCTGTTGGCAGACACGCCCGGCTTCAGTTCTTTTGATTTTGATACGGTGGAAAAAGAGGAGCTGTCCGAATATTTCCCGGAATTCGCCGCACGGTCGAACCAGTGCAAATTCCGCGAATGCCTCCATCTGAACGAGCCGAAATGCGCCATCAAAGCGGCAGTGGAAAGCAAGGAAATCCCGGAATACCGCTACAAGCATTACCTGAAGTTTTTAGAAGAAATTATGACGAGAAAGCCGAGGTACTCTAATGATTAAAATTGCACCGTCTATACTCGCAGCAGATTTTTCGAAATTGGGAGAAGAAGTTCTGGAAGTGGAAAAAGCAGGAGCGGATTGGATCCACATTGATGTCATGGACGGCCATTTCGTGCCGAACATCTCATTCGGCGCCATCGTCGTCGAGGCTTTGCGCCCATTGACGAAACTTCCGCTGGATGTCCATTTGATGATTGAAAATGCAGACCGCTATATCGAGGATTTTGCGAGAGCCGGAGCGGATTACATCACCGTGCACGTGGAAGCGAATCCGCATTTGCACCGGACGATCCAAATGATCCGCGCTGCTGGCGTTAAACCCGGCGTGGTCTTAAACCCGCATTCGCCGATTGAGTCGATCCTTCCGATTTTGGAGGAAATCGACCTGGTGCTCTTCATGACTGTCAACCCTGGTTTCGGCGGACAAAAGTTCATCGAATCTGTGGTTCCGAAAGTGGAGCAATTGTCCAAGCTGATCCGGGAAAAGGGATTGTCGATTGATATCCAGATCGACGGCGGGATCAATGAAGAAACGATCGTTCCTTGTGCCAAAGCCGGCGCGAATGTATTTGTTGCCGGTTCTGCGATATTCGGGAAAGAAGACCGGAAAGCCGCATTGCAGGCGATCAAACAGGCTGGAGAAGTGGCGATTTCGTGACGGTCGTCATTGTCGGCAGCGGGCCGGCTGAAGAGCTCCCGGACCTGAATGCATGGCCGGAAGCGGCATTCATCGGAGTGGATGCGGGCACGTTGGTGCTCCTTGGGCAAGGGATATCCCCGAAAGCGGCAGTAGGGGATTTTGACTCCGTTACCCCGGCCCAACTGGAGGAGATCGTGTCGTCGCTGCCCGGCTTTGAAAAAGCGGAAGCGGAAAAAGACGAAACGGATACTGAACTGGCGCTCGCCAAAGCATTGGAGTTTTCGCCGCGGCAAGTGATCATTACCGGCGTAACCGGCGGCCGGCTCGACCATTATATGAGCGCGCTTCATGCCATGTTTGATGTCCAGCTGAAGCATCCGGATATCCGCTTTGCAATCATCAACAAGCAGAACCGCATCCGGTTCCTGCCTCCTGGCACCCATACACTGGAACGGGACGCGGCTTACCGCTACGTTTCGTTCTATCCTTTCGGCGAAGAAGTGAAAGGGTTCACACTCCGCCATTTCAAGTACGAAGTGGCGGATGAAACCGTCCCGTTCGGGTCCACCCGCTTTGTCAGCAACGAGCTCGAAAAGGAAGGGACCGTTTCGTTCGTGCAGGGCCAGTGCATGGTCATTGAAAGCCGGGATTGAAGGAATGGACATTCGCCGGCTTCGGGGCTTTAAAAGACTTGAAGCCGTTGTAAAACAAAAAAAGAACGCCGGAGAAACGATTTCGTTTCAACGGCGTTCTTTTTTGTGTGTCCATGAAAAAATGCCGGTCCGACTGATGTCGGCCCGGCATGATCCTTGAGCGATTATACGCGCTCTACTTTTCCTGATTTCAATGCTCTTGCTGAAACCCATACACGTTTCGGTTTACCGTCTACAAGGATGCGAACTTTTTGAAGGTTTGCTCCCCATGTACGTTTTGTCGAATTCAACGCGTGTGAACGGGCGTTTCCTGCACGAGCTTTGCGTCCACTAACTGCACATACTTTAGGCATGTAAGTCCCTCCTCACAAGTGAAGCTGAAAATTATAATAGAATTTCAGTTCGTTTTTCGTTTCACATACTTTAATAATTTACCATAGACCCTAACCCTTTGCAACTCCTTTTCACCCCTCTTTCAAGAAAAAAACCTTTACACCCTAAACGCCCGCTTTTCTTGTATAATGGTTTCATGTAGAATAAAAAGAGTGAATAGGACTCAAGGAGGAATTCCGATGTCGATTGAATTGAAAAACGAATACGGCCAAATCGATATTTCCAATGATGTGATCGCTCAGATTGCCGGCGGCGCAGCGATCGAATGCTACGGCATTGTCGGCATGGCTACAAAACATCAAATCCGGGACGGACTGACGGACATCTTGCGCAAAGAGAATTTCGCAAAAGGCGTAATCGTCCGCCAGGAAGATAACGATTTGCTCATTGATATGTATGTCATCATCAGTTATGGAACCAAAATTTCTGAAGTGGCTTACCAGGTCCAATCCAAAGTGAAATATACTGTCACGAAAACCCTTGGCATGCCTGTCAAAGCGGTTAATATTTTTGTTCAGGGAGTTCGTGTCACGAACCCGTAAGAGGAGGAAAAAGCGGCTATGAAGTCATTAAATGGAATTCAATTTGCGGAAATGGTCCAGATGGGCGCGCACCATCTTTACCAGAACGCGGATTATGTAGATGCATTGAATGTCTTTCCGGTGCCGGACGGCGATACCGGAACGAATATGAACTTATCAATGACATCAGGTGCAAAAGAAACAGCAGCGAACGCGCAAGGACATATCGGAAAGACAGCGGAGGCCTTGTCAAAAGGCCTTCTTATGGGAGCGCGCGGAAATTCCGGCGTTATTCTTTCCCAATTGTTCCGCGGTTTCGGCAAGTTTATTGTAGCTGAACCGGAATTGTCGGCGCAGAAGCTGGCCGAAGCATTGCAGCACGGCGTGGAGACGGCTTACAAAGCGGTCATGAAACCCGTGGAAGGGACGATTTTGACGGTGGCAAAAGATTCAGCCGCCAAAGGCATGGAACTTTCAAAAACGGAAAGCGACGTCATCGCTTTGTTTGAAGGGGTAGTCGAAGAAGCGAAAGCTTCCCTTGAACGGACGCCGGATCTGTTGCCGGTGCTCAAGGAAGTCGGTGTTGTCGACAGCGGCGGCCAAGGGCTCGTGTACGTATACGAAGGATTCCTTGCAGCCCTAAAAGGGGAGCAGCTGCCTGAAAAGCATGCCCATAACACGATGGACGACCTGGTCAGCGCCGAGCACCATAAAAACATTGCCGGCTTTATGGACACGTCAGATATCGCTTTCGGCTATTGCACCGAGTTCATGGTCAAATTCGAAGAAGGCAAAAAAGAATTCAACGAAGCTTCATTCCGCACGGATTTGAGTGCTTACGGCGATTCCCTTTTGGTCATTTCTGATGATGAAATCGCAAAAATCCATATCCACTCAGAAGAACCCGGCAAAGTACTTACATACGGCCAGGAATATGGCAGCCTGATCTCGATGAAAATCGAAAACATGCGCCAGCAGCATATCGACATCGTCGGCGAAGATTTCCGCAAGGATGCGCCGAAAGCGGAAGCGAAACATCCTTATGCAATCGTTACGGTGGCCATGGGCGAAGGAGTTGCGGAACTGCTGCGCAGCATCGGCGCGTCTTACGTCATCGAAGGCGGGCAGACGATGAACCCGTCGACGGAAGATATTGTGAACGCTGTTAAATCGATCGGGGCAGAACGCGTCCTGATTCTTCCGAACAATAAAAACATCATCATGGCTGCCGAACAGGCAGCGCAATTGCTTGATATCGAAGCGGCCGTAGTTCCGACAAAAGACGTTCCGCAGGGAATGGCGGCGCTTCTGGCATTTAATCCCGACGCTTCAGTCGAAGACAACCATAAGACGATGGCTTCTGCATCCAAAGGCGTGAAGTCGGGATCTGTGACGTTTGCGGTACGTGATACATCCATAGACGGCATTGAGATCAAGAAAGATGACTTCATGGGCATCTCAGAAGGCAAAATCGTCATTTCAGATAAAAGCCTGCAGCGTGTGACAGAAGAACTGGCCAAGAAACTCATTGATGAGGATTCGGAAATCGTGACGATCCTCTTTGGTGAAGATGTCACTTCTGCAGACGCTGAAAAATTGGGCGCATTCATCGAATCGCTTAACGAAGACATCGAAGTGGAAATCCATGACGGCAAACAACCGCTTTATCCGTACATCATTTCAGTCGAATAAGGGCATACAGCCGGCCGTTCAGGCTGTGCCAGCTGCAGGGATTCCGGACATTCCGGAATCCCTGCAGTTTTTTGATGGAAGCCTTGCAGGACCGGGGCTGCACGTGTTGTCTGTTTCCGAATCCTTGGAGGAAGGCGTGTTTTGGAACCGGCTGTTCGCACAATAGCTTTTATCCGGTCTGCGTTTGGAGGGCAGACGGCCGGAAGCTTTACGGGCGCTTGAAAGAGAGCGCATTCATAGGCTTTATTATTTTTGTGAAATATGGCAATTTCATGTACACTAAAGGTATACGTAACCGAAGGGAAGGGGTTTGGGCAATGAAGTTCAAATCTGTATTTGATATAATCGGGCCGGTCATGATCGGCCCTTCGAGCTCGCATACTGCAGGAGCTGCACGCATCGGAAGAGTCGCGCGGGATTTATTCGGGCGGCAGCCGAAATGGGCGAAGATCCATTTGTACGGATCGTTTGCAGAAACTTACAAAGGCCATAGCACCGACGTCGCCATCATCGGCGGCTTGTTGGATTATGATACATTTGACGAACGCATCAAGACATCGTTCGAAGAAGCGGAACTGGTCGGCATGGAATTCGAGTTTATCCCGGAGACTGCAAATGTCGAACACCCAAACACGGCACGCGTTGTAATCGGCGACGACGAGTCCGAAATGTCCATGATGGGCATCTCGATCGGCGGCGGGAAAATCGAGATCACGGAACTGAACGGTTTTCCGCTGAAACTGTCGGGCGAGCATCCGGCAATTCTGGTTGTGCATAATGACCGGTCGGGCTGCATCGCGAATGTCGCGAATTGCTTGTACAAATACGATATCAATATCGGTCATATGGAAGTGTCCCGGAAAGAAAAAGGGCATATGGCGCTGATGGTGATCGAAGTGGATCAGAATGTCGATAAAGAAGTGATGGACGAACTGGCAGAATTGCCGAATATCACACAAGTAACACGGATCGCTGATTAAGAAGGAGGCCAACATAGTGGAACCTTTGTTTCGAAATGTTAAAGAGCTGGTTGAACGTGCGGAAAAAGAGAACAAACTGATTTCGGAAATTATGATAGAGCAGGAAATGATGATCACCGACCGTTCGCGCGAAGAAATCATCAAACAGATGGACCGCAATTTGACGGTCATGGAAGAAGCGGTCGAAAAAGGCCTGAAAGGCGTCCATTCGGTTTCCGGGCTGACGGGCGGCGATGCGGTCCTGCTGCAGGAATACATGAGAAAAGGCAATTCGCTGTCCGGCGACCTGATGCTTGATGCGGTCAGCAAAGCGGTTGCAACAAACGAAGTGAACGCCGCAATGGGCACAATCTGTGCGACGCCGACAGCCGGCTCTGCGGGTGTCGTCCCGGGAACACTGTTCGCAGTCCAGAACAAGCTCAATCCGACGCGTGAGCAGATGATCCGTTATTTATTCACCTCCGGCGCATTCGGTTTCGTGGTGGCGAACAACGCCTCAATTTCCGGAGCTGCAGGCGGATGCCAGGCGGAAGTCGGATCGGCTGCCGGAATGGCAGCAGCGGCGATCGTTGAAATGGCAGGCGGTACGCCGCAGCAATGTTCCGAGGCATTTGCGATTACATTGAAGAACATGCTCGGATTGGTGTGCGACCCGGTAGCGGGCCTTGTTGAAGTGCCTTGCGTTAAGCGCAATGCCATGGGCGCGGCGAATTCAGTGGTTGCGGCGGATATGGCGCTTGCAGGCGTGACCAGCCGCATTCCGTGTGATGAAGTGATCAGTGCCATGTACGAAATCGGCAAAACGATGCCAAGCGCATTACGGGAAACGGCAAAAGGCGGACTTGCCGCAACACCGACCGGCAAATGGCTGGAAGCGAAAATTTTCGGCGGAGCAGTGGTCGGCAGTGGGAAGTAAAGATTCTGTCGCCACGTTAAAAGGGGTCGGCAGACAAGCTGCGGAAACTTTACAGGAAATGAAAATTGAGACGATCCATGATCTGATCATGACATTTCCGTACCGCCATGAAGATTTCCAGCTGAAGGATCTGGCGGATACGCCGCATAATGAACGGGTGACTGTGGAGGGAAGGGTCGAAAGTGAACCTTCCGTCCTTTTTTTAGGGAGGAACAAATCCCGGACAACGGTGCAAGTGCTGGTGGGCCGCCATTTGATCAAAGCGATTTTCTTTAACCAGCCTTACGTGAAAGCCAAATTGCATATCGGCGAAATCGTGACGCTTGCCGGCAAATGGGACCGCGGCCGCCAGGTCATCACGGTCCAGAGCCATACGATCGGCCCGCGGACCGGCGGCGCCGATTTCGAGCCGGTTTACAGCCTGAAAGGCAGCATCCATCAGAAGACGTTCCGAAAACTGATGCGCCAGGCGCTCGATTCGGCGAAAGAGGATCTGGAGGATTGCCTGCCGGAGCGTCTCCGTTCGGCGTATCACCTCGAATCGTTCGCCGAAGCGTTGGAGTCGGTCCATTTCCCGTCCGACGGCGAGGCGCTGAAACAGGCGCGCCGGCGTTTTGTCTACGAAGAGCTGCTGATGTTCCAGTTGAAGATGCAGGCGCTGCGCAAGAAGAACCGGGAAGAAGAAGGCGGTTCTTTTATCGACTACGATCTGAACGAATTGCGGAATTTCATCCAATCGCTGCCTTATGACCTGACCGGCGCCCAGAAACGGGTAGTCAATGAAATCTCGAAAGACATGAAAGAGCCTTTCCGGATGAACCGGCTGCTTCAAGGTGACGTAGGTTCCGGCAAAACGGTGGTGGCCGCCATTGCGCTGTACGCGGCAGTTACGGCCGGCCAGCAAGGCGCCCTCATGGCGCCGACCGAAATTTTGGCGGAGCAGCATGCCAATACGCTTGCTGAGTGGTTTGCCGCCTTCCCGGTGAAAATCGCCTTGCTGACAGGTTCGGTGAAAGGGAAGAAACGTGGGCTTCTCATGGAGCAGCTGGCTGCAGGGGAGATTGATATTCTGATCGGTACGCACGCCCTCATCCAACCGGATGTGCAGTTCAAGAAGCTCGGACTGGTCATTACCGATGAACAGCACCGTTTCGGCGTCGACCAGCGCCGGGTGCTGAAAGACAAAGGCTATAATCCCGATGTGCTGTTCATGACAGCCACTCCGATTCCCCGGACGCTCGCCATTTCTGCATTCGGTGAAATGGATGTGTCGGTCATTGATGAAATGCCGTCAGGGCGCAAAGAAATCGAGACGTATTGGATGAAGAAAGAAATGTTCGGCAAAATACTCGGGCGAATGGAAAAAGAGCTGGCAGCCGGAAGGCAGGCGTATGTCATCTGTCCGCTCATCGAGGAGTCCGACAAAATGGACTACCAGAACGCGGTGGAGCTTTTCCAGCAGCTGTCGAGTGTTTTCCACGGGAAGTTTACGGTCGGCCTGATGCACGGACGCCTTTCGAGCGACGAGAAGGAATCGACCATGCGGGAATTTACGGAAGGGAAGATCTCCGTGCTCGTTTCGACGACGGTCGTCGAAGTCGGCGTCAATGTTCCGAACGCGACGTTTATGCTGATCTACGACGCGGAACGCTTCGGCTTGTCGCAGCTGCACCAATTGCGCGGACGCGTCGGGCGCGGCAGCGACCAATCCTATTGCGTGCTGCTCGCCGATCCGAAGACGGAAGTCGGAAAAGAGCGCATGTCTTCCATGACCGAGACGAACGACGGGTTCGTGCTGGCGGAAAAAGACCTTCAATTGCGCGGGCCCGGCGACTTTTTTGGGCGCAAGCAAAGCGGATTGCCGGAGTTCAAGATGGCGGATCTGGTGCATGACTACCGGGCGCTGGAAACGGCCCGGAAAGATGCCGAAGCGATGGTGAACTCCGAAGAGTTTTGGACCAGTGAAGAAACGAAATGCCTGCGGGAGCACCTCGAAACTTCGGGAGCGCTTGCCGGTGGAAGGCTGGACTAAGAATGCAGGGGCAATATTATCCTTGCATTCTTTTTTTGTTATTAATATACTCATATTAGGACCAAGTGCTAATAGCGGGCGGTGACAAAGTGAAAAAGACCAAAAAAGAGCGGCAGCAAGCACTGACAGCTTCCATCAATGCGAATCCGTTCGTGACGGACGAGGAACTTTCGGCCAATTTCGGCGTCAGTGTTCAGACGATCCGGCTGGACCGGATGGAATTGGCGATCCCCGAGCTGCGGGAACGCATCAAGCATGTTGCTGTCAAAACATTCGAGGATGAAGTCAAATCATTGCCGATTGACGAAGTCATCGGCGAGATTATCGATATTGAACTGGATGAAAAAGCGATTTCCATATTCGATGTAAAGCCGGAACATGTCTTCCAGCGCAACCAGATTGCCCGTGGACATCATTTATTTGCCCAGGCAAATTCCCTGGCTGTGGCCGTGATGAACGATGAACTGGCATTGACCGTGAAATCGGAGCTGCAGTTTTTGCGGCCGGTCAGAGCGGGGCAGCGGGTGGTGGCGAAAGCGCAAGTGATCGAACGGCAGCCTGAAAAGAACCGGGCATTTGTAAAAGTGGTGTCGTCTGTCGATCAGGCGACTGTATTTATCGGGACATTTGAAATGTACCGAATGACGGAACGAAGCGAAGGTGACGGGAAATGATTATTGCAGTAGACGGAATGGGCGGAGACAACGCCCCGAAAGAGATCATTGAAGGCGTCTACAAAGCTTTAGGCGAATTCAGCGATCTGCAGATTCAATTGTACGGCCAGCAGGAACGGATGAAGCCGTTTCTGAAAAGCCACGACCGCTTGGAGGTCATCCATTGCGAAGAAGTGATCGAAGCGGAAGACGACCCGGTGCGCGCGGTGCGCCGGAAAAAAGATTCTTCGATGGTGCAGATGGCGCAAGCGGTCAAAGAAGGGCGCGCTGATGCCTGCGTGTCTGCCGGAAATACCGGCGCTTTGATGTCGGCCGGATTGTTTGTCGTCGGCCGGATCGAAGGCGTGGACCGTCCGGCGCTGGCCCCGACGCTGCCGACAATCGACGGCAAAGGGTTTGTCATGCTGGACATGGGAGCGAACGCCGAAGCCCGGCCGGAGCATCTGGTCCAGTACGCCGTCATGGGCAGCATCTATGCGGAAAAAGTACGCGGCATCCAAAACCCGACCGTCGGCTTGCTGAACATCGGGACGGAAGAGAAAAAGGGCAACGAATTGACCAAAGCGGCATTTCCGCTGCTGAAAGACGCGCCGATCAATTTCATCGGCAACGTGGAATCGCGCGACCTGTTGAATGGCGCTGCTGATGTCGTCGTAACGGACGGCTTTACCGGCAATATGGTGCTCAAGACGATTGAAGGAACCGCGATGAACGTGTTTGCCATGATCAAAGATGTTTTCAATAAATCAGCGAAGACGAAAATGGCCGCCTTGTTGGTAAAAGATGATATGCGCGGCCTGAAAGGCATGCTCGACTACAGCGAATACGGCGGTGCCGGGCTGTTCGGGCTGAAGGCGCCGGTCATCAAAGCGCACGGTTCGTCGAATGCCAACGCATTGTTCAACGCCATCCGCCAGGCGAGGACCATGGTGGAGCACGATGTGACAGGTACGATATACAGCACGCTGAAAAAGGAGAACCCTCATGACTAAAATTGCATTTATCTATCCAGGACAAGGCTCGCAGACGGTCGGCATGGGCGAAAGCTTTCTTGCCGATGAACGGAGCCGCCGATTTTTTGAAGAAGCCGACAAAGAGCTGGGCGTCAACCTTTCGGAAATGATGCTCCATGGCCCGCAGGAAAACCTGACGCTTACATACCACGCACAGCCGGCGCTTTTGACGGTGAGTGCGATGATTACCGAAAGGCTGAACCGGGCGGGCATTTTCCCTGATTATACAGCCGGCCATAGCCTGGGAGAATACAGTGCGCTTGTGGCGTCCGGTGTCCTGCCGTTTGAAACAGCGGTGGGCATCGTCCATAAACGCGGCTTGTTCATGAACGAAGCAGTGCCGGCCGGAGAAGGCGCCATGGCTGCGATTCTCGGCATGGGCAGCGAAGAACTGGAAAAAATCACGAATAAAGTGACAGACACGAACGGCGTTGTCCAACTGGCGAATTTAAACTGTCCAGGGCAGATCGTCATTTCCGGCACCAAAGAAGGTGTCGCCAAGGCGTGCGCTGTGGCGAAAGAACAAGGCGCCAAACGGGCGATTCCGCTCGACGTCAGCGGGCCGTTCCACTCGGAATTGATGCGGCCGGCTTCCCAGTCGCTTTCCAAAGTGCTGAGCGAAGCGTTTCTTGAAGACGCAATTATCCCCGTCGTGACAAACGTGACGGCGAAAAGCGAAACCCATGCCTCGCAATTCCAGGAGCTTTTGGTGCGCCAATTGTATTCCCCGGTCCTGTGGGAGCAGTCGGTACGGGAAATGATCGATCTAGGGGTTACGGTCTTTGTCGAAGTCGGGCCGGGGAAAGTGCTGAGCGGATTGGTCAAGAAAATCGACCGTTCCGTACAGACTTTGCCGGTATACGATGTGGAAACTCTTGAAAAAGCGGTAGAGGAGCTGGCAAAATGACGGACTTAACAGGAAAGACAGCCATAATCACTGGGGCCTCGCGCGGAATCGGTGCAGAAATCGCCCGTAAATTGGCAGCTGCCGGCGCGAAGGTCGTCGTGAATTACAGCGGCAGCCAGGAAAAAGCGGAAGCGGTTGTAGAGGAAATCAAAGCGGGCGGCGGCGAAGCCATTGCGGTCAAGGCGAATGTTTCGGATGCCGAGGCGGTGAAGGCGCTTGTCGACGAAGCCATGCAGGCATTCGGATCGGTCGACATTCTGGTCAACAATGCCGGGATCACCCGTGATAACCTCATGATGCGCATGAAAGACGACGAGTGGGATGATGTCATCAACACCAACCTGAAAGGCGTCTTTGTCTGCACGAAAGCCGTGATGCGCCAAATGATGAAACAGCGCGCAGGCCGGATCATCAACATCGCTTCCATCGTCGGCGTTATGGGCAATGCAGGGCAGGCCAATTACGTGGCGGCAAAGGCGGGCGTCATCGGCCTTACGAAAACGACGGCGCGCGAATTGGCAAGCCGGAACATCACGGCAAACGCGGTGGCTCCAGGATTTATCACGACGGATATGACAGACAAGCTGGGCGAGGACATCCAGAAGACGATGCTATCGCAAATCCCGCTTGGCCGTTTCGGCAAACCCGAAGAAGTGGCGAAAGCGGTGCTGTTCCTGGCATCGGACGATTCGTCCTATATGACTGGCCAGACGCTGCATCTTGACGGCGGCATGGTCATGTAAGAAAAAATTCTGTATACTGATTTGAGGGGAGGTGACGGCATTGTCAACAGTATTAGAGCGCGTAACAAAAGTAATCGTGGATCGTCTTGGTGTGGAAGAAAGCGAAGTTAAGCTAGAAGCTTCATTCACAGGCGACCTTGGTGCAGATTCATTGGACGTAGTTGAATTGGTCATGGAACTTGAAGACGAATTCGACATGGAAATTTCTGACGAAGACGCAGAAGGTATGTCAACCGTAGGCGACGCAGTATCGTATATCGAGAAAAAACAAGCGTAATAGACCGAATGTAACTTGGCGTCCACCGGCTTTGCAAGAAGCGGGTGGGCGCCAATTCATTTTTTGCACAAACCCATAAAACAAGGTAAAATCAAAGGCAGAACGTTATAGGAAGGCAGATAAAAAATGGCAATGAAAAGAAAACCCCATACACAAAAACCCGGAGCGATCAAAGAAAGCGCCCGTGCGGCTTTCGACGAGCTCCAAAGAACCTTGAACATCCAATTCGAGCAGCCGGCATTGCTATACCAGGCGTTTACCCATTCGTCCTATGTGAACGAACACCGCAGACGCCATTACCTGGACAATGAACGACTTGAATTTTTAGGAGATGCTGTTCTGGAACTGTCTGTCTCTCACTTTTTGTATGCAAAATATCCGGAGATGAGCGAAGGGAAACTGACAAAACTGCGCGCAGCCATCGTCTGCGAACCGTCATTGGTGACGTTTGCCAATGAGCTCAATCTCGGGAACTACATCCTGCTTGGAAAAGGTGAGGAACAGACAGGCGGCCGGACAAGGCCCGCACTTTTAGCTGACGTGTTCGAGTCGCTGATCGGCGCATTATACCTCGATCAAGGGCTTGAAGCCGTGGTCGCATTTCTGGAAACCGTTTTGTTCCCGAAAGTCGAAGTCGGGGCTTTTTCGAATGTGATGGATTATAAGAGCCAGCTGCAGGAACTGGTCCAACAGAAAAACAGCGGCGCTTTGACCTACGAGATCATCGAAGAAAAAGGGCCTGCACATAGCCGGGTATTTGTCACACGGGTGTCGCTCGCTGAGCAGGAGCTCGGCGTCGGGAACGGCCGCTCGAAAAAAGAAGCGGAACAGCAGGCCGCTCAGTTGGCAATCCGCAAATTGCAGGAAGCAATGGAGGATTAAGTGATGTATTTAAAACGTTTAGAAGTCATGGGATTCAAATCGTTCGCCGACCGGATCGGCATCGATTTCGTTCCGGGCGTGACCGCAGTGGTCGGGCCGAACGGCAGCGGCAAGAGCAACGTAACCGATGCCATCCGCTGGGTTCTCGGCGAACAATCGGCAAAATCGCTGCGCGGGGCAAAGATGGAAGACGTCATTTTTGCTGGCAGCGATTCCAGAAAGCCGTTGAATTTTGCAGAAGTCACTTTGATCCTGGATAATACGGACGGCCAAGTCCCTCTCGATTACAGCGAAATCAGCGTAACGCGGAGGGTTTTTCGCAGTGGCGAAAGCGCGTATTTGCTGAACAAGCAAAATTGCCGGCTGAAGGACATCACCGATCTGTTCATGGACTCCGGCCTTGGCAAAGAGGCCTTCTCGATCATTTCCCAAGGGCGAGTCGATGAAATCCTCAACAGCAAAGCCGAAGAGCGCCGCTCGATTTTCGAAGAAGCCGCGGGTGTGCTGAAATACAAGCAGCGGAAGCGGAAAGCGGAATCGAAGTTGAACGAAACCGATGAGAACTTGAACCGGGTTCTCGATATCCTCCACGAACTTGACGGCCGCATGGAACCGCTGCAGATCCAGGCATCGGCAGCCAGTGATTTCCTGGACATGAACGAGCAGCTGAAAGATGCGGATATCGCGCTTTTGGCGCACGACATTTCGCAGCTTCAGCATGAATTGGCAGGACTGGACGGAGAAGCGAAAGCGCATGCCGATAAAGAGCGGCAGCTCGCAGTCGAGATTGAAGAAAAAGAAGCTGCGGTTTCAGGTATACGTGCGGCTTTGAAAGCCCTCGACAGCCGCATTGACCATTCGCAGAATGCGCTGGTCGTTGCCAGCGGGGAAAGCGAGAAATGGGAAGGCCGCAAGCTGCTGATGTCCGAGAAGAAAAACAATGCCCACCGGCAGGCGCAGCAGCTGTCCGGGAATCTTGAAGCGGAAAAGCTGGAGAATGCCGCGCTTGCGAAAAAACACAGCGAGCACCTGGCTCTCCTCGAAGCGCGTAAAGCGGAGCAGCAGGCCATACGCCGGACGCTCAAAGCGTTGGAAGACCAATTGAACCGAACGCCTGCGGACATCGATCAGGACATTGAAGAGCATAAATCCGCCTATTTCGATTTGATGAACGAACAGGCAACCGTGAAAAATGAATTAAAAAATATTGAGCTGCAGGAAAAGCAATTATCGGATTCAAGCAGCCGCATAGCGCTCCAAGAAGCGGATTTCTCTTCTGAACTGGAGAAGCTTGAAAAAGAGAAGCAGGCAGCGGAAGCGAAACATAAGGAAATCCAGCATTTGCTCGAAGAAAAGCGTGCGCAGTACAAAACAGCCGAAGCGGCTTTTCTGTCGGCAAAACAGGCATTCGATAAAAAGCAGACAATGCTTTTCCAGGCGTATCAGTCCCAGAAGCAATTAGGTTCGCGCATCGATACGCTCCAGGAGCTGGAAGCGGACTTCTCCGGATTTTTCCAAGGCGTCCGGGAAGTGCTTGTTGCCCGTGACAAAGGCCAGCTTGGCGGCATTGTCGGAGCGGTTGCGGAAATCGTCCAAGTGGACCAGGATTACGCAAAAGCGATCGAGACCGCATTAGGGGCTGCAAGCCAGCACATCGTCACCGAAGGGGAACAGCATGCCCGGGAAGCGATTGAATTCCTGCGGAAAAAACGCGCAGGCCGTTCGACGTTCCTGCCTATGACCGTCATGAAATCGCGGAAGCTGGCACCTGGCAGCATCGCGTCGATCCAACAGCATCAGTCATTTGTCAAAATGGCCTATGAACTGGTCGGCTTTGATGACGCGTACAGCATGATTGTCGAGAATTTATTGGGCAATGTCATCATCGCCACCGATCTGAAAGGGGCATCCGCCATCGCCAAAATGACCATGAACCGCTACCGGGTCGTGACGCTTGAAGGCGACGTGGTGAATGCCGGCGGTTCGATGACCGGAGGCGCCAATAAAACACAGGCGTCGTTCTTCACGCGCAAAGCGGAACTGGAAGGATTGGTAGCCCAGCTGAAAGAGCTCGACAGCACTGTGCAAGGGGCGGAAAAGACGATCCGGAAAGAACAATCGGAAGTCAATGCATTGGAACAGCAGCTCAACAATTTGCGGTCAGAAGGTGAAAAGTACCGCGACCTTGAATCGGAACGCGCCATGATTTTGCGGGAAGTGGAAGCGGTCTTCAAAACGACCAAGGAGCGCTATCGCCTTTTCCAGGCGGAACAGAGCAGCCGGACGATCGATTTGACGGCAGTAGCCGAAAAGCGGGATTCCGCAACGGTGCGCCTGGCCCAGATCAGCGGGGAACTCTCGTCCATCTCACAGCAAATTGATGAATTGACGCAGCTCAAGCAGCAAAGCGACACGGCGCGTGACAGCGTCATGAGCAAATTGGCGGACCAGAAATCGATGTATGCCGTCATGAAGGAACGGGTGGCGCAGCTGACCGAAAGCGAAGCCGAGCTCCTCGAACGCAAGCTGAAGAGTGACCAGAAACTGGAAGCGATACAGAAAGAACTGAATTGGATCCAATCGGAAGAAGCGGCAAAAGTGTACTCCGATGAAGAAATCCTGGCAGAGATCGAAAAATGGAGCGGCCAGAAAAAAGCGGAACAAGGGACAATCGAAACGCTGAAGTCCGAACGGACCGCGAAGCAGGAAGAGCTCAATGCGCTCGAAGAGCAGCTGAAAGAGACCCAGCGGATCTACAAAGGGTACGTCGAAGCCATCCGCATCTGCGAAGTCAAAGCGACCCGCATCGATGTCCAGATCCAGGGATACCTCGCGCAGCTTGAGAACAACTACCAATTGTCGCTCGACGAAGCCCAGCGCTTCAGCTTGCACGATGAGGAAAGTGCTGTTAGGCGCAAAGTGAAGCTGCTGAAGCAGTCGATCGAGGAATTGGGGCCGGTCAATATCGGGGCCATCGAAGAATTCGAGCATGTCTCCGAACGCCACAGCTTCCTGACCGAACAGCGCAACGACCTGAACGAAGCCAAGGAAACTTTGCGCACCGTCATCCGTGAAATGGATGAAGAAATGACAAGCCGGTTCGACGAGACGTTCCACGCCATCCGCGGCCATTTTCAGCGGGTGTTCAAGGAGTTGTTCGGAGGCGGCTCAGCAGATCTCGTATTGACGAATCCCGATGATATGCTGCTGACCGGCGTCGAGATCATTGCACAGCCACCGGGCAAGAAACTGCAGACCCTTAGCCTGCTGTCCGGCGGGGAACGTGCGCTTACGGCCATCGCGCTGCTGTTCGCCATCCTCAATATCCGCCCGGTGCCGTTTTGCGTACTGGATGAAGTGGAGGCGGCGCTTGATGAATCGAATGTCGTCAGATACAGCCAGTATTTGAAGAAATTCAGCGCGGACACGCAATTCATCGTCATCACGCACCGCAAAGGCACAATGGAAGGCGCGGATGTGCTGTATGGCATTACGATGCAGGAATCAGGCATCTCGAAGCTGGTATCTGTTAAACTGCAGGAACAAACTTAACCGAGGAGTGAAGTAATGAGTTTCTTTAAAAAGCTGAAAGATAAATTTGCCGGCAATGCCGAAGCTGAAGAGTCGACAGAGAAGTACAAAGAAGGGCTCGAAAAGACCCGCACCGGCTTTACATCAAAAATCAACGACCTGGTCGCTAAATACCGCAAAGTCGATGAAGATTTCTTCGAAGAACTTGAAGAAATCCTTCTTCAGGCAGATGTCGGATTCGAAACCGTGATGGAATTGATGGATGAACTGCGCTATGAAGTGCAGCGCAAAAATGTAAAAGACACCTCATCGGTGCAATCGGTCATCTCTGAGAAACTGGTGGAAATCTACGAAGCCGGCGAAGAAGAAACGACCGGGCTGAACTTGGACAACGAGTTGACCGTCATTCTTTTTGTCGGCGTCAACGGCGTCGGCAAGACGACCAGCATCGCGAAACTTGCCCACCGTCTGAAAGGCGAAGGGAAGACGGTGCTGCTGGCGGCAGGCGATACGTTCCGGGCAGGGGCGATCGAACAATTGGACGTCTGGGGCAAACGCGTCGGCGTGGATGTCATCAAGCAAAGCGAAGGGTCCGACCCGGCAGCAGTTATGTACGATGCGGTCCGCGCGGCCAAATCGCGCGGTGTCGATGTCTTGATCTGCGATACGGCAGGGCGGCTTCAAAACAAAGTGAATCTGATGAAAGAACTGGAAAAAGTCCATCGCGTCATTGCACGCGAGATTCCGGGTGCGCCGCATGAAGTGCTGCTCGCACTGGACGCCACAACTGGCCAGAACGCGCTCATCCAAGCGGAAATGTTCAAAGAAGTGACGGATGTGACAGGCATTGTCTTGACGAAGCTGGACGGCACCGCAAAAGGCGGCATCGTGCTGGCCATCCGCAGCAAATTGAAGATTCCGGTGAAATTTGTCGGGCTCGGCGAGCAAATGGACGACCTGCAGCCGTTCGATCCGCAGAAATACGTGTACGGCCTGTTTGCAGAAGGGCTGGACCGGGAAGAAGCGATGGAATCGGCTGAGGGAGACAAGTAAAATTACTTGACGCTTCAAACGGTTTTCAGTATCGTAGATAGAAGAGCAAACGAGGTGAACTGCAATGATGGGGCTGGAAAAAACGACACGCATGAACTACCTGTTTGATTTCTATCAGGAATTGCTGACACCTAAACAGCGCAGTTATATGGAGCTTTATTATCTGGACGACCATTCCCTCGGGGAAATCGCGGAAGCCTATGATATTACGCGGCAAGCGGTGTACGACAACATCCGCCGGACCGAGGCGATGCTCGAAGAATATGAGCACAAGCTGCAATTGTTCGAGAAGTTCCAGAAACGCCAACAGCTCGTAAAAGAGTTCGAAAAACATCCATTTACAGACGAACGGGTAGGGGAATTCCTCACCCAGCTGAAAGAATGGGATTAGGAGGCGAAAGCAATGGCATTTGAAGGATTAGCTGACCGCCTGCAAGGCACTGTCCAAAAGATCAAAGGCAAAGGGAAAGTGTCAGAGGCAGACGTCAAAGAAATGATGCGCGAAGTCCGTTTTGCCTTGATCGAAGCGGACGTCAATTTAAAAGTGGTAAAAGAATTCGTGAAGAAAGTCAGCGAACGCGCCATCGGCATCGATGTTATGGAAAGTTTGACGCCGGGCCAGCAGGTCGTGAAAATCGTAAAAGACGAATTGACCCAGTTGATGGGCGGCGAGCAAAGCAAAATTGTGTTCTCGACCAAACAGCCGACCGTCATCATGATGGTCGGACTGCAAGGGGCCGGTAAAACGACCACTACGGGGAAACTCGCGAGCCAGCTGCGCAAGAAGAACAACCGCAAGCCGCTCTTGGTGGCGGCGGACGTTTACCGCCCGGCAGCTATTCAGCAGCTTGAGACGATCGGCAAGCAATTGTCGCTCCCTGTCTTCTCGAAAGGCACGGACGTCTCGCCGGTGGAAATAGCCCGCCAAGCGATTGAATATGCCAAAGAACAGCATTTGGACACCGTCATCATCGATACAGCAGGCCGCCTGCATGTCGACGAAGCGCTGATGCAGGAGCTGAAGGACATCCGTGCGCTTAAAGAGCCGGATGAAATTTTCCTGGTTGTCGATGCCATGACCGGACAAGATGCGGTCAACGTCGCACAGAACTTCGATGCGGCGATTGGCATCACCGGCGTCGTGCTGACGAAGCTCGACGGCGATACGCGCGGCGGTGCGGCGCTGTCGATCCGTTCCGTCACCCAGAAACCGATCAAATTTGTCGGGATGGGCGAGAAGCTGGACGCGCTTGAACCGTTCTATCCGGAGCGCATGGCGTCCCGCATCCTCGGCATGGGCGATATGCTGTCGCTGATTGAAAAAGCGCAATCGAACGTGGATGAAGAAAAAGCACGGGAATTGGAAGAGAAGTTCCGGACTTCTTCTTTCACATTCGACGATTTCCTTGACCAGATGAACCAGGTCAAGCAGATGGGGCCGCTCGATGAAATCCTGAAGATGCTCCCGGGCGCCAATAAGATCAAAGGCCTGGAAAATGCCAAGGTCGACGAGAGCCAGATGGGGCGTGTAGAAGCGATCATCCGCTCGATGACGACCCAGGAGAAAACGACGCCGGAGATCATCAACTCCAACCGCCGCAAGCGGATCGCCAAAGGATCCGGCACGACGATCCAGGACGTCAACCGCCTGCTCAAGCAGTTCGAGGACATGAAAAAGATGATGAAACAGATGTCCGGCATGACCCAAAAAGGCAAGAAGAAAATGTCGATGCCTGGTTTGGACTCGCTTTTCAAATAAAATTTTAGGTGTTAAGAAAAAATACTTTACAAACTATTTAAAGCTTGCTAATATAATATCTTGTGTGAAACTATTCGGAGGTGCTTTAAGAAATGGCAGTAAAAATTCGCTTGAAACGTATGGGAGCTAAAAAGTCTCCTTTTTACCGTATCGTAGTTGCTGATTCACGTGCTCCACGTGACGGCCGTCAAATCCAGACAGTAGGTACTTACAACCCGCTGACAGTTCCAGCTGAAGTTAAAATCAACGAAGAATTGGCGTTGAAATGGCTTCACGATGGCGCAAAACCATCTGACACTGTCCGCAACTTGTTTTCTAAAAACGGCATTATGGAAAAATTCCATAACGAAAAATTAAGCAAGTAAGGGAGACTTTCTTATGAAGCAGCTGATTGAAGACATTGTGAAACCATTGGTTGATCATCCGGATGATGTACGCGTCGAAACCGACGAAAATGCAAGCCGTATTGTCTACAAGCTTTCTGTGAATCAAGACGATACAGGGAAAGTGATTGGTAAGCAAGGACGGGTGGCGAAAGCGATCCGCTCCATCGTGTACTCAGCAGCAGGCAATTATCATAAGAAAAAAACTTACGTCGATATTGTGGATTAGCAAAAAAGGGAGGAGCCTAGGTTCCTTCCTTTTTTGTCAGTCTGGATTGAATTTGCAAAGGAGTTTAGCGCATGGAATGGTTTAATGTAGGAAAAATCGTGAACACTCACGGAATCCGCGGAGAAGTCCGGGTATTGTCCCGTACAGACTTTCCGGATGAACGTTTTGCGGTCGGCACAAAGCTTGGGCTGTTCAAGCCGGATGCGAAAAAACCGATCATGGTGACCATCGCAAGCCACCGCCAGCATAAGAATTTCGAGCTGGTGACCTTCGAAGGCTATCCGAACATCAACGATGTCGTCGAGTTCAAAGACTCGTATTTGCGCATTGCTGAACACGATCTGACGGAACTTGAGGATCATGCCTTTTATCACCATGAAATCATTGGCTGTACCGTCTACTCGGAAGAGGGGCGTGAAATCGGGAAGGTCAGCGACATTTTGGAGACCGGCGCGAACGATGTCTGGGAAGTGACCCCGAAAACCGGGAAAAAGCATTACATCCCTTATATTGAAGACGTCGTCAAAGAAATCGATGTCGATGAAAAGAAAATCACCATCGAAGTGATGGAAGGCTTGTTGAACGAATGAATATAAATGTTCTGTCGTTATTCCCGCCGATGTTCGAGGGCGTTTTCAGCCAATCGATTATGAAAAAAGCCCAAGACAAAGGGGCCGTAAAACTCAACGTAGTGGATATCCGCGAATTCGCCGACAACAAACGGCAAGTCGACGATTATCCGTTCGGGGGCGGAGCGGGAATGGTCCTGAAGCCGGAGCCGATCTTCAATGCAGTCGAATCATTGGCCGAAGTCAAAAACCCGCGCGTAATCCTGATGTGCCCGCAAGGCGAACGCTTTACGCAGAAGAAAGCGGAGGAGCTTGCAAAAGAAGAAGAGCTCATCTTTATCTGCGGCCATTACGAAGGCTATGATGAGCGGATCCGGGAGCATTTGGTGACCGATGAAATCTCCATCGGGGATTTTGTGCTGACCGGAGGAGAACTGGCGGCCATGACGGTCATCGACAGCGTCGTCAGGCTGCTTCCAGGTGTTCTGGGGAATGCTGATTCCCCTGTGCGCGATTCCTTCTCTACGGGGCTTCTGGAGCATCCTCAGTATACCCGTCCGGCCAATTTCCGCGGATGGACGGTGCCGGAAGTGCTGACTTCCGGAAACCATGGGAAAGTGGACCATTGGCGCGAAGAGCAAGCGCTGAAGCGCACGCTCGAACGCCGACCGGATCTGCTGGAGGAAATCGAACTGACGCCATCGCAGCAAAAGATTTTAGACGGTTTAAAAAAATAAAATGATATACGGAATGTCCCTTGCACAACCTGCGGTTTAGTGATACTATGGAGTCTGTACTTTTATGTGAAGTACAGGATCACGGTGTTCCGCTGCAGCAGCAATTGTGTGCAAGAGCATCTGTAGAAGGAGAGAAAAAACATGCAAAACATTATTGCAGACATTACTAAAGAACAACTTCGTACGGATCTTCCAGATTTCCGTCCGGGAGACACTGTTCGTGTACACGTGAAGGTTGTCGAGGGAACTCGCGAACGGATCCAGGTATACGAAGGAGTCGTAATCGGCCGCCGTGGGGGCGGGATCAGTGAATCATTCACTGTCCGCAAAATCTCTTATGGTGTTGGCGTTGAGCGTACATTCCCTGTACACACGCCGAAAATTGCACAGCTTGAAGTTACTCGCCGTGGTAAAGTACGTCGTGCGAAATTGTACTACTTGCGCAACCTACGCGGTAAAGCAGCTCGCATCAAAGAAATTCGATAAGATTGCACTAGTGGAAGAGGGCGAATGCGCCCTCTTTCTTTTTTGTGCCGACAATACCGGCGGACGGCCTCCCGAGGCCGGCGCGGTCCCGGGGCGAAAGGCTATGAACGCCGTTCGGCCAAGCCTTCCGGGCCTTGCCGGGCCAAGCGCGGCCGCTGTCGCTTTTCTTTGCTAAAAGTGTATAATCCTTGTACAATTAAACCAGAAAGTTTAGGGAGGAACGCGCATGGAACGTGAAGCAAAGAAAAAGAATGAAGTCTGGGAATGGTCTAAAGCGCTGTTGATCGCTTTTGGGCTTGCTGCAATAATCCGGGTATTCTTTTTCACGCCAATAGTTGTCGACGGAGAATCTATGATGCCGACATTGGAACACGGAGACCGGATGATCGTCAATAAAATCGGCTATTCAGTCGGAGAGCCGGACCGGTTCGATATCATCGTTTTCCATGCACCTGAAGAAAAAGATTATATTAAACGTGTGATCGGGTTGCCTGGCGACCATGTCGCTTATGAAAATGACCAGCTTTATATCAACGGGGAAGCGGTGGAAGAACCGTATCTCGATACTTATAAACAGGGCATTACCGGAACGCTGACAGAAGATTTTACGTTGGAGGACATTACGAACCAGAGCACGATCCCGGAAGGATATGTATTCGTGATGGGTGATAACCGCAGACAGAGCAAGGACAGCCGGCATATCGGAATCGTGCCGATAGAGGAAGTCATCGGCAGTACGAGTTTCATATTCTGGCCGATGGAAGAAGCCGGCGTCGTTAACTAAGGAGTGTTTTTATGACGATTCAATGGTTTCCAGGGCATATGGCCAAAGCAAGAAGAGAAGTGACGGAAAAGCTCAAATTGGTGGATATCATTTTTGAGCTGGTCGATGCCCGGCTGCCTTTATCTTCGCGCAATCCCATGATTGATCAAGTCATCAATCAGAAGCCGCGCTTGATCATCTTGAACAAGATGGACATGGCAGATGAAACTGAAACAAAAAAATGGATCCGCTATTTTGAAGAGCAGGGCACACGTGCCGTCGCCATCAATTCCCTCGAAGGAAAAGGGCTGCAGGCGGTCACGAAAGCGTCCAAGGAAATCCTCGAAGAAAAATGGAACCGCATGATTGCAAAAGGCATCAAACCGCGTGCTATCCGGGCGATGATCGTCGGCATCCCGAATGTCGGGAAATCGACGCTGATCAACCGCCTGTCGAAGAAAAGCCTGGCCAAGACCGGCAATATGCCGGGCGTTACAAAAGCCCAGCAATGGATCAAAGTCGGCAAGGAAATCGAACTTTTGGATACACCCGGCATTCTTTGGCCGAAATTCGAAGACCCGGAAATCGGTTTCAAATTGGCTGTTACCGGCGCCATAAAAGATTCGGTCATCCAGATGCAGGAACTGGCGATTTATGCGCTGAAATTCCTGGAGCAGCGGTACCCGGAGCGGTTGAAAGAGCGCTATGGCATCGACGCTGTGGATGAAGAGATCGTTAAGACCTTCGACCATATCGGCAAAAAGCGGAGCTTTGTATCGGCGGGCGGGGAAGTCGACTACGAAATGACCGCCGAAGCGATCATCCGCGACATCCGCAATCAGTATCTCGGACGAGTGACATTCGATTACCGCGATGAAATGATCGTTGATGAGGAATAGCATACAGGGCTGAACCCAAGCAATTGGGCTCGGCCTTTTTTTGTTTGCCGGCTACTGCATCCGATTGGGCGCATCCGGAGAAGAGGAAAGGAGCGTGACCGAAATGAAGACGACCGCAGAAATCAAAGAAATGCTGAAGGCGGCGGAAGACTGGCAGCCGTGGATGGAAGCCGTCGAGGCGGACCCGCGCAAAAGCGTACAAGCGCTCGTGGCCAGCTGGCGGAGGAAAAAAGAACAGCGGCAAAAATTGCTTCTTGATCTCGAAACGAAATTGGCATTCGACCGTTCCTTTAAAGGGAATGCAGGCGACTTGGTGTGCGGCATCGATGAAGCGGGGAGAGGGCCGCTTGCAGGGCCGGTCGTCACGGCTGCGGTCATCCTGCCGGAAGACTGCAGCCGGTTGGCCGGGCTGGATGATTCGAAAAAGCTTTCGAAAGCGAAGCGGGAAGGGTTGGCAGAACTCATCAAGGAACTGGCGGTAAGTTACGCAGTACATATCCAGCCCCCTGAAAAGATCGACGAGCTGAACATCTACCAGGCGACGAAGCGATCGATGGCAGAAGTGGCTGCCCAGCTCCAGCCGGCGCCTGCAGTCATTCTGGCGGATGCCATGATGCTTGAAGGAGGCGTGCGCTGTGAGTCGATCATCAAAGGGGATGCCAAGAGCCTGTGCATCGCCGCCGCTTCGATCCTCGCCAAAACTGGGAGGGATGCCATCATGGATGCATACGCTGCAGAATATCCGGTATACGGATTTGACCGGCATTCAGGCTACGGGACGAAAGACCATGTCGAAGCGCTGAGGCTGCACGGCCCTTGCCCGATCCACCGGAAAACGTTCGAACCGGTGAAGTCCATATTGGAAGCGGAACATTCGCTGCCTTAGGCCGGAGATATTGGAATATTTCAAGTTTTTTGGAGTATAGCCGACAACTGTGGACATTTTATGGCAACTTTAATACAATGGTAAAGGCAATAAAATTACGATACAGATGTTTGATTGGAGGACGAAAGATGAATATCCATGAATATCAGGGGAAACAGATCCTAAAACAATATGGAGTAGCAGTTCCTGAAGGCTATGTCGCTTTTTCACCAGAAGAAGCAGTCAAAGCCGCTAAAGAACTTGGTACTGATGTTGTTGTGGTGAAAGCCCAGATCCACGCAGGTGGCCGCGGTAAAGCAGGCGGCGTCAAACTTGCCAAGAATTTGGATGAAGTGCGCGCTTACGCGAAAGAGCTTCTTGGAAAAGTGCTCGTAACGCACCAGACAGGTCCTGAAGGCAAAGAAGTCAAACGCCTGTACATCGAAGCAGGAAGCAACATCGAAAAAGAGTACTACCTTGGTCTAGTTCTTGACCGCGAAACTTCACGTGTAACTCTTATGGGTTCTGAAGAAGGCGGAATGGACATCGAGGAAGTAGCAGCAAACAACCCGGAGCGCCTCTTCTACGAAGAAATCGACCCGGTTGTCGGCTTGACTGGCTTCCAGGCACGCCGCATGGCATTCAAAATGAACATCCCGGCGAAACTTGTCAATAAAGCTGCTAAGCTGATGCTTGGCCTTTACCAGGCTTACATTGATAAAGATGCTGCAATCGTTGAGATCAACCCTCTAGTAGTTACAGGAGACGGACAAGTTGTAGCATTGGATGCGAAATTCAACTTTGACGCAAACGCATTAGGCCGTCACCAGGACATCATGGAAATGCGCGACTACGACGAAGAAGATCCAAAAGAAATCGAAGCTTCCAAGTATGACTTGAGCTACATTTCTTTAGACGGGAACATCGGCTGTATGGTTAACGGCGCCGGGCTTGCTATGGCAACAATGGACACGATCAACTACTACGGCGGAACACCCGCTAACTTCCTTGACGTTGGGGGCGGTGCGACCGCTGAAAAAGTAACGGAAGCCTTCAAGATCATTCTTTCTGATAAGAATGTAAAAGGGATTTTCGTTAACATTTTCGGCGGAATCATGAAGTGTGACATCATTGCTGAAGGCGTAATCCAAGCTGCCAAAGAAGTCAGCTTGAGCGTACCTCTAGTCGTTCGTCTAGAAGGAACAAACGTTGAACTAGGCAAAAAACTGCTGAACGAATCAGGTCTTGATATCGTCGCTGCCGGCACAATGGCAGAAGGCGCTAAAAAGATCGTAGAACTTGTAGGCTAAGAAGGGCAGGGACAAAAATGAGCGTATATATTAATAAAGACACGAAAGTGCTTGTGCAAGGGATTACAGGGTCAACTGCCCTTTTCCACACAAAGCAAATGCTTGAATACGGAACTAAAATCGTTGCCGGAGTTACTCCAGGCAAAGGTGGCACGGAAGTAGAAGGCGTACCTGTTTTCAATACAGTTGAAGACGCTGTTAAAGCTACAGGAGCAAACGTTTCTGTAATTTATGTACCGGCTCCTTTTGCTGCTGATGCAATTCTTGAAGCGGTTGAATCTGACTTGGATATGGCGATCTGCATCACTGAACATATTCCGGTATTGGATATGGTCAAAGTGAAGCGCTATATGGAAGGCAAGAAAACCCGCCTAGTCGGACCGAACTGCCCAGGCGTCATCACGCCGGAAGAATGCAAAATCGGCATCATGCCTGGCTACATCCACAAAAAAGGGCACGTTGGCGTTGTTTCACGCTCAGGTACTTTGACGTATGAAGCGACTCACCAATTGTCTCAAGAAGGCATCGGCCAGTCGACTGCTGTCGGTATCGGGGGAGATCCGGTCAACGGAACAAACTTCATCGATGTTTTGAAAGCATTCAACGAGGACGAAGATACTTACGCGGTTGTCATGATCGGCGAAATCGGCGGCACAGCTGAAGAAGATGCTGCTGCTTGGGTCAAAGAAAACATGACAAAACCGGTTGTCGGCTTTATCGGCGGACAAACGGCTCCAGAAGGAAAACGCATGGGCCACGCTGGTGCGATCATTTCCGGAGGTAAAGGTACAGCTGCAGACAAGATCAAAGCAATGAACGAAGCTGGCATCCAGGTTGCAGAAACGCCATCAGTAATCGGTGAAACTTTAATCCGTGTCATCAAAGAAAATGGCTTGTACGACCGCTGCAAAACACATTAATATAAGAGTAAGGCGCATCTTGCTGATGCGCCTTCTTTTTATCCCAAAAAACAAGGAGGAATAAGATGAACGAAGATTTCTTGCAGCGCCTGTACGCACTTCATTACGTCTACCCCAAACCGCTCAACCGTTTAAAGAGATTGATGGCGGACGATCCCGAACTGATCGCTCTCGGCAAGAAGAGCTCCGCTGAACTGGCATTTATTCTTCAGATCAGCCAAGGGCAAGCCGGAAAGTTGAAATCGGCTTATCTCGAAGCGCTGCGGATTCCGTTTCGGGACATCTACGCCAAACATAAGATAACCCCCGTATCTTATCAGCATCCTTATTACCCCGAATCTTTGACGGAGCTGGCCGATCCCCCAGCCGTGCTTTACGCGAAAGGCCGTCCCGAGTTGCTTCTTTTCCCCCGGAAGCTGGCAGTGATCGGCTCGCGCAAAGCCACTCCATATTCCCGTACAGCCATGAATGCCATTTTGCCGGAACTTATCGACGAAGGGTTCCTGATCGTCAGCGGGTTGGCGAAAGGCGCCGATGCGATGGCCCATGAAACTGCCATCAAACTCGCCGGCGAAACCATTGCGGTTTGCGGCAGCGGCTTTTTGCATCCCTACCCGAGAGAAAATACCGGACTGCATAATATAATAGAAGAAAAATTTTTAGCCATTACGGAATATCCGCCTTATATGCGCCCGGAGCGCTGGAATTTCCCCATGCGCAACCGGATCATCAGTGGATTGTCCCGAGGCGTACTCGTGACGGAAGCGCGGCCGAAAAGCGGTACGCTGAGCACGATTGAACATGCCCTCGACCATGGAAAAGATGTTTTTGCAGTGCCGGGCGACATCCGGTCCCCGCTGTCGGAAGGCCCCCATAAATTGATTCTGGAAGGCGCAAAACCGGTCTGGAAAGGCAGCCAAATTGCAGAGGAATACAGGCAATTGACGGTTGAAAAATAATGGCTTAAAACGAAAAGCCTTGCAATCCGGTAAAAACTGTTATACATTTTGCATCAGGTAATTCTTTTAGCAAATTTTAAGAAACCTCTATGAGGAGGAAAAAGTATGGCGGATTTTTTGGTGATTGTTGAATCGCCGGCAAAGGCGAAGACAATTGAACGGTATTTAGGGAAAAAGTATAAAGTCCGCGCGTCATTGGGACATTTGCGCGATTTGCCCCGAAGCCAAATGGGAGTAGACGTAGAAAACAACTACGAACCCCGGTATATCACGATCAGAGGCAAAGGCCCGATTTTACAGGATTTGAAAAAAGAAGCGAAAAAAGCGAAAAAAGTTTTTCTGGCGGCTGACCCGGATCGCGAAGGGGAAGCAATTGCATGGCACTTGGCCCATGCCCTTGGAGTGGATCAGGACTCGGACTGCCGGGTGGTATTCAATGAAATTACAAAAGATGCCATCAAGGAATCGTTCAAACACCCAAGGAAAATCGATATGGATCTCGTGGATGCCCAACAGGCACGCCGCATCCTCGACCGGCTGGTAGGCTACAGCATCAGTCCGCTTCTTTGGAAAAAAGTGAAAAAAGGCTTGTCGGCTGGACGCGTCCAGTCGGTAGCCCTCCGCTTGATCATCGACCGGGAAAACGAAATCAAGGACTTCGAACCGGAAGAATACTGGTCCATCACGGGCGAATTTGAAAAAGCGAAAAAGAAATTTGAAGCCCAGTATTACGGCACAGCAGACGAAAAAGCGAAACTGCAGAATGAAGAAAACGTGAAAGCCGTCATGGCCACCATGAAAGGCGACGACTTCACTGTAAACCGCGTTGTCAAAAAGGAAAGAAAGAGAAATCCTTCCCCTTCTTTTACAACTTCATCCCTCCAGCAGGAGGCTGCCCGCAAACTGAACTTCCGTGCGAAAAAGACCATGATGCTGGCACAGCAGCTTTACGAAGGTATTTCCGTCGGGAAAGAAGGCATCACCGGGTTGATCACATACATGCGTACGGATTCAACGCGTATTTCGGATACCGCGAAAAGGGACGCTCTTGACTTTATTACGCAGAATTATGGAGACGACTATGTCACGAAAACGACTGCGGCCAAACAATCAGCAAAATCGCAGGACGCCCACGAAGCGGTGCGCCCGACAAGTGTCATGCGGACGCCGGAATCGCTGAAGAGCATCCTGTCCCGGGACCTTTACCGATTGTATAAATTGATATGGGACCGCTTTGTGGCAAGCCAGATGTCGCCTGCCATTCTTGATACGGTGATGGCCGAGCTGCAAAACGGCGAAGCGGTGTTCCGGGCGAATGGGTCACAGGTGAAATTCCCGGGCTTCATGAAGCTTTATATTGAAGGAACTGATGACCAGAAAGACGAAAAAGACAATATTTTGCCTGAGATGGCAGAAGGTGATATTGTAAAAGCTGTCGGCATCGAGCCGAAACAGCATTTCACACAGCCGCCTCCGCGCTATACCGAGGCGCGCCTGGTTCGCACGCTTGAAGAGCTAGGCATAGGCCGCCCGTCAACATATGCCCCGACCTTGGACACAATCCAGAAACGCGGATATGTTGCGCTAGATGCGAAACGGTTCATCCCGACTGAACTGGGCGAAATTGTGCATGCATTGGTTCTTGAATTTTTCCCGGATATTCTGAACATCGAATTTACGGCGAAGATGGAGCATGACCTCGACAGCGTCGAAGACGGCGAAATCGAATGGAGAGACATCATCGATGCGTTCTTCAAAAATTTCGAAAAAGATCTTGAAGTGGCCGAGAACGAAATGGAAAAAGTCCAGATCAAAGATGAGCCTGCAGGGGAAGACTGCGAACTTTGCGGATCCCCGATGGTGTTCAAGCTGGGGCGCTACGGCAAATTCATGGCCTGCAGCAATTTCCCGGATTGCCGGAATACGAAAGCGATTGTCAAGCACATCGGCGTTACATGTCCGACATGCAAAAAAGGCGAGATCGTCGAGCGGAAGAGCAAAAAACGCCGCGTATTCTACGGTTGCGACCGCTACCCGGAATGCGAATTCGTTTCATGGGACAAGCCGATCGAACGGCCATGCCCGAAATGCAGCGAATTGCTCGTAGAGAAAAAAGTGAAAAAAGGCGTGCAGATTACGTGTACGAAATGCGACTATAAAGAAGAAGTTCAATAATCGATAGAGGTGTTTCAGAATGGAAAAGTATGTAAATATAATTGGGGCTGGCCTCGCAGGGAGCGAAGCGGCTTGGCAAGTAGCAAAACGCGGCATCAATGTCCGGCTTTATGAAATGCGTCCGGTGAAGCAGACGCCTGCACACCACACGGATAAATTTGCGGAATTGGTATGCAGCAACTCGCTCCGCGCCAATTCATTGACAAATGCAGTAGGCGTCATCAAGGAAGAAATGCGCCAGCTCGATTCCGTTATCATCGAGTCGGCAGACAAGGCTTCTGTCCCTGCAGGCGGCGCATTGGCAGTTGACCGCCACGAATTTGCCGGCATGGTGACCGATAAAGTCCGGAACCATCCACTGGTTGAAGTGATCAACGAAGAAGTCACAGAAATCCCTGAAGGCATCACGATTATCGCTACGGGGCCGTTGACTTCTCCGGCGCTTGCTGAAAAAATCCGTGATTTGACCGGCCAAGACTATCTTTACTTCTACGACGCGGCAGCGCCGATCATTGAAAAAGACAGCATCGATATGGACAAGGTCTACTTGAAATCCCGCTACGACAAAGGGGAAGCGGCTTACTTGAACTGCCCGATGACAGAAGAGGAGTTCAAGCGCTTCCACACAGCGCTCGTCGAAGCGGAAGTGGTTCCGTTGAAGGAATTCGAAAAAGAGATTTATTTCGAAGGCTGCATGCCGGTTGAAGTGATGGCGGCGAGAGGCGAGAAAACGCTGACGTTTGGCCCGATGAAACCGGTCGGACTGGAAGACCCGAAAACAGGCAAGCGCCCGTATGCAGTCGTCCAGCTGCGCCAGGATGACGCAGCTGGTACGCTTTACAACATCGTCGGTTTCCAGACGCATTTGAAATGGGGACCTCAGAAAGAGGTCTTGAAATTGATCCCGGGCCTCGAGAATGTGGAAATCGTACGCTATGGTGTGATGCACCGCAACACATTCATCAATTCACCGAAAGTGCTCCAGCCGACATACCAGCTGCGAGCCAACCCGACCATCTTCTTTGCCGGGCAAATGACCGGCGTGGAAGGCTATGTCGAGTCGGCAGGAAGCGGTTTGCTGGCCGGCATCAATGCGGCCCGTATGGCGCAAGGAGAAGAGTTGATCGTTATGCCGGCTGAAACGGCCTTAGGCAGCATGGCGCGCTATATCACAGAAGCGGACAGCAAAAACTTCCAGCCGATGAACGTCAACTTCGGCCTGTTCCCGGACCTCGGGGAACGCATCAAATCGAAGCAGGAACGCGCAGAAAAACACGCAGACCGGG
Organism: Planococcus sp. FY231025; assembly: GCF_052078085.1. NCBI lineage: Bacteria > Bacillati > Bacillota > Bacilli > Caryophanales > Caryophanaceae > Planococcus > Planococcus sp. FY231025. The sequence continues at coordinate 45,388 of NZ_JBQJJG010000008.1, forward strand.
CGTTGAAAGCTATTCACAATTTTATGAATACCGTAACTGTTTAATTGATAAAAGCCTCTAAATGTTGTTATAATTTAGAGGCTTTTGTATTTGCGGAAAAGGTGGGCTCACGAGAAATGGATAAACACGGACTGCTTAAATCTTACATGGCCTACATCCAACTTGAAAAAAATTATTCCGAACACACCGTCCACCACTATGAGAAAGACTTGGAGGATTTTTTTCTGTTTATGGAACAGGAAGGAATCGGTGAATTGCAGGAAGTGGAATACCTGCACGCGAGAAATTATGTTACGAAGCTTTATGAAACGAAGCTGTCACGCACCACCATATCCCGGAAGATTTCATCTATCCGTTCCTTTTTCCGGTATGGCAGCCGGGAGTTTGGGCTGAGCGAAGCGGCTTTCCGGTCGCTCTATCACCCGAAGAAAGAAGAACGGCTGCCCCAATTCTTCTATGAAGAAGAGATGGAAGTGCTGTTCAAATCGGTCCAGGGAGAGGATAAGCTGTCCAAACGGAACACCGCGCTGCTGGAATTGCTGTATGCGACCGGCATGCGGGTCAGTGAATGCGTGTCGATCCGGATGCAGGATCTTGACCGGACGATGCATATCGTCAAAGTCATGGGGAAAGGCCGCAAAGAGCGCTACATTCCGTATGGCGGGTTTGCACACGATGCCTTGGAACATTATATCGAAGAAGTGCGTCCTAAGCTGATGAAGAAGCAGGATCACCAAAGCTTATTCGTCAACAACCGCGGCGAACCGGTAACGGACCGCGGCATCCGCCATATACTGAACGAATGCATGAAAAAAGCGTCCGCCAATTCGGCGATCTATCCCCATATGATCCGCCACACGTTCGCAACGCATTTATTGAACAACGGGGCGGACATGCGGACGGTCCAGGAACTTTTGGGCCATTCACATCTGAGTTCCACCCAAGTCTATACTCATGTTACAAAAGAGCATTTACGGAAGACCTATTTGAATTCACATCCAAGAGCTTAGAGAGGGGATATCCAAATGCACGAATTTCATGCAACCACGATATTTGCAGTACGGCATAACGGGGAATGCGCGATGGCCGGCGACGGGCAAGTGACATTCGGCAATGCAGTTGTCATGAAGCACACGGCGCGGAAAGTGCGGAGGCTATACAATGGCAAAGTATTGACCGGATTTGCGGGTTCCGTGGCGGATGCCTTCACGCTATTTGAAATGTTCGAAGGCAAGCTGACGGAATACAACGGAAACCTCCAGCGCGCAGCAGTCGAACTTGCAAAGCAATGGCGCGGCGATAAGATGCTCCGCCAGCTTGAAGCGATGCTGATCGTCATGGATGCAGATGAGCTTCTGTTGGTTTCCGGAACCGGGGAAGTCATCGAGCCTGATGACGGGATCCTGGCCATCGGCTCGGGCGGGAATTACGCACTGGCAGCCGGCCGTGCATTGAAGAAATATGCAGGCGACAAACTGACTGCTTATGAAATCGCCCAGTCTGCACTGGAGACAGCAGCGGATATTTGCGTCTACACCAACCATCAAATCGTAGTGGAGGAGCTGGCGAAATGAAAAAACAGCAAGATCTGACTCCTAGGCAAATCACAGACCATCTGGACCGGTATATTGTCGGGCAGAAAGATGCGAAGCGCTCCATCGCGATTGCACTCCGCAACCGCTACCGCAGAAGCCGTCTCGATGACGAATTGCGCGATGAAGTGATACCGAAAAATATTCTGATGATCGGGCCGACAGGCGTCGGCAAGACGGAAATCGCCCGCCGGATCGCCAAACTGACCGGTGCCCCTTTCGTTAAAGTGGAAGCGACCAAATTCACGGAAGTCGGCTATGTCGGCAGGGACGTGGAATCGATGGTGCGCGACCTGGTGGAAGCGGCTGTCCGCATGATCAAAGAAGAGCGTTTTGAAGCGGTGAAAGAGCAGGCGGAAGCAGCGGCGAACGACCGCATCGTCAAATTGCTCGCCCCTTCCTTGAAGAAAAAGCCGAATGGCCAGAATCCGCTCGAAATGCTTTTCGGGCAGAAGATGGACCAGGAAGAGGAAGATCCGGTGGCTGAAGTGGAAGTGCGGGTCAAGCGCCGTGAAATTGCAGCTGACCTCAAAGCTGGAAAGCTGGAAGAAAACTGGCTGACTGTTGAAGTTTCGGAAAACATTCCGAGTATGTTTGACGCCCTGCAAGGTTCGGGAATGGAGCAGATGGGTGCGAATATGCAGGACGCCTTGTCTTCTTTGATGCCGAAGAAAAAGAAAAAACGCAAAGTCCAAGTGAAAGAAGCACGCCGGATACTGGCTGCTGAAGAGGCGGCTAAACTGGTTGATGACGAGGAAGTGGCGGCAGAAGCCATCGAGCGGACCGAACAGCAGGGCATCATCTTCATCGATGAGATGGATAAGATTGCGAGCAAGAACAGCTCATCTTCGGCGGATGTTTCGCGCGAAGGCGTGCAGCGCGATATTCTTCCGATTGTGGAAGGATCGACCATCAACACGAAATACGGCGCCGTGAAGACCGATTATGTGCTGTTTGTGGCAGCAGGGGCATTCCATATGTCCAAACCGTCCGATCTGATTCCGGAATTGCAAGGGCGCTTCCCGATCCGCGTGGAGCTGCAGAAGCTGGAAGTTGATGATTTTGTCAAAATCTTAACAGAACCGAAGCATTCATTGATAAATCAGTACAAAGCACTTCTCGAAACAGAGGGAGTTGTGATAAACTTCAATGATGCGTCAATTATTAGACTGGCTGAAATCGCCTATGATGTGAACCAGGAGACCGATAATATCGGTGCCCGACGGCTTCACACCATTTTAGAACGCTTATTGGAGGAGCTGTCATTTGAAGCAAGTGAAATTTCGCCTGCCCAAATCGACATCACGCCTCAATATGTGAATGAAAAGCTTGAAAATGTGGCAAAAAACAAAGATTTGTCACAATTTATCCTGTAATTCAAGGCGTTTCAGTATCTTTAAAGAGTAAAAACCTTTAGAATATTTAATAAATACTGCATGAAAACCGTAGGAGGTTCATTTAAATGAATTTATTGGAAAAAACAAGAAAAATCAACTCAATGCTTCAAGCAGCGGCAGGGAAACCTGTGAACTTTAAAGACATGGCTGAGACATTGAGCGAAGTAATTGAATGCAACACGTTCGTAGTTAGCCGTAAAGGTAAATTGCTAGGATTTGCTGTCAGCCAGCAAATCGAAAACGAACGCATGAAAGGGATGCTCGAAGAGCGCCAATTCCCGTTGGAATACACACAAAACCTTTCAAACATCACTGAAACGTCTGCTAACCTTGATGTAAACAGTGAACACACAATCTTCCCTGTCGAAGAGCGTGAATTGTTTAAAGATGCTTTGACTACGATCGTTCCGATTATCGGCGGCGGCGAGCGTCTGGGCACATTGCTACTTGGCCGCGTCAAAGAAGAATTCCATGACGATGACCTTATTCTTGCCGAATACGGTGCGACTGTAGTCGGCATGGAGATCCTTCGCGAAAAAGGCGACCGCATTGAAGAAGAAGCACGCAGCAAAGCGGTTGTTCAAATGGCGATTTCTTCGCTTTCATACAGTGAGCTTGAAGCGATCGAGCACATTTTTGAAGAGCTGGACGGCAACGAAGGCTTGCTTGTCGCTTCAAAAATCGCTGACCGCGTCGGCATCACACGTTCTGTAATCGTCAACGCACTCCGCAAACTTGAAAGTGCCGGCGTTATCGAATCACGTTCGCTTGGGATGAAAGGGACATACATCAAAGTATTGAACACGAAATTCCTTGCAGAGCTTGAACAATTGAAAATGAACTAAGCATAAAATCTAAAGCGCCGGATCCTTTCCGGTGCTTTTTTATTTTGCTTTCTTTGCTGGCTTCATCGTTCCGGTGCTCCGTATTCTAAATGAACTATCCAGATGAATTAGTGGGAAGCGAATGCCCGAAGCGTTTCCGCTAATTTATAAGAGAAACTTGTTGCGGTCCGTATGAGGGCCGTGGTATAATTTCAAATGGTGTTAAATACACACGCATTCGGATTTGTGCCGCAGGTGCTTTTTCAAAAGTAACGGTACAGAGAAGAAGAATGCGGAGGGAAAAAATAACCTATCAGGAGGAAACACACATGTCAGTAATTTCTATGAAACAATTGCTTGAAGCTGGTGTACACTTTGGCCACCAGACTCGCCGTTGGAACCCGAAAATGAAAAAATATATTTTCGTTGAGCGTAACGGTATCTACATCATCGACCTTCAAAAAACAGTCCGCAAATTGGAAGAAGCTTATAACTTCATGAAACAAGTGGGCGAAGAAGGCGGTAAAGTACTATTCGTTGGAACGAAAAAACAAGCTCAGGACGCGATCAAAGAAGAAGCTGAACGTTCTGGCAACTACTACATCAACCAGCGTTGGTTGGGTGGAACACTTACAAACTTCGGTACAATCCAAAAACGTGTGAGCCGTTTGAAACAGATCGAGCGCATGGAAGAAGATGGAACTTTTGAAGTTCTACCGAAAAAAGAAGTAGTTCAATTGAAAAAAGAACACGAACGCCTTGTTAAATTCCTTGGCGGTATCCGTGATATGAGTTCACTGCCGGACGTTATGTTCGTAGTTGACCCACGCAAAGAACGCATTGCTGTTGCAGAAGCAATGAAATTGAACATCCCGATCGTAGGTATCGTTGATACAAACTGCGACCCTGATGAAATCGATTATGTAATTCCTGCAAACGACGATGCAATCCGCGCTGTTAAACTTTTAACTGGTAAAATGGCGGACGCTTTGCTTGAGTCTAAACCGGAAGAAGACGAAGAAACTCCAGCTGAAGCTGCTGAGTAATTCACAAGTGTTACAGGTGATAAGCGGCGAAACCCACTTATCACCTTTTTTTGAGAAATTGTTCATATCCTAAGGAGGAATTCAATCATGGCAGTTACAGCACAAATGGTAAAAGAATTGCGTGAAAAAACAGGCGCAGGTATGATGGATTGCAAAAAAGCGCTAGTGCAGACAGATGGCGACATCGACGCAGCTATCGACTTCTTGCGCGAAAAGGGCCTTTCAAGCGCTTCTAAGAAAGCAGACCGCATTGCTGCTGAAGGGATTACAAACATCCTTGTGAAAGACAACGAAGCTGTAATCTACGAAGTGAACGCGGAAACTGATTTCGTTGCTAAAAACGAAGGCTTCCAGACACTTGTAAAAGAATTGGGCGAGCATTTGATCGACACGAAGCCAGCTACAATTGAAGAAGCTACTGCTTCAACAATGTCAAACGGCTTGACTGTTGCTGACCACATCTCGAACGCAATCGCGAAGATCGGTGAAAAAATCACTTTGCGCCGTTTCGAAATCCGCACAAAAACAGATGCTGACGCTTTCGGTCCTTACCTGCACATGGGCGGCCGCATTTCAGTATTGGTTGTACTTGAAAACTCTACAAACGCAGAAGCTGCACGCGACATCGCGATGCATATCGCTGCTTTGAACCCGAAATACGTTTCACGCGACGAAGTGTCAGCTGACGAAGTTGAACACGAGCGCAAAATCTTGACTGAGCAAGCTCTCAACGAAGGCAAGCCAGAAAACATCGTTGCGAAAATGGTTGAAGGCCGCCTTGGCAAATATTTCGAAGACGTTTGCCTTTTGGACCAAGCGTTCGTTAAGAACTCTGACCAGAAAGTACGTGACTTTGCAGCTTCAACTGGCGGAACAGTAAAAGAATTCATCCGCTACGAAGTCGGCGAAGGCATCGAAAAACGCGAAGATAACTTTGCTGATGAAGTTATGAGCCAAGTCAACAAAAAATAAGTTCGAAAAGCATATGATCCACCCAGGGAACACAGCATGTGTTCCCTATTTTTCAATAAAAGTGTAATGGAGGGTACCGATGAGTGTTCAACAATATAAACGCATTGTATTAAAACTTAGTGGAGAAGCGATGGCTGGGGAAAAGGGATTCGGTTTATCTCCTGAAATCATCAAATCGGTGGCTAGCCAGGTGAAAGATGTAGTGGAACTTGGTGTGGAAGTGGCAGTTGTGGTCGGCGGCGGCAATATCTGGAGAGGCAAGATCGGCTCTGAAATGGGCATGGACCGTGCCACTGCAGATTATATGGGAATGCTCGCAACAGTGATGAATTCTCTGGCGCTGCAAGATTCCTTGGAGAAACAGGACGTCGAAACCCGCGTGCTTTCTTCTATTGAAATGCGCCAGGTAGCCGAACCTTATATCCGCAGACGGGCGATTCGCCACTTGGAGAAAAAGCGTGTTGTCATTTTTGCGGCAGGCACCGGCAATCCTTACTTCTCAACCGATACGACAGCTGCACTGCGCGCTGCAGAAATTGAAGCTGATGTCATTCTGATGGCTAAAAACAATGTGGATGGCGTTTACTCAGCGGATCCGAAAACAGACGTGGATGCAGTGAAATACGAAGAATTATCGTATTTCGACGTCATCCAGCAAGGCTTGCAGGTCATGGATTCCACCGCTTCTACCCTATGTATGGACAATGACATCCCACTCGTAGTATTCTCAATTATGGAAAACGGAAATATAAAACGGGCTGTTCTCGGTGAAAAAATCGGGACAGTGGTGAGGAGAACATTATAATGCCAAAAACAGTGATGAACGATACGAAGACGAAAATGGAAAACGCACTTTCAGCTTTTTCACGTGAACTTTCTTCCATCCGTGCTGGACGCGCAAACCCTTCAATTCTAAACAAATTGACAGTGGATTATTATGGTGCACCTACTCCGATCAACCAAGTGGCCGGTGTTTCCGTACCGGAAGCACGCTTGATCATGATCCAGCCTTACGACAAATCGGTCTTGGGCGACATCGAAAAAGCGATCCTGAAGTCTGATCTTGGGTTGAGCCCGTCGAACGATGGCTCTGTCATCCGCCTGGCGATTCCGGCATTGACAGAAGAGCGCCGCAAGGATCTGGTCAAGCAAGTGAAAAAAGAAGCGGAAGAAGCGAAAGTCGGAATCCGCAACATTCGCCGCGATGCGAACGATGATCTTAAGAAGCTTGAGAAGAAAAGTGAAATCACAGAAGATGATTTGCGCAGCTATTCTGACGACGTTCAGAAATTGACGGATTCGTACATTGCGAAAATCGATGATGTGGCGAAAGACAAAGAAAAAGAGATTATGGAAGTTTAAACAGAACTTTTAATCACGCAAAGCGTCCTGTCTAGCAGGACGCTTTTTTTCTGCCAAAAATGTGGCAACAGCCAGAAAGAAAGCGCACAACCCTGTTTTTTTTGATATGATAAGCTTTAGACATGCCGATTTGCAATAGGTGGAGGATTAAAATATGTTCAATAAATTATTAAAAAGGATGGCAGATCCTGCAATTGAAAATGAAGGCTTCGTTTCAGAAGTTGCAGCAATGGGTGTTCCATCCCATATCGCCATCATCATGGATGGAAATGGTCGATGGGCGAAAAAGCGGTCTCTTCCGCGGGTTGCGGGCCATCATGAAGGTATGAAGACGGTGCGCAAAATCACGAAGCTGGCCAACGAACTGGGCGTAGGCGTTTTGACGCTTTATGCTTTTTCAACTGAGAATTGGAAGCGCCCGAAAATGGAAGTGGATTTCCTCATGCGTTTGCCGGAAGAATTCCTATCGGTGTTTCTGCCGGAATTGATCGAAGAGAATGTCCGGGTTGAAATGATGGGGTACCACCATAACTTGCCTGCACATACACTGGAAGCGATCCGCAAAGCGAAGGAAGCGACCAAAGACAATACCGGGCTTGTGCTGAATTTTGCTTTGAATTATGGCAGCCGTGCAGAAATTGTTGATGCAGTAAAAAACATCGCAGCGCAAGTTGCAGCTGGCACGTTGAATCTTGAAGATATCACGGAAGACCATATTACAGCCGGATTGATGACAAATGACCTGCCGGAGCCGGATTTGCTGATCCGTACAAGCGGGGAAGTCCGCCTGAGCAATTTCATGCTCTGGCAGTTGGCGTATACGGAATTCTGGTTCACCGAAACTTTATGGCCGGATTTTGGAGAAGAATCGCTGCTTGAAGCGATTGAAGATTTCCAGAAACGGAATCGCCGGTTTGGAGGATTGAAAGGGGAAGAAGCAAATTGAAACAGCGCATCATTACTGGAATCATTGCGGCCGCTCTTTTCATTCCGTTCGTCATCTACGGCGGGATCCCGTTTATTCTGATGACGTTCGCACTCGCAACCGTCGGGCTGCAGGAACTGTTGAATATGAAAGGCAGAAGCTTGTTTAGCATCCCCGGGCTGATCTCCCTGATCGCTTTGTATGCATTTATGATGCCGGACGAATGGGCAGTTCACATCTATGAACTCACCGGATATGTCAAAGTGGAATTTGCCTTTATTGCGGTCATTCTGCTGCTCATCCATACGGTGGTGGTCAAAAACAGCTTTACATTTGACGATGCCGCATTTGCTATATTAGGTACTTTATATATCGGCGTCGGATTTTACTATTTCATCGAAACACGCATCGAAGGGCTAGCTTTTGTTGTCTATGCCTTATTAGTGGTCTGGTTCACCGATTCAGGGGCTTATTTCACCGGACGGAAAATCGGCAAGCGCAAATTATGGCCGGAAATCTCCCCGAACAAAACAATCGAGGGATTTGTGGGCGGCATTATCTGGGCGATCGCTGTGGCGCTCGTTTTGAATTATTTCGTCGATTTGGACAAATCGATTCTTATCATTGTAATCGTCACCATCGCAGCATCGATTTTCGGGCAGCTCGGCGATCTGGTCGAATCTGCGCTTAAAAGGCATTTCAACGTCAAGGACTCCGGACATATTTTGCCCGGGCACGGCGGGATATTGGACCGCTTCGACAGCATCCTGTTCGTCATGCCGCTGCTGCACTTTTTACATTTCATTTAAGAAAGGGAGCTTCTGAATGCGCAAAAGCATCATCTTGCTCGGAGCCACTGGTTCGATCGGTGTGCAGACAGCAGATATCATAAGGGAACATCCGAATAAGTTCCAATTAACCGGCTTTTCAGCCGGGAAAAACATAGAAATGGCAAGAGACATCATTCGGGAATTCCGGCCGGAAATCGTTTGCGTGCAAGGGGCAGAAGATGCTGCCGCTTTGCGTAGCGAATTTCCGGGCGTTTCTGTCGTTTCAGGCAGTGAAGGCCTGATCGAGACCGCTACATACGATGCAGATGTCCTGGTCAATGCCGTCATCGGGAGCGTCGGGCTTCAGCCGACACTCGAGGCCATCAAACTCGGCCGTACGATCGCCATCGCCAATAAAGAGACATTGGTGACAGCCGGGCATCTCGTCATGGAAAGCGCTTCTGTATATGGTGCGAAAATTTTGCCGGTGGACAGCGAACATTCAGCGCTGTTCCAAGCCTTGAACGGGGAAAAGCTCGAACAGGCAAGCCGGCTGATCTTAACAGCTTCCGGCGGCAGCTTCCGCGATTTGACCCGTGATCAATTGCAGCATGTCACTGTGAAGGAAGCGCTGGCGCATCCGAACTGGTCCATGGGAGCGAAAATCACAATCGATTCCGCAAGTATGGTCAACAAAGGGCTGGAAGTGATTGAAGCGCACGTGCTTTTCAATTTCGCATATGACGACATTGATGTCCTCCTGCACCGGGAAAGCATCATCCATTCCATGGTGGAATTCCAGGACACGAGCGTCATGGCCCAATTGGGGACGCCCGACATGCGTGTTCCGATTCAGTATGCCCTTACTTATCCGGACCGCCTGCCGCGTCCTCAAGCGAAACGCCTCAACTTGGCGGAAATCGGGAAATTGAATTTCCAGGAAATGGATTACGAACGGTTCCGGGCATTGCAATTGGCATTTGATGCCGGGCGCGAAGGCGGTACGATGACCACCGTTTTCAATGCGGCGAATGAACAGGCAGTGGCCATGTTTTTGAATGAAGAAATTAAGTTCCTGCAGATCGAGGAAATGATCGAAAGTGCCATGGACAGCCATAAGACGGTATCAAAACCGGACTTGGGGACAATTTTAGAGGTAGACGCTGAAACAAGAAAATCCGTTAAAAACATGCTAAAATAGCTTAAGACAAAACCGAAAAAGGTTAATAAGGATGGGTTTGAATGGAAACAGTATTAGCGTTTATCATAATTTTCGGTGCTCTGGTTTTTTTCCATGAACTCGGCCATTTCCTTTTCGCGAAGCGCGCCGGCATATTGGTGCGGGAATTTGCAATCGGCATGGGGCCGAAAATATTGGGGATCACAAAAGGCGAGACACTTTACACCGTGCGTCTGCTGCCGATCGGCGGCTACGTGCGCATGGCGGGTGAAGAGATGGATGCTATCCATATCCAAGCCGGCCACCGCATCGGCGTCCTGTTGAACAAAGACGGCGTGGCGACGAAAGTCATCATGAACCAGAAGACGATGCATCCGGATATCTTGTTCCTGGAAGTGGAAGAAGCCGATCTGGAAAAAGAGCTGTACATCAAAGGGTACGATGAAGACGAGAAATTCGTCCGCATCGAGGTGGCCCGTGAGGCACTTGTGGAAGAGAACGGCAAAGAAACCATTCTTGCCCCATATGACCGCCAGTTCAATTCGAAAAGCGTCGGGCACCGGTTCATGACGATCTTGGCTGGCCCGCTATTCAATTTCATCCTGGCATTTTTCATCTTTACAGCGATTGCCTTGATGCAAGGCATTCCGACCAATGAACCTGTCATTACAGAAGTGGCGGAAGACAGTCCGGCAGAAGCTGCCGGCATGCAGGACGGCGACTTGGTCACGGCCATTAGCGGAGAAGCGATCGCTTCTTGGAACGAGCTTGTCGGCATCGTACAGGAAAATGCAGGGAATCCGCTCGAGTTCGAAGTGGAGCGCGGCGGAGAGCAGATGGCGTTTACGATCACACCGGAAGTTTCTGAAGAATCTCCGGAAAAAGTCGGCGTTATCGGCGTGCTGTACCAAAGTCCGCTGGAAAAGGATTTCTTCGGCTCATTCGTATACGGTGCTGAACAGACCATCTTTTGGTTCAAAGAAATCTTCCGTTTGCTGGGCATGCTCGTAACCGGGCAGTTCACGATCGATGCCTTGTCGGGGCCGGTCGGAATTTATAAAACGACGGAAGAAGTTGCGAAATACGGCATCTTCACATTGATGAGCTGGGCGGGTATGCTCAGCATCAACTTAGGAATCATGAACTTGCTGCCGCTTCCGGCATTGGACGGCGGGCGCTTGATGTTCTTCATCCTTGAAGCGCTTCGCGGAAAACCGGTGGACAGCCAAAAAGAGGGCATGGTGCATTTTGTAGGAATCATGCTGCTCATGCTGCTCATGATCATCGTTACATGGAACGATATCCAAAAATTCTTCTTCTAAAAAATTCAATAGTCAGTCGAGGTGCATTCCGGAATGAAACAAACAGCAACTTTTATCCCAACATTAAGAGAAACACCGGCTGATGCGGATGTAAAATCGCATCAGCTCTTATTGCGCGGAGGCTTTATCCGCCAAAACACAAGCGGCATCTATTCGTTCCTTCCGCTCGGAAAGCGCGTCCTCCAGAAAGTGGAGACCATCATCCGTGAAGAAATGGAAGCGGCGGGCAGTGTGGAAGTATTCCTTCCGGCACTTCAGCAAGCTGAACTTTGGCAGGAAACCGGCCGCTGGTATTCGTATGGCGATGAGCTGATGAGGCTTACAGACCGGAATGACCGTGCATTTGCGCTCGGTGCGACGCATGAGGAAGTCATTACGAGCCTTTTGCGCGATGAAATCAAATCCTATAAGAAACTGCCGCTGAACCTGTTCCAGATCCAGTCCAAGTTCCGCGATGAAAAACGCCCGCGCTTCGGATTGCTGCGCGGCCGTGAATTCCTGATGAAAGATGCCTATTCATTCCACGCGACGCCTGAAAGCCTGGACGAAACGTATAATGTGATGATGCAGGCCTATACCAATATTTTCACCCGCCTCGGATTGAATTTCCGAGCAGTCATTGCGGATTCCGGAGCAATCGGCGGTAAAGACAACCATGAATTCATGGTGCTGTCAGAAATCGGCGAAGACACGATTGCTTATTCGGACAGTTCAGGCTATGCCGCCAATATTGAAATGGCTGCGGTCAATGTCGACTATCCAAAGTCGGAGGAAGCGCCGAAAGAGATGGAGAAAGTGGCAACGCCTGATCAAAAAACGATTGCGGATGTTGCTGCATTCCTGAATACAACACCGGAAAAATGCATCAAAACCCTGGTCTTCAAGACAGATGACGATTTTGTCGTTGTCCTGGCACGAGGCGACCATGACATCAACGATGTGAAAGTGAAGCATGCGACCGGAGCGAAAATCGTGGAGCTTGCTGCACCGGAAGAAGTCCAAGAGCTGTTGAATTGTGAAATCGGTTCACTCGGTCCTATCGGCTTGCCGCCGGCAGTACGCGTTTATGCGGACCATGCCGTCAAAGCAATTGTCAACGGTGTGGCCGGAGCGAATGAAAACGGCCAGCATTTGGCAAACGTCACGCCAGGAAAAGATTTTTCGGTCGACACTTATGCCGACCTGCGCTTTATCCAAGAGGGAGACCCGTCACCGGACGGCGAAGGGACGATCCAATTTGCCAAAGGGATTGAAGTCGGCCATATCTTTAAATTGGGCACGACCTACAGTGTGCCGATGAAGGCGACATTCCTCAATGACCAGGGAAGAGCAATGCCTTACATCATGGGCTGCTATGGAATCGGTGTCTCACGCGTCATGGCCGCAGTAGCTGAACAATTCCAGGACGATGCAGGATTCACGTGGCCGGATGTAATCGCGCCTTACGAGATCCACATTGTGCCTGTGAACATGAAAGACGAAACCCAGCGTGAATTAGGGGAAGACTTGTACAAATTGTTGAAATCCTACCGCTACGAAGTCCTTCTGGATGATCGGGCTGAACGCGCAGGCGTCAAGTTCGCAGATGCGGATCTGATCGGCATGCCGGTGCGGATCACAGTCGGCAAAAAAGCTTCTGAAGGAATTCTGGAAGTGAAATATCGCCGGACGGGCGAGACTTTCGAGTGGAAACGTGAAGAACTGCTCGATCATCTGCAGCAATTCTTTAAAAAATAATCGGATAATCTGATATGATTAAAGGAAAGTACAACTTGTACTTTCCTTTATTTTTTCTGTTATACTTGTCCATCCGAACAAGTTTTGGAGCGCAGGAACGGCGCATATAGGGCAATGTTTTCAATACGAATATATAAGAGTGTCAGCTGATATCCCATAAAACAGCAGCACCTTTTAAAAAATCTGTATCGAAGGGGATAATTATGACAAACGAGCAAGATCCAAAGATGCGATTCAACCTTCTGCTGCAGCATCTCGACTTAACAGACGATGTACATATGCCTTTTTTCGAAGAGGCTGAACTGACACGGATGACAGTGCATAAAAAAGAGCGTACATGGCGCTTTCTCATCAAGGTGAAAGAGACGTTGCCGCTGAAATTATTTCTTTTATTGAAAGAGCGTTTAAATGCTACTTTTGCCACCATTGCCAATGTCCAGCTTTCGCTGGAAAGCGAATCTTCTTCAGCGGATGGCGAACTCGTCATGGAGTATTGGCGTTATGTGGTGGAAGAATTCTCGGACATGGCGCCGCCGCTGCGCAATCAGCTGCTTGCGCAAGTGCCGGAATGGAACGGCAATAAGCTGATTCTGTGCTGCAGCCATGAACATGAAATGATGGCATTGACGTCGAAATACAGCGATAAACTGGCAGCGGCCTATCAGCAATTCGGGTTTCCGCATGTCGCGGTCGCTTTTAAATTAGCCGAAGAAAACGGCGAGGCTGAAGCCGCCCATCAGGCGTTCATGCAAGAGCGCTTGGCGGAAGAAGAGGCTATGGCGAAAAGAGCCGTAGCCGATATGAAAAAACGGGAAACCGACCGGAAAGAGAACGGCGCACCATCAGGCCCGTTCCAGATGGGGATTGCCATCAAGCCGGACGAAACCATTGCCGAGATCAAATCCATCACGGAAGAAGAGCGCCGCATCACGATCGAAGGTTTTGTATTTGATGTGGAAGTACGTGAACTCCGGAGCGGCCGTTCACTATTGACGGTGAAGATGACCGATTACACCGATTCGATCCTGGTGAAAATGTTCTCCCGCGACAAAGAAGATGCAGAGCTCATGGCCGGCGTCAAAAAAGGCATGTGGCTGAAAGCGCGCGGCTCGATCCAGATGGATACGTTCGTGCGCGACTTGGTCATGATGGCACAGGACATGGTGGAAGTGAACCCTGCCCGCCGGCAGGACACGGCAGACGAAAAGCGCGTTGAGCTGCACCTGCACACGCCGATGAGTGCAATGGACGCCGTATCGTCTGTTGATTCACTTGTCGCCCAAGCAGCGAAATGGGGCCATCCGGCCATCGCCATCACCGACCATGCGGGCGTACAGTCATTCCCGGACGCTTATGCCGCAAGCAAAAAGCACGGCATCAAAGCGATTTTTGGTTTGGAAGCGAACCTGGTCGATGACGGCGTGCCGATCGCATACGAAGAGCGGCATGCACTGCTTGAAGAAGAGACCTTTGTGGTATTCGACTTGGAGACGACCGGCTTGTCGGCCGTCTACGACACGATCATCGAACTCGCTGCCGTTAAGATCAAAGGCGGCAACATCATCGATAAATTTGAAAGCTTTGCCAATCCGCACCATCCGCTGTCAGCGACGACAATCGACCTGACCGGCATCACGGATGATATGGTCAGAAACGCTCCCGAAGTGGAAGAAGTGATCCGCAATTACTACGAATGGGCAGGCGACCACATCATGGTCGCGCACAATGCCTCGTTCGATATGGGCTTCCTGTATGTCGCCTATAAAAAATACGGCATCGACAAGAAGCATGCAACCATCGATACGCTGGAACTCGCGCGGATGCTGCATCCGGAATTGAAGAACCACCGCCTAAACACTTTGGCGAAGAAATTCGGCATCGAATTGACCCAGCATCACCGGGCGATCTACGATACCGAAGCAACTTCCTATTTGCTGACGCATCTATTGAAGGAAGCGCACGAAAAAGGCATCCTTTACCACGACCAGCTGAATGATTACGTTGGAATCGGCGACGCTTACAAGCGGGCCCGTCCGACGCACGTCACGCTGCTCGCCAAAAACGACGAAGGCCTGAAAAACTTGTTCAAGCTGGTTTCGGCTTCTCACATCAACTATTTCTACCGCGTGCCGCGCATTCCGCGCTCGCTTCTGCAGCGCCACCGGGCAGGGCTTCTTGTCGGCTCTGGCTGCGACAAAGGCGAAGTGTTCGAAGCCGTTATGCAAAAGTCGATGGAAGAAGTCGAAGCGACCGCAGGGTTCTATGATTACTTGGAAGTGCATCCGAAAGAAGTCTATTCGCATCTGATCGAGCGGGAACTGATCCGCGATGAATGGAATCTGGAAGATGTTATCCGCAAACTTGTGAAAGTCAGCCGGAAACTGGAAATCCCGCTCGTTGCGACGGGCAATGTCCATTACCTGGATGAAACAGATGCGATTTTCCGCCAGGTGCTGATCGGCTCCCAAGGCGGGGCCAATCCGCTCAACCGGCATAAATTGCCGAAAGTGCATTTCCGCACGACCAATGAAATGCTGGATGCATTCGAGTTTCTCGGAGAAGAGACGGCACGCGAAATCGTCATTGTGAATTCCAATAAAATTGCCGATATGATCGACACGGTAAAACCGATCAAAGACGACCTGTATACACCGAAAATCGAAGGTGCCGATGAAGAAGTCCGCGAACTGAGCTATAATATGGCGCATCAGATATACGGGCCAGTGCTTCCCGAAATTGTCGAAGCGCGCATCGAGAAGGAATTGAAATCGATCATCGGCCACGGCTTCGCGGTCATCTACCTGATTTCCCATAAACTTGTTAAACGGTCGC
Organism: Planococcus sp. FY231025; assembly: GCF_052078085.1. Lineage (NCBI taxonomy): Bacteria > Bacillati > Bacillota > Bacilli > Caryophanales > Caryophanaceae > Planococcus > Planococcus sp. FY231025. The sequence continues at coordinate 61,347 of NZ_JBQJJG010000008.1, forward strand.
TGGATGACGGCTATCTGGTCGGTTCACGCGGATCCGTCGGGTCGTCGCTTGTGGCGACGTTGACGGAAATCACGGAAGTCAATCCTTTGCCGCCGCATTATATCTGTTCCAAGTGCAAGAAATCCGAGTTCTTCGATGACGGCTCTGTCGGCTCCGGTTTCGATTTGCCGGACAAGGAATGTCCGGACTGCGGCATCCCGTTCCAAAAAGAAGGACAGGATATTCCTTTTGAAACGTTCCTCGGATTCAAAGGGGACAAGGTTCCCGATATCGATTTGAACTTCAGTGGCGACTATCAGGCAAGAGCCCATAATTACACGAAGGAATTGTTCGGGGAAGACAATGTGTTCCGTGCAGGAACGATCGGCACGGTTGCCGAGAAAACGGCTTACGGCTATGTCCGCGGCTATGCCAATGACCGCGATATGACGCTCCGGGGAGCAGAAATCGACCGGCTGGTCCAAGGCTGCTCCGGCGTTAAGCGCAGCACCGGCCAGCACCCGGGGGGCATTATCGTTGTACCTGATTACATGGACATCTATGATTTCTCGCCGATTCAATTTCCGGCAGATGCTCAGGATTCCGAATGGAAAACAACACATTTCGACTTCCATTCGATCCACGACAACCTGTTGAAGCTCGATATCCTCGGGCACGATGATCCGACAGTGATCCGCATGCTGCAGGATCTCTCCGGCATCGATCCGAAGACGATTCCGACGGACGACCCGGAGGTCATGAAAATCTTCTCGGGCGTCGAATCGCTCGGCGTGACGGAAAAGCAGATCGGCTGCAAGACGGGGACGCTCGGCATCCCTGAATTCGGTACGCGCTTTGTGCGCCAGATGCTTGAAGAAACCAAACCGACAACGTTCTCGGAACTTGTCCAGATTTCAGGGCTTTCACACGGCACTGACGTATGGCTGAGCAATGCCCAGGAATTGATCCAAAACGGCACATGCCAGCTTTCCGATGTAATCGGCTGCCGGGATGATATCATGGTTTATTTGATTTATCAGGGCCTTGAATCATCACTTGCGTTCAAGATCATGGAGTCGGTCCGGAAAGGGAAAGGGCTGACGCCTGAAATGGAAGAAGCCATGAAGAAAGAAGGCGTGCCGAACTGGTACATCGAATCGTGCAAAAAGATCAAGTACATGTTCCCGAAAGCCCACGCGGCTGCCTATGTATTGATGGCGGTGCGAATCGCTTATTTCAAAGTGCATTTCCCGATCCTTTATTACGCAGCGTACTTCACGGTGCGGGCTGAAGATTTCGATGTCAACGCCATGGCGAAAGGGTCGTCCTCGATCCGGGCAAAAGTGGATGAAATCAACGCCAAAGGGCTGGAAGCTTCCACAAAAGAGAAGAACTTGATGACGGTCATGGAATTGGCGCTCGAGATGGTGGAACGCGGGTTCACCTTCCAGAAAGTGGACCTGTACAAATCATCTGCGGATGAATTCATCATTGACGGCAAAAGCTTGATTCCGCCGTTCAACGCCATACCGGGACTCGGGACGAATGCGGCCAAATCCATCGTTGCGGCACGCGAACAAGGGACGTTCCTGTCGAAAGAGGACCTCCAGCAGCGCGGGCGTGTATCGAAGACAATCATCGAATACATGGATGACCACGGCTGCCTAGAAGGCATGCCGGATGCCAACCAGCTTTCGCTGTTCTAAGGATTTGCACTGCACCGGGATTCATGGTATTATTGTAGTAACATTTATTGATAGCTCTGTCACAGAAGAGTGGGTTCTCCCGCTCTTTTCTGTTGTTATGGCATAAAATTGGCGGGAGGCATGTATGAGTAAAATTACAGAACAAATCGAACAAATCGCATTGCCCATCACGGAAGAACTTGGACTTGAACTGGTGGATGTGGAATTCGTAAAAGAAGGCCGCAGCTGGTTCCTCCGCGTCTACGTGGACAATCCGGAAGCGCCGATCGACATCGATCAATGCGCGCTGGTCAGCGAAAAATTGAGCGAAATCCTGGATAAGCTCGACCCGATCGAGCAGAACTATTTCCTTGAAGTTTCTTCGCCAGGCGCAGAGCGCCCGCTGAAGAAGGAGAAGGATTTCGAGAAGGCACGCGGCAAATTCATCTACATCAAGACGTATGAACCGATTGAGGATTCAAAAGAATTTGAAGGGTATTTGCTGTCTTACAATGACGAAGAAATCGAAATAGAAATCAAGATCAAGACACGCAGAAAGACGATTGTCATTGACCGCAAGAAAATTGCAGTCATCCGGCTCGCCATTGATTTTTCTGCAAAACCTGATTGAAGAACTTAGGAGTGATAAAATAATGGGCAACGAGTTATTGGATGCATTGGATGCATTGGAAAAGCAAAAAGGGATTTCACGGGATGTATTGATCGAGGCGATTGAAGCCGCTTTGGTTACAGCTTACAAACGCAATTTCAACCAGGCGCAGAACGTGCGTGTGGATTTGAATTTGGGTACAGGCACGATGCTGGTCTACTCGCGGAAAGATGTCGTTGAAGAAGTGGAAGATGAGCGCCTGCACATCTCGCTTGAAGATGCGAAAGCGATCAACCCGGCATACGAGCTTGGCGATGTAGTGGAAGAAGAAGTGACGCCGCGCAATTTCGGGCGCATCGCAGCACAAACAGCCAAGCAAGTCGTCACGCAGCGCGTACGCGAAGCGGAGCGCGGCTTGATATTCGAAGAATTCGTCGACCGTGCGGATGACATTGTCAACGGCATCGTTGAACGCATGGATGCACGCAATCTTTACGTCGGCCTCGGGAAAGTGGAAGCGGTGCTTCCGCAGACGGAGCAAATGCCGAACGAATCCTATCAGCCGCATGACCGCATCAAAGTCTACATCACGAAAGTCGAGCGCACGACGCGCGGACCGCAGGTGTTCGTATCGAGAACGCATCCGGGATTGCTGCGCCGCCTGTTCGAAAACGAAGTTCCTGAAATTTACGAAGGCATCGTCGAGATCAAATCGATCGCACGCGAAGCAGGCGACCGTTCGAAAATCTCGGTAGTCGCCCACCGCGAAGACATCGATCCCGTCGGATCGTGTGTCGGAGCTAAAGGCGCCCGCGTCCAAACAATCGTCAATGAGTTGAGCGGTGAGAAAATCGACATTGTCGAATGGTCTGAAGAGCCTGTGGTCTTTGTGGCCAATGCGCTTAGCCCTTCGAAAGTGCTTGATGTCCAAGTGAATGAAGATGAAAAATCGACGACGGTTGTCGTTCCTGACTATCAATTGTCATTGGCAATCGGCAAACGGGGCCAGAACGCCCGCCTTGCCGCCAAGCTGACTGGCTGGAAAATCGACATCAAGAGTGAGACTGATGCACGCGAAATGGGAATCTACCCGAATGAAAATGCATCGATCGAGTTGGCGGAGTCGAATGAAGAAGACTTTGAAGACTTCGATTTTTATGGAGAGAAAGAATAACCGGGAAAAGGTGATGTCCTTTGGCACTGCAAAAGAAAATTCCGCTTCGGAAGTGTGTGGCTACAGGCGAGATGCATCCTAAGAAAGAAATGATCCGGGTCGTCCGTACGAAAGAAGGCGAAGTATCCGTTGACCTGACCGGCAAAAAGTCAGGCCGTGGAGCTTACGTTTCCAAGTCGGAAGATGCGATTGAACTGGCACGCAAGAAGAAAGTACTGGATAACCAGCTGGAGGCGAAAGTGCCGGCTGAAGTCTACGACGAATTGATTCGCGTGGTCCAAAGAGAGCAGTTGAAAAAATAATGTCTACAGAACAAATGAAAACAAAAGAGAAGATCCTGCAAATTCTAGGATTGGCTACCCGTGCCCGGATGACAACGTCCGGGGAAGGGATGGCAGTGGCTGAAGTCCGGAGCGGCAATGCGAAATTGGTCATATTGTCCGAAGACGCTTCAGAAAATACCAGCAAGAAATTGCACGATAAATGCAATTCGTACAACGTGGATCTCCAAGTTTTCGGAACGCGTTTCGAGCTTGGGCATGCAATAGGCAAAACAGAACGTGTAGTGGTTGCAATCACCGATCAGGGGTTTGCGAAAAAACTATCGAGTCTGTTTGAAGAAATTAACCGGGGGTGAGCAGATGACCAAAATTCGAGTACATGAATACGCTAAAAAAGTAGACAAACCGAGCAAAGAGATTATCAACCAGTTATCTAAGCTGAATATTGAAGTGGCCAACCATATGGCAACATTAGAGGACAATGCTGTTTCAAAATTGGACGGCATTTACAAAAAACCTGCACAAGGACAGCGTCCGCAGGCGCAGAGCCGTCCGCAGAACCAACAGTCCCGTCCGCAAGGGCAGTCGCGTCCACAAAGCGGCGGACAATCGCGTCCTGCTGGACAGGGACAATCCCGTCCACAAGGCGGCGGACAATCACGTCCGGCAGGCCAAGGGCAATCCCGTCCACAAGGCAGCGGGCAATCGCGTCCTGCTGGCCAAGGGCAATCCCGTCCGCAAAGCGGCGGGCAAGGGCAGAGCCGTTCAGCGGCACCTGCAAAAGGCTCAAACTTCACGCCGAAAGCAGCTAAACCGTCTGCAGGCCCAGGACAGCGCAACAACCGTCCAGGCGGCGGAGGACCAGGCCGCGGCGGCCAAAACCGCAACCGCAAAGGCAAAAACCAGCAGCCGGTAAATCCGCTGCCGCCAATGCCGAAAAGAGAGAAAGAACTGCCGGCGAAAATCACGTTCAGCGAATCGCTGACGGTCGGTGAATTGGCGAAAAAATTAGGGCGCGAGCCTTCTGAAATCATCAAAAAATTATTCATGCTCGGCGTGATGGCGACCATCAACCAAGAGCTTGATAAAGATGCAATTGAATTGATCTGTGCGGAATATGAAGTTGAAGTGGAAGAAGAGATCCTGGTGGATAAATCGGATCTTGAAGTCTATTTCGAAGCTGAAGATGAAGCGCTTCTGCAAGAACGTCCACCGGTCGTTACGATCATGGGGCACGTTGACCACGGGAAAACAACGTTGCTGGATTCGATCCGCAACACGAAAGTGACAGCTGGCGAAGCCGGCGGGATCACACAGCATATCGGCGCTTACCAAGTCGTCGAAAACGGCAAGAAAATCACGTTCCTGGATACTCCTGGCCACGCAGCCTTTACAACGATGCGGGCACGTGGAGCGAAAGTGACGGATCTCGCGATTATCGTTGTAGCGGCTGATGACGGCGTAATGCCCCAGACCGTCGAAGCGATTAATCACGCAAAAGCTGCAGAAGTACCGATCATCATCGCCGTGAACAAAATGGACAAGCCGAGCGCTAACCCGGACCGGGTAATGCAGGAATTGACCGAACACGGCCTAGTGCCGGAAGCTTGGGGCGGCGAAACGATTTTCGTTCCGATTTCTGCACTTAAAGGCGAAGGCATCGATTCGTTGCTTGAAATGATCCTTTTGGTTTCAGAAGTAGGCGAATTGCAGGCCAATCCGGGACGCCGTGCCATCGGTACCGTCATCGAAGCAGAACTGGACAAAGGACGCGGTTCAGTCGCGACCCTTCTTGTCCAGGATGGAACGCTCCATGTCGGCGATCCGATTGTTGTCGGTAACACATATGGCCGAGTACGTGCGATGGTCAATGACCTGGGCCGCCGCGTTAAAGACGCTGGTCCATCAACACCAGTAGAGATTACCGGTTTGAACGACGTGCCACAAGCTGGCGACCGTTTCGTGGTGTTTGAAGATGAGAAAACGGCTCGCCAAGTCGGCGAAACCCGTGCAACTTCCGCTCTTCAAGTTCAGCGTTCAGAAAAAACCCGCGTAACATTGGACAATTTGTTTGACCAGTTGAAACAAGGGGAAATGAAAGAATTGAACTTGATCGTTAAAGCGGATGTCCAAGGCTCCGTTGAAGCGATGGCTGCTTCATTGATGAAAATCGATGTTGAAGGCGTAAACGTCAAGATCATCCACACAGGCGCCGGCGCCATCACGGAATCGGATGTATCGCTTGCAGCAGCATCCAACGCCATCGTTATCGGCTTTAACGTACGTCCGGATGTCAATGCGAAACGTGCGGCAGAAGCTGAAGGCGTCGACATTCGTCTGCACCGCATCATCTATAAAGTGATCGAGGAAATCGAGTTCGCTATGAAAGGCTTGCTTGACCCTGAATTCGAAGAAAAAATCATTGGACAAGCGGAAATCCGCAGCACGTTCAAAGTATCGAAAGTGGGTACAATTGCCGGAAGCTATGTAACGGAAGGCAAGATCACCCGCGACAGCGGCGTGCGTGTTATCCGTGAAGGCATCGTCGTATTCGAAGGCGAAATCGACACATTGAAACGCTTTAAAGATGACGCAAAAGAAGTCGCAAAAGGCTATGAATGCGGAATTACGATCAAGAACTTCAATGATGTCAAAGAAGGCGATATTATCGAAGCGTTCGTAATGGAAGAAATCGAACGCAAATGATCGTATACATGGAATGTGAGTTCTTCATTCCGGTTGCGCATTCGCTAAAAGAAAAACGGGCGGTTGTCAAAAGCATGCTGACCCGGGCAAGACAGAAATTCAACGTTTCAGGAGCGGAAATTGACCACCAGAACGTTTGGCAGCGGACGCGCCTCGCATTTGTCACCGTATCTTCTTCAAAAGATATGGCGGACAAGGAGATGGCGCGGGTCCTGCAGTTCCTGGAAAGCAATCCTTCTTGGGAGTGCCTTGAAGTTCACCAAGAATATTTGTAAGAACGAGGTGAAAGAATTATGACTATGCGCTCTAATCGTGTAGGCGAGCAGATGAAAAAGGAACTCAGCGATATCATCGGCCGGAAACTGAAAGATCCGCGGATCGGTTTTGTAACGGTTACGGATGTTGAAGTGACAGGCGATCTTCAGCAGGCGACGGTATACATCAGTGTGCTGGGCGATGATAAAGTGAAAGAGCAGACTTTGCTCGGCTTGTCGAAGTCAAAAGGATTTATCCGTTCGGAAATCGGGCAGCGGATCCGACTGCGCAAGACGCCGGAATTGTCGTTCGAATTCGATTCCTCTGTTGCTTACGGCAACCGGATCGACTCCCTATTGCGCGAGATCAAAGAACCGAAAGAAGACCAATAATCCACAGCCTGCTGTCTAATCAATTAGATGAGCAGGCTTTTTTACGCAGGAAATCAAAAGCCAGGAGTTGAATTGCATGGAATTGAACGGTGTACTACCGTTATGGAAAGAAAAAGGCATGACTTCCCACGATTGCGTATTTAAATTAAGAAAAATCCTGAAAACCAAAAAAGTGGGCCACACCGGCACACTGGATCCAGAAGTGGACGGCGTGCTGCCGATCTGCATCGGACGCGCCACTAAAGTGGCAGAATACATCACAGATCAGGGGAAGACTTACGAAGCGGAAGTGACCATCGGCTTTTCGACGGAAACGGAAGATGCGACCGGGGAAGTGGTCGACAGGGACGAACGCGACAAAATCGTGACCAGGGCGGAGCTCCAAGAGGCGCTTAAAGGATTGACAGGGGAAATCACCCAGATTCCGCCGATTTATTCAGCGGTGAAAGTGAACGGCAAAAAGCTCTACGAATACGCGCGCCAAGGAATTGCCGTAGAGCGCCCGGCCCGGACCGTCCGGATCGACTCGATCGAGTTGTTGAGCAAGGAAGAGGAATGGCGCGGAACAGAGCTGAAGTTCTCAATCCGTATCCGGTGCGGGAAAGGCACATACATCCGCACGCTTGCTGTGCAGATCGGGGAAGCCCTCGGCTATCCGGCGCATATGTCAAAACTGACACGGACGGAATCCGGGAAATTTGCGAAAAAAGATTGCGTAACACTTGCCGAAGTGGCGGAACTTGCCCAAAATGGAGATATCGGCAAGGTTCTGAAACCGTTAGACTATGGCTTGAGCGGGTTCCCTTCAGCGGAAGCCGGCAAGGAAGACTGGTTCGCCCTGAAGAACGGCCAAGTGATGGACCGCCATCCCGTGCTCGAGGAGCATGACATGATGGTCTTTTCAGTAGGCGGTGAACCTGTAGCGGTCTACAAGCGGCATCCAGAAAAGGCGGAGAAGATGAAGCCGGAAAAAATGTTCGGATTCCCGACAATCGATGAGGTGTAAGATGAAAATCATTCATTTGAATTACCCGAACCAAATAAAACCTTCGGAAGAGCTGGGACCGATTTCGCTTGCGCTCGGCTTTTTCGACGGCGTACATAAAGGGCATCAGCGTGTCATCCGGGAAGCGATCGATCGCGCCCGACTGCTTGATGCGCGCTCTGCCGTCATGACGTTCGATCCGCACCCGTCCTTGGTGCTCGGCGGAAGGAAAGAGGAAGTCTTCTACATCACTCCAATGCAGGAGAAGATGGACATCCTCGAAGAGATGGGGGTGGACGTCTGCTTCATCGTCCGCTTCACTTCCGATTTTGCACAGCTGACGCCGGAACAGTTTATCCAACACTTTATCAAGGACTTGGGCGTTGTTCATGTCACGGCGGGCTTTGATTATTCCTTTGGCTGCAAAGGCCAGGGCAATATGGAATTGATGGAAGAAAAAAGTGAAGGCTCGTTCGGCGTCACCGTCATTGCGAAACAGGAAGACGGCGAAGAGAAAATCAGTTCCACCCGCATCCGCAGCCTTCTGAAGGCGGGGGAAGTCGGCACGGTTTGCCGCCTGCTCGGGCGCCCTTTCCGGATATCCGGTACTGTGGTGAACGGCGACAAACGGGGTCGGACGATCGGCTTTCCTACTGCCAACGTCGAACCGGAAATCGGTACATTCGTTCCGGGGCGGGGCGTCTATGCCGTCCGGATCCAAGTGCAGGAACAGCAATACGACGGCGTCTGCAATATCGGTTATAAGCCGACGTTCAACAACCCGGACGAGAAGATGCTGAGCATTGAAGTCCACATCCTCGATTTTGACAAGTCGATCTACGGCGAGAAAGTCGATGTCGAGTGGCACACCCGCATCCGCGACGAGCAGAAGTTCTCAGGCATCGATGAACTGAAAGCCCAGATTCAGCGGGATAAGGAGCAGGCCATCGGTTTTTTCAAAGCTGAAAACCAGCAGCCCGGCTAATTGTAGATTGTTGAGAAAGATTTATAATACTTGTCCCTAAACCGATATTCCGCAAAACAGCTGCGAAGCGCATAGCGCTGCAGGAGCATATGTTTCGGCCGCGGGCTCGCGTCTAAACCTCCTCAGTCGCTTCGAAAACCTTGTGCTCCTGCATTGCTTTGCTAGCTTCGTCGCAAATGGTGGAGCAAATAAAATTTGCTCCACCATTCCCTGCGGGGTCTCGGCTGTCTCGCTTTCCCGCAGGCAAGTACCGGCCGAACTGCATTTGGCCGGTACTTTGCGACGAAGTGCGCAGCACTGCAACGGTTTTTCATGTCCCGAAGCCAGCGCAGCGACGGTTTTTCATGCACCGAAGCTAGCGTAGCGATGCAGATGCAATGCAGGGACAGGAGCAGTACGGTTTTCTCCGCTGTTTTGCTCCATATCTCAAATAGTATTGCTAAATAAGTAAACTATCAGCTTTAAAGAACGACACTAGCGCCGGCGCGCCCATGGGCTAGGCGGAGCTATAAGACGGGTGTTCTTGCCCGGCTCATGGCGTGAGCCAAAGAGGTGCACAAAAGTTTTTGGGCACCTCTTTTGCGACGAGCTTGCGCAGGAGCAATCGTCTTTGCTCTACCTAAAGCGGCATAACTACTTTCTTCTATACATTAATCAGCTTCAAAGAGGTTTTTCGACAAACTGCTAAATGCTGTACCTCTTCGTATAAGAGGTGGAATTCCGGCAGCCCCTATTTATTTTGCCGTCTTCCAACTTATCTAAGTCGGATTGTTGATTTTGAAAAAGGCGTATGCTATGATTTACAAGTACTGAAAAGTACGAACCGTTGCTTGGCAAATCGAATCACCAACGTTTGCTCGGTAATTGGGGATATCAGAGATTAGGAGGTGGAACAGCATGGCAATCACTCAAGAACGTAAAAATGAATTGATCAATGAATACAAAGTGCACGATACTGATACTGGATCTGCAGATATTCAAATCGCCATTCTTACAGAAGAAATCAACAACTTGAACGAGCACTTGCGTACCCACAAGAAAGATCACCACTCACGTCGTGGACTTTTCAAAATGGTTGGACGCCGTCGTAACTTGCTTAAATACTTGCGCGAGAACGATGTACAGCGCTACCGTGAGTTAATCGCAAAACTTGGCCTACGCCGATAATAGCAAACAGTGAAAGCGGGATTCGTCCCGCTTTTTCTTTATGGATAAAAGTTTCAGCATCCAATCGCATAGAGAATGCTTTTTTGATACACTACTATTAATGGATACATAAAACTGTCTATACATTGTAAGAGAGAGGAGCTCGATTATGGAGCAAACGAAAAAAGTCTATACACTCGATTGGGCCGGCCGCACATTGCAGGTCGAAGTCGGTCAGTTAGCAAAACAGGCAAATGGAGCAGCTTTGATCCGTTACGGAGATACAGCAGTGCTTTCGACTGCCACAGCTTCTAAAACCCCGAAATCCTTGGATTTCTTCCCGCTCACAGTCAATTATGAAGAGCGCCTATATGCTGTAGGGAAAATCCCTGGCGGCTTTATCAAGCGCGAAGGGCGCCCGTCTGAAAAAGCGACGTTGATCAGCCGTTTGATCGACCGCCCGATCCGCCCGCTATTCCCGGACGGTTTCCGCAATGAAGTCCAGGTTATTTCCATGGTCATGTCCGTAGACCAGGACTGCCCGTCAGAAATGGCTGCAATGTTCGGTTCTTCATTGGCATTGATGATCTCGGATATTCCATTCGGCGGTCCGATTGCCGGCGTGATTGTCGGTATGGTCGATGGCGAATACATCATCAACCCGACGAACGAGCAATTGGAAAAGAGCTCGATCAACTTGACGGTTGCCGGTACGAAAGATGCAATCAACATGGTGGAAGCAGGCGCGAAAGAGGTTTCGGAAGAAGTCATTCTAGAAGCGATCATGTTCGGCCATGAAGAAATCAAGAAATTGATCGCCTTCCAGGAAGAGATTGCTGCTGAAGTCGGCAAAGAAAAAACCGAAATCAAATTGTATGAATTGGATCCGATCCTAACAGAAGAAATCAAATCCGCTGTTGAAGCAGACTTGAATGCATCTGTCCAAATCAGCGAAAAGCAGGAACGCAACGAAGCGATTGCGGCTGTCAAAGAGCGCGTCATGGCTGCTTACGAAGATTCCGACGATGATGTGAAAAAACAGGCTGGCCAGATCCTCGACAAGATGGTAAAAGACGAAGTGCGCCGTTTGATCACGGACGAAAAAATCCGTCCGGATGGCCGTACGCCGTCAGAAATCCGTGCATTGTCCTCTGAAGTCGGCATCTTGAACCGTACCCACGGCTCGGGATTGTTCACACGCGGCCAGACACAGGCAATGAGCATCTGTACGCTGGGTGCACTGGGCGACGTCCAGATCATCGACGGCCTTGGCATCGAAGAGTCCAAGCGTTTCATGCACCATTACAACTTCCCGTTATTCTCGGTCGGTGAAACCGGATTCCTCCGCGGTCCCGGACGCCGGGAAATCGGGCACGGAGCACTTGGAGAACGCGCGTTGGAAGCGGTTCTGCCAAGCGAAAAAGAATTCCCTTACACAATCCGCCTGGTAGCGGAAGTTCTGGAATCGAACGGTTCCACTTCACAGGCGAGCATTTGTGCATCCACGCTTGCGATGATGGATGCCGGGGTACCGATCACAGCGCCGGTTGCCGGTATTGCGATGGGCCTTGTCAAAAAAGGCGAAAACTACACTGTCCTTTCGGATATCCAAGGCATGGAAGACCACCTTGGCGATATGGACTTCAAAGTAGCTGGAACAGCAAAAGGCATTACAGCACTTCAGATGGATATTAAAATCGAAGGGCTGTCACGCGAAATCCTTGACGAAGCGTTGACTCAAGCGCAAGTGGGCCGTATCCACATCCTGGAATCCATGCTTGCGACAATCGCTGAGCCAAGAACTCACCTATCTCAATTTGCGCCGAAAATCATCATGGTCAAGATCAATCCGGACAAAATCCGCGATGTTATCGGGCCAGGCGGTAAAGTCATCAATAAAATCATTGATGAAACCGGCGTGAAGATCGATACGGAGCAAGACGGCACGATCTTCATTTCTTCCGTCAACGAAGAAATGAACGCGAAAGCGAAAGCGATGATCGAAAATATCGTCCGCGAAGCGAAAGTCGGCGAATACTACGAAGGCAAAGTGAAGCGCATTGAGAAATTCGGTGCCTTTGTCGAGTTGTTCACAGGCAAAGACGGCCTTCTCCATATTTCTGAAATCCAGGAAGAACGGACGAAGGAAGTGGAAGATGTCCTGAAGCTTGACGATGTCGTCAAAGTAAAGGTCATTGAAATCGACCGCCAAGGGCGCGTCAACCTTTCCCGCAAGATCGTTTTGAAGGAAGAAAAAGAAGCAGCAGAAAAAGCAGCTGAATAAAATCAAACAATCTAAAATTGCCAGCTCACGTTGGCAATTTTTTTCTTATTATGTAGGTTGAGCTTGAAAGTCAACATATCATATGCCGCTTCGGCGCTTAGGGCATGGCTTACGCCATGAGCCGGGAAAGACACCCGTCTCATAGCTCCGCCTTGCCCGTGGACGCGCCGGCGCTGGATAGCTCTTTAAAAGCTAATAACTTTATCCGTTTTAGAAGTGCTATCTGATTTATTTGCGAAGAAGCGCATAGCGTTGCAACGGTTTTTTATGTCCCGAAGCTAGCGCAGCGACGGTTTTTCATGCACCGAAGCTAGCGTAGCGTTGCAGGGATAGGAACACACGGGATTTATGTAGCTGTTTTGCATAATATCGGTGATGAATATTCTTTATTTCAATATATATAGGAGGAATGTGAAGTGGTTCAAACATATACATGCACAAACGGCCTTCGCATCGTTTCCGAATCGATCCCCCATTTCCGATCTGTAGCGGTCGGGGTATTCGTTAAAGCAGGATCGCGCGATGAGTCGCCGGAAGAAAACGGCATTACGCATTTTATCGAGCACATGCTGTTCAAAGGCACCGAGACGCGATCGGCTAAGAAAATCGCCCAGGAATTCGACCGCATCGGGGGCGATATCAATGCCTATACTTCAAAGGAATATACGTGCTATTATGCGAAGATACTCGACCATCATGCGGAGCTGGCCGTAGAGGTCTTGGCGGATATGTTTTTCAATTCGAAGATGGATGTAGCGGAGATTGAAAAAGAGCGACAGGTCGTCTTGGAAGAAATCAGCATGACCGAGGATATGCCCGATGACGATGTGCAGGAACAGCTATGGCGCGTCATGTATCCGCACCATTCGATGGGTGCGCCGATCCTTGGGACAGTTAGCACGCTGAAAAGTTTTACTCGCGAAAAAATTGAATCGTTCATGTCGCACCATTATACGCCGGAAAATACGGTCATTTCCGTTGCCGGCCATATCACGCCTGCATTGATCCGGAAAATCGAAGCGCTTTTCGGGACGTTCAGCCGCTCGACGACCGCGAAGAATTACAAGTTCCCTGTCTTCACGCCTGGTTACTCCTACAAGAACAAGGACACCGAACAGGGCCATTTGAGCTTCGGCTATCCGGGAATGTCGATCGAGCACGCAGACCTGTTCAATTTCACGGTCCTCAACAACATCATCGGCGGATCGATGTCATCCCGCCTGTTCCAGGAAATCCGGGAAGAGCGGGGCTTGGCGTATTCGGTCTACTCCTACCATTCAGCTTATTCAGACCACGGGACGCTGGCGATTTACGGCGGCACGGCGAACGAGCAAATGGATGAGCTTCAGGAAGTGATTGCCGCTTCGCTGCAGAGCATCCGCCACAGCGGGCCAACGCTCGAGGAAGTGACGGACTCGAAAGAGCAGCTGAAAGGCAATATGATGCTCGGCCTCGAGAGCACCAGCGCACGGATGAACCGCAACGGCAAGAACGAACTGCTGCTTGGCAGACATCCTTCCTATGACGACATCCTCAAACGGATCGACGAAGTCTCCCTCGAAAGGGTGGAGGCGCTTTCGGAAGTGTTTGCCGGCGAACCGGCCATTTCCATTATCCGCTCCAAGGAAGAAGCGGAATAGCAGGCCGCGGCATAAACTGAAATAGGAACGCAAGAAAGCCCGGCTGAACTTTAAGCCGGGCTTTCTTTCTGAAATTTCCAGGAGCGGCGAACCGGATTCCCTTTGGAAGTTGCCATAAAACCACAGAATTTCCGCTGATTCATTTCTCTAGCACGGTGAATTATGGTACAATTACGCCAATCATCTTTGAAGGAGCGAGTTGTTTGAAATCATATAATGTAGCAATTATGGGCGCCACAGGCGCGGTAGGACAACAAATGAAAGAGCAGCTTGAAAAGCGGGACTTTCCGGTGGGCACCATCAAGTTTTTGGCGTCGAGCCGTTCAGCAGGGCAGGAAATCGAATTCAAAGGGAAAACTTATATAGTGGAAGAAGCAACGCCTGAATCGTTTGAAGGCGTGGATATCGCGCTATTCAGTGCAGGCGGCAGCATTTCGGAGCAATTCGCCCCGGAAGCCGTCAAGCGTGGTGCGGTTGTCATCGACAACACAAGTGCGTTCCGCATGAACGAAGAAGTGCCGCTCGTGGTGCCGGAAGTGAATCCGGAAGATATCGGGAAGCATAACGGCATCATCGCGAACCCGAACTGCTCCACCATCCAGATGGTCTGTGCACTGCAGCCGCTGAAGGCCCAGTTCGGGCTCGGAAAAATTGTTGTTTCGACGTACCAGGCCGTCTCAGGCGCCGGCGTCGGAGCCATCAATGAGCTCAAGGAGCAGGCAGCAGCCGACTTTGACCAGGCAAAAGATGCCGAAGCCAAAATGCTGCCGGTGAAATCCGCTGAACGCCATTATCCAATCGCTTTCAACGCGATTCCGCAAATCGATAAATTTACGGAAAACGGCTACACGTTCGAAGAAATGAAAATGATCAACGAAACGAAGAAAATCATGCATGACGAAAAACTTGCTGTCGCTGCGACATGCGTCCGGTTGCCGGTTGTGACCGGCCATTCGGAGTCGGTCTATGTGGAACTTGAAGCCGCGCCGACAGTAGAGGAAGTCAAACAGGCCATCGCCAACGCGCCTGGCGTGGAATTGATGGACGATCCGTCAAACCAGGTGTATCCGATGCCATTGATGGCTGCCGGCCTGGATGAAGTGTTCGTCGGCCGGATCCGCCAGGACCTGGACAACCCGAGAGGCTTCCATATGTGGGTCGTCTCCGACAACCTCGTAAAGGGCGCCGCTCTCAATTCCGTCCAGATTGCAGAATCAATGATCCAGCAAAACATCATTTAAGATGGAAACAAGCCCTGAAACAGACCGGCCGTTGCGCCGGTTTGTTTTTTTCTTTGGACTGTTTACCCGGATTCCCGTATAATGGAGTCTATGGATGTGTACGGGTAAATTTTAGGAGGAAATAAATTGAGTAAAATTAAAAATGAAGTTATTAGAATCATTCCGCTTGGCGGAGTCGGCGAAGTCGGTAAAGCGATGTACGTCATTGAAATTGATGAAGACCTGTTCGTAGTGGACAGCGGACTCATGTTCCCGGAAGATGAAATGCTTGGCATTGATATCGTCATTCCCGACATGACGTTCCTTGAAGAAAACAAAGACCGTGTCAAAGGGATTTTCCTGACGCACGGCCATGAAGACGCGATCGGTTCGATCGCTTACTTGATGAAGAAAATTCAGGCGCCTGTCTACGGTTCGAAGCTGACGATCGCGCTTGCGAAAGAGCATATCAAAGAGCAAGGCTCGCTGAAGCATGTGAAATTCTTCGAAGTGACCAATAAAAGCCGCATGAACTTCGACAAGACGCACGTGACGTTTTTCCATACGACACATAGCATCCCGGACGCCTTGGGAATCGCTTTCCATACATCTGAAGGAGCGATTGTCCATACCGGGGAATTCAAATTCGACCAATCCGCCAAAGGGAGCTACCGCCCGGATATTTCGAAAATGGCGAAGCTTGGCGATGACGGGGTCCTGTTCCTGCTTTCGGATTCGACAGAAGCTGAACGCCCGGGCTACACAACGTCTGAAACGGTCATCTATGACCACCTGCATTCCGCTTTTCTGAACGCTGAAGGGCGTATTTTGGTATCGCTGTATTCATCCAACTTTATCCGGATCCAGCAAGTATTCGACCTGGCACAGAAAACAGGGAAAAAAGTGGCTGTAGCCGGCAGAAGCCTTGAAAGCAGCTACGAAGTGGGATTGCGGTTGGGTTATCTGACTGTCCAAGAAGATACAGTGATTTCCTTGAAGGACCTTGAACAATACCGCGACGAAGAAGTCGTCATCATTGTCACAGGCAACCAGGGCGAACCGCTTGAAGCACTGGACAAGATGGTCCGCAAACAGCATAAAGACGTGAAAATCAAAGAAACGGACACCGTTTTGATTACTTTCACTCCGTCTCCTGGAATGGAAGTCCCGATGTTCCAGACGATGAACAAATTGGCGAAAGCCGGCGCAAACGTACTGACTTCGAACAAGAAAGTCCACGTTTCGGGACACGGCAGCCAGGAAGACCTGAAAATGATGCTCAACATGATGAAGCCGAAATATTTCATCCCGATCCAAGGCGAATACAAGATGTTAATTGGGCACTCGAAACTTGCCCAGCAAGTCGGCATGCACAAGTCGGATATCTTCATTGCCGACAAAGGCGATATCGTTGAATACAAAGCAGGGAAAGTCCGCATGAGCGGCCGTGTCACTGCAGGCAACGTATTGATCGACGGCATCGGCATCGGAGACGTCGGAAACATCGTTCTCCGCGACCGCAAGCTCCTGTCGCAGGACGGCATTTTCATCGTCGTTGTGACGCTGAACCGCAAAGAAAAGAAAATCGCATCGGGACCTGAAATGATTTCGCGCGGATTCGTCTATGTGCGCGAATCAGAACAGCTGATGGAAGAATCCACTCAATTGGTCCGGAAAATCGTCGAGAAGTACGTCGTCAAAGATGCTTTTGAATGGAATAATATCAAACAGGAAATTCGCGACACACTGAATTCTTATTTATTCCAGCAAACCAAGCGCCGTCCGATGATCATTCCGATTATTATGGAATATTAAGAGAGACAAAGTGAAAGGATTTCCAAACCGATCTATCGGCGGAAATCCTTTTTTCAATTTTAAGGAAACGAGGGATTTACATGCCACGGGCACAGGCAAAGAAAAAGATAAAGAAAAAGCCGGTTACGAAAAAAAAGCAGCCGATGCCGATGATCTGGTATGAAGTGATCGGCCTCTTGATGATCGGCATGGCAGTTCTGATGGCGTTCCAGCTGGGCATCATCGGCAAATTCCTGATGAATACAGCCGAATTGTTCACAGGCTATCTTGCGATATTGGTGCCGGTTGTCCTGGCTGCGCTAGCCGTCTATGTGATGGTCAAGCGGACTTGGCCGAAGCCGAAGCCGCGACTGGCCGTAAGCGGGCTGTTTTTGCTGACGGGCGTCTTGCTGATCTGCCATTTGATTTGGGCAGCAGGCTCAATTTTGCCGATCACCACCGGAAATGCGGTGGCTGAAACGATCAAGGCTACCCAAGTCAGCGGCTCCATCTGGCAGACGTATACAGCGAGCGGCGGAGGATTATTAGGCGCCGGGCTTTATGCGATGTTCCATGTCCTATTCGACACGGCAGGCACCTGGATTATCGCCCTTCTGCTCCTGTCGATCGGCGCCATCATTTTGACCGGCAAGACAGCAGCGCCGTATCTAGCTGAAAAAGTGCCGAGCCTTCGCCCTGTCCTGGGCGGGGTGATGGAACGGTTCAAGCGGGACAAACCGAAGCGCATCGCTGCGCCGCGGCGGAAGTCCCAGCCGGAACAGGTACTGGAAGCGAATAATACCTTTGAGTATGACGAAGTGGACGACGAGATGCCGGAAGAGGCCGTTTTTGCCATGCAGCCGGAAGAACCGATCATTTCCGCATTCACCGAAAACGTGAAGCCGCGGAAAATGGAAACGCCGCAAGAGAAACCGGCAGAAGAAGTTCCAGATGCAGGCACTGCCGATCTGGCGGACGTGCCTTTGATGAGCACGGCAGAAGAGCTGGAGAACGAAGAATACCAGTTGCCGCCGATGGATCTATTGACATTGCCGCCGCATAGCGACCAAAGCGGGGAATATTCCGGCATCCAGAAAAACGCAAAAAAACTCGAGAAGACTTTCCAGAGCTTCGGCGTCCGCGCCAAAGTCACGCAAGTCCATCTGGGGCCGGCCGTCACCAAATACGAAGTGCTGCCGGACACCGGGGTGAAAGTCAGTAAAATCGTCGCACTGCATGATGATTTGGCCTTGGCGCTCGCTGCCCGGGATATCCGGATCGAAGCCCCGATTCCCGGGAAATCCGCCATCGGCATCGAAGTACCGAACTCCGAAGTGGCGATCGTTTCCTTGCGGGAAGTTCTGGAGTCGGAAGAGAACAATAAACCTGAACAAAAGCTCTTGTTCGGCCTAGGCCGGGATGTTACTGGGCAAGCTGTCATGACCCAGCTGAACAAAATGCCGCATTTGCTTGTAGCCGGATCCACAGGAAGCGGGAAATCGGTCTGCATCAACGGCATCATCACAAGCATCATCATGCGGGCGAAGCCCCATGAAGTGAAGATGATGATGATCGACCCGAAAATGGTGGAGCTGAATGTCTATAACGGCATTCCGCATCTGCTCGCGCCGGTTGTCACCGATCCGAGAAAAGCGGCGCAGGCATTGAAAAAAATTGTTTCAGAAATGGAACGGCGCTATGAACTGTTCTCGCATACCGGCACCCGCAATATCGAAGGGTATAACGAGTATGTCCGGATCTTTAATGAAGAAAACGAAGAAAAGCATCCGAAGCTGCCGTTCATCGTCGTCATTGTCGATGAGCTGGCGGACTTGATGATGGTCGCTTCGAATGAAGTGGAAGACGCCATCACGCGGCTTGCGCAAATGGCGCGGGCAGCAGGGATCCATTTGATCATCGCGACCCAGCGCCCGAGCGTCAACGTCATCACGGGCGTCATTAAAGCGAACATTCCGTCACGGATCGCTTTTGCCGTATCTTCGGCCATCGATTCCCGTACTATCCTGGACATGGGCGGAGCAGAAAAACTGCTCGGCCGCGGCGATATGCTGTTCCTCGGAGCCGGCCAATCCAAGCCGGTACGGGTCCAAGGCGCGTTCCTGTCCGATCAGGAAGTGGAAAAAGTCGTGGATTTTGCAATTGAACAACAGAAGGCGCAATACCAGGAAGATATGATCCCGACGGAAGTGGAAGAAAATGCGATCGACGACGAAACGGACGAAATTTACGACGAAGCCGTCCAGCTTGTCTCCGAGATGCAGACAGCCTCCGTCTCGATGCTCCAGCGGCGGTTCCGCGTCGGCTACTCGCGAGCGGCGCGCATCATAGACCAAATGGAGCAGAGGGGGGTCGTAGGGCCTTATGAAGGCAGTAAACCCCGCACAGTTTTAGTTCCAAAGCAGGAAGACTATTAAGTCTTTCTGCTTTTTTTATGTCAAATTGATTACAGGAAATGTAATGTTTGAAATGAAAAATCGCGAAATTCGACAAAAGACTATTTATTTCATTTAAAATTAATGTTATAGTAATTTTGATTAGTAGGAATGTTTTACATCAGATGTCTGATCTCTGTCATTGGTGGTGAATCGTATGACAATTAAAGCGGATCATCGCGCATTGTATCTTCAAGTGATTGACCGAATGAAGCAGGATATCGCTGCCGGATTGTACAAAGAGAAAGAGAAGCTGCCATCCGAATTCGAATTAGCCAAGACACTTGGAGTCAGCCGCGCCACTCTAAGAGAAGCGCTGCGGCTGTTGGAAGAGGATAATATCATCGTGAGGCGCCATGGCGTCGGGACGTTCGTCAATGCAAAGCCGGTATTCTCATCGGGGATAGAGCAATTGACGAGTGTTTCGGACATGATCCGCCAAGCAGGCATGGAGCCCGGTGCCATTTACTTGAGCACGAACGAGGCTCCTCCTTCTGAGGATGATATAAAACGCTTTCATTGCGATGCCGATGAAGCTATTATCGTTATTGAACGCGTCCGCACGGCCAATGGCGAACCTGTCGTCTATTGCATCGACAAGGTGCCGTCAAAGTACTTGCCGGCCGATTTCCTCGGACGCAAAGAAAGTTCCATCTTCTCCGCAATAGAAGAATCCGGAGCTGTTCGGATTTCATATGCGGTCACGTTCATTGATCCGATCGGGTACCACGATGAAGCGTCGCCGATATTGGAATGCGATCCGGAAACTGCTCTACTCGAATTAAAACAGTACCATTACGATGAAGACGATCGAATGGTCCTTTATTCAAAGAACTACTTCCGGGCTGATAAATTCAGTTTCCATGTAGTTCGAAAACGTGTGTAAAACGGCAAATTCCTGCTACTATCAAAAATTACCTTGGGGGTTATCACATTGATTAAACGTAAATTTGCTTTAGGCCTTTCAGTAATGCTTGCAGCCAGCACGATGCTTGCAGCATGCGGCAGTGAAGAAGAAACTTCAACTGGCGGTTCTGGCGGCGGAGATGGCGCTACAGAAGAAAAAGGCGACTTCTCAGTTGCGATGGTTACAGATGTCGGCGGTGTGGATGATAAATCGTTCAACCAATCAGCTTGGGAAGGTTTGCAGACTTTCGGTGAAGAAAATGGCCTTGAAAAAGGCGATGGCGGCATCGATTACCTTCAGTCCGGATCTGACGCTGATTACAACACGAACTTGAACAACTTGATCCGCCGCGACTTTGATGTCGTATTCGGAATCGGGTTCTTGATGGAAGGCGCGGTTAAGGAAATCGCTGAACAGCAGCCGGACGCTCAAATCGGGATCATCGATGCAGTTGTTGATGCACCGAACGTAGCAAGCGTATTGTTCAAAGAGCAAGAAGGAGCTTACCTTGCAGGCGTTGCAGCTGCTTTGATGACTGAAACGAAAAAAGTTGGATTTGTCGGCGGTATGGACATTCCTGTAATCGAACGTTTTGAAGCCGGATTCAAAGAAGGCGTTAAAGCAGTAGACGAATCAATCGTTGTTGATTCCCAGTACACAGGTGCTTTTGATAAAGCGGAATTAGGTAAATCAACGGCTGCCCTTATGTACGATTCAGGCGCAGATATCGTTTTCCACGCAGCTGGCGGAACTGGTAACGGTGTATTCACCGAAGCCAAGGAACGCAAAGAAGCTGATCCGGATGCGAACGTATGGGTTATCGGCGTAGATGCTGACCAATACGATGAAGGAAAAGTCGGAGATGCGAATGTTACCTTGACTTCAGTTCTTAAGCGCGTTGATCAGGCTGTTATGGATATCTCGAACAAGGCCAAAGAAGGCAACTTCCCAGGCGGCGAAACGACTACTTACGGTCTAGCTGATGATGGCGTCGGCCTTGCGGATTCCCGCGGAGCGATTCCAGAAGATAAAATGGCTAAAATCGAAGAATTCAAAGAGAAAATCGCAAGCGGCGAAATTACAGTTCCAGAAACGTTGTCAGAATAAATTCAGTCTGTACGGTCATCATAAAGACCGGTTCAACCGGTCTTTATGATTTTTTTTGCTCAAAAAAGGATTGATAGACGAAAGGCTTTTGTAATGGAAGCCTTTCCTGTATCAATTTTCCACGTGATGCAAAGTTGATTTATCTAAAAATAAGCCACCAGTTTTCGAGGGAGTGAGAACAATGGAACATGTTATTGAAATGCTCAATATCCGGAAAGAATTCGGTTCATTCGTCGCCAACGATAATATTACGCTTCAATTGAAAAAAGGCGAAATTCACGCATTGCTTGGCGAAAACGGAGCCGGGAAATCGACATTGATGAACGTGCTTTTCGGATTGTACCAGCCTGAAGGCGGCGAAATCCGAGTGCGCGGCGAAAAGGTCGATATCGCTAACCCGAATATCGCCAATGAGCTGGGAATCGGGATGGTCCATCAGCATTTCATGCTGGTCGAGAACTTCACCGTTACCGAAAACATCATTTTAGGCAGTGAACCGACCAAATACGGCATTACCAATAAAAAAGATGCAGCGAAACGGGTACAAGAGGTATCTGAACAATACGGGCTGAACGTGGATCCGCATGCTTTGATCGAAGATATCTCCGTCGGGATGCAGCAGCGTGTGGAAATTTTGAAAACGCTTTACCGCGGAGCGGAAATCCTTATTTTCGATGAGCCGACTGCGTCGTTGACGCCACAGGAAATTGTGGAATTGATCCAGATCATGAAACGATTGATTGCCGAAGGCAAATCGATCATTTTGATCACGCATAAATTGAAAGAAATCATGGACGTTTCGGACCGAGTTACGGTCATCCGTAAAGGGCAGGGGATCGGCACCGTCACCACTGCTGAAACAAATCCTGCAGAGCTTGCCTCGTTGATGGTCGGCCGCCAAGTCGAATTCACGACGGTCAAAGGGCCGGCGCATCCTACCGAGGATGCATTGTCCATCAAGGACCTCGTAGTCGAAGATTACCGGGGCATCGAGAAAGTGAAACGTTTGAACTTGACTGTCCGCAAAGGTGAAATTGTCGGGATCGCCGGAATCGACGGGAACGGACAAAGCGAATTGATCGAGGCGATTACAGGCCTCCGCAAAGTGAAAAGCGGCACCATTTCGCTGGATGGCAAAGACATCACCGGCTTGAAGCCGCGCAAAGTCACCGAAGCGGGCATCGGCCATATACCGCAGGACAGACACCGCCACGGCTTGGTGCTGGATTTCCCGATCGGCCATAATATTTCACTGCAGACGTATTACAAGACGCCGATCTCTAAAGGCGGCATCATCGATTACAAGAAAATTGACGAGAAAGCGTTGCAGATCATCAAGGATTTTGATGTCCGAACGCAGGGGCCGCATACCCCTGCACGCGCTTTGTCAGGCGGGAACCAGCAGAAAGCGATCATCGGCCGGGAAGTTGACCGCGATCCTGATTTGCTGATTGCGGCATTGCCGACTCGGGGCCTCGATGTTGGTGCAATTGAATTCATCCACAGCCGTTTGATCGAACAGCGTGACAACGGCAAAGCCGTATTACTTATTTCATTTGAACTGGATGAGGTCATGAACGTTTCGGACCGCATCGCGGTTATCCACGATGGCGAAATCGTCGACGTCGTGGTTCCGGAAGAGACAACGGAACAGGAACTAGGGCTCTTGATGGCAGGCCATTCTGCCAAATCTCATGGAGGCCGCAACGATTCAAAGAAAGAAGGTGAGGATCAGCATGTCAATTAGAGCTACAAATCTTCTGGTCCCCGTCATCTCGGTAATCTTAGGGCTGCTCGTCGGCGCAATTGTCATGCTGGTTTCAGGCTATAATCCGGTAGTCGGATACACGGCGCTATGGAACGGGATTTTCGGTGACCTTTACACAATCGGTGAAACAATCCGCCAGATCACTCCGTATATTTTGGCCGGCCTTGCCGTAGCATTCGCTTTCCGCTCGGGCTTGTTCAATATCGGTGTAGAAGGACAGCTGATCGTCGGCTGGTTTGCGGCTGCCTACGTGGGCGTTGCCGTCGAATTGCCGAAAATCATCCATTTGCCGCTGGCGATTTTGGCAGCGGCTGCAGCCGGAGCTCTCTGGGGCTTCGTGCCAGGGCTTTTGAAAGCGAAATTCCATGTCCATGAAGTAATCGTCACGATCATGATGAACTATATCGCGCTCCACACAACAAATGCATTGATCAAAACCGTCTCTGACGGCGGCGACAGAACCGAATCGATTTTCTTGAGTGCATCGCTCCGCTCGGAATTCTTCCAGAACCTGACGGACTTTTCACGTCTCCATTATGGAATTTTGATTGCACTCGCAATGGTTGCCGTCATGTGGTTCATCCTGGAGAAGACGACATTAGGCTTTGAATTGAAAGCGGTCGGCTTCAACTCGAACGCTTCCGAATATGCAGGGATGAACGTCAACAAAAACGTCATTCTCGCCATGGTCATTTCCGGTGCATTCGCCGGTTTGGCAGGTGCGATGGAAGCACTTGGAACGTTTGAATACGTGTCCTCCAAAGGCGGATTTACAGGCATTGGATTTGACGGAATTGCGGTCGCGCTGCTTGGCATGAACACGCCGCTTGGCGTCATCTTCGGCGCTACTTTATTCGGCTCATTGAAATACGGCGCTTTGAATATGCCGAATGCTGCCGGAATCCCGCTGGAAATTGTAGAAATCGTTATTGCAGTTATCATTTTCTTCGTAGCTTCAGGTTATATCATCCGCCTATTCCTGCTGCGAGCGGCTAAAAAGAAGGAGGCGAAGTAATATGAGTTTCTTGGAAGTTTTGTATTTCATCATTCCTTCAGCCATTTTCTATGCGGCACCGTTAATTTTCACAGCGATCGGTGGCGTTTTCTCGGAACGTTCGGGTGTCGTCAATATCGGCCTTGAAGGGTTGATGGTCATCGGTGCATTCGTCGGCATCCTGTTCAACTTGCTGTTCGCCGACACATTCGGCAATGCGACTCCTTGGCTGGCATTGATTGCTGCCATGGTTGCTGCGCTTCTGTTGTCGCTTGTCCACGCAGTGGCGTCGATTTCGTTCCGTGCAGACCAGGTTGTCTCCGGTGTGGCGATCAACTTGCTTGCCATCGCATTGTCCTTGTACCTGGTCAAAAAGATCTTCGACAAAGGGCAGACGGACTTTATCACGGAGCGCTTCCCGCGCTACAACGTGCCGATCTTGTCGGATATTCCGGTCATCGGTCCGATGTTCTTCGAAAAAATGTACAACACATCCATCCTGGCGATTGCAGTTGCCTTTATCGCATGGTTTGTTATTTACAAAACGCCGTTCGGCCTGCGCCTCCGTTCAGTCGGGGAGCATCCGATGGCAGCAGATACGATGGGAATCAATGTTTCTAGAATGCGCTACATCGCGGTTATGATTTCTGGGGCTCTTGCGGGAATCGGGGGCGCCATCTACGCTCAGACGATTTCCGGCGATTTCGGCCACGCGACGATCAATGGCCAGGGCTTTATGGCCTTGGCTGCCATGATCTTCGGGAAATGGCATCCGCTCGGCGCCATGGGAGCGGCCTTGTTCTTCGGCCTCGCCCAATCGTTGAGCATCGTTGGGCCGTCCATTCCGTATATCAAGGACATCCCGAGCGTGTTCCTGCTGATCCTTCCATATGTATTGACCATCCTTGCTTTAGCCGGATTCATCGGCCGTGCCAATGCGCCAAAAGCAAACGGTGTCCCATACATCAAAGGCCAGCGCTAAACGCTGCAATTTTTATACCGGAACAGGCGCACTCGCAATTGCAGAGTGCGCCTGTTTTTATTTTAGGAGAAGCGCAGCTTCGCAATCCGGAGCCAAACGCCAGCCGCTTGCGCTTTTCTTTACATTAAAGGTTCGGTATAGTTAGTTTATGATAGAAGAGAGGGGATACTTTATGTTCCAGACGATAAACATTGCCAAGGGCGTGGATGTCCATGTCCATGAGACGACGCAATTCAAAACGATTAATTTTTCGCTGAAGTTCAAGGACAAGCTGACAGAAGAAAAAGCATCAGCACGCTCGATCCTGGCGAATGTCCTGCAGCACAGCAATGAAGTCTACCCGTCGCATACGGCACTTCGCATGGTGCTTGATGATTTATATGGCACATCGCTATACATAGATTCTTCAAAACGCGGAAATGAGCATATCGTGACCTTGAACGTCGAAACCGTCAACGATGAATACCTGTCGGAGGAAGGCGTCCTTGAAAAAGTGCTGAACTTGATGTATATCGTCCTGTTCAAACCGAATCTGGAGAACGGGCTGT
This sequence comes from Planococcus sp. FY231025, assembly GCF_052078085.1. Lineage (NCBI taxonomy): Bacteria > Bacillati > Bacillota > Bacilli > Caryophanales > Caryophanaceae > Planococcus > Planococcus sp. FY231025. Next base: position 87,242 of record NZ_JBQJJG010000008.1, read on the forward strand.
TCAAGGAATCGATTTTCAAGCGCGAAAAAGAAGCGATCAAACACCGCATTGAATCGATTTTTGACGACAAGACCCGGTATGCCCAGCAGCGCATGATGGACCTCGCACTTCCAGGCCATCCCGCTTCGATTCCTTCGAACGGCACGCTCGAAGCTGTGGAAGCCGTGACGAACGAAGGGCTGCTCCAAGAATACCGGACGATGATGGAAGACAATGAAATTGAAATATACGCGGTAGGGGATGTCAAACCGGAAATGATTGCCGGCTACATCAAGGAGTTCTTCCATTTCAAAGACCGCAAAGAAGCGATCAAAGCCCCGTCCACCGAACTTGCGAAGCCGGAGCAATCGCGCGTCCTCGAATACGAGGACATGAAACAAGGAAAGCTCCACATGGCTTTTTATACGCCGATCACATTTACGGATGAGAAATTCCCTGTGATGCAGCTAATGAACGGAGTGCTTGGCGGCTATGCCCATTCAAAGCTGTTTGTGAATATCCGCGAAAAGGAAAGCATGGCGTATTACGTTTCCAGTTCATACTCTTCCCAATTCGGCCTGCTGTTTGTGCTGGCCGGAATTGATGCGAAACTGGAAGAAAAAGCAGTGAAACTCGTGCTCGAGCAGCTGGAAGAAGTGAAAAAGGGCAATATCACGGATGTCGAACTTGGCCAGACGATGGCGTTGTTGACCAACCAATTGCGGGAAGCGCTCGATTCTGCCCGCGGCCAGATCGACATCTACGACCAGTATATGGAATTGACAGAAGCGTTTGAGCCGGATTACCTTATCAGCAAATGGAAAGCCGTCACCAAAGAGGATATTGCAGACGCTGCAAAAGCGCTGTCGCTTGAGATGACTTATTTCCTATCAGGCAAGGAGGATGAATCCAATGAATAAAGTGGAATTCGAACAATTGGACGAAACGCTGTACCATGAGAAACTGCCCAATGGGCTCCAAGTATATATCTTGCCGAAAAAAGGGTTTTCGAAGACGTATGCCACTTTCACGACCAAGTACGGATCGATCGACAACCATTTTGTCCCGTTCGGCGAAACTGAACCGGTCAAAGTGCCGGACGGCATCGCCCATTTCCTGGAGCATAAAATGTTCGAAAAAGAAGACGGCGATGTTTTCCAGCAGTTCAGCCAGCAGGGAGCTTCCGCCAACGCCTTCACTTCGTTCACGCGGACGGCCTACTTGTTCTCTGCGACTGACAAAGTGACAGAAAATGTAGAGACGCTGCTTAATTTTGTCCAAAGCCCTTATTTCACGGAAAAGACCGTGGAAAAGGAGAAAGGCATCATTGCGCAAGAAATCACGATGTATGACGACCAGCCTGACTGGCGCCTGTATTTCGGGATGATTGAAAACCTCTACGAGAACCACCCGGTAAAGATCGATATCGCCGGCACGGTCGAATCGATCCAGAAGATTACAGCAGAACATCTGTACACATGCTATAACACGTTCTATCACCCGTCGAACATGATGCTGTTCATCGTCGGTTCGGTGGAGCCGGAAAGCATGATCGAGTTCATCAAAAACAACCAGATGCAGAAGACGTTCGAGGAGCCGAAAGAAATCTTCCGCATTTATCCGGATGAACCGGCCGAAGCGGCGATCAAGGAACGGACACTCGAAATGAGCGTCCAAAAGCCGAAAGTCTTTGTCGGCATCAAACCTGAAAACCTGGACCTTTCCGGCGCCGATATGCTCAAGCATGAGCTTTCTGCCCAATTGGCTTATGAATTGCTGTTTGGCCGAACATCGGATTTCTACCATCATGCATATGAGAACGGCTGGATTGATGAATCCTATTCGTTCGATTATTCACTGGAGAACGGCTTCGGTTATGCTTTGATCGGATCGGATACCGCCACACCTGAAAAATTGATTGAAGAAATCCAGCATACACTGGACCGCGCGGTTGAAAAATGGCCGTTCGGCCAAGCGGATCTTGACCGCGTTCGCCGCAAGAAAATCGGCTTTTTCCTGCGCGCCTTGAATTCGCCGGAATACATCGCCAACCAATTCACCCGATATGCTTTCAATGATATGAATTTATTCGACGTGGTGCCGTGCCTGGAGAGCATTGAAGTTGCAGATCTGCAGGCGGCGTTTGCGTCCGTCAGCTCCGAGCAGCAGCGATCCACATTCACCATCATGCCGCCGAAGAAGGCGAATGTGTGAAACGGTTCGCTGTGATCATGGGTGCGTCCGGAGAAATCGGGGAAAGCGTGGCGCATGAAATGGCAAGTTGCGGATGGTCGCTTTATCTGCACTGGAATTCAACGCCCCTAGCGCATTTGGTACACCGGCTGGAAGAGATGTATCCCGGCCAGGAATTCATAGCCGTGCAAGCGGACTTCACCCGCGACAACGGGGGAGAGCTGCTAGCCGCCCATGTTTTCGACGCTTCTTGCGTGGTGGTGGCCAGTGGACATGCGCTCATGAAAATGCTCATCGATACAGACGAATGCGAAATGGATGAACTGTGGCGAGTGCATGTCAAAAATCCGGTATCCGCCATTAAAAGGATATCCAAGTTTTTCCATCGCCATCCGGCCTCCTATGTCATTTTCGTTTCATCAATCTGGGGCGAAACCGGAGCGGCGCTCGAAACGATGTATTCTGCAGTGAAAGGTGCCCAGCTTTCTTTTGTCAAAGCCTACGCAAAAGAAATGGCATCGGCAGGTACACGTGTAAATGCAGTAGCACCGGGCTTTATCCAGACAAAAATGAACGGGCGCCTTCTTGAAGAAGAGCTTGGCGCCATCAAAGAAGAGATCCCGCTGGGCCTCGGCAAACCGCAGGATGTTGCGGATGCTGTCAGCTTTCTGGCCAGCGGGAAAGCGGAGTATATGACGGGCCAGACGCTCCGGATAAACGGAGGATGGCATATGTAGAAAAAGAAGGAAAGGTTTTCCTTCTTTTTTTAATAACACTTTTCTTGCAGGCTCAAATCAGCTATCATTAAGAAGGTAGAACGCTAGAGCATAAACTGAATTGAAAGGTCGGATGATGAGTGAAGGAATGGTATTTTGAGTACGAAATACAAGTCAATCGTCCGGGTCTGTTAGGAGATATAGCTTCGCTTCTGGGGATGCTCCGGGTCAACATCGTCACGATCAACGGCGTCGACCAAGGGCGGCGCGGAATGCTGCTGCGTGCAGAACATGATGTCCAATTGGAGCGGTTTGAGCAGATTGTTTCCACTATTGAAACAATTGCGGTCAAGAAATTCCGTGAACCGAAATTGCGCGACATATTGGCGGTGCGCCACGGGCGCTATATCCAACGGGATGCGGATGACCGGAACACGTTCCGTTTTGTGCGCGATGAACTGGGATTGCTGGTCGACTTCATGGCAGAGATTTTCAAGCAGGAAGGCCATAAGCTGGTCGGCTTGCGGGGGATGCCGCGTGTCGGCAAGACGGAATCGATTGTTGCTGCAAGCGTCAGCGCCAATAAGAAATGGATTTTCCTCTCCTCGACCATGATCAAGCAGACGGTGCGCAACCAGCTGATGGGCGACGAACATAATGCCAATAATATTTTCATTCTAGATGGCATAGTGACGCGCCGTTCTTCCGATGAACGCCATATGCAGCTGGTCAGGGAAATGATGAGGATGCCGACGATAAAAGTGGTGGAACATCCCGACATGTTTGTCCAGCAATCTGAATACAGCATAGAAGATTTCGATTACATTATCGAATTGCGCCATCATCCAGACGAAAAGATTACGTATGAAGTATTGGAAAAGAATAACTTCATGGACGACAAGAACCAAGCGGATATGTTCGGCGGTTTTAACTTTTAAGTAGGCAGGTGATCGGATTGAGTGAATTGGGTACTCGTTTGAAAGAGGCGAGAATCGCAAAAGGGTACAGTTTGGAAGACCTCCAAGACATAACAAAGATTCAGAAGAGGTATTTGGCCGGAATCGAAGAAGGCAACCACAGTATGATGCCGGGGCCATTCTATGTGCGGGCGTTCATCAAGCAATATGCGGAATCAGTTGGCCTCAACGCCGATGAATTGCTCGAGCAGCATAAATCGGAAGTGCCGGTTCCGGTGAAGGAAGAAGTGAAGAAACCGATGGCGACGCCAACGCCTTCACGGCGGCAGACGTTTGCCAAAAGTTCGTCCCGTGGCGTCGGGGAAGTGATGCCGAAAGTCATTGTCGCGTTGTTTATTGTCCTTATTCTCGGGGTTTCCTGGTATTTTTATAAATCACTGGACACAAATGACACGGCAGAAGAAGTACCGGAAGAAACAGCGGGCGTCCCTTACGAGGAACCGGCTGAAGAAGAAACTCCACCTCCGGCAGAAGAAAAGCCGGCTGAAGCTCCGGCTGAAGAGAAACCGGAAGAGCCGAAAGAGCCTGAAGCTGCGGTCAAAGTGAAAGGCACACAAGGCGAGACGACTACATATGAGTGGAGCGGTCCGGCGAAACGTGAACTGACGATCAAAGCGAGCGGTGCGTCGTGGGTTTCTGCGACTGATCAGGCCCAGAAGGAATTATTGGCACCTGCCCGGACGATGCAGCCGAATGAAAGCGAGACGATTGATGTTTCGTCTACTTCACAAGTCCGCATCCGCCTCGGAGCATCACCGAACGTGCAGCTGGCTGTCAACGGAAAACCGATTGAATACTCACAGGATCTAATCACGCAAAATATCGTTATTCAATTTACTGCTGCAGAATAGCCATCTTTTGATGGCTATTTTTCTTTAAAAACGAAAGGAGAATCATCATGAACATTCCCAATCGAATTACCATTTCCCGTATCTTCCTGATTCCAGTCTTCATGATTGTCATGCTGGTGGATTTCAACTGGGGGAATATGACGCTTTTCGGCGCAGAAATGCCGGTTTCTCATTTTGTCGGCGGCCTGATTTTTATCATCGCTTCGCTCACGGACTGGATTGACGGCTATTACGCACGCAAATACAACCTGGTCACAACGTTCGGCAAATTCCTGGATCCGCTTGCGGACAAACTGCTGGTTTCGGCCGCATTGATCATTTTGGTGGAGCTGGGCTTCGCCGCTTCCTGGATTGTCATCATCATCATCAGCCGTGAGTTCGCCGTTACAGGCTTGCGCCTGGTATTGGCAGGAGAAGGCGAAGTCGTCGCAGCCGGCGGGCTTGGCAAAATCAAGACCACTGCGCAGATCCTGGCGATTGCGGCTTTATTGCTCCATAATACGATCTTTACGTTGGCCAACATCCCGTTCGGCGAAATCATGCTTTACATTGCGTTAATCTTTACGGTCTGGTCAGGCTGGGATTATTTCTACGCCAACCGCAGAGCATTGATGGCATCGAAATAAAATCCAAGCTCGGTAGGCTAAGCATAAATTGTGTAAACCGCTTCGGCGCTTTGGGCATGACTCCCACAAGAAGCCAGGCACAGAAAGCTTGTCTTCTTGCTTCGTCTAGCCCGAAGGCGCACCGGCGCTAAATAAATCATTGAAAGCAGTAACTCTATTCTTCATTGCGGTACTCTCTGATAGGTGAAGCGCATCAATGGGAACATTATTACTGTTTAGCGTAGCAGCATATATGAATATTTTATGCTATATATAACCTTTAAAGTTCATTAGCAGAAAGGAAGTGGCCGAAGATGAATGCAGAAATCATTGCGGTGGGTTCAGAGCTTTTGCTCGGGCAGATCACCAATACCAATGCCCGCTTTATCTCGAATCATTTGGCGGAACTTGGCATCAACGTCTTTTACCATACAGTGGTCGGGGACAATGCCGGGCGTTTGGAGGAAGTCATCGCAAAGGCTGAGGAACGGGCAGACTTGATCATTTTCACCGGAGGGCTGGGGCCGACAAAAGATGACCTGACAAAAGAAACCATCGCGCGCCATCTCGGCACCACGCTTGAGATGGATGAAGAGGCGCTGCAGTCGATTGTGGCTTTCTTCGAACGTGCAGGGCGCCCCATGACCGACAACAATAAAAAACAGGCGCTCGTTTTGAAAGACAGCAAGGTTTTGGTCAATCATCACGGCATGGCGCCGGGGATGTTGTATAATACCGACGATCATGTTTATATGCTGTTGCCGGGGCCGCCCAAGGAAATGGAGCCGATGTTCCAGTTCGAAGCGAAGCCGATGCTTGCCCGGTTGCTGAACCAGGCGGATGTCATCTTGAGCCACGTCTTGCGTTTTTACGGCATCGGAGAAGCGGAGCTGGAATTCCGGCTCCAGGAATTGCTGGACCGCCAGACCAATCCGACAATCGCTCCTCTCGCTGCTGACGGGGAAGTGACGCTCCGCATAACTGCGAAGACGAATACCGAAGAACAGGCATGGGAATTGATCAACGCATCGAAAAAAGAGATTCTCGATGAAGTCGGCGAATATCTCTACGGCTATGACGATGATTCCCTTGCTTCGAAAACGATTGAATTGCTGAAGGAACAGTCGAAAACAATTTCAGCCGCTGAAAGCCTGACGGCCGGGCTATTCCAATCGGAGCTTGCAGCAGTGGCGGGAGCGAGTGCCGTCCTGTCAGGAGGAGTCATTGCCTATAATGAGGAAACCAAGATCAGCCAGCTTGGGCTGTCGCCCGATCTGCTGAAGCAATTCGGTGTGGTGAGCGAAGAAACCGCCATCGCGATGGCAGAAGCCGCCCGTTTGAAGTTCAAAACGGACATCGCTGTCGGCTTGACCGGGGCTGCCGGACCGGATGCCCACGGGGACCAGCCCGCAGGAACGGTTTGGATCGGCATCGCCACTGCGGAAGGGACGGATGCGTACCGGCTCCAATTGTCCGGGATGCGCAATACGAACCGCCTGAGAGCTGTGAAACTGGCCCTTTCGTACATCATACGAACGCTGACAGAAGGAAACGCACGCAAAATTTGATTTTGCGTGTTTTTTTTATGCGCAAAACGGGAATTTGGCTCTTATAAGGCATTTAAAAATCAAAAATAAAAACAAGAACACGAATAAACGTTCGCTTTTTTCTTGTGTATTTCTCAATAACCTAGTATACTAGAGTCAGGTAGAAAAATTGGTTTTAATTAGAGGAGGATTTCTTTTGAGCGATCGTAAAGCAGCGTTAGACATGGCGTTAAAAAGTATAGAAAAGCAATTTGGTAAAGGCTCGGTCATGAAATTGGGCGAGAAAAGCGACCGCAATGTATCTTCAATTTCAAGCGGCTCGTTGGCAATTGACACGGCACTAGGAATAGGCGGATACCCGCGCGGGCGGGTTATCGAAATCTACGGGCCTGAAAGTTCAGGTAAAACGACTGTTTCGCTTCATGCTATTGCAGAAGCCCAGGCAGCAGGCGGCACTGCAGCATTCATCGATGCCGAGCATGCACTTGATCCAGTTTATGCAAAAAATCTCGGTGTAAACATCGATGAGCTTTTGCTGTCTCAGCCGGATACAGGGGAACAAGCCCTTGAAATCGCAGAAGCATTGGTACGAAGCGGCGCAATCGACATCGTCGTCATCGACTCCGTAGCAGCACTTGTGCCAAAAGCGGAAATCGAAGGCGAAATGGGCGACTCGCATATGGGCTTGCAGGCTCGCTTGATGTCCCAAGCATTGCGGAAGCTATCCGGTATCATCAACAAGTCGAACACAATCGTTATTTTCATCAACCAGATCCGTGAGAAAATTGGTGTGATGTTCGGTAACCCGGAAACGACGCCGGGCGGCCGTGCTTTGAAGTTCTATTCTTCTGTACGTATGGAAATCAGACGCGCTGAAGCATTGAAATCAGGCAATGACATTATCGGTAACAGAACGAAGATCAAAGTTGTTAAAAACAAAGTTGCTCCGCCGTTCCGTACAGCGGAAGTGGACATCATGTACGGCAAAGGGATTTCCCGTGAAGGGGAAATCGTCGATATCGGTTCGGATCTGGAAATCATCCAGAAGAGCGGTTCTTGGTATTCATACAAAGATGAGCGCATCGGCCAAGGCCGTGAAAACGCTAAGCAGTTCTTGATGGCGAATCCGGAATTGCGCAACGAGATTTCAAACAAAGTCCGCGAATCTTTGGGCATGGCCGCAGCTACGTACACGATTGCTGCCAAGGACGAAGAGCCGGAAGAATTCAACTTGCTGATTGACGAAGAATAAAATCCAAGCCTTCATTGCAATGGAGGCAGAAAGGGCCGCAAAGCATCAGCTTTGCGGCCCTTTCTTTATATAAAGTTATGCCGGAGGGAAACAAGGTCGGGTATTAATAGCAGCTTTCCAATAGCTGGCGAATCTCCACGGCCGCCTCCGCTTTTCGGATTGTCCAGACTCCGGTGCCTGGTTCCTCGAGACGCTTCGGTCTTGCCCGCGATGGAAAAAAGCGCCATCACTGCCAAGCCCTCCAGCGCTTGTCCAGACTTCAGTGCCTAGCTCTTCGGGACATAAGCCAGGTCAACTACGCGGCAGAAACCGCCGCTCCATTGACCTGTCTTATGCCTAGCAGAGCTGAACAGGCACTTACACTTTTCCTTAGTCGGAACCGAACAGGCACCTCCGCTTTTATATTGTCCAGACTCCAGCAGCCAGGTTCTCGGGTCATAAGCCAACCCGGCTGTGCGGCAAAAAGCGCCGCTTCGCCGGTCTGTCTTATGCCTATCGAACCTGAACGGCTGCCTCCGCTTTTGGCGGAGCACCATGGGTTGACACTTCTTATGACCAACTATACAATTAAGTTGTATCTGTGCAAGCATTTTCTGCAGAGATTACACATTTTAACTTGTATTGATGCATAAGGGGTTACATTAATTCATCTTTAGAAATTTAAAAAAAGAATAGCAAGAGGAGGTGTTCGAATGGGAATTTCTGAGATCATCTTCGCTTTGCTTGGTATCATCGTCGGTGTAGTTGTTGGATATCTTGTGTTAAAGAGACAAAACGATTCTGATATAGCAGGGGCTAAACACTCTGCGGAGCAAATTGTTGAAGATGCGAAGAGACAAGCAGACGCATTGAAAAAAGAAGCTCTATTAGAAGCGAAAGACGAAAATCACAAATTGCGTACTGAAACAGAATCTGAAATCCGTGAACGCCGATTGGAACTTCAAAGACAGGAAAATCGGTTGTTGCAGAGAGAAGAAAATTTGGATCGCAAGGATGATGCATTGAACAAAAGAGAGGCTGGCCTTGAACGCAAGGACGAAGCGCTCGCAGAAAAACAACAGCATATTGTACAGATGGAGAGCAAAGCTGAGGAGTTAGTCCAGCAGCAACAATCCGAAATGGAACGCATTTCCTCTCTGACCCGCGAAGAAGCGAAGTCGATCATCCTGCAGCAAGTTGAAAACGAACTTTCAACAGATATTGCAGTGATGGTGAAAGAGACGGAAGCGCGCGCCAAAGAAGAATCGGATAAGAAAGCGAAAAACATCCTTTCATTGGCCATGCAGCGTTTTGCGGCAGACCATGTCGCTGAGACGACGGTTTCGGTAGTCAACTTGCCGAACGATGAAATGAAAGGCCGCATCATCGGACGTGAAGGACGCAACATCCGGACGCTTGAAACTTTGACGGGCATCGATTTGATCATCGATGATACGCCGGAAGCGGTCATTTTGTCCGGCTTTGATCCGATCCGCCGCGAAACAGCGCGCCTGGCACTCGAGAAATTGGTGTCCGACGGCCGTATCCACCCGGCCCGCATCGAAGAGATGGTTGAGAAGTCAAGACGCGAAGTGGATGAGCAGATCCGGGAAATCGGGGAGCAGACGACATTTGACGTCGGTGTCCATAACTTGCATCCTGACTTGATCAAAATCCTGGGACGTCTCCGCTACCGTACGAGCTACGGCCAGAACGTTCTGAAACACTCTGTCGAAGTTGCCTTCCTGTCCGGCTTGATGGCCGCAGAACTCGGCGAAGATGTCACCCTTGCACGCCGTGCGGGACTTCTTCACGATATCGGGAAAGCGATCGACCACGAAGTGGAAGGAAGCCACGTTGAAATCGGCGTGGAGCTTGGTACGAAATACAAAGAACATCCAGTTGTCATCAACAGCATCGCCTCCCACCACGGCGATACAGAAGCGACGTCGATCATTTCGGTTATCGTCGCTGCAGCAGATGCATTGTCTGCCGCACGTCCGGGAGCGCGCAGCGAGACGCTGGAGAACTATATCCGCAGACTTGAGAAGCTTGAAGAGATTTCCGAGTCGTACGAAGGCGTCGAGAAATCATTCGCCATTCAAGCGGGACGCGAAATCCGCATCATGGTCCGGCCGGAGCAGATCGATGATATGACTGCGCATAGACTGGCTCGCGACATCCGGAAACGGATCGAAGAAGAGTTGGATTATCCAGGGCATATCAAAGTGACGGTCATCCGTGAAACACGAGCAGTTGAATACGCAAAATAATAGGAGTGAGGCTTCGATGAATGTCTATTCAAAGAAGCCTTTTTCTTATGGAAAAAGGTGAACGTTATGAAAATCTTGTTTATTGGTGACATTGTCGGCTCTATCGGCCGCGATGCACTGGAATCCTATCTGCCGCGCCTGAAGCGCAAATATGCACCCGATGTAGTGATTGCCAACGGCGAAAATGCCGCGGCAGGGCGCGGCATCACAAAAGCCATCTACCAGGACCTCATGTTCATGGGCGTCGACATGGTGACGATGGGCAACCATACGTGGGACCAGAAAGAAATCTTCGATTTTATTGATGAGGTCGATTACTTGATCCGTCCGGCGAACTTCTCGCCGGAAGCTCCGGGCCGCGGAATGGCGACGGTCACCAAAAATGGCCAGACCTTATCGGTCATTAATCTTCATGGCCGCGTCTTCTTGCCGCCGCATGACGATCCGTTCCAAAAAGCGGACGAGCTGATCGCAGAAGCGAAAGAAATTTCACCGCTCGTCTTTGTCGATTTCCACGCGGAAGCGACAAGCGAAAAAATCGCAATGGGCTGGCATCTCGACGGCCGCGCTTCAGTCGTTGTCGGGACGCATACGCACGTCCAGACAGCGGACGCGCGGATCCTGCCAAACGGCACCGCTTATATTTCAGATGTCGGCATGACCGGGCCTTATGATGAAATCCTGGGGATGACAAAAGAGTCGGTGCTTTACCGATTCAAAACGAATATGCCGACACGCTTCGAAGTGCCAAAGCGCGGGCGTCCGGTCGTCAGCGGCTTTTTCACCGAGGTCGATGATAGCACAGGCAAAGCGCTCTCTTGTGAACGCATCTACATCAATGAGGATTATCCGTTCCAGAACTAAGCCAGTTCTTGTCGATTCTCCGACAATTGGTCTCTCTGCCTTGTAGACAGCGGGCACTATTCAGTATAATAAGTACGAATCACGATAACAAAATCATGGTCGATAATCGGTGGGCTCGTAAAAGCCGCAATCGGCCAAGAAGTGGGTGTCTGAAGAATGACATATTCAAAAGAAGAAATCGTTGCAAAAGCTCGCGAAGTGGCGGACATGATCGCCCAGACCGAAGAAGTGGAATTCTTCAAGCGCGCTGAAGCTCAAATAAACGAAAACCAAAAAATCCGCGAGAAGATCGCCAGCTTGAAGAGCCTGCAAAAACAAGCAGTCAACTTCCAGCATTACGGCAAAGAGCGGGCACTTGAATTGATCGAAAGCAAAATCGCGAAAATTGAAGAAGAAATCGACGCTGTGCCGATTGTCCAGGAATTCAAGCAATCCCAGACAGATGTCAATTCGCTTCTGCAAATGGTCTCGACAGCGATTGCCAATCAAGTGACGAACAACATCATCACATCGACGGGCGGCGATTTGCTGCGCGGCGAGACCGGCTCGCAAGTAAGAAACAGCCCGGCCAACAAAAAGTGATCCCATGCAAAACTGAAAGAGCCCAGGCTCTTTCAGTTTTTTCTTTTCTCCCTTGGTTTTTGCTATAATGGAGAAACAATGAAAAGTTCGCGAAAGAGGTAAAAAAATGGCTCCTACACCAATGATGCAACAATATTTGCAAGTGAAATCCGACTACCAGGACGCATTCCTGTTTTTCCGTTTAGGCGATTTCTATGAGATGTTCTTTGATGATGCGCTGAAAGCATCGCAGATCCTCGAAATCACGTTAACAAGCCGCGGCGGCACCGGGGATGACCGGATTCCGATGTGCGGCGTCCCTCATCATGCGGCACAGAATTACATCGACCAGCTGATTTCCAAAGGCCATAAAGTGGCGCTTTGTGAACAAGTGGAAGATCCGAAGACCACAAAAGGCATGGTCAAGCGGGAAGTGGTGCGCTTGATTACGCCGGGCACGCACACCGAAGGCAAAAGCATTGATTCCAAATCGAATATGTTTTTGGCGGCGGCTGAACAGATGATGGATGGCTTTGCTTTGTCGTATGTCGACATCAGCACCGGAGAGGCAAGCGCCATATACATAGCAGGAACAGAAAACGCACTGCTGCAGGAATTGCAGTCGTTGAACATTAAAGAACTGGTTGTCTCCGAGCAATTGTTTTTATTGCTGAACGAAGAATCGCAGGATCTGGTGCTATCGATTGAGCCGATGGACTTTGTCTACACGGCGGCTGAACGGTTGATGGCCGAATGCCCGGATGATCTCAAACTCAGCATCCGGCGCCTGCTGACGTATATTTCCCGGACGCAAAAGCAGTCGCTCGACCATATCCAACCGTTCACGTTCAATGAAAACGGACAACTGCTGTCGATTGATTTCCACTCGAAGCGCAACCTGGAACTGCTGCAGTCGATCCGCGGCGGCGAGACAAAAGGCACTCTCCTATGGCTGTTGGACGAGACTGTGACAGCTATGGGCAGCCGGAAACTGAAGCAATGGCTGCATCAGCCTTTGGCAAACCGCCACTTGATCGAAAAACGGCAGCAGCTTGTCGAATCACTCATCAACCAATACTTTGTCCGGATAGAGCTTCAAGAACTGTTAAAAGAAGTGTACGACTTGGAGCGCCTAAGCGGACGGATCGCTTTTGGCAGCGCCAGCGGGCGGGATTTGGCCCAGCTCCGAAGTTCGCTTGAAAAAATGCCGGCGATCATTTCAGAATTAGCCAATTCGGGGCATGGCACACTCGCGAATTTCAGCGACAAGCTCGACCGCTGCGGTGAAGTGTGTGAATTGCTCGAAGCGATCAGCGACAATCCGCCGCTGTCTTCGAAAGAAGGGGGCGTCATCCGCGACGGCTTCCACGAGAAGCTAGATGAGTACCGCTACGCTTCCCGAAACGGCAAAGACTGGATTGCGCAGCTCGAGCAGGAAGAGCGCCAGCGGACAGGCATCAAATCATTGAAAATCGGCTATAACCGCATTTTCGGCTATTATATCGAAATTTCCAAAGCAAATATGCATTTGGCGGACTTGGAACGCTATGAGCGCAAGCAGACGCTTGCCAATGCGGAGCGCTATATCACGCCAGAGCTGAAAGAAAAAGAAACCCTGATTCTGACAGCGGAAGAAGAAAGCCTGACGCTGGAATACGAATTGTTCGTGAAAATCCGCGAAGAAGTGAAGCAGTACATTGGCCGCATCCAAAAGCTGGCTTCAACGCTCAGTGAACTCGACGTCTATATGAGTTTTGCCAATGTGGCGGAGAAATACCGCTTTGTAAAACCGGCTTTCAATGACTCCCGGGAGATTTCCATTATCGAAGGCCGTCACCCGGTGGTGGAGAAAATGCTGAACAAGCAGCATTATGTGCCGAACGACTGTGTGTTGACCGACAACCAGAACATGCTGCTCATCACAGGTCCGAACATGTCCGGTAAAAGTACGTATATGCGCCAAGTCGCTTTGACGATTGTGCTGGCGCAAATCGGCTCGTACGTGCCGGCGGAATCCGCGAATTTGCCGATTGTCGACCAGATCTTCACGCGCATCGGCGCTGCGGATGATCTGGTATCCGGCCAGAGCACGTTCATGGTAGAAATGCTCGAATCGCAATATGCCATTACGCATGCAACGGAACGCAGCCTGCTGCTGTTCGACGAAATCGGGCGCGGCACATCGACTTATGATGGCATGGCGCTCGCGCAGTCGATGATTGAATACATCCACGAGAACATCGGGGCGAATACCTTGTTCTCAACCCATTACCACGAATTGACGGCACTCGACCAGTCGCTCGACAAACTGAGCAATGTCCATGTCGCCGCCATGGAACAGTCAGGGAAAGTGGTATTCCTGCATAAAGTCAAGAAAGGCCCGGCTGACAAAAGCTACGGCATCCATGTTGCGGAACTTGCCGAATTGCCGCAGCCGATCCTTGTTCGCGCAAGGGAGCTGCTTGCAAGTTTTGAAGCGGAAAACAAAAAGCACGTCAGCCAGGTCGAGCAATTGAGCTTTTTTGACGACCGCGACACTGAAAGTGAAGAAGTGCTGCAGGCCATCAATGACGCGAACATCGCGGCGATGACGCCGCTGCAGTCGTTGCAGCTGCTGAATGATCTGCAAGAGAAGCTGAGCAAAAAGGGGTGACAGTATGGGATTGATCCGTTTGATGGACGAACCGCTATCCAATAAAATAGCTGCCGGGGAAGTGGTGGAACGCCCGGCATCCGTCGTCAAGGAATTGGTGGAGAACGCCATCGATGCAGGCGGCACGGCAATTGAAGTGCTGCTGATGGAAGCAGGGCTGACCTCCATCCAGATTGTCGACAACGGCGCCGGCATGGATACGGATGATGCCCTTTTGGCATTTTCGCGCCATGCCACCAGCAAAATCGCCAATGAACACGATCTGTTCCGCATCCGGACGCTCGGTTTCCGAGGGGAAGCGCTGGCGAGTATTGCATCGGTGTCGAAAGTGACGCTCCATACATCGGACGGGAAAACCGGCACGTTCGTCCAGATGGAAGGCGGCCGGCTGATCGAGCATCGTGCCGGTTCACTCCGCAAAGGGACGGACATTAAAATCGACCAATTGTTCTTCAATACACCGGCGCGGCTCAAGTACTTGAAGACGCTGCAGACGGAGCTCGGGCATACGATCGATTTGATGAACCGGCTCGCGCTCAGCTATCCGGGCATCGCTTTCCGGCTGGTCCACGACGGAAAGACGGTCCTGCAGACGTCAGGCAGCGGAGAAATCAAACGGGTCATTTCTGACATCTACGGCGTCTCGATCGCCAAGAAAATGATTCCGTTCGAAGGCGAATCGAATGATTACAAAGTGTCCGGCTTCGCCTCGCTCCCGGAAATCACCCGTGCCAATAAAAACTACATTTCGCTGTTCGTCAACGGCCGCTGGGTGAAGCATTACGCAATCGCCAATACGGTCCATAAGGCATACCATACCTTTTTGCCTTTGGAGCGCCAGCCGATCGTGATTTTGAATATCGAAGGCGACCCATATTTGACCGACGTCAATGTCCATCCGGCAAAACAGCAGATCCGGCTGAGCAAAGAAAAGGAATTGATGGAGCTCATCCATTCGACGATCCGGAAGACGATCAGTTCCGTGGTAAGGGCGCCGGTTATTGAACAGCCCAAAGCCCAGAAAAGCGCACCGACACGGCAGCTCGATTTGTGGAAATCGTCCTATACCGTGCAGGAGCCGCCGGCTGGCGAGACAGCAAGTGCACCCAAGCTGCAGATGCAGCAGCAGCCGGACACGGCACTGCCCGGCATCCCCGCCGATCTTCCGGTAGATTCCCGCCAGCCGTCAGGCGAATTGCGGAAGTCTTCGGCACATCTAGAGCAGCCAGCTGACAGTGTTCAGCCCGAGGAAGTGTTTTCCAGGGAAGAGAGCGGGCAGGAAATGGAACAAATCGAAGATGCCGGCCCGCAATTTCCCGAGCTGGAAGTGGTCGGCCAAATCCACGGCACGTATATTGTCGCCCAGAGCACAGACGGGTTCTACCTAGTTGACCAGCATGCGGCGCAGGAGCGCATCAAATATGAGTTTTTCAGGGAAAAAGTGGGCGACATCGACGCAGACGAGCGCCAGGCGCTGCTGCTTCCGCTGACGTTCCACTACAGCCGTGATGAAGCGCTCCGCTTGAAGGATGCGTTGGAAGTGCTCAGTGAAAGCGGCGTGTTCCTGGAGGAATTCGGAGACACCTCCTTTATCGTGCGCGAGCACCCGGCATGGTTTCCGAAAGGGTTTGAACAGGAGATCATAGAAGAACTGATCGAACAGGTACTCGATGAGCGGAAAGTCGACGTCAAGAAAATCAGGGAAGAAGCAGCCATCATGATGAGCTGCAAACGGTCCATAAAAGCGAACCATTATTTGCAGAAGCATGAAATGGAGCGGCTGCTCGCAGATCTGAAAGCGGCGGAACAGCCGTTTACTTGTCCGCACGGGCGTCCGGTCATCATCCATTTCAAAACCTATGATGTTGAAAAAATGTTTAAACGGGTAATGTGAGAAGAGCGGTTTCTCAACCTTGAACGTCGTGGAACCGGATTTTGGAAGAGGGGGAACCGGAATGTTTTCAGCTAAACAGAGAACGCAGCAAGTTGAAACACTGTCCAATTACGAATTTGATGTCCTGGTGATCGGAGGCGGCATTACAGGCGCAGGCATTGCGCTTGATGCCTCTTCGCGCGGCATGAGTGTAGCGCTTATCGAAATGCAGGATTTTGCAGCAGGCACGTCTAGCCGGTCGACCAAACTGGTGCACGGCGGACTGAGATATTTGAAGCAATTCGAAGTGAAGCTGGTGGCGGAAGTCGGCCGCGAGCGGGAAATCGTTTACGAGAACGCCGCCCATGTCACAGAGCCGCAGGGAATGCTATTGCCTTTCCATAAAGGAGGCACGTTCGGGCCGCTTTCCACATCGCTCGGCCTGCGCGCTTATGATTTTTTGGCCGGGGTCAAAAAAGAGGAGCGCCGGAC
This sequence comes from Planococcus sp. FY231025, assembly GCF_052078085.1. Classification (NCBI taxonomy): domain Bacteria; kingdom Bacillati; phylum Bacillota; class Bacilli; order Caryophanales; family Caryophanaceae; genus Planococcus; species Planococcus sp. FY231025. The sequence goes on from NZ_JBQJJG010000008.1 coordinate 104,057, forward strand.
GATGCTCAAACCGGAAGAAGCCTTGCAAAAAGAACCGCTTTTGCTGAAAGAAGGGCTGCTTGGAGGCGGCTTCTATGTGGAATACCGGACAGACGATGCCCGGCTGACCCTTGAGGCGCTGAAAAAAGCAGCGGAGCTGGGGGCCGTCTGCCTGAATTACACAAAAGCGACGGGCTTCCATTACCGCAATAAAAAAGTGGCCGGTGTGCATGCATTTGACGCGGTCAGAGGCGGCACATTCCGGATCGATGCAAAAGTCGTCGTCAATGCAGCAGGCCCGTGGGTCGATGAAGTGCGGGGCAGGAATGCAAAAGAGGCAGGCAAGCAGCTTCGCCTGACAAAAGGCTCTCATATTGTCGTCAGCCAGAAAGCATTTCCGCTGAGCCAAGCCGTGTATTTCGATACGCCGGACAAGCGGATGATCTTTGCCATTCCGCGCGACACAAAAGTCTACGTCGGAACCACCGATACTTTTTATGAAGCAGATCCGGTGGAGCCGGAAGTCACGAAAGCGGATGTCGATTATTTGATTCAAGCGGTTGCCCATATGTTCCCGACGGTCCGTTTAGCGCCGTCGGATATCGAGTCGACATGGGCGGGCGTCCGACCGCTCATTTTCGAAGAAGGCAAGGATCCTTCGGAGATTTCGCGCAGAGATGAAATCTGGGAATCTTCAAATGGTTTGATTTCCATTGCAGGGGGCAAATTGACAGGCTACCGCAAAATGGCGGAAACGATCGTCGATAAAGTGGCGAAGCGCCTGCGCAAAGAGACCGGCAAGGAGTACCCGGAAGGTTCCACAAAGAATCTGCCATTGTCCGGCGGCGATTTCGGCGGATCGAAAAATTTTGCAAGATTCGTCCATCAAACGGCCTTGTCGGCGGAGCAATTCGGCTTGTCGGCAGAAGACGGAAGAATGATTGCCCAGTTTTTCGGGACGAACGCAGGCAAAGTGTTCGGCATCTTGCAAGCGATGCCGGAAGAGAACCCCTATGGGCTGCCAAAAGCGCTCGCTGCAATTGTCCGCTTTGCCATCGAGGAGGAAATGGCTTTGACGCCGTCGGATTTCTTTGTCCGGCGCACAGGGGATTTGTATTTCCATATTGATGATGTGCTGAGATACATGGTCGCTGTCCTCGATTTCATGTCGGACGAGCTCGGCTATACCGAAGCACAGAAGGAGCATTATAAAAATGAATTGATCGGGCATATCAAACAGGCGACCCGTTTTGGAAAGGGTGTGCTCCAATGAAAGTCACCAAAAATTTTTTGAGCATGTCGGATGGGCATGATGTCTATTTTGAACTTTATGAACCCGAAGCGCCGATCGGGCACGTCCATCTTATCCACGGGATGGCGGAACATATCGGCCGATATGAAGAATTCGCGCATTTTCTGGCGGGCAAAGGCTTTTCCGTCTCCGGACACGACCAGCGCGGGCACGGAAAAACCGCGGAACGGAATGGTGTCCAGGGCTATTTTGCGGAGGAAGAAGGATTCAGCCGGATCGTGGCAGATGTAAGGGAGACTATTGAAGAGCTCCGGCCGGACGCAGGCGATTTGCCCCTCATCCTTTTCGGCCACAGCATGGGCTCGTTCGTGGCGAGGCGTTATATCCAGCTTTACAGCGAAGAAGTCAGCCGCGCAGTGCTGTCCGGGAGCGGCGGCAATCCCGGTTTAGCCGGGATTGCCGGCCTCGCATTGGCCATGTCTGCTGCCCGCCTGCAGGGCAAGACTGAAATCAGCGAAGTGCTCGGAAAGCTGACATTCGGCAGTTTCATGAAGCAATTCAAAGGCGAGGAGTCGGCTTTTGCCTGGCTGAGCCGCGATGCATCTGAAGTGGCGAAATACGAAGCGGATCCGATGAGCGGCACGCCGTCGACTAATCAGTTTTACGTAGACCTTTTCAGCGGCATTGATTTGATCCATAAACCGGCAGAGGTCTCAAAAATCCGGAGCGGCCTTCCCTTGTTGTTGATCAGCGGCTCCGAAGATCCGGTCGGCGGGAACGGCAAGGGCATTTTCGGCGCGGCCGAACAATACCGGGCTGCCGGGCTGGACGTCAAGGTTTATCTGGCTGAAGGCGGCCGGCATGAACTGCTGCATGAAATCGGCAAGCACGCACATTTCGAGACTATTGCAGAATGGATGCTCAACGATGATTGACGTCATCGCAATCGTCGGACCGACGGCATCGGGCAAAACTGCCCTCAGCATCGAACTGGCCAAACGGCTGGACGGCGAAATCATCAACGGCGACTCGATGCAAGTTTACCGCTGCATGTCGATCGGGACAGCGAAAATCGAACCGGATGAAATGCAGGGGGTTCCGCATCACCTGCTCGACATCAAGGATCCTGAAGAGCCGTTTTCGGTAGCAGAGTATCAACAACTGGTGCGCGGAAAGATTTCGGAGATCCGTTCACGCGGCAAGCTCCCGATCATCGTCGGCGGGTCCGGGCTGTATGTCCAGGCGGTGCTTTTCGATTACCGGTTCGCTGAAGAGCCGGTCGATGAAAAGCTGCGCGCGGAATTGCATGCCGAACTCGAAAGGTTCGGACCTGCCCATATGCACCGGAAGCTGCTCGAATTGGACCCGGAATCCCAGATCCATCCGAACAATACCCGGCGAGTCCTCCGGGCTATCGAAATCGCGCGGAGCGGCCAGCCGAAAGGGGAGCGGACGATGGCGCTTTCCCCAATGTATAATGAATTGATCATCGGCCTTGATATCAGCCGGGATGTGCTTTATGAACGCATCAATGCCCGCGTGGATGACATGCTCGCACGGGGCCTGCTAGAAGAGGTCAATGCACTCCGTTCCCGAGGCATCCGGGATGTGCAGTCCATCCAAGCGATCGGCTACAAGGAAATCTATGCCTATCTTGACGGCAAACTGCCTTTGGAAGAAGCGGTCACCCAGTTGAAACAGAACTCGCGCAAATACGCGAAACGGCAATTTACGTATTTTAAGAACAAACTGCCGATTTTCTGGATTGATGCACTTCAGGATTTGGAAAAAAACATTCGGCAAATTCAGGAAGTCATGCAGGAGAACGACCGCGACCGTCGAATTGAATACTTTGAACGGAAAATTACAGACTAGGGGTTATGAGGGGGATTTCCATGAAGCCAGTAAATATTCAGGATGTTTATTTGAACCAACTGCGAAAAAATAATATTTTTGTAACCGTGTTTTTGCTCAACGGGTTCCAATTGAAAGGAACTATTAAATCATACGATAATTTTACGGTTCTTGTTGAGTCGGACGGAAAGCAGCAGTTGATCTACAAGCATGCCATCTCCACGTTTTCACCGGCAAAGGCAGTAGCCATTGAACATCAGGAGTGACAGAAGAGGCCGGCCGGTTACAGGCTGGCCTTTTCATTTGCAGGCGCAGGTGAATTTCCTTATGATTAAAAGCAGATGACTTGAGGAGGCGATCAAGATGAAAACTATTACGACAACCGAATTGCAGGAAAAATTGGAAGCGGGCCAGCCGCTTCAGGTGATCGACGTCCGGGAAGACGACGAAGTGGCGGCTGGCATGGTGCCGGATGCAAAGCATATTGCACTGGGAACTTTGCCGGAGCGCATCGAAGAAATAGACGGGAGCCGGCCTGTGCATGTGATATGCCGTTCAGGCAGACGGAGTGAACGGGCATGTGAATTTCTGGAGTCCCACGGGATAGAAGCCGTTAACGTGGAAGGCGGCATGCTGAACTGGGACGGGGAAACCATCGCATAAAAAAGAAACCGTACCAGCGGCTATCCGCTGGTACGGTTTTTTAACGGGTGAGGATTTTCCGGGTCGGAAGCCTCCATTTATAAGTAAACGAAAGAATGCGCAGCGCTGTTATGGCGATGAACAAGACATACAGCCAGAAATCGCTTTGTGCCAGGCCGAAACTGATGAGGATCCCGGCCATAGCTGCCCAGACGGCATAAATTTCCGCTTTCAGCACGAGCGGTTTGCGGCCGGCCAGCAAATCCCGGACAATTCCCCCCCCGGAGCCGGTCAGGACGGCGGCAACCACGACCGCATATACGGGCAAACCCAGGTTCACTGCATACAGCGCGCCCTGGATGGCGAAAGCGGACAAGCCGATGGCATCAAAGAAATTGCCCCACCGGTTCCAATGGACCAGCAGCCGGTTCGGGAATAAAAAAACCAGTGTCATTGAAAACAATGCCAGCTGGAACAGCACTTCCTGTTCCCAGAGTGCGGAGATCGGCACGCCGATCAATAGGTTCCTGATTGCGCCTCCGCCAAATGCTGTGACGATCCCCAGCAGATAGACCCCGAAAATGTCGTATTCTTCTTCCATTGCGATAATCGCCCCGGACACCGCAAACGCAATTGTCCCGATGGCGCTCAATACTTCCCAAGCCATATCGTACTGCCTCCCAAAATCTTCAACTCTATGAATTGTAGCAGAGTTTGACGCAATTTCAAGTTTAGCTGCATAATAGGAAAGTGAAACTAGCAGAATGGAGAATACCATGTATACTTTAATGAAAGAAATAGAAGCATTGATTCAAACGGAATTGCAAAAAGCGGATGAAATTGCATTCAACAACCAGAAAAAAGTGCTCCATGCATTCCATGCCCAGAAAGTCAGCGACCACCACTTTAATCCATCGACCGGGTATGGCTATGACGACGAAGGGCGCGATACATTGGAGCGGGTCTATGCGGATGTTTTCAAAGCGGAAGCGGCTTTGGTCCGCCCCCAGATCATTTCGGGGACGCATGCCATCACCATTTCGCTGTTCGGTGTGCTCCGCCCGGGCGATGAACTTCTGTACTTGAGCGGAAAACCCTATGATACTTTGGAATCCATCGTGTCAGGCGGCGAAAAAGACACAGGCTCCTTGAAGGATTTCGGCATCAGCTACCGCCATATCCCGTTGACGCAGGACCAAGGGATCGATTGGGAACTTGCGGAAAAAGCAATCGGCGAACGAACCAAAGTGATCGCGATCCAACGCTCGCGCGGGTATGATACCCGGCCCTCTTTCACAGTTTCGGAAATCCGATCGATGATCAAGAAATTACGTACGATCAAGCCGGATGCCATCGTATTTGTCGACAATTGCTACGGCGAATTTGTTGAAGAACAGGAACCGATCGAAGCGGGGGCGGATTTGATTGCCGGCTCGCTGATCAAGAATCCCGGCGGCGGCATGGCCAAAATAGGCGGTTATATTGCAGGGCGCAGAGATTTAGTGGAAAAATGCGCTTACCGGATGACGTCACCGGGTATAGGGGGAGAGGCCGGTGCATCCCTGAATGCCCTTCCCGATATGTACCAGGGATTTTTCATGGCGCCCCATATCGTTTCCCAAGCATTGAAAGGAGCCATTTTCACTTCCGCTCTGCTCGGTTCAGCCGGCATGGAAACCACACCGCATTGGAGCGATCCTCGGACCGACCTGATTCAATCCGTTTCTTTCCGGACACCTGAACAAATGATCGCTTTCTGCCAGACGATCCAAGCGAGTTCTCCGGTCAATGCGCAGTTCAAACCAGAACCTGCCTATATGCCAGGATATGAAGACGATGTCATCATGGCTGCCGGCACATTTGTCCAAGGGTCAAGCATTGAGTTGACGGCTGACGGACCGATCCGTCCGCCCTATACCGCTTTTGTCCAAGGCGGCCTGACGTACGAACACGTCAAGCTTGCTGTGATGAATTCGCTCGAGGCGCTTCGAGAGCATAATCTACTATAAATAGAATTCCGCATGTAAAGTGCGGATTTTTTTCATGTCATTTTTTCTTACATGTGTTTGACAAGATTCCTGACATGAAATATACTAAAAGAGTAGTAATCAGTGAAAAGGGTGAAAAACATGACAAACCGCGTTCGCCGGACAATGCCGCTTTTGCCGATCAGCATTGTAATGCAGCTGACGGAACTGACAGCGCGCCAAATCCGTTATTACGAAGAGCACGAGTTGATCAGCCCTGCCCGGACAGAAGGAAACAAGCGGATGTTCTCTTTGAACGACGTCGATGTCCTTTTGGAAATCAAAGATTTTTTGGATCAAGGGCTAAACATGGCAGGCATCAAGAAAATCTATGCGATGCGTTCACAGCCAAAAAACGAAGCTGCAGTGCCAGCCACAATCAGCGACGCAGAATTGCGCCAGATTTTGCGGGAAGAAATCCTGAATACAAAATCATTCGGCCAAGGCGTCCACAGGCAAGGGGATTTATCCCGTTTCTTTCATTGAGACGGGTTACATAAACAAACATAGGAGAGTGAAGCGAACATGGGCAAGTATTCAAAAGAAGATATTAAACGACTGGTAAAAGAAGAAGAAGTGAATTTTATCCGCCTGCAATTTACGGATATTCTGGGCATTATCAAAAACGTTGAAATACCGACTTCCCAATTGGACAAAGCACTCGACAATAAAATGATGTTCGACGGATCTTCAATTGATGGATTTGTCCGCATCGAAGAATCGGATATGTACTTATTCCCGGACCTTGATACATGGGTCGTCTTCCCGTGGATTACAGGCAAAGGGAAAGTGGCACGTTTAATTTGCGACATATATCGTGCGGACGGTACTCCGTTTGAAGGAGATCCGCGCAATAACTTGAAACGCGTTTTGAAAGAGATGGAAGAACTTGGCTTCACGCATTTCAATCTTGGGCCGGAGCCGGAATTCTTCCTGTTCAAATTGGATGAGCGCGGCGAACCGTCACTTGAATTGAATGACAATGGCGGATACTTCGACCTAGCACCGATGGATCTTGGCGAAAACTGCCGCCGCGACATCGTGCTTGAACTGGAGGAGATGGGCTTTGAAATCGAAGCTTCCCACCACGAAGTGGCTCCCGGCCAGCACGAAATCGACTTTAAGTATGCAGCTGCGCTAAAAGCGTGCGATGATATCCAGACGTTCAAATTGGTCGTCAAGACGATTGCGCGCAAGCACGGATTGCATGCGACATTCATGCCGAAGCCATTGTTCGGTGTCAGCGGATCCGGGATGCACATGAACGTATCCCTGTTCAAAGGCAATGAAAATGCTTTCCTTGATGAAGACGGCGAAATGAAACTGAGCGAAACAGCTTATCAATTCCTTGCCGGGATCCTGGCACATGCTCAAGGCTTTACTGCAATTACAAATCCGACTGTCAACTCTTACAAACGCCTGGTCCCAGGCTATGAAGCGCCTTGCTATGTAGCTTGGTCAGGACAGAACCGTAGCCCGCTGATCCGGGTTCCGGCATCCCGCGGCTTGTCGACGCGTGTCGAAGTGCGCTCGGTCGACCCAGCAGCCAACCCGTATTTGGCAATGGCCGTCCTATTGGCAGCCGGCCTTGACGGCATCAAGAACAAGATGACTCCGCCAAAAGCAGTTGACCGCAACATCTATGCGATGAACAGAAAAGAGCGCGAAGCTGTCGGCATCGAAGACCTTCCGCCGACATTGTATGCAGCCCTTCAAGAGCTTCAGGGAGATGAAGTGATGAAAGGTGCGCTTGGATCACATATCTTGAACAACTTTGTTGAAGCGAAAGAAATCGAGTGGGATATGTTCCGCATTGCCGTGCACCCATGGGAGCGCGAGCAATACCTGAAAATGTATTAAGAAGAGAAATGGTCCTGGCCCCTGCGGCCAGGCTTTTTTTCGGCGAAAACAGGTTTTGCAAAGAGAAGAGCCGGGTATAATTTAGAGAACCATTGGACTTTAGTAACCGGTACTGAATTTTCTTTTCGCATTTGATGAAAAGAAGATTTTGTGGGGGTGATTAAAATGAAAAAGGTTCAAGGGGTAAGAGATCTGCTGAAGTATTTTCACTCAGTGGACTACCCGATGACTGAAGAACATATTAACGACTGCATTGCAAAGCGGACTATTCCGCATAGCCGGTCCTATGCTAATACGATCTTTTTTGATTTGAAGCATATCGATTGGTGGATAACGGAACAGAAAAAATTGGAAGACAAAACTTAATAAGCTCTTCAGAAAACCGGAACCCCGGATTCGGCTCACATGAGTCCGTATCCGGGGTTTTGCCCGTGTATAAGGCGGAAGTAACTTTTAAAGGCCGGAAACGTCCTGTATTCTAGACAAAGCAGAGGAGGCACCATTCATGAAGTTTTTGAAATACATCATCGTCCTATTGGTCATTATCGCTGCCGGAGCTATTGCCATCTATTACGCCGGCACCAATATTGCATCGGAAAAAGTTGTGGAGGATGCGACAGCTGAACTGGAAGCGACGGGCCAGATGGACAGCATCAAAACGTACGTCGAGAACGACCCGGAACTGAAAGGCTATATCGAAGAAGCGAAATCTGCCGATGAAAGCCAGCTGCCGTTCCAGACAAAAGGCGAAGCGACGCGCGTGCTGATCCAGAAAGTAGGCATCGGCGAATTGCAGTCTCTTCAGCAAGGCGTTCAGAACGGCACTATCTCCCAGCAGGAAGCCATCGCTAAGCTTGAAGGCGAACTGTCCGAAGAGGAAATGCTGGCTTTAAAAGTGATTGCCTATAAAGAACTTTACAAAAACGAATAAATTTCGGGTATGATGAAGGAGGAAGCTAATACGCTGAATTTGAGGAGGCCCGCGAATGAAAACATTTCAGATTGAATTTTTCTTCGACCAAGGCAATACGGTTGTGCTGACTGCCCAAGCGGAAAGCAAAGAAGCGGCACTGGCCAATATTCCGACACACGGCACCTATGAAATTACAGATGATCAAAATGATACGATTTACCGAATCACCATCAGCCAAATCAAATACATCACCGTCTATCAACTGCGATAGGCTGCATCCGCAACTTGTGGATGCTTTTTTTTGAGGAATGAGAGAAATCGATAAAAAAGGGGCGGTATAAAAATGGAATACAGGGGTTCGAGCGTTTATGAGGAAGAAGATTTTTTAGCGGCATACCTGTTAAGGCGGAACCGGAACGAAAGCCCGAACAACGCCATCGAAAGGCCGATCTTTTTAGAGTTGCTCGGGGACTTCGCGGGTGCGGAAATCCTTGACCTCGGCTGCGGAGACGGCTCTTTTGGAAGTGAGCTGCTCGGAGGAGGCGCAGGATCCTATACCGGCATTGAAGCTTCAGTTCAAATGATGAAGAAGGCGGAAGCTGTCCTAGCAGGAACAAACAGCCGGATTTTTCATAAGGATATCACGTCTTTCCCCTTTCCGGAAGCTGCTTATGACATAGTGGCTTCACGTTTTGTCATTCATTACATAGCCGATATCAATGCATTGTTCCAGGAAATTCACAAAGCATTGAAGCCGGGCGGAAAATTCGTTTTCACCGTCCAGCATCCATTGACGACTTCCTCGTTTGGAAGCAAAGAACTTGGAGACAGGCGCGGCGATTGGCGGGTCGATGATTATTTCATGGAAGGGGAGCGCCGGGAGCCTTGGATCAACAAAACCGTCATCAAGCACCACCGGACCACTGAAAGCTACTTCACCGCATTGATGGAAGCCGGATTCAACGTAGCGGCATTGCGGGAAGGCATGCCGGTCCGTGCCAATTTCAGCAGTGAACAAGAGTTTAACCGACGGCAGCGCATTCCGCTGATGCTGATCTTTTCAGGGGTGAAAGAATAGAGGGAAAAAAAGGAGTGTCCAAAATGGCTGCGGTCCATTGCGGCGGACGCTTTCCGCGGGCTTGCGCCGAATTAATTCGGACTTGCGTCCGAGTGGATTTCGGCACTTCGTCGCTACGCTGCCCCCTGGTAAAACCGATGCTCCTGTCTCTGCATTGCACCTGCATCGCTACGCTAGCTTCGGTGCATGAAAAACCGTCGCTGCGCTAGCTTCGAGACATGAAAGGGCGTTGCATCGCTGCGCTGCTTCGTCGCAAACAAGTTGGCCGACGGCAGTTCGGCCAACTTGCTCGCCGCCTTCATTCCCAGCAGCCGTTATAGAATAAAGAAAAGACCAGAGGAGAAAAAGCATTGCTTTTTCTTCTCTGGCCTTTTCAATTTAGGCTTTTTAAAAAGCCCCTTTTCCTATTTGTTCGAGCCTTTAATGCAATTGGCGGTAAACGCCTACCACTTTGCCCAGGATGGTGACCTGGTCAACGATGATCGGGTCCATTGATGAGTTTTCAGGCTGCAGGCGGAAATAATTGTTTTCGCGGAAAAAGCGTTTTACTGTCGCTTCATCTTCTGCCGTCATGGCCACGACGATATCTCCATTGTTCGCTGTCTGCTGCTGTTTCACCACAACGTAGTCACCGTTGAAAATTCCGGCTTCGATCATACTTTCACCCATGATTTCGAGCATGAAAATATGGTCGTCTTCTGTGCCGTAGGACTGGGGAAGCGGAAAGTACTCTTCAACATTTTCGATCGCTGTAATCGGAACACCGGCTGTAACTTTACCAATCAAAGGTACATGCAGAACCGGGCTTTTTTCAATCAACGCTTCATCTGTAGAGATGATTTCGATAGCTCTCGGTTTGGTCGGATCCCGTCGGATCAGGCCTTTGCTTTCGAGACGGGCAAGATGGCCATGGACAGTCGAACTTGATGCCAAGCCAACTGCTTCCCCGATTTCGCGGACGGATGGCGGATAGCCTTTAGCCCGGACTTCGTCTTTTATAAAAGTTAAAATATCTTCTTGGCGCTTCGATACTTTTTTCAACAGTTTCACCTCTTTTTAGTTGTTCAGTATGTTTTCTACCCATAGTATACCAACTTGGGCTATGAAATGCAAACATAGGTTCGAATTTATTTGTTGACAAAAACACTTGTTCGCATTAAAGTAAGAACATATATTCCGAACACACATTCTTAGGAGGCGTTTTATATGACATTCATCCGCAGAAATTCTTATCTAACTCTATTATTTGCCCTTATCCTTTCATTTTCGTTCTACTCGGTCTTCACCCATAACAACCAGGAACCACAGATGAGCCTTGTCCAGATTGAAGAAGGCGACACGCTGTGGACGCTGGCAGAATCATTCAGCGGCAATACACCGCATCAGGAGTGGATAGAAGCTATCATGGAAGAGAATAATCTACACACTCCGAAAATCGTCGCAGGACAGTCGATCAAGATTCCCAGCGAACAACTGAAATTCGCCCCAGATGAAACCATAAAGCTGGCAGGTGATGCAGAATGAAGAAGACTGCATTGGTTTATTGCCGCGTCAGCACCACGAAAGACACCCAGGAAAGTTCGCTCGAACGCCAGGAGGAAGAATTGCTGAAATTCGCATTTGAACAAGGCTATATGGTCGACCAGGTCTTCTCGGACCAGCACAGCGGCTATGAAATGGACCGTGAAGGCCTGTTGGAAATGCTCAACAGCATCAAGCGGGACAAAATTGCGGCGGTTTTTATCCAGGATGAAACCCGCCTTGGCCGCGGGCATGCCCGCATTGCCTTGCTGCATGTCATGAAAAAGTACGGCGTCGAAGTTTTTACACTGTCTGATGGAGGGCCGATTGCGCTCAATGACATGGACGATATGGTGTTGGAAATCTTGGCGATTGTCGAAGAATACCAACGCAAAATACATAACGCCAAGATCAAGCGCGGCATGAAACGGGCAGTGGAGAACGGCTACAAACCTGAGCGCAACCTGAAAGGGAAAGGCAATCCGGAAGGGCGGGAGCGCCTGGATTTGCCGATTGACCAGATTGTCAGCCTGAAGGAGAACGGCTTGACGTTCCATGAAATCGCCGTGACGCTTCAAGGCTTCGGCTACCAGGCCAGCAAAGCGACGGTCCATCGCCGCTACAAAGAGTTCCAAGGCATGAAACAGGGCTAAATCATTGCAGAAATTCCGCTTCTTTTGTACGATATGAAAGAGAAAGGCGGGGTTCTATTTGTTATCTCCTGAAAAAATCAGACGCATCAACGAGCTGGCGCGCAAATCCAAAACGGCCGGTTTATCAATCGAAGAAGCCAAGGAGCAATCAGCGCTTCGGCAGGAATACTTGCAAACGTTCCGCACGAGCATGCGCGGCACGATTGAAAATGTAAAAGTGATCGATCCGGAAGGCACAGATGTGACACCGGAGAAAATCAAAAATATCCGGGAGAATAAGTATTTGAATTAATGCTTATTCTCTTTTTTGATGCGCCAAAGTTTAGCGCCATTCTTCCGGCACATTCCGGATTGAGTAGCCAGCTGGCGCTTTTCTAGTTGTATTCTTTTCTATTGTTGACTACACTAGAATAGGATTAAAAAAGATAGTGAGAGGATGTTATTATGTCAAACCACGCAGATCAACTTGCAGTAACAACGATTCGCACGCTTTCAATCGATGCAATCGAGAAAGCGAATTCCGGACATCCTGGCTTGCCGATGGGCGCAGCGCCTATGGCATATACCTTGTGGACAAAACATATGAACCACAATCCGAAGAACCCGAACTGGTTCAACCGTGACCGTTTCGTGCTTTCAGCTGGACATGGTTCAATGCTTTTATACAGCCTGCTTCATTTGAGCGGATATGGCTTATCATTGGAGGAAATCAAAAACTTCCGCCAGTGGGATTCCAAAACTCCGGGCCACCCTGAATACCACCACACAGTGGGTGTTGAAGCGACAACAGGCCCTCTTGGACAAGGGATCGGCATGGCTGTCGGCATGGCAATGGCAGAACGCCATTTAGCCGCTACTTACAATAAAGAGAACATGAATGTGGTCGACCATCACACATTCGCACTTTGCGGAGACGGCGATTTGATGGAAGGCGTTGCAGGGGAAGCCATTTCACTTGCAGGCCATCTTCAATTGAACAAATTGGTCATCTTGTACGATAGCAATGACATTTCATTGGATGGCGACCTTTCGATGAGTTTCTCTGAAGACATCAAAAAGCGCTTTGAATCTTACGGCTGGAATTATTTGCGCGTTGATAACGGCAATGAATTGGACGATCTGTCTGAAAAAATCGCGCAAGCGAAACAGTCTGCGGACAAGCCGACATTGATCGAAGTCAAGACGGTCATCGGCTATGGTGCACCGAACAAATCCGGTAAAGCGGATGCCCACGGCGCGCCGCTTGGCGAAGATGAAATGAAATTGGCGAAAGAATATTACAAGTGGACATTCGAACAGGACTTCCATGTGCCGGACGAAGTATATGAAACGTTCAAGCAAGCGACAGAAGAGCTGGGCGGAAATGCCGAGAAAGCTTGGAACGAATTGTTCGATCAATACCAAGCTGCACATCCGGAACTTGCAGAACAGCTTCAAAAAGCAATCAAAGGCGAGTTGCCAGCAGATTTTGATGCTGACTTCCCGCAATATGAAGTAGGCAAAAAACAGGCGACGCGCGCTTCTTCAGGCGATATGGTCAATGCCATCGCCAAAGCGGTTCCTTCTTTCTTCGGCGGCAGCGCTGATTTGGCAGGATCGAATAAAACAAACATCAAAGGCGGCGGCGATTTCGACGCTGAAAACCCGGCCGGACGCAATATCTGGTTCGGTGTGCGTGAATTCGCAATGGGTGCTGCGTTAAATGGTATGGCGCTTCATGGCGGCCTTCATGTATTCGGGGGAACATTCTTTGTCTTCAGCGATTATGTGCGCCCGGCTATCCGTCTGTCAGCATTGATGGGCCTTCCGGTCACATATGTGTTCACACATGACAGTGTGGCTGTCGGGGAAGACGGTCCGACCCACGAACCGGTCGAGCATTTGGCTTCGCTTCGCGCAATGCCGAATTTGAGCGTTGTACGCCCAGCGGATGCCAACGAAACCAAAGCCGCTTGGAAATTGGCATTGACTGCCAAGTCTCACCCGACTTTGCTAGTGCTTTCACGCCAGGATCTGCCGGTGCTTGAACAGAGCGGCGAGTTGGCGGACAGCGGAGTGGAAAAAGGCGCGTATGTCGTTTCGCCTGCTGAAAACCCGCAAGCGCTGCTTTTGGCAACGGGGTCTGAAGTGAGCCTCGCAGTAGCAGCCCAGAAACAATTGGCTGAAGAAGGTATTTCCGTGTCGGTCGTTTCCATGCCGTCATGGGACCGCTTCGAAAAACAGGATAAAGAATACAAGCAGTCGGTCATTCCGAAGACCGTCAAAAAACGTTTGGCCATCGAAATGGGCTCTCCATTCGGCTGGGAACGCTACACAGGCGACGAAGGCGATATCTTGGCAATCGACCGTTTCGGCGCCAGCGCACCAGGCGAACGGATCATGCAAGAATTCGGCTTTACGCCAGAGAACGTCGTGGCGAGAGTCAAGAATCTGATCAACGAACAATAATTTGAGAAGAGGCGGAAGCGCTAGACGGCTTCCGCCTTTTATTATTTTGTGCATATGGTCACATGCTGAAATTTATAGTATAATCCATTGTGGTGCACTACTTATTTATGCAACACGAGGGGGGTAACAAGAATGGCTACATGGATCTGGATCGTAATCGTTATCGTGGCTTTAATCGCGGGTGTTGCGCTTGGCTTTTTCATCGCTCGTCAATATATGATGAAGTATTTGAAAGACAATCCACCGATCAACGAAGATATGCTGCGTATCATGATGATGCAAATGGGACAAAAACCGTCTCAAAAGAAAATCAATCAAATGATGACACAAATGAATAAAGCATCAACTAAACCACCAACTAAAAAATAAAAGCGCTCATGCTGAGTGCTTTTTTTCTTAGTCCATTTGTTTACATAATAAAAATATTAAAGTGAAAATGGTCGTTCTTAAACGGCGAGAAGGAATTTCCTCTAATTTAAAAGAATATAAACGTAATGGTAAAAGTTTGGCAGGTTCGATCTTCTAGGAAAGGAGCTGGGGCTGTGGGGTGGATGATACTGGTTGTGGTTGCCTACATACCGATATTCTATCGGATTCACAAACGGATCGCTGATTTGGAGAAGGAAGTGGAAAGGCTGAAAAGTGAATTGTAAAAAGAAGGCGCCGTCCTATTAGGACCGGCGCCTTCTTACTTAATGGATTCAGCTAGCTGCGCTTCCTGCGGCAGCAAATCGTTTTCTTTTAGGAAATCCGCCACCGCCTCTTCGTATTCTTCCGGGAACAAATTATACGACTGGGCATGCGCGCCGGTTTCGAACAGCTTCAAAGCTTTCGGCCCCTTTTTCAGCTCATGCATCTCGCTGCTCATTTTCGGAAGGACAAATGTGTCTTCGAGGCTGTGGATGAACAGGACCGGTTTCCGGATCAAAGGGACCGCATTACGGGGTGATACAGTTTTCATCGCATAGCCGTCCCGCCATTTCATGAACACTTGAGCCAGCTTCAGCGCAATCGGCGTCTTGAGCGGCGTTGTGGTTTTCATGACATGCCGGATCTGCTCCGAGATGTCTGAATACCCGCAGTCGGAAATATAGAAATCGGCATCGTCCTGCATGCCTGCATACAAGAGCGTCGTAGCAGCCCCCATCGATTCGCCGTGGATGCCGAACCGCAAGTCAGGGCCAACATGCTGTTTGAGCGCTTCGATGACTGCTTTTAAATCCCATTTCTCGTAATGGCCGAAGCTGGTCGTATTGCCGCCGGAATCACCGTGGCGCCGATGGTCGTAGACGACCGAATTAAAGCCGAGGCGCTCGAACATACGGGCATATTTAAAGGAATTGACTTTCGTTTCGGTCACCCCGTGGCAAATGACGACATAACGGTTTGTATCATACGGTTCCAGGAAAATGGCCTTGACGTCATAGCCGTTTTCCGACCGGATCCACTGTTCGCTTTTTTTCACGTTGGCATACCAGACTTCGTCATACCGTTTGGCGGATGTTTCGCGCTCCAAAATCAAAGCTTCGTCTTTTTTCTTCACATACATCAGCCGGTTGCTGGCAGCAATGCCGACCGCTGCAGCCAAAAGGGAAAAGGTGCTGGAAACGACAGCAGAAATTTGGAAAATGCGTTTTTTCAAAGGAGAGCCTCCCTATCTTCGGTTCTTATAAAGGCGGTACATGCCTGTCTGGACCGGGTTTGAGACATGGGGTTCAATCGCAGCGACAGCTTCGCACAGCAGATCAAGGTCGATTCCGGTGCTGATGTCCATGCGGTGCAGCATGTTGACGACGTCTTCGGTTGCGACGTTGCCGGTGGCACCAGGTGCGAACGGGCAGCCGCCCAAGCCGCCGGCGGACGCGTCAAACCGGTCGACTCCTGCCTGGAGCGCTGCGAAGATATTGGCCAGCGCCATTTTTCGTGTGTCATGGAAATGCGCGGTCATCAGCACATCAGGAAATGCATCTTTCAATTTTTTGAACAGTCTATAGCTCTCAAGCGGCGTTGCCATGCCGATCGTATCAGCGACACTCAACTCGTCGACTCCCCAGTCGGCGAAGGTCCGGCAAAGCGACAAGGTGCCTTCCGGGTTGATGGCCCCTTCGAACGGGCAATAGAACGCGGTGGAGATGCAGGCACGGACGAAAATGCCGTCTTCTTTTAATTGGAGGATGAGCGGTTGGAGCGCATCCATGCTTTCCCTAGTGGTTTTGTTGATGTTTTTCTTATTGAACGAATCGGACACGCCAACGAAAACTGCGACAGCTTTTGCGCCAGATTCGAGTGCGGCATTGATGCCTTTTTCATTCGGCGTCAGGACAAACTGGCGTCCGGTTTTCTCGACATTCGCCATGATTTCTTTGGCATCGGCCATTTGCGGCACCCATTTTGGCGACACGAACGACGTCAGCTCCATTTCTTGCACCCCTGCTGCTTGAAGTCCTTTGATGAATTCGAGTTTCGCTTCCGTGGAAACGGTTTTTCCTTCGTTTTGAAGGCCGTCCCGCGGGCCAACCTCGATTATTGTTGCATTCTTTGGTAAACTTAACATAGTATCCCTCCCAATACCATTGTATCCAGGAGTAGGAGAAAAGAGCAACTTGCAAACAACCAAACAAGGGGGAAATCATTGTGTCACAAGAAGTCGTAATTGTAAGCGCTGTCCGCACGGCGATCGGTTCTTTCGGAGGAGCGCTTAAAGATGTTCCTGCAACAAAATTAGGGGCGATTGTCATCAAAGAAGCTGTCCAGCGCGCAGGAATCAAACCTGAGCAGGTATCTGAAGTCATCATGGGGAATGTGCTTCAGGCAGGGCTTGGGCAGAACCCGGCCCGCCAGTCGGCAATTGAAGCTGGGCTTCCGGAGACGGTTCCGGCAATGACCATCAATAAACTCTGTGGTTCCGGCTTAAAATCGGTCCACCTGGCTTTCCAAGCAATTTATGCAGGAGACGCTGATATCGTCGTGGCAGGCGGCATGGAGAACATGAGCTTGGCGCCATATTTGATGCCGAAAGCAAGGACCGGTTACCGCATGGGCGACCAGACTGTGGTCGACAGCATGCTGCAGGACGGCCTGATGTGTGCATTCAATAATTACCATATGGGCGTCACTGCAGAGAACCTCTGCGACCGCTATGAAATCACCCGCGAAGAGCAGGACGAATTTGCTGCGCGTTCGCAGGCACGGGCGGCGGCGGCAATCGATTCCGGCCGCTTTGATGATGAAATCGTTCCAGTGGAGATTCCGCAGCGCAAAGGCGAGCCGGTGATCTTCAATACGGACGAATATGTGAAGCGCGATTCCACTGCCGAAAAACTTGGCAAATTGCGCCCAGCATTTAAAAAAGAAGGCAGCGTAACTGCCGGCAATGCTTCCGGCATCAACGACGGAGCGGCCGCTGTTGTCGTGATGTCCAAAGCGAAAGCCGAAGAACTGGGTTTGACGCCAATTGCTACCGTCATCGCGAACGGACACGCTGGCGTAGATCCGGCGGTTATGGGCATCGGTCCGGTCCAGGCGGTCAAGAACGTATTGAACAAAGCTGGAATGGCTATGGCTGACATCGAATTGATCGAAGCCAACGAAGCATTCGCAGCCCAATCAATCGCTGTGGACCGTGAATTAGAATTCAATCACGATATTCTGAATGTTAATGGCGGTGCAATCGCACTTGGCCATCCAATCGGGGCAAGCGGCGCCCGGGTTTTTGTAACACTTCTGCATGAAATGCAAAAACGCGATGTCAAAACCGGACTTGCAACACTTTGCATCGGCGGCGGCCAAGGCGTGGCAACGATCGTAAAACGCCCGTAAGGAGAGAGAGCGATGAGCAAGAAAAAACAAGAAACCGAAAGCAATCTGCCGCAGGATATCCTAGCAAAATTGCAGGTGACAAAAGCGAAACTTTTGAAAGAAGAGCAGCAGCGCGCTGAGGAAAAGCACGCCAAGGAATTGTTCGAACGCAAAGAGCGTGAAAAGAACCTGTCATTTGCAGAGCTGCTTGAACGGCATGGCGATAAAGGAAACAAATATTAAATTCATGGATCATTAAATACGGAATGCCGGAAGCTGTTGAGCATATCAACCAGTTTCCGGCTTTTATTTTTTTGCAGTAACTATCAAATGATTTCACAATTGCAGCATAACGGGAAGAATTTTGGGTAAGAGTAAAGAGTGACACCATACATAGAGGGGGATTTTATGAAGAAAGAAAAGCTAATTGAATACAAAATATTCATACCGGCAATCATCATTATCTTGGCGCTTTGTATACCGCTAGGCCTGTATGAAACACGGTCGCTTGAAGTGCTCAATTCAATTTTCACTTCAATCGTGGAAATGTTTAGTTGGGGATACCTTTGGTACGGAATCATCCTAGTAGGAGCGGCCCTATTCTTTTCATTTTCCAAATATGGAAAAGTCGTATTAGGAAATCCAAAGGAAAAGCCACGCCTCTCGTTGTTCGAATATGCTTCAATTCTAATAGCTATGGGCATCGGGTCTACTATCATGCGGACCGGGATGCTTCAATGGTCGTCGGTTGCTAACAATCCGCCTGCCGGTACAGAAGCGGGATCGCCTGAAGCTATGTTGATGGGCAATGCTTACAGCATGTTCCTGTGGGGATTTCAGGTGTTTGCGATTTTCGTCATGATTGCACCGGCCATGGCTTATATTCTGCACGTCAAAAAACGCCCGCTCATGCGGATTTCCGAGGCAGCCCGTGTTATTCTTGGCGATAAGTTGACAGATGGTTGGGCAGGCAAGTTGCTCGATGTTTTATTCCTTCTTAGTATTCTGACCGGGGCAGCTGTCACACTAGGTCTTGGGGCACCGATTGTTACATATAATTTAGCCGCTTTATTGAACATCAATGTCAGCTTCGGGCTAACGCTCATCGTCACGGTCGTCTGGGTTCTGCTGTTTTCAGCAAGCGCCTACCTCGGCATTGAAAAAGGAATCAAACGGCTTAGTACGTTCAATGTCTATCTTGCCGCTGCATTCGGTATATTCATTGTATTGGCAGGCCCTGGCGTATTCATCATGAATTTCTTTACGGACAGTGTCTCGTATTTGTTCGCTAATTATCTGTCGTTCTCGCTAAGCACCGATTCAGTCTATCAAGGAGAAGCCTCGCATGTACAAAGCAATACCGTTTTCTGGTTTGCTTATAGTGCGACTTGGGCCATGTTGCACAGCGTATTCGCTGCCCGGATTTCAAAAGGCCGGACGATCAAAGAGATGATTCTCACCTATATGCTGGCGCCGACATTGTTGTCTTGGATTGCGACCGGTGTATTAGGCGGATTGGGAGTTCACCGACAGCTGACCGGACAATTGAACATACTGGAGTTGGTCCAGACTGAAGATCGGATGGCGGTCATTCCTGAAATCCTCTCAACCTTGCCGTTAAGCGGACTGGCCATTGTCGTCTTCATCATCGTTTCGCTTGTCTTCCTGACAACAACGCTTGATTCGACAACGTATACGGTCGCCGCTTATACAAGTACACGGGATATGAGCAATCATGAACCACCAAAATCATTGCGCCTCATCATTGCAGCGATTATAACCGTTCTGGCTTTGGTATTGATGAGAATAGGAGGGCTTGCTCCACTGGAAGTCATTTCCGGATTGATGGGCTTGCCGATAATTTTGATCACTTTCCTGATGCTTTTTGCAGCGAAGAAGATGCTGGATAACGACGAAGCATGGAAACACAATATCCGTAAATAGAATTTCAAGCTTCTGATCAGATATCATAATTGATACTGAAAAATTCATTGCAAGAAATTTTGAATTATTATTTTATCTATGGTATAGTGATGCCGACAACATGAATATCGCAATCCACTAGGGGAGCCGGTTACCGGCTGAGACGAGCAACGCTCGGACCCTTTGAACCTGATCTGGATCATACCAGCGGAGGGAAGTGGGCGAATGGATGCTCCTCTCTTTTTTTGTGCAGCTGACAATCGCCGCTTTCCTTTACTGGAAAGCGGTATTTTATTTGCTCAAAAAAGGAGATGGAGAAATGGCTTTTTGCAAAGAGGTACGGTTGGAATGTGATGGATTGTGGCAGGCAAGTTTTGAGCATCCGTTCGTGAAAGGGATCGCGGACGGCACGTTGCCGCTCGGCATATTCAAGTATTACGTCATGCAGGATGCCTATTATTTAACGCATTTTGCCAAAGTACAGGCAATCGGAGCGGTAAAGGCGGCGGACCTTGAGACGACGAGAAGCTTCGCGCATCATGCCGAACAGACATGTGCAGCAGAAATGGCACTCCACGAATCGTTCATGGATTTACTCGGTGTCACGAAGAGCGATTGGGAGTTGTTCGAACCTTCTCCGAGTGCCTATGCTTACGTTTCGCATATGTACCGTTCTGCAGAAGGCGACTTGGCGGATGTACTGGCTGCCATTCTGCCGTGCTACTGGCTTTATTTTGAAATCGGAGAGCGCTTGAAAGATGCCGCACCCGGTCATCCCATCTACGACCGGTGGATTGGCACATACGGTTCTGAGTGGTTCGGCGAACTGGTCAATGAGCAGAAAGAGCGCATGGACCGGTTGGCAGAAGGGCTTTCTGAAAAACGGCTTAAACAGTTGAAAGACCGGTTCCGCCGGAGCAGCTATTACGAATGGAATTTTTGGCAGCAGGCGTGGACGATGGAAAGCTGGGAAGTTGCGCCGCAAGTGGGAGAGGAGAATGCGTATGTTGATTGAGGTCCGGTCAAAGGAGCCGATCATTCATTGCATCACCAACCAGGTCGCCGCAAATTTCCAGGCAAACGGGCTGCTCGCATTAGGTGCATCACCGATCATGGGAGATGCAGTGGAAGAGGCAGAAGAACTGACCCTTCTGGCAGATGCGTTATCGCTGAATATTGGGACACTCTCACAGCGTTCCCTCGACAGCATGCTGATATCGGGGAAAGCAGCGAACCGGAAAGGGATACCGGTCGTGCTGGATCCGGTCGGGGCAGGCGCGACACGGTTCCGGCTTTCGGCTGTAAACCAATTGCTTCAAGGAGTGGAAATCACGTTGCTGCGCTGCAATGCCGGGGAGCTGGCCGCGATTGCCAGAGCCGATTGGCAGGCAAAGGGCGTGGATGCCGGAGCAGGCGATGCCGATATTGAACCATTGGCAATGGAAGTGGCACGCCGCTATCGATTGGCCGTAGCGGTAACGGGCGAAACGGACATCGTGACGGATGGCCAAACGGTGGAGTACATCCCCCATGGCAGTCCGAAAATGGCAGAGGTAACGGGCATGGGGTGCCTATTGAGCGCAGTCGCAGCTGCTTTCCTTGCATCAGTGGAAGGGCCGCCCATGACGATAGCCGCGGAAGCGCTCCGTTATTACGGCATTGCCGGCGAAAACGCAGCTGCCGAAGCCCCGGGGCCGGGGAGTTTCAGCGCCCAATTTTTGGACCTTCTTGCAAGCACGGAACAGCAGAACATTGATGAAGCAAGCAAAATGGGAGGGATGTTGTATGGGCGCGATTAAGGAAGTGCTGACGATTGCCGGTTCTGATTCCGGCGGAGGCGCCGGGATTCAGGCGGACATCAAAACATTTCAGGAACTCGGCGTGTTTGGAACTTCTGCCATTACGGCGGTAACGGCTCAAAATACCCGGGGCGTCAGCGGCATTTTCCCGGTGGAAAGGGGAACAGTCCGGCAGCAAATCGATGCGGTGGGCAGCGACTTTGACATTGCAGCAGTCAAAACCGGCATGCTGTTTGATGCCTCGATCATCGAGGAAACGGCTAAAGGAATCCGGAGATACGGATGGAAGTATGTCATTGTCGATCCGGTCATGATTGCAAAAGGAGGGGCCGCACTTTTGCAGGAAGAGGCGGTGGAGGCGATGAAAGCCCAGCTTTTGCCCCTCGCCACGGTTATTACTCCGAACATTCCGGAGGCGGAAGTATTGAGCGGCATTGAAATCCGCGACCCGGAAACACGGCTCCTGGCAGCAAAACGCATTCTGGATTACGGAGCGGAGTCGGTCGTCATCAAAGGCGGCCACGGCAGCGATCCGGACTTTACCGAGGACTTCTACCTCCATAGCGGCGGCGCATCGCTTATGCTGCGCTCAAACCGGATCCGCACCCGTCAGACACATGGCACCGGCTGCACATTCGCAGCGGCCCTGACAGCTGAAATGGCAAAAGGCGCTCCAATGAACGAAGCGCTTTTCACTGCCAAGCAATTTGTCCAAGCAGCACTTGGCCATCCTTTGAATATTGGATCAGGCCATGGACCGACCAATCACGCAGCCTTCAGAAACTTCAGCGGAAAGGGGGAAGTCCAGCTTGTTTAGCAGACCATCAATTTATTTCATCATGGGTACGTCGAATGCAAAGGAAAAAGAGCCGCATTTTTTGCTTAATGAAGCTCTGGCAGCCGGGATTACCCATTTTCAGCTGCGTGAAAAAGGGGAGACCGCATTACGGGGGGAAGCGTTGGAGAGATTCGCACGGGAATGCCAGGCTCTATGCAAGCGGTATAGCGTGCCGTTCATCATCAACGACGATGTAGAACTGGCGCTTGCAATCGGAGCGGACGGCGTCCATGTCGGGCAAGAGGATATGCATTCCGGCGATGTACGCGCGCTGATCGGCGCAGAGAAAGTGCTGGGAGTTTCAGTCCATTCCGAGGAAGAAGCAGCACAGGCTATTGCACGCGGCGCTGATTATCTTGGCATGGGGCCGGTATTCGCTACGAGCTCGAAAAGCGATGCGAAAGCGCCGGCTGGGGTCAGGAAAATCATAGAAGTTGCCAGGCAATACCCCAAAGTTCCGGTCATCGGCATTGGCGGAATCACATCGGAAAATGCAAGCGAAGTCTGGCAGGCGGGCGCAGCTGGAGTAGCCGTTATTTCCGCAATTGCAAAAGCGAGGGACGTTTCCACAGAAATTGGCCGGCTCCGAGATTCATTTGAAAGAGGGCAGATGATATGAAAACGAAAAAGCTCGTCCTGATGGCAATGTTCGTTGCGATTGCAGTGGCAGGATCCGCATTTGTATCGTTTCCTGCCGGAATAGCCCGGGCTTATCCTGTACAGCATGCGATCAACGTAATGGCGGCAGTCCTTTTCGGGCCCCTTCCGGCGGTCGTCATCGCTTTCGTGACAGGGGTGGTCCGCGTGTTGACCGGGACCGGCTCCTTGCTGGCATTTCCCGGCGGAATGATCGGCGCTCTTCTGGCCGGTTTGTTCTATATGGGTACCGGGAAACTCTGGTTTGCCGCAGCAGGGGAAATAATCGGCACGGGAATCCTTGCTTCGCTTGTGGCTGTACCGTATGCAAAATTTTTGATGGGCACAGAAAGCGCCGCGTTTTTCTTCATGCCGCCGTTTCTGGTATCAAGTGCTACAGGTGCTGTGCTTGGGGTTCTTCTCGTCTATAAACTGAAGAATGTCTACATCAAAAGCGAACTTTATTGACGCTGAGACTTGAACACGAATAAAAAGGACAAGCAGCCTGAAGCGGCAGCTTGTCCTTTGCTCATTTCTTTATTATTTTAGAAACGACTCTTCAAAAACGGTCAATAGGTGATCAAGTGTGATCGGATCGCTGTAAGTGGAGGCTTTGGTATTGATTTCTATGACCTGCCCTTTTTCCACGGCCGGTATATTGTTCCATACAGCTGTTTCTGTAAAAGAGTTATCGACATCCGGATTTTTGCTGAAGACGATATAGTCCCCAGCAAATTCCGGAAGTGTTTCAGCGGAGAATGTATAGACGCCCGCTTCCAATGCCAATTCCTTCACTTTTTCGGGCATTTTCAAGCCCATTGCCTGATAGAGGATTTCTGTGCCGCGGGCGTAATTATCGCCGAACACATAAAATTCCTTGTTTCCGCTTTCGATGACGGATACAGTGGCATCTTCGCCGATTTTCGAACGAATCGTTTCACCTGCAGCTTCCGCTTTTTCCGTGAAGCTTGCAACCCAATCCGTTGCTTCTTTTTCTTTGTTCAACAACTTGCCGATTTCAACCTGCTGGTCCAGATAATCCAGCTTTCCCCATGTGAAGGCTACTGTCGGTGCTATTTCATTCAATTTCTTAAGGTTCTTCATATGGGTGCCTGCGATGATCAAGTCCGGGTCCAATTCAATGATTGCTTCAAGATTGTCTTCAGATACGACCTCTACACCAGCCAGCTTTTCTTCGAAAAGAGGGTTGGTATTCGTCCATTCATCAATGCCGACAACCTGGCCATCTAAAGCCAAGACATTCGGCCCATTCGTCAATGCGATGATCCGCTGTGGGTCTGCGGGAACCTCGACAGGTCCGGATTCGGACTGGTATGTAATTGTTTCAGTTGTTTCTTCTGCTGCTTCTTTCGGAGCCGCCTCGCCGTTTCCACAGCCGGCAAGCACGAGCGACAATAAAAGCAGGAATGGCAATATTGCGTTTTTCATAATGAGTGTCTCCTTCTGCACCATCGATATTGATAATCATTTTCAATTGCATGCATCTTTTATACTAAAATAGTTGAGAACGGTTGTCAATTGGAATCTGGAAAGCGACAAATAATAAATCTGAAGCCGACTGAAAATATGTCATGGAACAAACAAAAAGGCTGCCGGCAAAGGCAGCCTTTTTGCCCCTTCATGAAGCTGGGTTTTCCAACGTCCCCATGAAAAGAATGACCCCAGTTTCTGAATCCGTGATGGTGAAAAAGAACGGCCGGTTGGCGATCATTCGGAAAGAGTCAACAGATTCTGATTCTGCCACTGAAACCGAAGTGGCAGCGGCCGCTTCAGTCCCTTTCTCATTAACATCGATGAACGTTTTTTGTTTGACTTCACTGATATAGAGGCCGCTCGAAGTTTCAAACATATTTGACAAGTCGGCACTCCGGAAAGCCGTTTCCATTCCGAGGCGCGATAACGCCTCGTTTAAAATCACTTCGTATTCCATCTTGAACTTCGGGATCATCAGCGTGCCGTCCTTCGGTTCGAAGCCTTTCATCCACTGATCCCATTTTTCTTCCGTCAGGCCAGTCGCCAGTTCATCAAGTTCGGTGCCGGGGGCTGGCAGGAAGATGTTCATGCTCATTTCGCCGTCTCCATACGGCAGCGACACTGCCTGGAAGTCATCCGTTTCCAAATAAGGAAGCCGGCTCTGCAAGTTCATGAGCGGCACGTCCGTTACTGAACCGTCGCTTTGTGTAAAAGGCTGATCTATTGTTTCTCCTTCAGGAAAAGGGTACTGCCAATCCCCTTTGAAGTAGAGGGCGTTCAAAAGCATTGCTGCCAAATTCGGACTGAGCGGTTTGGCGGCCATTTTTTTGATTTTGCCGTTTGTCGCGTCACTCACCCAATCGTTGATCCGATCCGCTGAAGCCGGGTCTGAAATATCGATTTCTTCGATTTGGGCATTGTAATAATCCCTGTTGCTTTCTGAAAAGCTGTCCAGAAAGCGGTATTCCTCTTTGGTCCAGATCGAATTGGCGATATTCAATTCAATCCCTTCCGGACGGTCCGCAAATTGCATGGAAAGCGAAGCGTTCGCACGGTTCATCTCTTCCGGGGGAATCCCTTCTGCGCCGAGCACATTGGCAAGCTCATCTTTTGTGGGGCCAGCCGCTCCGTTATAGACCATCGAAAGGGCCATGTACAAACTGAGCGGCGAAATGAATGTATTCCCGTCTTCGGTTTGGGTGAGGTCGTCCATCAGCCTGAAGCCGAGACGGTTGTTAGGTCCGGATATCTTTTCGTAATCTTTTTTGCCGTATTCTACGCCATCAGCTATTGCCATGCCGGGATTGCCATTGCCGGATGAAGAACTGCAGGCTGAAGCGATGAGCAATGATAGAAGGATAAAGAGCTTTGCTATTTTTTTCACGGATTTCCACCCCTTTAAAAAAGTAGACTGGAAAAAAGAAGGAAAAGTTACAGATATTCTATAAAATAATGGTTAAAAAAGCGCTAAATACCATACAATGAGCGTATTAAAACATTCTATTTTCGGAATGCCCAAGAAGAGGAGGAGCGAAAATGCATACAATCATGCAGGAATTTACGAAAAACGGAAAAACATACCGGATCAGGACAGCCGAGCACCAAGATGCGAAAGAATTATCCGAAGTACGGCTGCAGATCGACGGGGAAACGCAATATCTGGATCGGGAACGAGGGGAGGCGTTTATCGATGAATCGGGTTTTGAGGAATTGATTGTCATGGACTCGCGAAATGAAAAAAATCTGTTCTTAGTAGCGCTGGCTGATCGCAGAATCGTAGGGTTTTCAAGATGTGAAGGAAACTCGTTAAAAAGGTTCGCCCACAAGGCGGAATTCGGCGTGGGCATTTTAAAGGAATATTGGGGATATGGCATCGGAAAAAATCTATTGAATGAAACCATCGCCTGGAGTGAAGCGGCCGGCATACGGAAAATCACCTTGAACGTGCTCCAACAAAATTTAAAAGCGATTTCCCTATATGAGAAACTCAGATTCAAAAAAGAAGGCCTTCTTGTAAACGACAAGAAATTAGCGGATGGGCAATTCCATCATACGGTTATAATGGGCAGGTTCAGCTAGCTGCGAACCAGGTATGCTCCGATCGGCCAAATTGAATGAAATATTTTAATAACCTTCGGCTTCCATCCTACTCCTTTGCCCAGCGGACGTTTACATACAGCCAACCCATTCTTAGCGGTAAAGTTCTTGCATATTAACAAGATCCGACGTTTAAAGCAGGGGATGCAAGGGGCATGGATATAGATAGAAAAAAACGGCCTTGAGTGGAGGGGGTGAACGGGCCATGTTTGAAATTATGAAAAAGATTGTGAAGATCAACACCCCGAAATTGGTGCTGTTCACGTTTCTGTTTTACCTTGCCAGTGCATTCATCATGTACTTTTTGGAGCCCGATAATTTCCAAACGCCATTTAATGCGTTTTGGTGGGTCATGACAACGGTGACCACAATCGGTTACGGGGACTATGTCCCGAGGACGTTGCCAGGCATGGTATATGGCATGGTCCTGTATCTGATCGGCATCGGATTGATCGGGATCATCCTTGGGAAAATCGTGGATTTCTATACTTATTTCGGGAGGCTTAAAATGGAAGGGAAACTGGATTACACAGGAAAAGACCACTTCATCATCATCGGCTGGTCGAAGAGCGTCCAAAAAACCATTGAAGAAATTTTATTGAGCCGGGATATCGAGACGGACGTTGTGCTGATCGACCATGTGCAGGAGGCGCCGTTCCGGCATGACCGATTCCATTATGTCCAGGGCAACCCGACGGACCAGAAAGTGCTCCGGAAAGCCGGCATAGACAATGCCCGCTCAGTGTCGGTTTTTGCGCTGGACAACTCAAGCGATGTATTAAAAGACGGCCGGACGCTGCTCATCGCTTCCGCCATTGAACGCTATGCCATCGAACATCAGAAAAAGATCTACACCATCGCGGAAATATCGCATCAGGACCATATCGGCATGTTCCAGCATGCGGGCGTGAATGAGTTTGTCCTTTCCAATGAAGCCTTTCCGCATTTGATGGCCAAAGCATTGCTTCACCACGGATCGACCCGTCTGTTTATGGAGATGCTGAATCACACCTACGGGGAAAATATCTGGGAAATCAAGCCGGCACCTTCATGGAGAACGTACAGGGAAGCGTTCGATGCCTTGCGCGAGCAAGGAGCCAACCTGATTGCCGACGGCTCAGATTTCACGATCATCCGCAGGATGGATGACCCGATCCCGCCTGGCGCCCGCCTTTACATCCTCACAGATGAAGCGTCCTATAATAATTTAATACTGAAGGAATAGAACGGGGGACAGGCAAAGCTCGAAGTAGCGCTTCGTCTGTCCTTTCCTCCAGCTCAAAAAGACGTACGAAAAGAGAAAAAAGCAGAAGGGTTGACTTCATTAAAAAACCTATGTTATGATTATCTCGAATTAAAGATATTATTTAAAAGGGAAAACAAATGCAAGACCTAAAATTTTTTAACTATATATCTCGAATTCGAGATATAAATCGCCATTCAAAGGAGCGAATTTCAATGAACGAAATCAAAGGGATCCACCATGTAACTGCCATCACCAGCAGTGCAGAAAAAAACTATGAGTTTTTCACTTACGTCCTGGGAATGCGGCTTGTCAAGAAAACGGTCAATCAGGACGATATCCAGACATATCATCTGTTTTTTGCAGATGACAAGGGATCTGCTGGAACCGATATGACATTCTTCGACTTTCCGGGCATCCAGAAAGGGGTGCACGGAACGAATGAAATCTTCAAAACAGCGTTCCGGGTGCCGACAGATGCAGCATTGGATTATTGGGTCAAGCGATTCGATAAATACGAAGTGAAGCACAAAGGCATCCAGGAGTTGTTCGGCAAGAAAACCCTGTCCTTCACCGATTTTGATGACCAGCAATACATGCTGGTGTCGGATGAATTCAATGAAGGCGTGGCATCGGGCACCCCTTGGCAGAACGGGCCGGTTCCTTTGGAATTTGCAATTACCGGCCTTGGCCCGATCCATATCCGCATCGCTCAATTCGATTACTTGAAAGAAGTTTTGGAAAAAGTGATGATGATGCGCGAAACAGCAAAAGAAGGCTCACTGCATCTATTTGAAGTCGGCGAAGGCGGCAACGGCGCCCAAGTCATCGTAGAATACAATACGGTCTTGCCGGCTGGCCGCCAAGGGTTCGGCACTGTACACCATGCGGCATTCCGTGTGGCAGACACAGATGCTTTGAATGAATGGATCGACCATATGCAGGCAGCCGGTTTCGGAACTTCCGGCTATGTGGACCGCTTCTTCTTCGAATCGCTTTACGCACGGGTGGCACCGGGGATCTTGTTTGAATGGGCTACGGACGGTCCGGGCTTCATGGGAGACGAACCTTACGAAACAGTCGGTGAGAAATTATCACTTCCGCCATTCTTGGAATCCAAACGTGCACAGATCGAAGGCATGGTACGCCCGATCGATACCGTGCGAAGCACACGGACATTCGAAAAAGAATATTTGTAAAAAGGAGATAGTCAATATGGGGTTCTTCGGTAAATTATTCGGTACTCAGCAACAGCCACAACAAGAGGAGGAAACACACATGACAAAATTGAACATCGGCATCATCTTGGGATCAACACGCGAAGGGCGCCTTAGCCCGCAAGTCGGCGAATGGGTCAAGGAATTGGCAGACCAGCGCGGCGACGCAAACTACACGGTCATTGACATCGCTGATTACAAATTGCCCCTCCTGGGCGAAAACGGCGGTGATGCGAGCGGTGCTGCCGATTGGTCGCAAGCGGTCGCTTCACAGGACGGCTTTGTCTTCATCACACAGGAATACAACCACTCCATCACGGGGTCGCTGAAAAACGCACTCGACTATTTGCGTGCGGAATGGAACAACAAGGCAGCCGGCATCGTATCTTACGGTTCTGTCGGCGGAGCGCGTGCAGCTGAACACCTGCGCGGCATCCTTGGGGAACTGTCAGTCGCAGACGTCCGCGTACATCCGGCATTGTCGCTGTTCACGGACTTCGTGAACGGAGCGGAATTCAAACCGGCAGCTGTACAGGCTGATTCAGTCAACCAAATGCTGGACCAGGTGATTCCGTGGTCTAAGGCATTGAAGACCATCCGATAAAATTTCAGAAATAACAGCAAGGAAAGCAAGGCGCCGGACATCCGGTGCTTTTCTCTCCTTGCCTTTTTTTTTTGCGTTATCGAAGGCAGCAGAAATATAGCATGGCTCTATACAGATAATATTGGTAATATATAGAAAAAACGTTTTTGACAGGGCAGTAAAAAATTTTTATTGAAGATTTTATGCTCCGGCAGGTTCCGGAGTTTGCCAAGAAAGGGTTACTTAAATAAAAATACGTACTTTTTTAATTTATTGCCAAAGTGAGTTGAACTTTTTCGGAAGCCGAGGGTCTAATGTATAAGAACAGGGAAATTGAGGTGGCAGAATGGATGAACATGAGCTGAACCGAAGGGCAATTGCCGGAAATGATGAAGCCTTCCTGGCATTGATGCACTTGCATAAAGAAGCGCTGCTGCGGACAGCGTTGGCTTTTTTGAAAAATGAGCATGATGCGCTCGAAGCGCTCCAGGAAGTGACGTACCGGGCGTATAAGAAAATACATACGGTCAAGCAGCCGGATTATCTGAAAACCTGGCTGATCCGCATCATGATGAATTACTGTAACGATTATTTGAAAAAAAACAGGCGGCTGGTGTTCGGAGAAGCGCATAAAGAGGCGGGAAGCGATATGCCTGACCGGCTTGAGATTTCGGAGGCGCTCAGCTGCCTGCCATCAGCTGAACAGCAGCTGATTCACCTGAAGTATTTTCAGGACGTCAAAATCAAAGACATTGCAGCCATGGAAAACATTCCGGAAGGAACCGTGAAATCGCGGCTCCATAAAACGCTGCGGACTTTGCGCGGCCATTTTACTGAAAAGGAGGCGGCGGACCATGTTTGAGCGGGAAGAACAACAGCTGGCAGCCTACCGGAAGGAAATTGAAGAGGTCCATTTGCCGTTGGATGGAGCAGATGACGCCATAGCTTCGGGAATCCGGAAAGCCAAAAAGGAGCAGCAGAAAAGACGGGTATTGGCAAAGCGCAGTTTTTGGAGTCTGACAGCTGCAGCCATCGCCATGATCGTGCTCGTTTCGACGATACGGGCATCGCCCGCTTTTGCACAGACGGTTTCTGGGATTCCGGGCGTTGCCGGAATTGTTGAGATGATCCGGAACGATAAAGGGCTTGCCTCCATTATCGAGAACGACTTTTACCAGGAAATCGAAGCCTCACAAACCATAGACGGGCTGACGCTTGCCATCGAAGGGGTAATTTTGGATGAATCGGGAATGAACATCTACTACAAAATCAGTTCCGATGAACCCTTGGAGGGATTAGCCCTCGGCAAGGCCGAAATCGAAAACAAGACGCCCATTCCGCCCAGCAGCATTTCCATGGGGGCAGGCGAAGCGGCAGGAAGCGAATACAGCGATTATGTCGCGTTCCATTTCGAGAATCCGATCCGATTTGAGGAGTTGGACTTCACCTTCAAATTGGATGTAGGCGTGAAAGGAAAAAGTGCGCAGTTTGCGGTGCCATTCGAACTCAGTGAAAATGTCCGGCAAGGCCAGAAATTCGTGCTGAATGAAAACGTCGAAATCGAATCGCAAAAAATGACCATCCATGAAGTGACGATCCACCCACTCCGCACAGAAGTGGTGATCTCTTTTGATCCAGCCAATTCAAAAAAGATTCTTCATATTGAAGATCTGCGCCTGGAAGATGAGAATGGGGAAATCTGGGGTTCGGCAAGGAATGGCAGAAGCAGCCACGGCGAGCCTGGCGAAAAGATGGTCTACTATCTGCAGAGCAATTATTTTAAAGAGCCGGAAGAACTGCACCTCCGGTTCAACGAACTGCAGGCTGTCGATAAGGGAGAGGCCTCATTGCTTGTCGACGTGGAAAAACAGCAGCTGCTGCGGAGCCCGAGTGACGGACAGCTGAATTTGGCGGAAGCGGACAAGAAAACCGTCCGATTTGTCCTGAATGGGTTGCCGGAGAAGGAATTCAATTACGGGTTGATTTCAGAAATTGTTGATGCTGATGGCAAGAAGCTTCACGTATCTTCTGAATCCATGGCTTTCAAGGAAAACAATGAGCGCGAATGGTTGATTGAACTTGAGAATGTTCAGTATAAAAACCCGATAAAAATGAAACTTTTTGCTTATCCTTCTTATATCACAGGAGAAGGAGACATTGAGTTGGAACGGTGATCATTACAGAGCAGGCTGGCCAAAACTGGGCTACGCCTGCTTTTTGCTTGCTAAAAATACAATTTATGATGTGCAGGTTGGGTGTAATGTCATATCGTGAAAAACGGAATTAAAAATATGTGAATATTTATCTAGTCTTGTTGGCACGGTTATAGTATATTTACAATAAATATTTGTTTTATATTGGGTAAAAATTTGAACAACAAAAGGGGGCTCTTTTGATGGCTAAAAACGTCGTTTTTTCTTTGATTCTTTTAGGAATGCTGGCAAGCGGATGGGCGATCATGTATTTTCAGTTTCCGTATTACCAAATCACCTTGGCGATGGGCGCATTATCGCTGCTCTTGATGACGCTGCTGCATGAACGGTTCGTTTTTTTGTATGCGGTCATCGTAGCGTTGGTTTTGGGTGCGTTTTTGACGGCAGAGGCATTCAACCAAAATCTTGAATCGGCCACACAGGTTCAGTATATGTACAGCCACCTGCTATTCACAGCCTTTCTTCTGTTGTTCTGGATCCTGTTGAACATCCTTAAAAATACCGGTTATGAAAACAGTGAATTGAAGGCCCAAGTGCAATTGCTGCAAAAATACAACGGGAAAACTCAGGTCCTTACGGTTGCCGAATTCAAAGAACAAGCGACTTGGCTCCTGAAAGCCAGTGAGCGGAACGGAGAGGAAGCCTGGCTTTTGAAAATCAATTTAGCCTATCCGAATCGCCGGACCAAAGAAAACCTGCTGGAAATGTTCGAAACAGCCGCTCTCCGGACCATCCGCCATAAATTCGATCTGGTCACCAGCGACAGCGGAATCATCTTTTTGCTGCTGAAAAACACCCATGCCCAGGGCGTGGAAAGAGTATTGGAACGGTTTTGGGAAAAAGCGCAGAAGGATGTGGCATTCCAAGAGCCGCCATTTACGACAGAAAAGGGACGTGTGGCCGATGTGAAACAATTGGCCAGACTGATGGGTGAAGCGTGATGATGGCCCTTATGATGATCATCATGGGTTTCTTCTGGCTGCTTCTTTTATTTTATTCGGTACTGACTGTTTCCGGTGTCTGGTACCGGGTTTCTTCAAAGCCAGTCCAGGCTCTGGAAAATTACCCGAGCGTTGCCGTTCTGGTGCCGGCGCGCAATGAGGAGATCGTCCTTGAGAATACACTCCGTGCCATGGGGCGGCTTCGCTATAAAGGACAGATGGATATCTTTTTGCTCGATGATAATTCACGGGACGGCACGGCAGCGATCGCCAAAGAATTTGCAGAGGTGTTTTCAAAGATCCATTACATTCCTGTACCGGCTGGAAAACTGTCCGGCAAATCGCGTGTCCTGAATTACGGGCTCGGCATTTCCGATTCGGAGTATTTTGTCGTCTACGACGCAGACAATGAACCAGAACCGGACGCGGTAGAAAAATTGGTGGAAGCAGCTGTCGCGGTGAAAAATGCAGCAGGTGCGGTAGGTTATGTCAAAACGAAAAATGCAGATGCCAATTTATTGACCAGCATGATCGCCTTGGAATTTCAAGTGTTCCAATTGCTGATGCAATGCGGCAGGTGGGCCTTCTTGAAGCTCGGGTCATTGGCAGGCACCAATATGCTGTTGAAAAGATCCATCATCGAAGAGCTGGGCGGCTATGATGAACATGCGCTCGCGGAGGATGCAGAATTGACGGTGCGGCTGTCGGCAGCTGGCTATGTTCTGCCGGTCGTGCCCGAATCCCGCACCTGGGAACAGGAGCCGGAACAGTTCCGGACGTTCATCAAACAACGCACACGGTGGCTGACGGGCAATATCTATCTGCTTGAGAAATCACTGAGCGAACTTGGCCACTGGAAAGGCAAGACATTTTTCCTGTCGTTGCAGCATGTTTTGACTTACTTGGTGTTTGTCGTCGTCCTGCTGTTTTCTGATATCTTCTTCATCATGGGCCTCACAGGGCAGGAGCTGCCGCAAGCGGAAGTCCCAATGCTGATGCTTTGGTTTATGAGCTATTTTGTCTACACGACCCAATTATTAAGCGCACTGGTCGTGGACAAAAACGTCTCGCCGAAGAATGTTGCCCTTGTCTTCGTTATGTATTTCACCTATGCCCAATTGTTCATCATCCTCCTGCTGCGGAGCTTTGCGCTTTATTTTTGGAGCCGGTTCAAAGGGCAGGCCATCAGCTGGGATAAAACAAAGCGCTTTAAAGGCGTAGGCTGATGAAGAAAAACATGCTTTGCCTGTCGGCATTGCTCGTTCTGTTAGGAGGGTGCGGCATCGAACCCACGCATAAGACAACTGTAAAAGATTTTATGGACGAAGAAGGTCTGATCCGCTCTTATGCTCATGATGAAGGCTCCGGGTATTTATCCGAAAGCATCGGGCTGTATATGGAATACTTGGTGAAAGAAGAAGAGGCGGAGGCATTCGGGCAGCAAGCGGAAAAGCTTGAACGTCATTTTGCAGCTAGGAAAGAAGACGATGTTTTTATCCGCTGGCAGCTGGTTGAAGGCACGCAAGTAAATGCGCTGATCGATGACTTGCGGATTATCGGCGCCATGGAAGCCGCTAGTGAAAAGTTCGGAAACGAGGACTATGCCTTGACCGCTGACAGGCTTGAGGAGTCGATAGCCCGAAAGCAGACAAGGGATGGCTATCTGCATGATTTCTACGATTGGGAATTGGAACTGCCGGCAGAACGCATAACACTCAGTTATTTGATCGATGGGAAATCAGTCCCGGAAGAAACTTTGGACCTTTTGCGCAAGGCTGACGGCGAGCCGGTTTTTTTCCCGGAATACTACGATTACAATAAAAAATCCTTTGTTCAAGCGGCAGAGATCCACATGATCGATCAATTGCTAATCGCGCTAAATCGGGCAAAAATTGGTGTGAAGTCATCCGAGTTCGACAGATGGCTGGCCGAAGAGTGGAAGTCGGAGAAAAAGCTGTACGGAAGGTATAGCCGCGAATCATCCGAACCGGCTGTGGGGTATGAATCGCTGGCGGTCTATTATTACCTGTACGACTATTTTCAGGCAATCGGCGAAACGGGACCGGCAGATGAAGTATTCAGGTACGCAGAGAAACTGGCTACAGATGACCTGCTGGAAAAATCCCATTTTTTCGATTACATCCATTACCAGCTCATGCTGCAAAAACATAGAACGGAGGAATGAGGACGCCGAAGGCAGCCTTCATTCCTTTTTAAATTTTGACCGGAAAAAAATGAATAGCGAAAAAAGCGGTTATACCAATAAAGATAATGAACCAACCGCATTGGGATGAATGTTACACTGGTATCAGTAAGATATTGTAAAAAGCTCCATTGAAAAATGGCGGAATTGCCAAAAAGGAATGATTGATATGAAATCGGGCAAATGGCTGGATGCCGCAATGTTTCCCGCAATCCCCTGTAATCTGGAACGCCTTTATAAACATTTGCACGGAAAAACGATTCTGATCACCGGTGCAAGCTCGGGCATCGGCAAAGAACTGGCTCTTTTGCTGGCGGATGCGGATGTCCATCTTGTCTTGACGGCCCGCCGGGAAGTGCTGCTAACGGACCTTCAGCAAGAAATAGCACCTAAAGCTGCAAAAGTGACGGTGATCCCGGCCGATTTGCGGGAAGATGCAGGACTTGAAAAAGTGTCAGCCGGGCTCCATGCGCTGCCTGAAGGCCTCGATGTTATGGTCAGCAATGCAGGACTTTCGATCAACCGCACCATCTTCCAATCGCTGGACCGTCCGCATGACTTCAGCCGGACGATGGCAATCAATTATTTTGCGCCGGTCCGGCTGCTCCTGTCGGCCATTCCGCTTCTGGAGAAAAACAAGGGGCAAATCATCAATGTATCGACAATCAACGCATTGATGACCCCCATGCCGGACTGGGCGGCATACCAGGCGTCGAAAGCGGCGTTTGACACGTGGCTCCGCTCAGCCGCACCGGAGCTGAAGCAACGAGGCATTGCGGTTTCGAGCGTTTATTTGCCGCTGGTCCGGACGCCGATGATCGAACCGACCCGGAACTATCGGAACGCACCGGCATTAACTGCGCCCCACGCAGCCGGTCTCATTGCTAGAACACTGTATACGCAGAAGCGCACGGTCCGGCCGTGGTGGATGCTTGCTGCCGGAGCGGCATCGGTTTTTGTCCGGCATGCGCCGGCATCGGCACAAGGAGGGAATGCCCATGGCCGCGATTGATCTCCTGAAAGTGATGCGCAAAATCGGTTTTCTGTCGCCAAAAGGCTTCTTGCGGTTTATCGGGTCGGTCTGGCGAGACGGCATCAATATCATGCTGTTATTGACAATGGCCGCTCTGGTTTACGGAAATAAAACCGCTTTAATCGCCGGAGGAGAAAGCCTGACGTACAGCCAATTAAAGCGGCGCAGTGAAACCTTGGCCTACGGGCTTAGTGAAAGATTCGGGTTGGGAAAGGGAGCCAAAACGGCTTTTCTTTGCCGCAACCATGCAGTGATGATCCAAGCGCTTTTTGCCGCTTCACGGACCGGCTCAAGCCTCTATTTATTGAATCCGGATATGAGCCAGCGGCAGTTCGATGCGCTGGCGGCTGAACATGCGTTTGACCTGTTGATCTACGATGCGGAATTCCAAGCCCTTGTCCACGGGTCGCCTTATGGGAAAAAGACATTGGTGAGCAGGCATTCCGATCTGCTGTCAGCGGAAGGATTGGCGAAGGAAGAATGGAAAGGCTCCGCGCACTTGAAAAGGGCATCGGCAAGCCGCATTGTCCTGTTGACGGGCGGCACAACCGGAAAACCGAAGGAAGCGGTGCACCGGCCATCACTGTTCCATTACTTGAATCCTTTCTCTGAATTGATGGAAAAACTCGAGCTCCAAAAAAGGGGAGCTGCTTATATTGCCACGCCGATTTTCCACGGATACGGCATCGCCATCCTGCTCACGGTGCTGGCGCTCGGGAAAAAAGTGGTTATCGCTGAGCGCTTCGATGCAGCGACAGCCTGCACACTGGTCCACCGGCACGCTGTAGACGTCATTACGGTAGTGCCGGTGATGATAGGGGAAATGCTGGAGGCAGGACCGGAAAAATTGGGGACATTGAAATGCATCGCTTCCGGAGGGGCGGTTCTGAATCCGCGACTCGCCAAAGGAGTGGCAGATTCGCTTGGGGACGTGCTGTTCAATTTATACGGAACATCGGAAGCGGGGTTGAATCTTATTGCCGGTCCACAAGACTTGGCCTATAACCCTGCCACTGTCGGCAAAAGCATCCGGGGGACTCAAATGGCGGTCCTTGAAAATGGAAATGTTAGAAAACCTGGCGAAATCGGCCAATTATGCGTGCGAAATGGCTGGTCGATGAACAACCGCAAAAGCCGCTGGATCCAAACGGGCGATCTTGGCTGGCGGGACGGAAAGGGCTATTATTATTTAGCCGGAAGAACGGATGACCTGATCATTTCGGGAGGCGTCAACATCTATCCGGCCGAAATCGAGCAGGCTCTGCTTGCCCATCCGTCCATCAAAGATGCGGCTGTGGTCGGCGTCCCTGAAGAGCGGTATGGCGCAATTGTGAAAGCGTTCATCCAAAAAACCGAAGGGTCCACGCTGGATCAGGCCGCGGTAGTAGAATGGCTGCGGCCGATGCTTGCGACATACCAGTTGCCGCGATCAGTTGAATTTGTCAGCGAGCTTCCTTACACGGACATCGGCAAATTGGACCGGAAGGTTTTGAAGGGAACCGGACAAAGAAAGGAAGTGGATCAGGGATGACAGAAAAGGAGAAAATGCTGGAGGGCAGGCTGTATGATGCAAAGGACGAAGAACTTACAGCCCTTCACCGGCACGCCCGGCATGTGCTGTCAGAGTTCAACCGGGAGCTGGTGGAGGACAGAAGTGTTCTGTTGAAAGAGCTTTTTGCCGGAACGGGTGAAAACTTCACTGTCAAGCCGACCTTCAATTGCGATTACGGCTTCAATATCGAAGTCGGCGAAAACTTCTTTGCGAATTACGACTGCATCATTTTGGACGTCTGCAAGGTGACCATCGGAGACAATTGCATGATGGGGCCGCGCGTCTGCATTTATACAGCAACGCATCCCTTGGACGCAAAAACCCGCAATTCCGGATTGGAATACGGCAAACCGGTGGTGATCGGGGACAACGTCTGGCTTGGCGGAAATTGCGTCATTGCCCCCGGTGTGACCATCGGCCATAACGCGGTGGTGGCAGCTGGCGCCGTCGTCACCAAAAACGTGCCGGACAACGCCTTGGTCGGCGGAAATCCGGCACGGATCATCAAAATGATCGAGTAGCTTCCCTCACTTTTCGAGCGGAAGCTTTTCTTTTTTCCACCGGTCCATACCGCCTGAAAGATGCGAGAGGTCACGGAACCCCATTTTGGCAAGGGTATGGGCAGCAGCTTGGCTCCGGTGGCCGGTTTTGCAGATCAAAACGACGGGGGTGTCCGGGTTCAGCCCTTTGGCGGCGACCGTCTCTTTGCCGAGTGGAAAGGACCGCGCACCGTGGATATGCCCGGCAGTGTATTCCATCCCTGTTCGGACATCAATGAGGACGGGCTTCTCAGCATCATCTATTTTTTGCTGTAGCGCTGCAGGTTTTACTTCCTTCAATCCGGCCGGCTTTCGGAAAAGATTCAGCAAGTTCATATTCTTCCACTCCTTTTTCTAAAATGATTGCTTAACCCTAGTATACTTCGCGGAGAAACAGAGGGAAATGGCTATTGCTTGTCCATATGAAAGTAGGATAAGAATAAAAAATAAAAAACATTCAAATTATTAGTTGCATTTTGCAAGTAATAAGAATACACTGTTATTGAGGTGATCGACATGAACGAAAAAAGAGAAGTGTTCCAAAGTTTGTTCAAGCGGTTCGGATTGCTGAACCGCAATTGTTGTGAAGCGGACGAGTTGGACATTAGCATGAACCAAAGCCAGATCCTCTATGAAATTGAAAAGCGGGAATCGCCTTCGATGCAGGAAATTGCTGAATCGCTCGGCACGGATATCTCGACATTCAGCCGGCAAGTGCAAAACCTAATTAAGATGCAGTTGGTGACAAAAACGCCTTCTGCTGCAGACCGCCGGATCTATGTTTTGGCGCTGACCGAAACTGGCCAGGCAGCAGCCCGTAAAATCGGCCGGGAAATGGAAGCGCACCTGGACGAGATCTTTTCGGGGATGAATGCATTCGAACAGGAAACGGTCATGCGTTCGTTAAAGCTGCTCAATGAAGCGATGGCCAAATCGAGCGTTTGCTGCAAACCGATCTTTTAAATCTATCCAATTAATAGTTGCAATTATCAAGTAATCAAACAGGAGGGAATAAAAATGGAAAATCAAACTTCTTGCTGTTCAACGGTTTCTGTACCAGTCCATTTCGAATTGCCGAAAAAAGCGGAATCGAATCTGCCGGTCATTGTCATTGGCGGAGGTCCGGTAGGGCTGGCGGCAGCTGCCCACCTGGCCAAAGCGGGCCAGCGCTTCATGGTGCTGGAAGCCGGGCCGGCCATCGGCCACAACGTCAGCCAATGGGGCCACGTCAGGCTGTTCTCGCCTTGGCGATTCAACATTGATAAAGCTGCACAGGGACTGCTCGAAAAGTCAGGGTGGACTGCACCGGATGCAGACAGGCTGCCGACCGGGAATGAGCTGGTTGGCTCCTATCTCCTCCCGTTGGCAAGAGTGCCTGAACTCGAACCGTTCATCCGGACCAATGCCAAGGTGTTGGGCGTCGGCAAAAAAGGCCACGACAAAATGAAGAATGGCGAACGCAGCAGCATGCCGTTTATTGTCCTGATTAAAGGGAAAGCCGGCTTGGTGGAGCGCATCGAAGCGAAAGCGGTAATCGACACAAGCGGGAAATGGAACCAGCCGAATCCGGCAAACGCTTCAGGAATCTGGACGCAGCAGGAAAAAGAGCTGCAAGACAAAATCGTCTACAATATAGCGGACATTCAAACCTTCTCAGGGGAGAGTTTCAGCGGCAAGCACATCGCCGTAGCCGGAGGCGGCCATTCCGCAATCAACACGATATTGGAGCTTTCGGAACTGGAAGGGATTAAAATCAGCTGGATTCTGCGGAAAAAACGGGTTGAAGAAGCCTATGGCGGAGAAGAAAAAGATGCGCTGGAAGCGCGTGGGCAGCTCGGCGCCCGCATCCATGAGCTTGTGGATTCAGGAAAAGTGGACGTCTACACCCCGTTCCGGATCGAACAGGTCCAAAGAAGCGGGGAAGTGCTTTCCATCGAAGGGGAATGGAAAGGCGAACGCTTTGTGATCCCTGCAATCGACAAACTCTTTGTCAATGCAGGAAGCCGGCCGGACTTCTCGATATTGAGTGAAATCC
Source organism: Planococcus sp. FY231025 (assembly GCF_052078085.1). Lineage (NCBI taxonomy): Bacteria > Bacillati > Bacillota > Bacilli > Caryophanales > Caryophanaceae > Planococcus > Planococcus sp. FY231025. The sequence continues at coordinate 144,428 of NZ_JBQJJG010000008.1, forward strand.
GCCTGGACATCGACCCGGTGACGGAAAGCACTGCAGCGCTCGCGCCGTTGATCGATCCGAACCTGCACAGTTGCGGCACGGTCCGCCCGCACGGGGAACGCGAGCTGCGGCAGCCGGAAAAGAACTTCTATATTGCCGGCATGAAAAGCTATGGTCGTGCACCGACATTCCTGATGGCTACCGGCTACGAACAAGTCCGTTCAATCGTCGCTTATCTCTCGGGCGACCTCGAAGCTTCACAGAAAGTGGAGCTGGAACTGCCGGAAACCGGCGTCTGCAGCATAAGCCGGAGCCCTGCAGCAACCGCTTGCTGTTAATGGCGCAATCAGTTGACTAACATTTAACTTAAGCTCAGCCCAGGGGTCTTTCCCCGGGCTTTTTTCATTTGGCAGGAAAAAAGAGCCGCACGGGGAATAAGGTAAAGAGAACCGAATGAGCAATGGAGGGATGAATTGAGCGGATCTATTATTACCGGGCTGCTCCTTACGCTGATAATTTATGCAGCAATCAGCTATTTCTATTTGAACAAAAAGCTGGGCATCAAGCCAAGAAGGATCGGCATATTCCCCCAGGACCGGAAAAAAGGGTTCATGTTGATAGACGGCATCATTCTGATCCTTTTAATCGCTGCAATGTTTGATTTGAGTGCTGAGGAAGGAGCGGAAAAAGCGGCTGCTTTGAATCCAGCTACGCCTTTATTCGGCTTGTTATTCCTGCTTGGGATTGTCCATGCGGCCGAGGAGTGGATGACCAACCGGAAAGCCAAAGCGTATTATTATGAACTGCTCGATTCCGCTGTGATAGCGGCCGTGTTTTTGATTATAATGAGTGAAGTAAGCTGACTCTTCAGGAGGGGAAAGGCTTCGTTCAATCTGCGATAGGAAACCTTCTTTTCAGATAGACCGAAGCGGCAAAAACCAGGAGCGCCAGCAATGCGGAGAACCCTAAGGAAGCGGCCTCGCCCCATTTTTCGATGATCATGGTGTAGACAATCGGGGATGCAGCCGACAACAGAAAACTCGGAATCAGCAATTTGCCGACGAACACTCCGTAAGTCTGATGGTCGAAAAGCACGAGCGGCAAAGTGCCGCGGGAAATGGTCAGCAATCCGTTGCCTGCACCGAACAAAAAAGCGAAGATGAATGCCGCCAGGACCGCTTTTCCGCTGGCGATGCCGAGGATGAAGCAGAACGGCAAAATGGCAGAAGCGAAGATGGTCAAGGTGAACGGATGGATGCGCGCTCCGAAAAGCACTTCGCATACTCGGGCCAAAGACTGGCCGATGCCGCGTAAAGTCGATGCCCAGACAGAGACCGCTGCAGCAATGCCAAGCCCTGCCAAAATATTGATCATGTGGACAGACATGCCGGAATTGAGGAAGTTCAGCACCATGAAAATGAATGCGTAGACAGCGCCGGCAATTGCCAGCTCACGCCCTTCTTTTGCTGGGGCTTGACGGGGTGCCGGACCCGCGCCGCCTTCATGCCGAGGTTCCGCAAATTTCACTTGAGGGATGGCCAAATGGAGCGGCACGGTCAATAGCGCAAAAAGGGCGTACACCAAAAGGGCCTGCCGCCAGCCGAAAGCATCGGCCAGAAAAAAGCCGATTGGCCAAAAGACGGTAGAAGCGAGTCCGCCAAGAAGCGTAATTTGGGAAATCGGCCGCTTCGCGCCTGCACCGCCGATTCGGGCCAAGGCTGCAAAAGCTGCATCGTAGAGAGTCAGGCGCATCGCGATTCCGAGAATCACCCATGAAACGTAATAGACCGCAATCGAATGCGAAAAGGCGATGCCGAGGCAACCCGCCGCCATTAATACGGATCCGGAAGCCATGACCAACCGGCCGCCGTGAGCATCAATCAGCCTGCCGGTTGCCGGCGACGTGATGGCCATGACGACCAGTGCTGCAGAAAAACCGCCATACACGAGCGTGCCGCTCCAGCCGAGGTCTTCTGCAATCCGTTCCCCGAAAGCGGCGATCAAGTAATAGGAGATTCCCCAGCAGATCAGCTGCGAAAAACCCAGGAGCAAAACGGTTTTCCTTGTAATCATAACGGCACACCTCCTTTAGATACATAATATTATAGATGAACTTTTTCTTTTCATTACAATTTTTTTTGCATCATTTTACACAAAAGCATCTAACCGGTTTCCCGAGAGCGAGAACATGCGAAAAAAAGCCAGATAAAGGAGAGAAAGCAATGGAATATTTTATCTGTGAAACATGCGGAGTCCAGTATGGCTTGTCCGAGAAAGCTCCTCCGGAATGCACAATCTGCAACGAGGAGCGCCAATACATCAATCCCGAAGGCCAAACCTGGACCACGCTGGAAGAGATGCTCGAAAACGGCAATTGGATCAATGCCATCCATCCTGAAGAGGAAGGGCTATACAGCATCCGCACCACACCGAAATTTGCCATTGGACAGACAGCTTATTTGGCAAAAGCGGAAGGGTTCAATCTGTTATGGGATTGCGTCACGTATCTGGATCCGGCAACGATTGAAGAAATCAAAGCCATAGGCGGGGTGGATGCGATAGCCCTGTCCCATCCGCATTATTATTCCACGCAGGTGGAATGGGCGGAAGCGTTCGATGCAAAAATCTATATCCATGAAGACGACCGGCGGTGGGTGGTGCGGATGAGTGAGCGCATCGTCTTTTGGTCAGGAGACCGTTTGGAACTCCATGAAGGCGTCACGCTCCACCGCATCGGCGGCCACTTCAAAGGAGCTGCAATTGCGCATTGGCAGAACGGGGACAGCGGAAAAGGCGTGGTGTTTGCCGGCGACATCATCCGTGTCGTGGGCGATCCAAAATGGGTGACATTCATGTACAGCTACCCCAATTTTATTCCGCTCCCGTCCCAAACGGTCCAGCGGATCGCTGCCTACATGAAAGGTGTGCCGTTCAACCGGATGTATGATGCCTTTAACCGGAGGATTCCGGACCGTGCGGACGAAGCGGTGCAGCAATCTGCAGAACGGTATGTGGCCGCCCTTGAAGGGACTTTATTCGACACTTAAGTATACCGGTAAGATGCTAGAAATGGCAGTTTGTCACGGGTCTGCCTCGGGCTGATCAAGAGTCGTTCAATACTGCTCAAATACCTGGAGCTAGGAGAGATTATATGGAAACGCCGAACGAAACAGAGTTAGCCGCATTTTTTGGTGCACCGCCTGAACGGAAAGACGAAACCGTCGAGTTCGCCTTGGACACAGCAACATTCCGGTTCGATAATGGCATCGAATCGTTCAAAGTGGTCATATCCCCTTTTTACAATGAGTTTGTGCTGGAAGTAGCAGCTATAAAAGAACAGCAGTCCGTGCTGCAATTAAAGCTCCGGTCTGTGGAGAAAATTGAAATCGTTGAAGAACCGCAGGAGGCGGCGATGATCCGTATTCATCACGGCCGGTCGGAAAGTTACATCCATACGCTCGCATGTTCATTCAAGCCGAAATTTCAGATGGCGCTCCAAGAACAATATCTCTAAAAAATTGGGAAAGAGGTGGAAAACATGGCCGGATTGAAGCCGCGCTTGTATGACTTGGGAATGAAACCTTTGGAAAAATCCCGTATCCAGCGGATCCGGAAATCAATCGCCGGAAAGGCAGCCGGCGTTGTTTTGGAAATCGGCTCGGGCACGGGCGCCAACTTCCCGCTTTACGAAAGGGCGGATGTTGTCCATGCCATTGAGCCCGACCCCGCTATGCGGGAAGCGTCGATCATGCGTGCCAAAGGAGCGAAAGTTCCCATCCGGACGTATGAAGCAAAAGCGGAAGGGCTGCCTTTTGCAGATAATGTGTTTGATGAGGTGGTGGCGACCCTTGTTTTCTGCACGATCCTGGAACCGGAAAAAGCGCTGCAGGAAATCCGGCGGGTCAGCAAGCCCGGTGCGCGCATCCATTTCTTTGAACATGTCCGGGTCGACAATAAGCAGGCAGCTATGCTGCAGGATGTGCTGACTCCCTTGTGGGAAAAAGTGGCCGGCGGCTGCCAGCTGAACCGGAATACACTTAAGCTGATCCGGGAATCAGGGCTGGCGGTTGTCGAAGTCACCCCTCTTTATAAAGGGCTTTTTCAGAAAATCGAGTGCATCAATGCATAATGAACAGCCAGTCGTGCTGCGAGGCACAATAAGACGCGTTTCTGCGGCCATGCCAGAGTCTTCAACATCAGAAGAAGAATCTCCTGCATAACATCCATTTATTAGTAAAAAGAGATTCCTTTTTTCTGGTTTCCTGATAAACTGTTGAAGAAGAGATTGCATTGGAGTTGTAAGAATGGACGCGTTACTTTTTTTCTTTTTGGAAAACATGGCTTTGATTATCGCGCTTATGTATTTGGGCTTGAGAGCAAAAGAAGCCCTTTTTATCGACTTGACGAACCCGATCCGGGATATGTGGATGATTTCCTTATTCGTAAGCTTTTTGACTTTTTCAATCATGTATAATGCTTTTCCTTTTGAGGGCATGAGGCTCGATTTGCGGGAAGTGCCGATTTATTTCATCAGTTTTGCAGGCGGCTGGCAATTCGGCATCCTGTCGGCAATTTTTCCGATCGCCTACCGGGGCTATATGGGCGGGCCGACCGTCATGCTCGGCATCATCCAAGCCATCATTCTGCCGATAATTATCGGTTCGCTTTTCCATGACCGCAAAACGATTGGAAAGCAGTTCATCCTGTTGAACCTGCGGCGGATGATGCTCGGCTTCTTCGTCTTTGAGACCATCAAGTCGGTCTGGATGCTAGTGACAACACCGGCGACGCCGTTGATCATCATTGCGATGTTCCTGTTTGCGACAATCGCGGTCCTCTCGATGGCGCTCATCCTGAACGGCGAAAACCGCAATTTGATCCTGCGGAAAGAGCTGGAGTTCTACTCCAATCAGGATCCGATGACACATTTGCCGAATATCCGCTTTTTCAAAAATAACGTCAACCGCTTGGTGGCACAAAAAGAACCGCTGGCGATCGTCATGCTCGACGTGGATTATTTCAAGGTTTACAACGATACGCACGGGCACCAAAAAGGGGACGCGGTCTTGCGGTCCATCGCACAGATCATGAAAGATTCGACGCGGAAAACAGACTTTGTCGCAAGGTACGGGGGAGAAGAGTTCATTATTTGCTTCGCTGATCCGGAAACTGCACACGAAGCTCTCCGAATGGCCGAGTCCGTCCGCCAGAACATCGAGGACTTCCATTTTGACGGGGAAGCCCTGCAGCCGGAAGGGAAACTGACCGTCTCCATGGGAATCAGCTTCTCGAATGGCCACAAACCGCTCGACCACCTGATTGAAGAAGCAGACAATGCGCTGTACCAATCCAAACGACAAGGCAGAAACCGGGTGACCATTTTCCAGGCGGCCGCTTCATAACGTTGCGAAGGCAAAGGGAAGTTTCCCCTTTGCCTTTTTCTATTAAAAAAAGCTGTTTCCGTGGTAAAATTTGAATAAAAGCCATGGAGGGGAACCCTTTGGGAAATGGACACAATCATTCACATGGCAAGAATAAAAGAACTTTGAAAATCGCGTTTCTCATTACAACGCTTTTCATGGCAGTCGAAGCAATCGGCGGCTGGTTGACCAATAGTCTTGCGCTTCTAGCAGATGCCGGCCATATGCTGAGCGATTCGGTCTCTTTAGGCGTAGGCGTCCTCGCTTTCACGCTCGGGGAACGGGCGGCGGATTATTCAAAAACGTATGGCTATAAACGCTTTGAAATTCTGGCAGCTGTTTTTAACGGTGCTACGCTGGTGCTCATCTCGCTTTACATCTTCTACGAAGCGTTCCAGCGTTTTTGGGATCCGCCGGAAGTAGCGTCAGAAGGGATGCTGGCCATAGCGGTGGTGGGATTAGCAGTCAATCTGCTGGTGGCGTGGATCTTGATGAGGGGAGGAGACACCCGGGAGAATTTGAACCTCCGGGCAGCTTTTCTTCATGTCCTGAGCGATATGCTCGGATCTGTCGGTGCCATCATAGCAGCGTTGCTGATCTTGTTTTTCGGCTGGAGCCTGGCAGACCCGCTTGCAAGCATCGCCGTTGCTGTTCTGGTGCTCCTAAGCGGTTGGCGAGTCACTAGGGAAGCCATCCATGTCTTGATGGAAGGCACGCCCAGAAACGTGGAAATCAATCAGGTGATTGGGGCAATCGAAGCGATTCCAGGAATCGCGAATGTCCATGATTTGCATATCTGGAGCATCACGAGCGGCCAGAACGCGATGTCGGGTCACGTCGTGGTGGAAAAAGGCATCTCGTTCGATGAATGCCAGCCTCTGCTAAGGCAGATTGAAGAGGCTATGGCAGAACAGAAAATCGGGCATGTCACCATTCAATTGGAAAACCAAGAACACCCCCATTCCGAAGCGGCGATCTGCCAAAACAGCGGGCAGCTAGAAGAGCTGCACCACCATGAACACCATTAGAACGAGAGAAAAATCCTCCGGCGCCTGTACGAGCCCTGGAGGATTTTCTTGTTTTTTATTCAGTTTCAATCGTTTCCAGCCGGCGCTTGTGCCACGTCCATGCGATAAAGATGAGCACAGCGCCAAAAGCGGCATACTGGAGAACGGGAGGGGCCACCTGAACAAAGCCGTAGACAGCAGCCAGTTCAAGAAAGACCGCCGGAACCTTGCCGATGGTGCTCGCGGCCATGAACGGCCAGGCGCGGATGTTCGTCAGCGCCGCCCCAGCTGTCACAAGGCCGGACGGCACAAATGGCAAGAGCCGCATCAATATAACGGCTTTAAACACCCGGCTGTCAGGTTGCCCATGCCAGAAGTTCCAGAAGCGATGGCGCTGCCAAGAGGACGCTGCCTTGGAGAATCCAAACCGGTACAGATGGAAACCAGCCAAAGCCCCAAAGATTTCCCCGAGCAGGGTCAGTGCGGCGCCGCCTTGGAGGCCGAAATTTTTAATGTTCACCGCGGTCATGATAAAACTTGGAATAAATCCGAGTGCCCCGGATAAAATGTTTGCGGCAAGAAGCAGCAAGAATCCCCCAAGTGTGATGAATATTTCCGTCATTAAAGGCCTCCTAAGACTCTTTATCGTATCTTTTAGTGAGTTTATATTTTATAGCAAATATGGTATTTATTTTTTATTGAAATTCCAGGTTCCCTGCATTGCGCCGTATCGATAAATGGAATAGGTAGAAAGGGGTTTATACTCTTAACTATACTCGGAAAGTGTCCGGAAAAGTGCATGTAAATTCGCGGACGTTCGTAAAGTCATTTAATACGTTTGCGAACGCTCTTTTCGGTCATATTCAGGCCTTTTTAAAGCGTTCGTATAAGTGTACTTTTACGAACGTTTATATTTACTTGGATTAGCCCAATAATTTAGAATTCATGCCTCAGTTAGTAAATCACTTATGCTTTGAGGAATGCTTTGAGGCGCGTGTTAATTGTTCCTTTTCCATGCACTAAAGCATTCCGTTTTTTAGGAAAGCGAGAGATATTCGGATATGATGCTGATGGTTTCCTCCGGATCACTGATATGGGGACTGTGGCCTTCGGCATCCATTAGGTGATATTCACTGTCTTTTATCTGGCTATGCACATACTCACCAACACGTTCTGAGGCGACCGCATCATTGCGTGTCTGCAGAATCAATGTCGGAACAGTGACTTTCTTCAATTCCTCACGGACATCCGATAGAAAAGTAGCTTCCGCAAAATTGCTGATGACATCCGGACCATTGTCGCATAATAGTTGCTCAAATTCAGCTATCAGATGAGGGCGTTCTGCGTTTTGCATAACGACCGGCGATAAAAAACCCGCAAATTCTTTAAAGTCGATTTTAATCATTTTCAGCATACCTTCGATTTCCGCTTTTTCAAACCCGCCTTGATAGTCCTGTTCATTCAGGAAATACGGCGAAGGCCCAATCATAATTAGATTCTTCATCAATTCCGGACGCTCAATCGCCGCCAGTGCACCGATCATGCTGCTAACCGAATGGCCGATAAACACGATATTTTCAAGGGATAAGGCATCGCATAATTCCAGTAAATCCTGTTTATAACCATTCAATGTCCGATACCGTTCCTTTTCATAAGCAGACTTATCACTTTTACCGGAACCGACATAATCAAACAGCACGACTCGATATTTCATTTCAAAAGCTGGGGCAATCTTGTCCCAGACATATTGGTCACAACCGAAGCCATGCGCAAACACCAGAACCTTCTCAGTCTGCCCCTTGATCCTTACATTATTTCTCTTAAGTATTTGTGCAGCTGTTTTCTTTGTTGCCGTCAAACTATATCGCCTCCTTTTGCTATTAGATCATCTTTATAAGTGAATAGAAGTAGAGCCTACTAAAAACTTATTGAATAACAAGATTTATTAAATTAGATTTACTTTATTTCTCTATTTTTCCAAAAATAAAGTACTTATAATAACTTATTTGTGAAGAATATTAATACTTTTAGAACTCTTTATATTGTACCATCAATGACATAGCGTAAAATATTTTGCGTAAATGAATAGGCGCTATTATAGAATTTCAACTAAAAGAAAGACCCGTTTGTTTTATTCCTAAAAATATAAAACTTAAAAGCTTTTTTAAATAATCTGAATGTATTCAGTTTACATAGCATGAAGTTATTGGAAGGGAAAAGCGAGAATTGAGCTTTTCTCTTTCTTTTCATCTGAAAAAGTGTACTTTGACAAGCACTTTTAAAAAGTTGAATTAAGTACGTTCTTTTTTTCAAATGGAATACATATTTTTAAACGCCACGTGCTTTTTCAGAAAGTGTCTTTATCTTCGTTTAGCCATTGTCCTAACTTGTCCGACGGCCTAATTCTTTCTGAATCATCTCAAGCTGGGCGGATCGAAGCTTGCGCTCGTATGGATCCGTTTCGGATACTGGCTTGGCAAGATAGTCCTCGTTATACTTGATTTCTAGGTAGAGAATGTCGGTAGTCTCCCTAACGGCATGCCGGTGGGACTTTTCCACTTCTGCTTCGATTTTTCCCAATTCATACTCTGCTGGATCTCGCTGAGCAATTTCGCTTTGAACTAGTGTTAGTGCTTTCAGATCCGGACTCTTTTCATTGTTCAATCGTGTTAGTCGCTCATACAACTTCTTATTCGTCATTTTTTTTACTTTCGCTTCATTGAATTTCGAAAATAAGTTCATCATTATCCTCCCCTAAAGCTCTGTTGGTGTAGTTACTAATACATTTCGTTCACCTAAAACGAAATTGGTTGTTCAAAACAGGAACGTTTACTGATAAGTACACAGTACCATAACGGAATCAACTCCTATAAACTTAATGAGACTTGCAAAGTTTAAGTCGCGCATGTTAATTGTCCCAGTTTCATATGTAATTGATTGTACTGGAATATTCACCTTCGTAATTCATATAAAGAGCACAAAAATGAAATGAGGGCTTTTGGAATGATTGGAAAACTATTTAAGAAATTTTTTTCTAGAGATTACGGCCTATTAGCAACAGATTTTGCCACATTATTAGGCTATAAAACATGGAAGGAAGCTCAAGGGAATACCTATGCCATTTTCTTTACGCAAGCGGATGACTGTTGGTTTGCGACAGAACTTCCTGACGGTCAATGGGCGGTGTGGATAGAAGAGGGAGAAATGCCATATCCATTTACGGTGTTTTCTACTTGGCATGAGGCAAATGGACATCTTCGGGGCTTGTTTGACGAAACCGCATTGCCAGAAAGTCATTGGATCATGGAAGCGTCAAAAAAGAAGTTGAGAAATTTAGTTGATAAAGAAACCCAAATACAAATCTTACTCCAGGGGAACGCCTTACAATTTGCTTGTGAAACATTGGGCGTGAAAGATATGCGAATTCGTGAATACTCCGAAGTTTTTACAGTTAGCATGGATGAAGTGTATGCCTATGCATTGAAACATGGTCTTCCGCAAAGTGGCTCGACACGCGAAGATATGCTGATTGAAGGCTTCCATTATTATAAAAAAGACGGCAAATGGCATACTTTTTTCAGGGAGAGAGGCCAGACATTCGACGAAAAGAATTTTGATGATGAGGAGCTTGGAAAAAGGTACATTATTAAAACCCTGGTTCAATTGAGTGGCACGGGACTGTACTGACACATATAAGTGCAAAGGGTCACTAGGCGTTAAGTTCTTAAGCTTTTAGCCAAGGTTTTTATGAGTTAATATATGAGGGGATTATCGGAAGTAGCAGTAATCCTAATAGCAAAATATAAAGAGGGGAAGAGCAGTGCTGTCGGCACTGATTTTTCTCTTTTGTCTATATAAGTGTGCTTTTTAGAACGTAATCGATATAACAAGAAGGAGAACCGTATCATAAGTAACTGAGGTTGACAATATTAAATAAACTCTAACTTATGCATGTTTTGTGCAAATATTAAAGATATACAGTTATGAAATCAAATCCTAATGTGTTCTTACGTCGATAAATCAAATTAACTCAGTTATTAAAACCTATCCAAAGTAAATAGGGTTTTGTCGATTGCTAAACACCGGTCTAGATTCTGTTATTTTGGTTGAATGCATTCATGATATAGCCACTGTACATATTAGAATAACCCAATCATTGAAATGATTGGGCCGAGTTTCCTTTGTCTTTTTTTTTCAAAGCTTTATAATGATAAAAGATGAATTTTTATTTGGGTTTTTCTCTTAAGGCATTTTTAAATACTGGGTTAAGAGAAAGCTTGAAGCATAGAAAGCGGGACTTAAATTAATGAAAAAAATTGGATTTGATTCAGAGAAATATTTGCAAGAACAATCAGCCTACATCCTAGAACGGGTACAGCAGTACGATAAACTTTACTTGGAATTTGGCGGAAAATTGATAGGCGACAAACATGCCAAGCGTGTCTTGCCTGGATTTGATGAAGATGCCAAAATCAAACTATTGCATACACTGAAAGAAAATGCGGAAATCATCATCTGTGTGTACGCTGGAGACATCGAACGAAACAAAGTCCGTGAAGATTATGGCATCACTTATGACCAAGATGTCTTGCGCTTAATCGATGAATACCGGGCATATGGCATTTCTGTCAATAGTGTGTTGATCACTCGTTATCAAGGGCAACCAACAGTCAAAGTATTTATGACAAAGCTTGAGAGAAGCGGAATTAGCGTCTGTATTCACCGCGAAATCGAAGGTTATCCGACAAACGTGGACGCGGTCCTTGGGGAAGAAGGATTTGCGACGAATCCCTATATTAAAACGATAAAGCCAATCGTGGTAGTAACGGCCCCTGGCCCAGGCAGCGGGAAGCTTGCCACCTGCCTTAACCAAATGTACCATGAGAATAAACTGGGAAATGAAGTCGGCTATGCCAAGTTTGAGACTTTTCCAGTTTGGAACTTGCCGTTAAAGCACCCGGTAAACATCGCTTATGAAGCGGCTACCGTCGATTTAAAAGACGTAAATATGATTGATAATTATCACTATGAAGCATACGGGAAAGTAGCGATCAATTACAATCGTGATATTGAGACGTTTCCTGTCATCAAACGGATTATTGAACGGATTACCGGCAAAGACTCTGTTTACAGCTCACCGACTGATATGGGGGTCAATCGTCTGAAATCGGGCATCACTGACGATAGCGTTGTCCAGGAAGCTGCCAAGCAGGAAATCATTCGGCGCAGTTTCATCGTAGAGAACGACTATAAAAAAGGGCTTGCTGATGAAGATAGTGTACGCCACATGCAAGTGATTCTGGAAGAGACCGGTTTAAAGAAAGAGGACCGGGCACCTGTATTGCCGGCCCGTAAGTACGCGAAAGCAATCCAAGCGCAAATGGATAGCACGAATTTACAAGCCGTAATTGCGTTAGAACTGCCGAATGGCGAGATGATCACCGGTCGAACGACCACTTTGATGGATGCTTCGGCAGCCGCGATTCTGAATGGGTTGAAGAAATTGACCAATATTTCCGATGAAATTGATTTGTTATCGCCGGTGATTCTGCAGACGATTCAACGGTTGAAAACCGATGATTTGAACAGCCGAGTCCCGACATTAAGCGCCAATGAAGTGCTGATTGCACTGGCAATTAGTGCTGTCACCAACCCTACTTCTGAATTGGCTTATAAGCAATTGCCAAATTTAAGAGATACACAAGCGCATTCCACGGTTATATTAAATAGGGAAAACGAACAGACCTTTAAGAAGCTTGGAATCGACATCACCAATGATCCGGTATATCCAACTGAGAACCTGTATTACAATTAAGTTTTGAAAAACGCCTGCCTTTTTCTTTTTCATAGAAGCCTAAGGCAGGTGTTTTTTCATATGCTAAAGTTGCTTTTTTCATTTCACAGAATATAGGAGGATCACATTATGATTCATAAATTCACCAAGAGAGCCAACGCGATGAAACCTTCGGATATGCGGATCATCTTAACCGCTTCAGAACAACCCGAATTGATTTCTTTTGCCGGCGGACTTCCAGCACCAGAACTGTTTCCTATGGAGGCCCTGAAAAAAGCAAGTGAAGCTGTTCTTAATGAAGACGGACCGGTTTCCCTTCAATACAGCCCGACCGAGGGGCATGCCCCTCTTCGCCGGAAAACGCTTGACCGAATGAAAGCAATTGGCATCCAGGCGAATTTGAACCAAGTCATGATCACGTCCGGTTCCCAGCAGGCGATTGACCTAACGGGCCGCCTTTTTCTGGATGAGGGGGATACAGTCATCTGCGAAAGCCCAACCTATCTGGCGGCGCTTAACGTTTTCAACATCTGCAATGCCAATATTGTAGACGTTGAGATGGATGAGAACGGCATGCTTATGGAACAATTGGAAAAAAGGCTTCAAGAAAATCCCCATGCAAAATTCATCTATACGATTCCTGATTTCCAAAATCCCACTGGCCGCACGCTGAGCCTGGATAGAAGAAAGCGGATGCTGGAGCTGGCTCAACAATACGACGTATTGATTCTGGAAGATAATCCTTACGGTGCCATCCGCTTTTCCGGAACACCAATTCCGCCGATCAAGCATTTTGATAAAGAAGGCCGTGTCATTTACATGAGTTCTTTCTCTAAAATATTCGCACCAGGGCTTCGGCTTGGCTGGATTTGTGCCGATGAAGTGATCATCGAAAAATACATGGGATTCAAGGAATCCGCGGATATGCATTCCGATGGCTTTGCGCAGCGGATCACTACGAAATACATGGAACAGAATGATATCGATGTGCATATTGAAAAGATCAATGCCGCTTATCACGACAGATGCAACACGATGCTTGCTTGCGTCAATCAATACTTTCCCGACGCGGTTTCCTGTGTGAGACCCGAAGGGGGATTGTTTATTTGGGTGGAACTTCCCGCCAATTTAGACGCGAGAAAGGTCTCGATTGCCTGTCTTGAAAACGGCGTCGCTGTATTGCCGGGAGACGCCTTTTTCGCAACCGGCTCACAACGAAATGCGCTTCGGTTAAACTTCTCAAACTCTTCAGAAGAACGAATTGTTGAGGGCATGAAGCGCATCGGAGAAGTACTGCATCAGGAATTAAGAACAGAAGCTATGGTGAAATAACCCGCCTTTTGCTTTTTCTCGAAGGTTGGGCAGTATGAACGATAATGGTAATGAAAAAGTTCGTTAGAAACTTGAGTTCCTCAGAAAATAGGTTACCTTCTCGAAGGGCATTTCAAATACGACAAAAAAGTATTCATAAAATTAGTTGGCGTATCATGCGATTGTCGGAAGTAACCCGTTCGAAAAAACCTCCGCAATCTTCTATATAGAAGATTGCGGAGGTTTTACATTGCTTTAAAAGCTATGGTCAGTTGCATAAAGCTTCCACTTTACCAACCTTCGAAAAAATCTCCGTTTGAGTCATGCACTTAATCGCGGTGCTGCTCGTAAAAGGTTTGCTTTGTCGCTTGCTTCGCCTGTGCAATCTCTTCGCCGGATACCGGAGTTTCATAAGCCGATACTGTAGCAGCAAGCTGCTCAGCGGAGCTGGCGCCGGCGAGGACAGACGCGACAGCCGGCTGGCCGAGCACGCTGTGGAGTGCAAGCGCGTGGAGGTTGCTGTTGATGTCCATCAGGTTCCGGAGGGTTTCTTTTAATTCTGCTTCTCCGTACGCCAGATACCCGTCTGCCCCTTCGGCCCGCTTCAGCCCGTCGTTTGTTAAGAGCCCTTTTGCCAAGGTGCCCCGTGTGACGACAGAACGGCCGCTAGCGCCGATTTCTTCAAGGTATTCTTCCGGACGGCGGTCCAACAGGCTGTATTGCATCATGATGCTGGCCACATCGCTTTTTGCCAGAAAGCGCCGGATGACATTCGGGCGGATGGACGAAATGCCGTATGCCCGGATGAGCCCTTCTTTTTTCAGTGATTCGAATGCATCGATCGTCTCTTCGGTATCGTCGCTCGCCATTCCGCCGTGCAGTTGGTACAGATCGATGTAATCCGTCTGAAGGCGCATCAGGCTGTTATGGATCTGATCCCGGATGTAAGCTCTTGATGCATTCCAGCGGACTTCGTCGGATCCGCTGCTCCATTGGTTGCCGACCTTCGTCGCGAGGATGATATCTTTTCGGTAATTTTTCAAGAGTTCGCCGACCAATTCCTCGTTTTTCCCTTTGTTGTACAGGTCAGCTGTATCAAAATAATTGATGCCGTGATGGAGCGCTTCTTTGATGATCGCCTTCGATTCCTGGAGATCCAACGGCAAGGACATGCAGCCCAAGCCGATTTCGCTTACCTCGATTCCGCTATTTCCTAGAATATTCTTCTTCACACTGCCACCTCGTTTAGTTTGTCGTTTCTCTTATGGTATACTTTGCGGTAGAGAAACCACAAATGAAAAGAGGATCCGCATGAGCAAATTCGAAGAAAAAACCACGCATTCGGAGCGTATCTATGAAGGAAAAATCATCAATCTGAAAGTGGATGAGGTTTTATTGCCAAATGGCCACTCGTCGAAACGGGAGCTGGTCGAGCATCCTGGAGCAGTAGCGCTGGTGGCCCTTACCGCTGAAAACAAATTGATCCTGGTCGAGCAATACCGCAAAGCGCTGGAGCGATCCATCATTGAAATCCCTGCGGGCAAGATTGAGAAAGGGGAAGACCCGGCGTATACGGCGATGCGTGAACTTGAAGAAGAAACCGGCTATACGGCGGATAAGCTGGAGCTGATCCAGTCGTTCTCGACTTCTCCGGGATTTGCGGACGAAGTGATTCATGTGTATGCCGCGATCGGATTGAAAAAATCGGAATCCGGCGCTGTCCTTGATGAAGATGAATTCGTCGAATTGATGGAAGTGACAATCGAAGAAGCGGAAGACATGATGAAAGACAACCGCATTTATGATGCGAAAACGGCGTTTGCTGTGCTTTGGGCAAAACAGAAATTGTTAAATGAGAATAGCAAGTCCCCTAAATTATAATCATTCTAATCAAAGAACGGTTATATATCTTGTAAATGAGAACGGTCTTTTGATATAATGAAGGCAGTTTAGGGAGGGCGTCGCATGGAAACTAGGATAGACCGTATAAAAAAACAATTGCATGCTGCGAGCTATAAATTGACGCCACAGCGTGAAGCGACTGTCCGAGTCCTGTTAGACCACGAAGAAGACCATTTAAGTGCGGAAGACGTCTACCTGTTGGTGAAAGACATTGCGCCGGAAATCGGGCTGGCAACTGTGTATCGGACATTGGAATTGCTGACTGAATTGAAAATTGTCGATAAAATAAATTTCGGTGATGGAGTGTCCCGCTACGATTTGCGCCAAGAAGGCGCGGCGCATTTCCACCACCATCTTGTGTGCATAGAATGTGGCGCTGTAGATGAAATACAGGAAGATCTGCTTGAAGATGTGGAAACCGTTGTTGAAAAGCGATGGAATTTCCAAATAAAAGACCACCGTCTTACTTTTCATGGCATCTGCTGGCGCTGTCATGATCGCGGCTCACAAGACCAAACGGAATGACCGGTGAGAAAAAGGAGGACGCCCCAGAAAGGCAGTCCTCCTTTTTCTATTTATGCAAAGGGAGGGATTTACGGTGAAGTACGCTAAAGATGCACTGGATGATTACCTGCATTTTCTGCGGGTGGAGCGGCAGTTAGCTGAAAACACGCTCGTTTCTTACGAACGGGACCTTAAAAGTTATTTGCAGTATTTGAAAGAAGTCGAACAGCTTGATTCTTTGCGGAAAGTGGAGCGTGTACATATTTTGAATCACTTGCGCCATTTGAAGGAAACGACGAAGACCTCGCGTACCGTTGCACGGCACATTTCATCGATCCGCTCGTTTCATCAATTCCTGATCCGGGAACGGGTGGTCGACAACGACCCGACGGTGCATCTCGAAATGCCACAAATGGAAAAGAAACTGCCGAACATCCTGTCGATCGAAGAAGTGGATGCGCTCATCGAAGCGCCTGCCCGCGACAAACCGAACGGCATACGGGACCGTGCGATGCTGGAATTGCTCTATGCAAGCGGCATGCGCGTCAGTGAATGCATCAATTTGGATATAGAAGACATCAATTTGACGATGGGCTTTGTCCGCTGTTTCGGCAAAGGCGGCAAAGAACGCATTATCCCGCTTGGCAAATCGGCCCTCGATGCATGCCGCAGCTACCTGGAGACAGCCAGGGGCCAATTGGTGAAAGAAGGAGCAGCAACCGATTCCCTGTTCATCAACCAGCGGGGCAAGCGGCTGACGCGGCAAGGCTGCTGGAAATTGCTCAAGCAGCATGCCCAAAAAGCCGGAATCCAGAAGGAATTGACACCGCATACCTTGCGCCATTCTTTCGCTACGCATTTGATCGAGAATGGGGCGGACCTCCGGGCCGTCCAGGAAATGCTTGGGCACGCGGATATTTCCACGACCCAAATCTACACGCATGTCAGCAAGACCAGATTGAAAGACGTTTATAGCCAGTTCCATCCGCGGGCGTAGAAAAAGCGGCGCAGACGGACGGTTTATGCCCTTGCCAGACAGCGGTGCCAGGCTCCAGAGCAACGCTGTCCAGTGGCCGGGAGTATAGATAAAAAATAAATCTTAGAAAATAGGTCTGACTTCTGACAAGAGCGCAGTTTGTGGTAATATAGAATCGTAAATAAGGAGGAACACAAATGACAAATAAACCTTTTGAACGAATTCACCTCGTGGTGCTCGACTCTGTCGGAATCGGGGAAGCACCGGACGCTGAAGCCTATGGCGACAAAGGGTCCGATACACTTGGGCACATTGCGGAAGCAGTTGGCGGACTTTCGATGCCGAACATGGAAAAGCTTGGGCTGGCAAACATCGTTCCCGTGAAAGGGCTTACGCCGGCGGAAGAGCCACTAGCACATTTCGGCAAATTACAGGAGGCTTCTGTCGGCAAAGATACGATGACCGGGCACTGGGAAATCATGGGCCTCAACATCGATACGCCGTTCAAGGTCTATCCGGACGGCTTCCCGGCGGAATTGATCGAACAGCTGGAAGAAAAGACTGGCCGCAAAGTCATCGGCAATAAACCGGCGAGCGGCACGGAGATCCTGGATGAACTGGGTGCAGAGCATATGGAAACCGGCGCCCTTATCGTCTATACGTCTGCCGATCCTGTTCTGCAAATTGCAGCGCACGAAGAAATCATCCCGCTCGAAGAACTTTACCGGATCTGCGAAATCGCACGTGAACTGACATTGTCCCCTGAATTTTTGGTGGGCCGCATCATCGCCCGTCCGTTCTTGGGCGAAAAAGGGGCTTTCAAGCGGACATCGAATCGCCATGACTATGCCTTGAAGCCATTTGGCCGCACGGTCATGAACGAATTGAAGGACATTGGCAAAGATGTGATCGCCATCGGCAAGATCAATGATATTTTCAACGGCGAAGGCGTGACAATAGCGCTGCGCACGAAAGACAATATGGACGGAATGGACAAATTAGCACAAGTTGCCGGGGAATCCTTTACGGGCATGAGCTTTTTGAACCTCGTCGATTTTGATGCCTTGTTCGGCCATAGACGTGATCCGAAGGGCTATGCGGAAGCGCTAGAAGCGTTCGACCGCAGATTGCCGGAAGTGCTCGAAGGGATGAATGCGGATGATTTATTGATCATTACAGCCGACCACGGCAACGATCCGACATTCCCGGGTACGGACCATACCCGCGAATTTGTGCCGCTGCTGGCATATTCACCGTGTTTTGATGGCGGCAAAGAACTGGCGCTTGGCAAAACTTTCGCCGACATCGGCGCAACGATCGCGGATAACTTTTCAGCACCGATGCCGCAATTCGGCACGAGCTTCCTGTCGAAATTGGATGGCGCGGATCGCTGAAACGCAGCAACCTGAACACAGCAAATGGATAGATCAAATCAGATTGAAAAAGGTGGGTATTTGCCATGAGAATGGTCGACTTGATCGAGAAAAAGCGTGACGGCCTGGAATTGACGACTGAAGAAATCCAGTTTATCGTCGCCGGCTATACAAAAGGGGAAATTGCCGATTATCAGATGAGTGCTTTTTTGATGGCGGTTTATTTCCAGAACATGACGGAGCGGGAACGCGCTGATTTGACGATGGCGATGGCGAACTCTGGAGACCAGATCGATTTGTCTGCAATCGACGGCATCAAAGTGGACAAGCATTCGACAGGAGGCGTCGGCGATACGACCACGCTCGTCCTCGGGCCGCTTGTTGCAGCGTGCGGCGTGCCGGTAGCGAAAATGAGCGGGCGCGGGCTCGGCCATACGGGCGGGACAATCGATAAGCTCGAAGCGATTGAAGGCTTCCACGTGGAATTATCGACAGAGGATTTTATCAAGCAAGTGAATGACATCAAACTTGCGGTAATCGGCCAAAGCGGCAATTTGACGCCTGCCGACAAGAAGCTCTATGCACTGCGCGATGTGACGGCAACCGTCAACAGCATTCCGTTGATTGCCAGCTCGATCATGAGCAAGAAAATTGCAGCCGGTGCGAATGCCATCGTCCTGGATGTGAAAATCGGGGAAGGCGCATTCATGAAGACAGAAGAAGATGCACGAGAGCTGGCCCATGCGATGGTCGGCATCGGAAATGCCACTGGACGCAAGACGATGGCAATCATCTCTGATATGAGCCAGCCGCTCGGCTTTGCAATCGGAAATGCCTTGGAAGTGAAAGAAGCCATCGAAACCCTTCAAGGAAAAGGCCCTGAAGACCTGACAGAGCTCTGCCTCGTGCTCGGCAGCCAGATGGTGGTTGTCGGCGGAAAAGCGGAAACCCTCGAGGAAGCCCGCGCGATGCTGGAAGAAGTCATTGCCAACGGCAAAGCGCTCGAAGTGATGAAGCAATTCATCAAAGCGCAAGGCGGCAATCCCGCAATCGTCGACGATGTCAGTTTGCTGCCGCAGGCGAAGTTCGTAAAAGAGATTCCGTCGAAGCAGGCCGGTTACATTTCCTTCATGGAAGCGGATGAAATCGGGACAGCTGCGATGGTGCTTGGAGCCGGAAGAGCGACGAAGGAATCGGAAATCGACTTGGCTGTCGGCCTCGTGTTGAACAAGAAAGTCGGCGATTATGTAGCGGAAGGCGAAACGCTTGCCACAATCTATGCCAATACAGAAGAACTCGCAGATTGCATAAATATGATATATAATAGTATAGAATATACAAGCGAACCGGTTGAGAAGACACCGCTGATTTCAGCGCTGATCACCGATTAAAATGGCTTGCTGGGTTTATTCTCAGCAAGTTTTTTTATATCCGTGAACGGGCCGTTCGTCATCTATAGGAGGGAAATCATGCATTTATATGGCACTCAGAAAATCAACGAGCAAGGGCATCTGGAAATCGGCGGAACGGATGCAGTTGAATTAGCTAAAACCTACGGCACGCCGCTTTTTGTTTACGATATCGCCTTGTTCCGTGAACGGGCACAGGCTTTCCAGAAAACGTTCGAAGAAGCCGGCATCGGCTATCAGGTCGCTTACGCAAGCAAAGCGTTTTCAAGCATTGCCATCTATCAGGTTGCAGCAGAAGAAAACCTGTCGCTCGATGTCGTTTCAGGGGGAGAATTGTATACTGCGTTGAAAGCGGGCTTCCCAAAAGAAAAGATCCATTTCCACGGCAACAATAAAAGCTTGGAAGAACTGGAGATGGCGTTCGAAGAAGGGATCGGCTGCATCGTGGTCGACAATTTCCATGAAATCGGCCAGTTGAAGAAAATTTCCGAAGACCGGAAACAACCGATGAATATCCTGCTGCGCGTGACACCTGGCATTGAAGCGCATACCCACGACTATATCACTACCGGCCAGGAAGATTCGAAATTCGGCTTTGACTTGAACAACGGGCAAGCAGACGACGCTTTCGGGCAGACGCATGAGCACGAGTATCTGAATTTACTGGGGCTGCATTGCCATATCGGCTCCCAAATTTTCGATACGGCGGCATTTCGCATGGCAGCGGAAAAGCTGATCGGAAAAATGTCGGCATGGCACCAGGAAACCGGCTATCTGTGCCCGGTCCTGAATCTTGGGGGCGGCTTCGGCATCCGCTATACCGCAGAAGACGAACCGCTTGAACCGTCCGTGTATGTCAAAGGGATGATTGAAACGGTCAAGGAAACCGCAGCAGCAGCCGGGTTCCCGCTTCCGGAAATCTGGATTGAACCGGGCCGGTCGCTTGTCGGCGACGCCGGCACGACGCTTTATACCGTCGGATCGATGAAGGAAGTGCCAGGGACGCGCAAATACGCGGCTGTAGATGGCGGGATGTCGGACAATATCCGTCCAGCGCTTTACGGGGCGAAATACAGTTCGCTGGTCGCCAACAAAGCGGAGGCAGCTTTGACCGAGCATTATACGATTGCCGGCAAATGCTGCGAATCCGGCGATAAACTCATCGAAGATGCCGAACTGCCACGATTGGAAGCCGGGGATATCCTGAGCGTCTTCTGCACCGGCGCCTATGGCTATTCCATGGCGAGCAATTACAACCGCTTGGCGCGCCCGGCTGTCGTGTTTGCGGAGGATGGCGGGCATCAGCTGGTGGTGAAGCGTGAAACGCTTGAAGATCTCATCGGACAGGACATGTCTTACCGGAAACAGGTGAAAAGCTGATGAACCGCGTCAATGTTACGCTGCTGATCATTCTGCTGCTAATGGCTATCGGATGGGGCGTCGTTTACTGGCTCTTTTTCGCCGAAAACGTGATGTAGGGGCGGCTCCGGCAAACTTGAGTTATTTCCCGATCTATAGTAGGATGGAAAAAGCCGCTTAAAGACGAAAATGAGGGATTGAATATGTTATTCAGATATAAGAAATCTTTTGAGAAAATCGCAATGGGGCTTCTCTCGTTCATGCCTAAAGAGCGAGAGCTGAAAAAATTGCAGCAGACGATGCATATTTACGAAGAAAATCCTGATTGGCAATTGTTCCTTTGGAAAACAGACGATGATTTTGTCGGGCTCCTCGGAGTGGAAGTCGGCGACGACTTCTTCACGCTCCATCATGTGTCGGTCAACCCTTCCCATCGCGGGGAAGGCGTCGGACAGGCGATGATCGAGAAGATCCAGCAGATTATGCAGGGCAAAGAAATGCGCACAACAGATGAAACAGCGGCGTTTATACAGAAGTGCCTAGAGAAAAAAGCGCAAATTTGATCCTGCAAAAACTTATGAAAGAGTGCCGGGTTTCGGCACTCTTTTTTATGTTATATAAATATAATGATGTTGCGTTGGCAGCAGCCAAAAGAAAACAGCGTCCCCGAAAAAAGGGGCGCTGCTTTTGCAACTTTCGAAGCAGGCTTTTTATTAGAGTTCCAAATTGCGCTTTTTCCGCTGCTCGCGCAGATTGATGATCGAAGAGCGGTCGCGCAGCCGGTGCTTATGCATGATGAAATGCGGGTCCTGCTCTTTTAACGGGTGCTCAAGCATATATGCCGCAACGCTTTCCTGCAGTTCCTTGGAAATGACAGGCAGCTGAAACGGCTGGAAAGGTTTTCGTTCGGTTACGGCCTTGATGGCGCAGGAAATCTGATCGATGAGTTCCGAGCGGTCGAAGCCCTCCACCCAAATGCCGGCATCCGACAGTTTGGCCTTGGAGCGGATGAACGAGCGGAGTGCCCCCGGATAATTGCTCCTTCTCCAGTGATACATGCCGACAGCCACTTGGATCCAGCCGGTCAAGGGGTGCATCTTGTCTTTCGGTGCCAGTGCCTTCCAATACTCCTCGCCGACTTCATGGCATTCAAAATAATCCTTCTCTATATTGAAATGAATAATGTATTGGATAAAGAGCTTGTGTTGGAGTGGGTGCATTTTGAACCCCTTTCTACTATAATAAAGTGAATGGTTTCTTTTTGGATTGCGAGTCAAATATACAGTCAGGTGGCGAATCATGTCATACGAAGTGAAAGTAGAGGCTTTTGAAGGCCCGCTAGATTTATTATTGCACTTAATACACCGTTTGGAAATTGATATTTACGATATACCGGTTTCTCAAATCACTACACAGTATATGGAACATATCCGCGCACTGCAAGTGCTGGAACTGAACGAAGCGAGCGAATACCTCGTCATGGCGGCAACGCTCCTTGCGATCAAGAGCAAAATGCTGCTGCCGGTCCACGAAGGCGATATGGACGATATCTCCTTCGAATTCGACGAACAGGACCCGCGTGAGGAGCTTGTATCGCGGCTTGTGGAATACCGCAAATTCAAGGATGCTTCACTTGCCCTGAAGGAAATGGAATCGCACCGCTCGGCGATCTACACAAAAGCCCCGATGGATTTGACCGATCTGCAGACTGCTGCCCCTCCAGAAAACATTGACTTGGAGGTCAATGCCTACGACATGCTCGGCGCCTTCCAGAAGATGCTGCGCCGCAAACAGCTGAAGGCGCCGCTTGCTGCCCGGGTGGCGAGGCAGGAAGTTTCGATCAAAGACCAGATGACGTCCATTGTCGGCCGGCTGAAAGCCAATAAAGGGCGAACGAAATTCACTGAGCTGTTTCCTTCGGACGACCGGACCGTGTTGGTGGTGTCGTTCCTGTCGGTCCTGGAGCTGATGAAGCGCCAAGTGATCGGAGTGGAGCAGGAGAAAAATTTCACCGACCTGATGGTGGAACTGAAAAAGGAGACGTGGGATTATGATGACGACTCTTTCGAGTAAAATAGAAGCGTTATTGTTTGTCGCAGGAGATGACGGGCTGACAATGAGCCAGCTCCAATTTTTGACGGAAGCGGAAGCACACGAGATATCAGCAAGTGTCGATAGTTTGACACAGAAATATTCAAGCCCGGAAACCGGCATTATGCTGAAGGAATTGGCAGGGGTTTATCAGCTGGTGACCAAGCCGGAAATGGCGGAGACGATCCAGAAGCTGGTGGAGAATCCGACCCCCCAGGCCCTTTCGCAAGCCTCGCTGGAAGTGCTGGCGATTGTTGCATACAAGCAGCCGATCACGCGCCTTGAAGTTGAAGACCTCCGCGGGGTGAAGAGCGAAAAGCCGCTTCATACCCTTGCGGCTAAAGGGTTGATCCAGGAAACCGGCCGGGCGGAAGGCGCCGGACGCGCCATCCTTTACGGCACAACGATGGAATTCCTAGACTATTTCGGTTTGAAGGATCTGGGCGAACTTCCGCCGTTGCCGGAGGAAGAGGCGGCAGATGAGGAAGAGACAGATCTGTTCATGACGAAATTCCAGGAAACATTCAAAGAGGAAGTTGAAGTTTAAAAAGCCTGTGGAAGAAGACTGTGGATGCCAAACAGTCTTCTTTCTCTTTTTGCGAAAATGTGACATAATTCCGAGAGAGACGAACGGATACAAGAATGTTTACAGCAATCGCGCTTCCGCTTTTCTATGGGAGGCAGCAGCTGCCTGTTTGGCGGTACTGCTGCTTTCCAGCAAAACTATCAATGAGGTGAACTTATGGAGAGATTACAGAAAATGCTTGCGCATGCAGGTGTAGCATCCCGACGCAAGTCGGAGCAGTTAATATTGGATGGGAAAGTCAGAGTCAACGGGAAAGTGGTCAAGGAACTAGGCACGAAAGTAACCCAGAACGATACGATTGAAGTCGAAGGGGTCCAATTGGAGAAAGAACAGAAAGTCTATTATCTCCTCTACAAGCCGCGCGGCGTCATTTCGGCCGTTACGGACGATAAAAACCGCAAAGTGGTGACGGATTTCTTCAGCGATATCGAAAAACGGATCTACCCGGTCGGCCGTCTGGATTACGACACGTCGGGCTTGTTGATCATGACCAATGACGGCGAATTCGCCAATTTGCTGACGCATCCGAAATTTGAAATCGACAAGACGTATGTGGCCCGCTTGAAAGGGATCCCGACAAAAGAGGATCTGAAGAAGCTGGAACGCGGCATCAAACTGGAAGACGGCATGACCGCGCCGGCAAAAGTGAAGCTGCTGTCGGGCGATAAGAAAACCGGCAAAGCGATCGTCCAGATCACCATCCACGAAGGCCGCAACCGGCAAGTGCGCAGAATGTTCGATGCCATCGGGTTCCCGGTGCAGAAACTGAGCCGCGAGCAGTTCGCTTTCTTAACCTTGAAAGGGCTGAATGCCGGCGAATCGCGGGAATTATCAGCGCATGAAGTCAAGCTTCTCCGCGTCATGGCTGAAACCGGGAAGCGGGTTTAACGTTCACAAACCCTTCAAATGTGGTTTTTTTTCGCCTCGGAAACTTTGCTATAATTGGATTTGCATCCAGACCTCGAAGGAGGAAGTACATTGAACGAGAAAAAAAACAAGAAAAAACAAAACCGTCTGATCATGCGCTCTGCCATTCTATTGGTGCTGATTGCGGCGATCGTTTATACCATCTACAATAGCGTCACGGCTAAAGACGTGACGATCCTGGAGCCGGGCGACGAAGCGCCGAACTTCTCGCTCACCGATTTGCAAGGGAACCAGCACAAATTGTCCGATTATAAAGGGCAAGGCGTCTTCCTGAATTTCTGGGGCACTTGGTGTGAGCCGTGCAAGGAAGAGATGCCGGCTATGGCCAGCCAGTATGCCGACTACAAGGACAAAGGCGTGCAAGTGCTTGCCGTGAACATCGCCCAATCGGATTTCGAAGTGAAGAGTTTCGCCGACCAGTACGGCCTCACGTTCCCTGTCGTCATCGATAAGACCAAAGACGTCATGACCGCCTATAACATCCGTCCGCTGCCGACCACGGTTCTCGTGAACCCGGAAGGCAATATCGAACGCATCATAACGGGTGAGATGACAGAACAAGACATCCAAGGCTATATGGAATCAATCAAACCTGAATAAGGAGTTTTTTCGGATGGAGAAAATGCAATGCAAGTGCGGCCATATGAATCCGCCCGGAACTGTTCTTTGTGAATCGTGCGGGCGGTCTTTGACTGAAAAAGAACAAAACAGCAAACTCGTCGATATGCGCTACGAGGGAACGGCGAGAAGGTCGCAAACTTATAACAAATCGATCGTCGACAAGATCTGGAATTTCTTCTCCAGCGTAAAAGTCGGCGTCAGCATTATCATCGTGCTTCTCGTAGCAGCAGCCATCGGCACCATTCTGCCGCAGGAAGAATACGTCGATGTGCCGGTCAGAACACCTGAAACGATTGAAGCTTATTATTCGGATGTCTATGGAAGCATCGGGAAAGTCTATCATTTCCTTGGCTTCCATGACCTCTACGGATCCGTGTGGTTCATTATCCTTGTCGGCATGCTCGCGATTTCGCTTATTGTCGCAAGTTTGGACCGCTTTGTGCCGCTTTACCGTTCATTGAAAAACCAGCGCGTGCTTCGGCATGCCAGTTTCATGAACAAACAGCGCATCTTCGCGGAAGGGCCCGCTTCAGCGGATACCATGAAGTTGGCTGAAGAAAAATTAAAAGAATTGAAGTACAATGTCACGACCGATAAAAACGGGCTTCTTGCAGAGAAGGGCCGCTTTTCCCGTTGGGGCCCTTACGTCAACCATATCGGATTGATCATCTTCCTGTTCGGTGTCATGCTTCGCATGATGCCGGGGTTCTATGTTGATGAAACGCTCTGGCTGCGCGAAGGCGAAACCCGTGCGATTCCGGAAGCTCCCGGCTATTCCCTCGAGAACAAAGGGTTTGTCGTCGAAAATTACACAGGCGAAGATGAAGAGGCGAAGTTCGGTGAAGCGCTGGACCGCGTAGGGTCTGTCGCGAAAAACTACCAGACGGACATTGTCCTCTATAAAAAGCCTGAAGACAGCCTGCCTGGGGCAACGGATATGGAAAAAGTGAAAGAGTATCCGATCCGCGTCAACGAACCGTTGAAATTCGACGGCTATGCGGTTTATCAGATGGATTTCAAACAGAACGAATTGAAATCGATGACATTTTCTTTGTTGAACAAGGAAACGGAAGAAACGTTCGGCGATTTGACGGTTGATCTGGTCAATCCGGACAAAGAATATGAATTGGAAAATGGCAGCAAAGTCAAATTGCTCGGCTATTATCCGGATTTCTCCGGCTTCGAAAATGGTGAACCGCAGACGGCTACGCCGCTTCCGAACAATCCCGGACTGTTGGTGGAAATGACCACCCCGGAGACGCCGGAAGGGGAAACCAGCTTTATCACCATCCAGAACACAGTGGAGCCGTTTGGGGATAACCAGTACAAACTGGCCTTCCAAAGCGCGGAAACGCGCGATGTTTCCGGTTTGACCATCCGCAAGGACCGCACATTGCCGATCTTGGGCTTGGGCGGCCTGATATTCATGATCGGGGTCGCACAAGGGATGTACTTCAACCACCGCCGATTCTGGATCCAGCAAAAAGCGGACGGCGGCATCATGCTCGCCGGACATACCAATAAGAACTGGTTCGGCTTGAAGAAAGACCTGGATCAGGTAACCGAATATGCGGCGCTTCCTGCCTATCGGGACCAACAGGAAGCAATGGAAAAACTGGAGAAAAAGGAAGGTGAACTGACGTCATGAGTTTAGCTGACATTAGCGCGAATTTATTATACGTGGCCTTTATCGCCTACCTGATTGCGACTTTCGTTTTCGGTGGAGCGGTAAAAGGCAATAAATCCGGTTCGTTCAAATCGGAAGGCCGGTGGGGGAAAATCGCATATGCGATCACAGTCCTCGGCTTCCTGGCAAACCTTGGGTATTTCTTTACCCGCTGGGGCGCAACCGGACATGCACCGCTCAGCAATATGTTCGAATTCACGACGGCATTCGGCATGACGCTTGTCGGCGGATTTATCATCATTTATGCCTTATATAAAACGCCAGTGGTGGGAATGATCGTCCTGCCGATCGCATTGCTGATCATTGCGTTCGCCAGCATGTTCCCGAGCGAAGTGAGCCCGCTCATCCCGGCGCTCCAATCAAATTGGCTGGCAATCCATGTCAGCACCGTCGTAATCGCAGAAGGAATCCTCGCCATCAGCGCGGCTGCCGGTTTGGCCTTTCTGCTGAAAGAAGTGGATATGACGAAAAAGTCGAAGCAGCGCTTCTGGCTTGAAGCCATCATGTACTCGCTTGTTGTGGTGATGGGCTTTGTCATCGCCAGCACGTATTTCACGGCGACCGGCTATGAAGCCGAATTCAGTTACGTGGATAAAGACGGCGCTGAAGCCGCAATCACGTATAAAATGCCGCCGATCTTCGGCATGAATGAATACACTCAATTGACCGAAGGCACCATGACGCCGCTGGCAGAAACGCCGGCAGTTGTCAACGCCAGCAAACTGACGACGGTCGCGTGGTCCTTCCTTGTGGGGACAGTGCTCTACTGGCTGATCCGTTTGGTGGCGCGCAAAAGGATTGCCGCAATTTTCAAGCCTTTTGTCAAAAACGTCAATTTGCAGCTCATGGATGAAATCGGCTACCGGGCCGTCATCATCGGCTTCCCGCTGTTTTCACTGGGGGCGCTGATTTTCGCCATGATCTGGGCACAGATTGCCTGGTCCCGCTTCTGGGGCTGGGATCCGAAAGAAGTATGGGCATTGGTCACATGGCTTTTCTACGCCGCCTACCTGCATCTGCGCCTTGGGAAAGGCTGGCAGGGGGAGAAATCCGCTTGGCTCGGCGTGGTCGGCTTCGCGATCATCATGTTCAACCTGGTGGCAGTCAACTTGATCATTGCAGGGCTGCACTCATACGCTTAAACTCCAAAAGCCTTTTCCGGAAACGGAAAGGGCTTTTGCCTTATAAGGCGAGTTATGCCAGTTTCCGATGATTCCGGAAAAGCTGCGGGCCGGTCAATGCAACCTAAGCCTTTTCAGCTAGTGGAAAAGGCTTTTTATTTATTTTTAAGTAGGTAGACGGTACAATGAAACCGAGAGAAAAAGTTGGAGGGGTTAAGATGTCAGAGGAAATCACAGTCCTAGTTGTGGACGATGAGGAAAGAATCCGCAGATTGCTGAAAATGTATCTAGAACGCGAAGGCTACCTGGTGGAAGAAGCTGAAAACGGCACCCAGGCGCTGGAAATGGCAATAGAAAAAGATTACCACTGTATCCTGCTCGATTTGATGATGCCGGAAAAAGACGGCATTGAAGTGGCGACGGAGCTGCGCGAAACCAAGATGACGCCGATCATCATGCTGACCGCAAAAGGCGAAGAAGCCAACCGTGTCCAAGGGTTTGAATCCGGAGCCGATGATTACATCGTCAAACCGTTCAGCCCGCGCGAAGTCGTGCTGCGCGTCAAAGCGATCCTGCGCCGGTCATCGGCTTATTCGCCTGTCGCCAAATCGACGGTTTCCAAAGACCTGGTCGTGTTTCCGCACCTGACGATCGACCATGATGCCCACCGCGTCACAGCGGATAATGTCGAAGTCAATTTGACGCCGAAAGAATACGAATTGCTGTATTTCCTGGCAAAATCGCCGGACAAGGTATTTGACCGCGAACATCTGCTGAAAGAAGTCTGGCATTACGACTTTTTCGGGGACCTGCGCACAGTTGACACCCACGTAAAGCGGCTGCGCGAAAAATTGAACCGCGTTTCGGAAAGCGCTGCAAAAATGATTGTCACGGTGTGGGGAGTCGGCTATAAATTCGAGGTAGGAAATGAATAATTTTTTACGAAGTGTAGTCGGGAAGCTATGGATCACCATATTGCTTCTCGTTTCCTTTGTCCTGTTCATTGTGACAGTGCTGCTTTTGGAGTTTTTGGGCAATTACCACAGTGAAGCGGTCGAAGAAACGCTGAACCGGGAAGCGGCTACCATCGCCCGCATCTTCAATGACCATGCAGAACTTGAAAATTCTTTGGCTATCATGGAGGATATCCTCGGGCCACAGACGAATGCCGTAATAGCGGAAGTTCCTAAAGAAGCTTCCTATTATATACACGATGGCCTTAATGGCAACGAGCTGAGAGAAAAGATCCTCAACGAAAAAGCGTTCCAGAAAGTGTTCGAAACCGATGAAACGGTCATGAAGGAAATGCTTCTGCCTTCATTGACGGAAGAAGACCGCATGGAGCCGTATATCGTCCTGGCAAGCCCGCTCCAGACGGGCGAACAGGTCCACGGCACCGTATTCATCTATCAGTCACTGGAAGTGATGGACCAGACCGCTGAGCGGACGACGAACATCGTCTTTCTGTCGGCATTTATCGCCTTTTTGCTGACGACATTTTTTGCCTTTTTCCTGTCGACGCGCATTACCTTGCCGCTGCGCAAAATGCGGGAAGGTGCGTTTGAATTGGCAAAAGGGAAATTCGATACCAAAGTGGCAGCGACGTCAAGCGACGAAATCGGGCAGCTGGCCGTCGCATTCAACCAGATGGGCCAGCAGCTGAAGCACCATGTCGAAGTGATCAACCAGGACAAAGAGCAGCTGTCGAGCATCCTGACGTCGATGGCGGATGCGGTCATTACATTCAATCAGGACCGGACCATCCTCTTGAGCAATCCTCCTGCAGAAAAATTGCTGGAGCAATGGCTGTTGAAAAGGGGCATGGAAAGCGGGGAGCCGCTGCCTTCGGAAATGATCCACATGCTGGAGCACGTCCTCGATTTCGAAGAAGAGATTGAAGAAGAGCTGGAAATGGAAGGCGCCTATTACGCCATCTCGTTCAGCCCGCTCTATAGCGGAGATTCGATACGCGGGGCAGTGGCAGTTCTTCATAACATGACAGAACAGCACAAGCTCGAGAAACTGCGCGAAGATTTCATTGCCAATGTTTCGCACGAACTCCGGACGCCGATCGCCATGCTGCAAGGCTATAGCGAAGCGCTTCTGGACGATGTCGGGGCTTCGGAAGAAGAGCGGCGCGAAATGACGAAAATCATTTATGAAGAATCCCAGCGCATGGGACGCCTGGTGACCGATCTGCTGAATCTGGCCAGAATGGAATCGGGGCATATGCGCCTTTACAAAGAACCGGTTCAACTTAACGGCGTGATCGAACGGATGACGCTGAAGTTCCTGCCGATTTCAAAAGAGAAAGGCATCGAACTTTCATTCCAGACGGAATTGGACGACTGGGCTGCGGCGGAACTCGACGAGGACCGGATCGAACAAGTCATGACCAACCTGATCGACAATGCCATCCGCCATACCCTCGAGGGCGGCCAAGTGGTGGTCAAGGTTTCGATGGAGCAAGGCTACGCAAGGATTTCCATCAACGATACCGGAGTCGGCATCCCGGAAGAAGACCTGCAGTATGTATTCGAACGCTTCTACAAAGCGGATAAAGCGCGGACGCTTGGCAAAGGCGGAACCGGCCTTGGCCTTGCGATCGCCAGCAGCATCATCAATGCGCACGGCGGCAAGATTTATGCCGAAAGCAAAGTCGGCGAAGGCACGTCGTTCATCTTTTTGCTGCCGTTATTAAAAATGTAACTTTTTGAGACCGGATACGACTAATCTAAGAACGGGGGGAGTACATGAAGGACTCCGTTTTCCACCGCCTGTACGACGAATATCATCAGGATGTATTCCAATTCCTGATTTATCTCGTTAAGAACCGCCATTTGGCTGAAGACTTGATGCACGAAGTGTACATCCGTGTATTCCGTGCATACGACCGGTTCGAAGGGAAAAGCTCGGAAAAGACCTGGCTTTTTTCTATTGCCAAAAACGTGGCGATCGACCATTTCCGGAAAGCGGCTGTACGGAAAAAGCATAATTTCGAGCATTTTGATTGGGAAACCCAGCAATTGGTCTCCAAAGAGCGGATTCCTGATGAAGTCGCCTCGCTGAACGAAGATAAAGTGCAGCTTTACCGCATGCTGGATGAGTGCACCGGCGACCAGAAAATGGTCATCATCATGCGCTTCTTCCAGGATTTATCCATCGCCGAAACCGCCGATGTGCTGGGCTGGACCGAAGGAAAGGTCAAAACGACCCAGCACCGGGCCATCAAGTCATTGCGTGAAAAATTATCCGCTCAGGAAGGGGGAGAAGCGAATGCCGAATAACAAATGGGACGATGAGCACATCGAAAATTTGTTGCGGGATTTCCCCACAATCAAGGACCACAGATCAAAAGAAGAAGTCCAGCGCCGGCTCGAAAAGAAGGCGCCGGTCCAATCGCAGCCGAAACGCTGGCTGCCGTATCTGGTGGCTGCTTTGGCCTTCATCACGATCAGTTTCCTGGTGGCTTCCATTCTGGACCAGAGCAGCAGGGACAGTGCGCTGTTCAGCACGAGCAGCGACGAAGCGGCCGAAGGCTCCAATGCGGAAAGCACGGCTGCAACCGATGCAGGTGGGGAAGCGCCGGCAGAAGAATCGGAAGGCGGTTCAGAGGAATCTTCTGAAAATGCATTCACGATCAACAATCAGGAATCTTCGCGCACGGCCGTGTATGATGGCGACGAGGAAGGCTTCACTCCGTTTTCCATCGGACTGACGGAAAATGCATTGGTCATCCCGGTGACATTCCTGATACCGGATCAGCAGATTGCCGAAGATTTTCCGGACACAACTCCCACTTCGGTCGATCTCTATAATAAATATGCAAGTGAAATCGATGAACAGTCGATCGGATTCACGGACTATCATCCTTATCTGGGTACCCTCAGCATGGAAGGCGATACAGTGAAGCATGTCCTGCCGAGCGACCATCAATATGACCAGGCTTCTGCAAGCATCGAGGTATATATCGCTTCCCTGAAAGAGACGTTCAAGGATGCGAAAACGATCGTTGTCGAGAATGAAGACGGCACACCTGTGGAATTCAGCCAGGTAGGACCGCTTGAGCCGATCGATGCACAGGAAGGCAATTTGGTCTATTATGCGCACACGACGGAAGCGGGCGAAACTTACCTCGTTCCGGCGTACGGCATGCCGGAAGCTTCAGCAAAAGAGGCAATCGAAGCGCTGCAATCTTCACCGTCGGATCTCCACGTGGGGACGATTCCGGAAGACTCCGAGATCACGGTCACGGAAGCAGACGAACTGGTGACGGTCCAATTCACAACCGAATTCGACTTGGAGTCGCTTGCCGGCCCGGCTGCCGACCGGCTGCTCGACAGCCTCGCGCTGACGGCTAAATCCTTCGGCAAAAGGGTGCAAGTGGACAACACCAAGCAGGACCAATGGGCAGGCTTCGACTTGTCCGAGCCGCTGCCTGAACCGTTGGCGCCGAACGAAACCCAATGGAAATCAAAATAAAGCAAGGCACGTTGTAACAGCTTGTTGAGAAAGATATAAAATACTTGTCTCTTAATCGATATTCCGCAAATCTGCTTCTTAAAATGAATGTTTCTATTATAAAGAAAGTCTCTCCAGCGCCGGCGCGTCCACGGGCTGAGCGAAGCTATGAGACGGGTGTCCTTCTCGGCTCATGGCGGGAGCCATGCCCAAAGCAGCCGAAGCGGTGTAAAAGCTTGTTTCTTTCATATGAGAATTTATAGAAGTATTTTCGATCGCCTGATTGTAAGCAAACTTGTTTACAACCAGGCTTTTTTCTACTAATATTAGGATGTAAAACAAAATATCGATTCATCTTCGGGGCAGGGTGCAATTCCCTACCGGCGGTAATTGAGCCTTAGGTTCATAAGCCCGCGAGCCGTAAAACGCAGGATTTGGTGAGATTCCAAAGCCGACAGTATAGTCTGGATGGGAGAAGGTGAAGGTGCGGACGTGTGTCGCCGATTTTCGGCGCAACGCTTTTTAAATGTGCCTTTTCTCCCTTAAGTGCCTAGCGCTTAAGGGTTTTATAATGCGGCCACATAGTCCAAGCCTTTCTTCTGGTGAATCACGACAAGGAGAGAGGAATATGAAGAACAAAAAACTGCAATCGATGATTGCGATTGGGATGTTGAGCAGCATTTCGTTTATCTTGATGCTTTTCAACTTTCCGCTTCCGGCGCTGCCTGCATTTCTGAAAGTGGATTTCAGTGACGTGCCGGCTTTGATCGCTGCAATCACCATGGGGCCGGTTGCCGGTATCCTGGTGGCATTTTTCAAAAACGTATTGGACTGGCTGTTTGCTGGCAGCCCGACTGGTGTGCCGGTCGGCCATATGGCAAACTTTGCGACAAGCATCTTGTTCATTTTGCCGGTCTATGCTATTTACCGTAAATTCTCAAACAAAAAAGGGATGGCGTTCGGGCTTGCTGCCGGAACGGTATCGATGGCGCTCGGCATGAGCCTGCTGAACTATTTGGTATTCCTGCCGATGTACACTTATTTCCTGAACATGCCTGCCCAAACAGGAAGTGCGCTTTTTGGCACGATCGTTCTGGGAATCCTGCCGTTCAACCTGATCAAAGGTCTGGCCCTGACAGCAGTGGTATTGCTCCTGTTTGCGAGCCTGCATAAATGGATTGAAAAACAGCAGCGCTATTTCCTATCCCATTGATAAGCAAAAAAAGCGTTCAGGAATGCGGATCCGCATTCCTGAACGCTTTTTTTATGTTCTTCAGTCTTCGTATTTAAGAGGGTTGCCATCGAATGGGGCATCCGCGACTTTGATCGAGTCCGTCGGGCATCCTTCGAATGCATCTTCCATATCTTCTTCCAGTTCGTCTGGAACTTGCTCAGTGCCCATGTTATCATCTAGAATAACAAACGCAATTCCTTCGTCGTCGTAATCATAAACATCCGGTGCTGCAGCTCCGCAAGCGCCACATGCGATACAAGTATCCTTATCGACAATGGTATACTTAGCCATAAATTGATTCCTCTCCTTTATCTCCGAACAAGTTCAGTTATACTATCGTATTCATTCTAAAGGTGTTTGCCCGGATTTTCAACCAAAAACCGTCAGGAGGTGCCCCTTGCTATTCGATGCATTTTTAATTTCCATCATGAAAGCGGTAAATCTGGAGCGCACGCTGTCTTCGCCTTATCATTTGATTAAAGGGAAGAAATCGGGCCAGACCATCCAGGACATCGGTTATTACCAATTATATCCATATTTTGCAGTCATGCCGAAACTTGAAAAGGCGATGTATGACGACGTGGTGAAAAGCCTGTTTGCGCGGAACCTGCTTCGCCAAAACGAGGAAGTGATCGATTTGGCAGATGCGGCTTTTGAACTGGAAATCCCGCCGGTCCGCGTCAATGGATGGAAGTACCGGGGCAATGAAGCGGTTTTCCTCCGGCGCTTATCGCTGATTGTCCAAACGCTTTCCTATACCAGCCAGCAGGAATTCAATTTCGATCCGGTCCACAATGCCGAAGATGTCCAAGGATGGGTCAAGCGCTATTTAAAGGCGATCCGCTTCAGGGAAATGGACACCGTCCGGTCCTTCAAGGCGGAAATGGAGGAGAGCCTGGACCGCGCAGAGATAGCGGACTGCCAAAAATTGATGCTTATGCAGCGGATGTCCGGCAAGGGATTGAGCGGCTTGACCTGGACGCAGATTGCGGCGGGCCAAGGGATCCATCCTCTGGATGCCCAATTGGCGGTCATTGAAGCGTTGCATGCATGGCTCGATGTACTCGAGACCAGGGAATTTCCTTTCCTCCTGCCGCTCCTCGAAGGGGTCATCGAGCAATCCGCTTTGACGGATTCGACGCGGCGGACCGAAAAATTGTTTGAACAAGGACTGTCGCTCGAAGAAATCGCCGCCGTCCGGAACTTGAAAAAGAGTACGATTGAAGACCATTTTGTCGAATTGGCCATGAATGATCCGTTTTTCAACTACACTGCATTCGTGCCGGCGGATCTATACAAGCAAATCATGCAGATCAGCAGCGAACGGAAAACCAAACGGCTCCGCGATATCAAAGACCGCCTGCCGGATGCGACGTATTTTCAGATCCGCCTGGCATTGGCAGTCAAGGAGGTGCCGAAATGAAACTAGAAGAATTGCTTTATACTACATACGGATTTGACACATTTCGCCCGGGCCAACGGGAAGTCATCGAACAAGTGCTCCAAGGAAAAGATGTCATTGCGCTCCTGCCGACAGGGATGGGCAAATCGATGTGCTATCAATTGCCGGCCCATCTGCTTCCGGGGAGCGTGCTGATTGTATCGCCGCTCCTGTCGTTGATGCAGGACCAAGTGGCGCAGTTGAAGAAAATGGGCGAAAAATCAGTCGTCGCCATCAATTCCTTTTTGAAGCCGGAAGAGAAAGAGAAAATCTGGAGCCAGCTCGGCAGTTACCGGTTCATTTTTGTCTCTCCTGAAATGCTGGTGCAGCCGTTTGTCAAAAAACAGCTCCAGCGCATCCGGATCTCCCTTCTGGTCGCCGATGAAGCGCATTGCATTTCCCAGTGGGGCTTTGATTTCCGCCCGGATTATTTGCGGATCGCCGAAATCCTTCCCGTTATCGGCCATCCGCAGGTCCTCGCCCTTACTGCTACCGCCACAGCGAAAGTGACGGAAGAAATCAAAGGCTATCTTCAATTAAAGGAGCCATTTGTCTATAAGCACGCGATGGACCGGCCGAATATCGCATATGATATCAAACGTTTCCATTCGCCTAAAGAAAAGCAGGACTGGCTGCAGGAATTCGTGCTCAAAAGCGGAGGCCCTGGAATCATTTATACCGGTACGCGCCGGAAATCGCAGGAGCTGGCTGATGTTCTGGCAGCTCTCGGCATTTCGGCAGCCTTTTACCATGGCGGCATGGAACACCAGGATCGCATTTTCGTCCAGCAGCAATTTCAGAATGGCGAACTCGACTGGGTGTGTTCAACAAATGCATTCGGCATGGGGGTCCATATTGCGGACATCCGGCATGTTATCCATTTCCAGCTGCCGACTTCGATCGAAGGCTATGTCCAGGAAGTCGGCCGGGCGGGGCGTGATGGAAAACCCGCACTGGCGACATTGCTCTATGCAGAAGGCGATGAAGGGCTCATGGGCAGCCTCGTGATGGATGAATTGCCGACGCGCCGCGAGATCGATGAACTGGCTGCCGCTCAGGGAGATGCCAGACGGTTGGTCGATGAAGGGATTGTCCGGGAGACGGCATACCGGGTCGGCTCTTACTGGCTGTCCCGGCTGAGCCTTGAGGAAACCCAGCAGCAGATCGAAAGCCTGCAGAGAGGCAAACTCAAACAGATCGATAAAATAAAAAAGTTTCTCCATTATGAGGGCTGCCTCCGGGAATATCTATTGTCTGCCTTTGAACAAGAACTGCGTAAAAAGCCTGCAAATTGCTGCAGCAACGACGGTATCGACTATTCCGAATTTATCATCAGCAAAGCAAAGAACGATAAATCTACAATTGATAATTGGCAAACCCGTCTGAATGGACTATTGCCGCTGGCATAATCTTCCGATAATCCGTTTACAAAGACGTCTGTTTTAGGCATAATAGATTTATCAGATAGGATAGGAGCAGTCGACTATGGGAAACCAAGATTATCGTGAAGCCATCGAAAAAGGCCGCCAGGAAATAACCGTCAACAGCAATTCGGCTCCCTCCAGAAGGGCCTACCGGAAAACGACCAAAGAAAAACCAAAAAAGAATAGAAGCATTTTGCTGCCAACCTTATTTTTCCTTTTTATTTTAATCCCGGTTACCATCCTTATTTATGTCGCAGCGTTTTACGAACCGGACGATACCCTGACAGCAAGTTCTGTCAATAACGAAGTCAGCCTTGAATCTCAGGCTCCTGAAACCCCGGAAGTGCCCGTAGCTTCTGATGAGGAGGCGTCGGACGAACAGGCGCCGGATGCAGACGAAGAAGCGGCAAAACAGCAGGCTGCTGAAAAAACTGAAGCAGAAAAAGCCGAAGCGGAAAAGGCTGCCGCAGAGAAAGCAGCTGCAGAGAAAGCGGCGGTTGAAAAGGCAGCTGCAGAAAAAGCGCAGGCCCAAAAGCTGCAAGCTGAAAAAGAAGCTGCTGCCAAAGCGCAGGCTCAGCGTGAGCGCGAACAGGCCGAAGCCAAGCGGAAACAGGAGCAAGCGGCTGCTGAAAAGAAAAAAGAGCAGGAAGAGAAGCAGACACCATCAAAAACCCATACGGTTCAGGCCGGTGAAACCCTTTACCGCATTGCCGTTAATAATTACGGAGCTGCCGGAGCAAGTGCCGGAGTTGAAAAGATCAAACAGGCGAACGGCTTGAGCTCGAACGAAATCAGCGTCGGCTCGACATTGGTATTGCCTTAAAAAAAGGAATTCTACCCGTTTGTGGCGAAATCTATAAGAGCAGGAAAAGTTTAAGGCAGAGGTGAAAAGCATGTTTGTGAAAAGTGTAATGGTTAAAAGAGAAAAATGTTTTACTGTAAAACCGACCGATACCGTGGAAACTGGATTCGAATTGCTCGAAAAGCATGGAATTGACGCATTGCCGGTCATCGACGGCACCAAATTCCTGGGCATGTTTACGTGGTACCATACCAGCCAGGCGTTCTTCCGTTCAGGTAAGAGCAAAGAGGACTTCATCAAAGGGATCAAGGTCCAGGAAGTAGCCGTCAACCAGGACGTCAGCCTCAAACTTGATGATGTTTTTGAGAAAGCGATTGTCGAACTGAACGATTTTCCGATTATCGCAGTCGTCGACGGAACTGAATTTCTCGGGATCGTCACACGCTATGACGTCATGACGCAATTGGAAAGTGCTTTCGGCATGAGGCAGGAAGGCACGCGCATCACTTTCACTTCGGTGGAATCAGAAGGGCGCATCGGACGATTAGCTGATATAATTGAGAAGTACAAGGAATCAGTGATTTCGCTCGTCACATTCGATGAGACAGATAAACTGGTCCGCCGAATCGTCCTGAAGATCAAGAAAAAGGACAATTTGGAGCGCTTCTTGAAAGAACTGGAGAAATCCGGGTTCCGTGTGATGGATATCGCGGAAGATTGAACATGGACTAACTTATAAAGAGGCATGAGCAGAGCTTCGCTTATGCCTCTTTATTCATTGGAAGGGAAGTATTTATGAAGAAAGTGATTATCGGCGGACTTGCTGCATCGGCAAGCCTGCTTCTTTTTATGTTGCGGAATGCTTTCCAAAACAATCTTAAGCGCGACACGATCATCCTGAAAGCGGAGAAACCGTTCGAGCCGTTTGATATGCTGTTCATTTCCGATATTCACCGAAGAAAGCTGCCCGCTTCAATAGGCAGCTTTCCTGTGGATGTCATTGTGATCGGAGGCGATCTGGTCGAAGGCGGTGTGCCGCTGGAGCGTGTGGAATGGAATTTGAACGTCCTTAGCCGGCATGCGCCCGTTTATTTCGTCTGGGGCAATAACGACCGGGAAGTTGATGAAGAGAAATTGCGGCAGCTTTTCAAGAAATATGAAATCACGGTATTGGAGGATGAATCGGTTCCACTTTTCGGCCATCCGCATTTGAAGCTGGTCGGACTCGATCCTTTCGCTTACCGGAAAAACGGCATTGAGCAGGCATTTTCAGAAGTCGAAGCGACCGACACCGTCATTTTCGTTTCCCATACGCCGTTTATTTTTGAACGGGTGAACAGCAAGCGTCGGGTGGACTTCCAGCTTGCCGGCCATACCCATGGGGGCCAGATCCGCTTTGGCCCTTACGGCATCTATAATAAGGGGCGGCTCTGTAAAAGCGGGGGCGTCATCCAGTTGATCAGCAATGGCTACGGCACGACAAAGCTGCCGCTGCGGCTTGGTGCGGAAGCGGAATTCCATCTTTTGACGATCGCTCCGGAACGCCCGTGAGCTTTACGATTGCCACAGCGGTCCGGCATCTTCTATGCTTAACTGAGAGATTCTGACTTGGGAGAGGGTTTTATGGAAAACACAGATGTACTGATAATAGGCGGAGGGCCGTGCGGTCTGGCGGCAGCCATCGATATACAGAAAAAGGGCATGCGGGCAGTAGTCATCGAAAAAGGCAATATCGTCAATGCCATCTACCACTACCCGACACATCAGACCTTTTTCAGTTCCAGCGAGAAGCTGTCGATCGGCGACATCCCTTTCATCACGGAAGACCGGAAAGCGAAGCGCAACCAGGCGCTCGTCTACTACCGGGAAGTGGTGAAGCGGAGCGGGATCGATGTGCGGCCGTTTGAAAAGGTTTTGAAAGTCACCAAAGGCGACGGGTTCACAGTGGAAACCTCCAAAAATACGTACGCCGCAAAATATGTGGTTGCAGCAACAGGGTATTACGATAATCCGAACCGGTTGAACGTAGAAGGGGCGAACCTGCCGAAAGTGATGCATTACTTCAAAGAAGGACATCCGTTCTTCGATCAGGACGTGCTGATCATCGGCGGCAAAAACTCGGCGGTTGATGCAGCGCTTGAGCTCCATAAAGCCGGGAGCCGGGTCACGGTTTCTTATCATGGAACCAGCTATTCCAAAAGCATCAAACCGTGGATCCTGCCGGAATTCGACGGCCTCGTCCGGAAAGGAGAAATCACGATGCTCTTCGATTCCATCGTCGACAAAATCGGCGAAATGGAAGTGGAGATGACCGTGAACGATTTGAAATGCACGATTCCGAACGATTTTGTCTTTGCGATGATCGGCTATCATCCGGACCACCAGTTTCTGGTCGACATGGGCATTACGATCGACCCTGAGAACGGCCGGCCGCATTACGACGAAGCGACAATGGAAACGAATGTTGATAACCTCTTTATCGCCGGCGTTATTGCCGCCGGCAACAATGCCAATGAAATCTTCATTGAGAACGGGCGCTTCCACGGCGGGTT
Organism: Planococcus sp. FY231025; assembly: GCF_052078085.1. Lineage (NCBI taxonomy): Bacteria > Bacillati > Bacillota > Bacilli > Caryophanales > Caryophanaceae > Planococcus > Planococcus sp. FY231025. Next base: position 184,409 of record NZ_JBQJJG010000008.1, read on the forward strand.
GATTGCCGAAGCGATTGCGTCCAAAGAAAATATGGCTGATCGATGAACATGGCTGCAGCGCTTCCGGGCATTCCGGACGGCCTGCAGTTTTTTTATGGCAAGAAAAGGCTCCTTCCAAGGGCTTAATCGTGTAAAATAAAAGCATAGAAAGGGTGCTATCTTATGAATAAAAAAGTTTCATTGATCACGACCGGCGGCACGATTGCCAGCCGGGAAATTGAAAAAGGGCTGCTCCGTTCCGGCGCGATTTCCGGGAAGGAGCTTGCAGCGCTTTGCCAGCTGCCGGAAGAAATCGAAGTGAACGTAATTGACGTCTTCCAGTTGCCCAGCATGCACATCGGCTTTGATGAAATGCTGAAGCTGCGTGAAGCCATCGAGGCCGAACTCGCGGATCCGTCGGTGGACGGGGTCGTCGTGACGCACGGCACAGACACGCTCGAAGAAACGGCCTATTTCCTTGATCTGACGATTGAGAACGACCGAACAATCGTCGTGACAGGATCGCAGCGCTCGCCGGATGATGTAGGGACGGATGTCTATTCCAATTTGCGCAATTCCATTTACGTTTCGGTCGACCGGACGCTTGCCGGCGTCGGCACAGTCGTTGTCTTCAATGAACGGATCTACAGCGCCCGTTATGTCAAAAAAGTGCATTCGAGCAACTTGCAGGGCTTTGATTCATTCGGGCACGGCTATTTGGGGATCATCGACAATGACGTCGTGAGCGTCTACCAGAAGCCCATCACCCACGAAGTCCTGGAAGTTGCGGAAGAGTTGCCGCGGGTCGACATTGTCAAATGCCATTCCGGGCAGGACGGATACATAATCGATATGCTGGCTGCGGGCCGGACAAAAGGCATCGTGCTTGAAGCGGCAGGCCGCGGACAAGTTTCGCCTCATATGGTCGAAGCAATCGAGCGCGCGGTCCAAAAAGGAATTGCCGTGGTTCTGGCAACCAGTGCGGAAGAAGGGCGTGTTTACCCGAGCTACGGGTATCCGGGAAGTGCACATGATTTGATGCAAAAAGGCGTATTGCTCGGCAGCGATTACGATTCCAAAAAAGCGCGCATCAAATTGGCGGTGCTGCTTTCCCGAAGCAGCGGAGTCGGCGCGGACGCTTTTGTAAAACTGGACTAGCCGGCAGCAACGGGAAGGCAGGAGGAAATCCGTGGCCTTTCGGGAGTTTTTGGAAGTGGGAAATCATGGTATAATGGAAGGAATCTGAGCGAAGGGGCAATCATATGATCATACTACTAACAGTTGCGATTGCTCCGAGTTTGGCATTGTTCAGTTATTTCTATCTGCGCGATGAATTTGCAGAAGAACCTTCCAAATTGCTCTTCCAATGCTTTATCTACGGAGCTGTCATGACGTTTCCGATTCTCTTTATCCAATATGTTTTTGAAGCGGAACAGGTTTTCCAATACCTGTTCACCAAAAGCGTGCTTTTTCCAAGCATGTTGGAGGAATTCTTCAAGTGGCTTGTACTGCTCATTGCCGTTTACCGGCACATCGATTTTGAGGATCCATACGACGGCATCCTTTACGGCGCCAGTGTTTCGCTGGGATTCGCAACGGTGGAGAACATCCTTTATCTGCTGGAGTTCGGCCTGCAAACGGCCTTTATCCGCGCATTTCTTCCGGTATCCAGCCATGCGCTTTTCGGAGTGGTGATGGGCTATTATCTTGGAAGAGCCAAGTTCTCGCACGGCAAAAGCAGCCGCAAGTGGCTTGGGGTTGCACTGTTCGGCTCGCTTCTGCTGCATCTGGCGTATAATGCAATTTTATACAGCAATTCAGTATGGTCCTATAGCGTCATCCCTTTCATGCTTTTTCTCTGGTGGTTCAGCCTGCGGAAAGTCAAGCAGGCCCACCAATTGTCGCTTTCCCATTACCACGACAACAGCTCGCTGCTCCCTTGAGCGCGGGCTTTTTTTGTGCGGAAAACCCCATTGCCCGCAAGGCTTTTTTTATGCGGCCGCCCGGAGTGTGCGTAGGCATGGCCGCTTTCCTTATGGTAAAATGAGTTCAATACACTTTATGAGGTGAGACTTTTTGACGAATCCAATCCAAATAGCCATCGATGGACCGGCAGCAGCCGGAAAAAGTACGATTGCAAAAATAGTTGCAGAACAATTAGGGTATACATATATTGACACCGGTGCGATGTACCGGGCGATCACGCTGAAAGCGCTGGATGAGGGCATCAACATGGCCAGCAATGAAGAAGCGGGGGAGCTGCTCCTGCGGACAGAAATCGATCTGCAGCCGACGGAGGCCGGGCAGCTTGTTTTCTTGGACAAGGAAGATGTGACGGAAGCGATCCGGACCCAGCACGTAACGAAAGCCGTTTCGGAAATGGCCGCCCATTCGCTCGTTCGTGAGCGCATGGTGGAACTCCAGCGCCAGCTCGCTGAAGGCCGGGGCGTCGTCATGGATGGACGGGACATCGGCACCCATGTCCTGCCGGAAGCTGCACTGAAAGTGTACATGTCCGCAACGGTCGAAGAACGGGCACGCCGCCGCTTTGATGACAATAAAAACCGCGGGATCGATACGCCGATCGAGGAATTGCAGGCGGAAATCGCTACGCGCGACAAAATGGACAGTGAACGGGAATCTTCCCCGCTGCGCCAGTCGGAAGATGCCATCTTCCTCGACACCACCAATTTATCGATCCAGGAAGCGGCGGACAAAATCATGCAATTGGCAAAAGAAAGGTTGAAGTGACGTGAATCTTTATGCATTCGGCAAAGCACTGGTAAAAGGGGCCCTTAGCCCGCTCTACCGTTTCGAAGTGATCGGGGCTGAGAATTTCCCGAAAGAAGGCGGCATTCTCCTATGCGCCAACCATATTCACGCACTCGACCCGCCAGTTGTCGGGATGACGGCTCCCCGCACAGTCCATTTCATGGCTAAAGAGGAGCTCTTCAAGCTTCCGGTGCTGGGGCCCATTTTGCCGCAGGTGAATGCCTTTCCGGTCAAACGGGGGATGAGCGACCGCGAAGCGCTGCGGATGGCGTTGAAAATCCTCAAAGGCGGCGATGTTGTCGGGTTATTCCCGGAAGGGACGCGATCGACCGACGGTGTTTTGAAAAAAGGCTTGAGCGGCGCAGGATTTTTCGCGCTCCGGGGCAATGCGGACGTGGTTCCGTGCGCCATCATCGGCCCGTATAAAATGTTCCGGAAAGTGAAAGTGGTTTACGGGGAGCCGCTTCGGATGGAGCCTTTCCGTGAGCGGAAAGCTTCAGCTGATGAAGTGACAGAAGAAATCATGGCTTCCATCCAGGCGCTTTTGGACCAATATAGTAAAAAATGAGGGTTAATTTTTGTTTTTATTAGAGAATTCGAATAAAATAGAAAGTGGATAGTTTGTGAAGGAGGGCTACTGATGTCTGAGGAAATGAACATGATGGAAAACCGCGACTTCCAAGTGGGGGACCGGGTAAAAGGTACAGTTCTTAAGATCGAAGAAAAAGCAGTGACCGTTACAATTGATGGGGCGCCTTTTGATGGGGTTATTCCGATCAGTGAATTGTCGAGCCTCCACATCGAAAAAGCATCGGATTCGGTTCAGGAAGGCGACACCCTGGACTTGGTCATTACAAAAGTCGAAGATGAGAACTTCGTGTTGTCCAAACGCAAAGTGGATGCCGAACAGGCATGGGATGATTTGGAGAAGAAGTTCGAATCCGGCGAAATCATCGAAGCGGAAGTGAAGGACGTCGTTAAAGGCGGACTGGTCATAGACCTGGGTGTCAGAGGGTTTGTCCCGGCTTCGTTGGTGGAAGATTATTTCGTTGAATCATTTGAAGATTATAAAGGCAAGACGATGACATTCAAGATTGTTGAAATGGAAAAGGAGAACAACCGCCTGATCCTTTCCCACCGCGCTGTCGTCGAATTGGAAAAAGAGTCGCAGAAGGAAGAAGTGATGGATTCCATCCATCCGGGCGATGTCCTGAAAGGCAAAGTCCAGCGGATTGCATCATTCGGCGCATTTGTCGATATCGGCGGAGTGGACGGGCTTGTCCATATTTCCCAGCTGTCTCATGAACATGTGGAGAAGGTGTCGGACGTAGTCAAAGAAGGCCAGGACGTCACAGTCAAAGTCCTGTCAGTGGACCGGGATTCCGAGCGGATCTCGCTGTCGATCAAAGATACATTGCCTGGGCCATGGGATGCGATTGAAGAAAAAGCGCCGAAAGGATCCGTCCATACCGGGAAGGTCAAGCGCCTTGTCAGCTATGGCGCATTTGTAGAAGTGCTGCCGGGCGTCGAAGGGCTCGTGCATATTTCCCAGATTGCGCACAAGCATATCGCGACACCGCATGAAGTGTTAACGGAGGGCCAGGAAGTACAGGTCAAAGTGCTTGATGTCAATAAGACCGACAAGCGCCTGTCGCTCAGCATCAAGGAACTTCAGGAAAAAGAAGCGGAACAGGATTATTCCGATTATGAAATGCCGGAGGAATCGAGCGGATTCTCCATCAGCGACGTGATCGGGGACAAATTAAAAGGGTTCAAATCCGAATAAATGTCCAGGGCTGAACGGAAAATGGACCATATACGTTTTGCAATGTCCACTGGCCAGGGAAGGGGCGCCATGTTTGATGATATCCGTCTCGTCCATCAGGCGCTTCCCGGAATCGGCTTCGAGGACACCAGCATCCGGCCTGAAACAGGTGATTTGAACTTGAAATCACCTGTTTTTATTAATGCCATGACCGGCGGGGGCGGTGCAGGAACGCTCGAATTGAACGCGCTGCTCGCCCGGGCGGCCAAAGAAACCGGCCTTGCAATGGCTGTCGGCTCGCAGATGGCAGCTTTAAAAGATCCAAGCGAGCGGGCTTCCTATGAAATCGTCCGCAAAGAGAACCCGGACGGTTTTTTGATCGGGAACCTGGGCAGCGAAGCCACTGCCGCCCAGGCACAGGCGGCTGTCGACATGATCGGCGCGGACGCGCTTCAAATCCACTTGAATGTCATCCAGGAACTGACCATGCCGGAAGGCGACAGGGACTTCAAAGGAGCACTGGAGCGGATTGCCAATATCGCCGATCGTCTGGACGTGCCTGTCATTGTAAAGGAAACCGGATTCGGCATTTCGCGCGAGGCCGCCCTTCAATTGGCAGGGACCGGCATTGCGGCAGTGGACGTCGGAGGGTACGGCGGCACGAATTTCGCAGCGATTGAGAACGAGCGCCGAGCACGCAAGCTTGCCTTCTTCCAGGAATGGGGTGTGCCGACTGCAGCGGCGATCGTTGAAGCGCGGAGCGTCTTTCCAGGCACGGTGCTTGCTTCCGGCGGCATCCAGAGTGCGCAGGATATCATCAAATCCTTTGTACTGGGCGCAGATGCCGCAGGGCTGGCCGGCTCTTTCCTGAAAGCGGCGGTCGACGAAGGGGAAGGCCGGCTGATCGAAGAGATCCGTTGGCTGGAAGAGGACCTGCGGATGATGCTGACAGCGCTGGGCAAAAAAGAGCTTGCGGGGCTGCGGAATTGTCCGGCGATCATCTCAGGGGAGCTGCACCATTATCTTGAAATGCGGGGGTACGACCCTAGAGCGTTTGCCAACCGGCCGAAAAACTGAAAATTACACCTTTTGAGGTGATGGACATTTACAAGATGCCATCGCCTTTTTCGTGTATAATGGGAATATCAGAAGTGGAAGGATGAATTTATTATGTCAAAACCGGTAGTAGCAATTGTCGGCCGGCCGAATGTAGGGAAGTCCACGATTTTCAATCGCGTGGTCGGGGAACGGGTATCCATCGTGGAAGATATTCCAGGTGTTACGCGTGACCGCATCTACAGTTCAGCAGATTGGCTGACGCATGAATTTAACATTATTGATACAGGGGGCATCGATTTAAGCGATGAGCCTTTCCTGGAACAGATCCGCCAGCAAGCTGAAATTGCGATGGACGAAGCGGACGTCATCATCTTCCTGGTCAACGGCCGGGACGGCGTAACTTCGCAGGATGAGCAAGTGGCGAAAATTCTTTACCGCACCAAAAAGCCTGTTATTCTGGCAGTCAATAAAATCGACAACCCGGATATGCGCCACATGGTCTATGATTTCTATACGCTCGGCATCGGCGAACCATTCCCGATTTCCGGCTCACACGGTCTCGGGCTTGGCGACCTTCTTGATGAAGTGGCGAAGAATTTCCCGAAAGACGAAGAAGAGGAATATCCGGACGACGTCATCAAGTTTTCATTGATCGGCCGGCCGAATGTCGGCAAATCTTCGCTTGTCAATTCATTCTTGGGTGAAGAGCGGGTTATTGTCAGCGATATCGCCGGAACTACCCGCGACGCCATCGATACGCAATACGATTATGATGGCCAGCCATACGTCATCATCGATACAGCGGGAATGCGCAAAAAAGGGAAAGTTTACGAGACGACTGAAAAATACAGTGTCTTGCGCGCCCTTCGCGCCATCGAACGCTCCGACGTTGTTTTAGTGGTCCTGAATGCGGAAGAAGGCATCCAGGAGCAGGACAAAAAAATTGCCGGGTATGCACACGAAGCCGGCAAAGCTGTCATTATTGTCGTCAATAAATGGGACGCGATCGAAAAAGACGAAAAAACGATGAATGTTTTCACGCGGAATATCCGGGAACATTTCCTGTTCCTGGACTATGCGCCGATCATCTTCGTTTCTGCCGTCAGCGGCAAGCGCGTCAACGATATTTTCGAAATCGTCAACAAAGTGAACGACAACCATTCGCGCCGCATCCAATCAAGCATCTTGAACGAAGTGATCGAAGATGCCGTGGCGATGAACCCGGCACCGACAGACAAAGGGCGCCGGCTGCGCCTGTATTATGCGACGCAAGTGGCTGTCAAGCCGCCTACGTTTGTGGTGTTCGTCAACGAACCGGAACTTATGCACTTCAGCTATGAGAGGTTCCTGCAAAACCGGATCCGGGAGAGCTTTGATTTTGAAGGCACGCCGATCCGGCTGATTACACGCGCACGTACGTAATTGCTTTTAAGGAGGCCGTTGAAGATGGAAAAAGTTTCGGTTTTTGGAGCCGGGAGCTGGGGCACGGCGTTGAGCTATGTCCTGGCACAGAACGGCCAGGATCTGCTGTTGTGGACCCACCGTTCCGAACAGGCGGATGAAATCAACCAACAACATACAAACAAGCGCTACCTCAAAGAAATCGTATTGCCGGAAGCGTTGAAGGCTACGGGCGACTTGCCGATGGCAGTTCGCCATGCCGACGTTTTCGTTTTGGCTGTCCCTACCAAGGCAATCCGGGAAGTGTGTGCAGATATCCGGGAGCATCTGGACAAAAAAGCCCTTTTTGTCCATGTCTCCAAAGGGATTGAGCCGGATTCCCTGAAGCGGATCAGTGAAATGATCCGCGAGGAGATCCCGGAAGAATGGTTGGAGGATGTAGTGGTCTTGTCCGGGCCGAGCCATGCGGAAGAAGTGGTGCTCGAACACCCTACGACCGTCACAGCGGCGTGTGAGAACACAAAAGCGGCGGAACGGGTCCAGGACTTGTTCATGAACCATTACTTCCGTGTATACACGAATACGGACGTCATCGGTGTCGAGATCGGCGGCGCGCTGAAGAACATCATCGCGCTTGCTGTCGGCATTACGGACGGCCTGGGGTATGGCGACAACGCGAAAGCGGCGCTCATGACGCGCGGGCTTGCGGAAATCGCACGGCTCGGCGTGAAAATGGGCGCGACGCCGCTGACCTTCTCCGGACTGTCCGGCGTCGGGGACCTCATCGTCACCTGCACCAGTGTCCATTCCCGCAATTGGCGGGCCGGCAAGATGCTCGGCGAAGGAAAGTCCATCGATGAAGTGCTCACAGAAATGGGCATGGTCGTCGAAGGCATCCGGACCACAAAAGCCGCCTATCAATTGTCACGGGCATACGGCGTTCCAATGCCGATCACAGACGCCCTTTACGCGGTGCTGTTTGAAAATGTGTCAACAAAAGAAGCGGTCGACCGTTTGATGGGCCGTATGAAGAAGAACGAGATGGAAGATCTTATCAACTTGCTTTAATTGTCACAAAAGAAGAGGCGGAGCCCCGGTGCCGCTTCTTTTTTTGTGCTATACTATGGTCTGAAACTGAACGAAAGGCGGTTCGTCATGAGTGCTTTAGATAAAATGTGGGTGTCTTTTGCAGGAATCGGATTCCTGCTCATTTCCATGGGAATGATTTACCTGAGCCGGTACAAATTGAATAACGGCATCTTAAAATTCTTATTTGCGTTAATTGCCTATATATTGCTGATCCTCGGGTTCTTCATCATGGTGTTCACGGTATTCAGCGGCCCTACAGGCGGCGCATGAGGTGAGGGAAATGAAAAAACCAGCAGTGTTATTGATCATAGCCGCGATTGCCATGCTTTTAGGCGGCTGTATGTACCCCGACAGTGAACGGGCGAAAAATGAAACGCCGTATGAAGACCAGATCATTGCGGTCCAGAATGCGGTCAACCAGTACCGGGGAGCGAGCGGCGGGCTGCTGCCGATCAAAACCCGTGATATGGAAGTTGATCAGTTCATCAAATACCCGGTCGATTTTTCGAAAATCATGCCGGCCTATATGGCAGAAATGCCGACCAATGCATTTGAAGTGGGCGGCATCTATCAATATGTTTTGATGGACGTCGAAGAAAATCCGACCGTGAAACTGGTGGATCTCCGAATCGCTGAAGCGATCCGCAGCGTGAACGTCCGCAAGAGCGCAAACGGCGGACGTGCGCCGATTTCGGAAATCCTTGCAGACAACGTTTACAAATTCAATCACGAAGCCATGGGGTTCGATGAGGAACCGGTAGTGATGAGCCCATATACCGGACGCAATCTGCCGATGGTGGTCAATGGGCAAGGAGAGGTCTTTGTGGACTATTCAATGGACCTGTATTCCGCTCTGCAGGAATACGAAGGCACCATCGAGCCGGGCCAGGATATCCGGTTCCTGCTGTATGAGGACAATCCGGTCGTCCCTGCTTACTCGCTTCCGTACACCGTGGATGAAAACAACGAACCTGTCTTCCTAACGGAATAAATGGCTGATATGACGCGGTTTTCCGCAAAACAGACGATTTTTAAGGATAATAATTGAATATTTGTTTGTTTTATTGGGAAACCGCCCTATTAGTTGTTGCTATGCATTTTTCGTTATGATACTCTTTTTACAGGATTGAACGATTGCATCCCCTTTGAGAGGAGGTGAATAGCATGAACAAGACAGAATTAGTGAACTCTGTTGCTGAAGCAGCTGAACTTTCTCGCAAAGATGCTGCGAAAGCAGTTGACGCTGCATTTGAAGCGATTCAAGAAGCTCTAACTAAAGGTGACAAAGTACAATTGATCGGTTTTGGCAACTTCGAAGTACGCGAACGCGCAGCCCGCAAAGGCCGCAACCCGCAGACAGGTGCTGAAATCGAAATCGCTGCAAGCAAGGTTCCTGCATTTAAGCCAGGTAAAGCACTTAAAGACGCAGTGAAATAATTATCTTTGCAGTACATAGGATGGCTTTTGTGAGACTCGTTCCCACAAAAGCCATTCTTTTTTTGAGTTTACAATTTTGCCAACAAACCCTACATATGCTACGATTCATGAGAGAAAAGCGCAGGCAGCCGAGCCGGGCTGGCGGCTTTATAAAGAAAGAACTCGCGTGCATGCAAACCACCTTGCTGTGGACCAGCACCTATAACGATGTGTCTTTAACAGGAGGAAAACATAGTGATAAATACAAACGCCCATAAAGTGGATCTGAACAAAATCGAACAGGCGGTGACCATGATCCTCGAAGCGGTCGGTGAAGACCCGTCGCGCGAAGGTTTGCTCGATACACCGAAACGTGTTGCTAAAATGTATGCTGAGATATTCTCGGGGCTGCAGGAAGATCCGAAAGAATACTTCAAAACCGTTTTCCACGAAGGCCATGAAGAATTGGTCCTTGTGAAAGATATCCCCTTCCATTCCACATGCGAGCATCATCTGGTGCCGTTTTTCGGCAAAGCCCATATCGCTTACATCCCGCGTGATGGCGTGGTGACCGGCCTGAGCAAGCTGGCCCGTGCAGTAGAAACGGTCTCCAAGCGCCCGCAGCTCCAGGAGCGCATTACATCGACTATCGCAGATTCCTTGATGGAAACGTTGAATCCCCATGGCGTATATGTCATGGTGGAAGCCGAACATATGTGCATGACGATGCGCGGCATTAAAAAGCCTGGTGCGAAAACCGTAACAGCAGTTTCACGCGGCATCTTCGAAACGGACGATATCAAACGCGCCGAAATCATGACTTACATCAATATGAATTAAAAGCTCACAAAAAAACAGAAGCAGGTGTAAAAATGGCACAGACAGAATATATTGTGATCCGCGCGCTGGAAGACGGCGTGAACGTCATCGGATTGACACGGGGAAACGACACGAAATTCCACCATACTGAAAAGCTCGATAAGGGCGAAGTGATGATTGCCCAGTTCACGGAACATACCTCTGCCATGAAAATCCGCGGCAAGGCTGAATTGCACACCGCACACGGAGTAATGGAAAGCGAAGCGAAAAAGTAGGCTTTTTGAATGAAGGTGAAGCTTTGCCTGTGGTATAATGTAGGAAGTATGGTATGGCTAAACCATGAATGGAGCAAGCAGTATGAATGAACAACAAATACATTCGAAAATCACTTCTGTGGAGATTGATGTGCTGAGAGCGCTCAAACAGCGGACGCTCGAAAAATTCACAGAAGGCCCATCAGTCCAACGGGAACGCTTGTTTTTTTTGCTATTGCCTTTTTTTGATCGAAACCAGTGGTCGGACGATATCGAAGAATCCGCTAAAACGGTTTCCATCGTCTATGCCGCCTTGCATGCCCACGACCAGGTGAAGCAGGATATCCTGGCGACCAAAAAACAGCAGCTGACCGTATTGGCAGGCGATTTTTACAGCGGCATCTATTACCAGATGCTGGCCAATGCGAATAATATTGCCATGATCCAGCGTTTGGCGACGGCAATCATCAAAGTCAGTGAGAAAAAAGCAGCCTTCTATGATGGCGAAATTTATACAATCGATGAAATCGAACAATCAATCTACCAGATCGAAACCGAGTTGCTGTCCTCTTTCTATCATTTCTACGGTTTTGAGAAGTACATGCCGCTTGCCGGATTAGTGCTTACCTATATCCGCTACGGCACCGAACTGGAATGCCTGCAAAGAGGCGGCCAGAGCCTGGTCATCCGGATGCTGAACCAGACATTGCGCCACCCGCTCCAGACAGAGCGTTGGCTGATGGACAAGCTTGCAAGCCTCTACGATGATATTTTGTGGACGGCCGACAATTATGCACTCACTTATGAATTGAAGAATTTCATGCTCCATCAAATCACCCCGCACCAGCATAAAGCTGAGCAGCTGACCCGAGAAGGATGACTGACATGCAGAAAACAAAAGAACAGCGAGTCCACGAAGTTTTTGAAAAGATATCGGATAACTACGACCAGATGAATTCGGTCATCAGTTTCCAGCAGCACAATAAATGGCGGAAAGATACGATGGACAAGATGCAAGTCCCGCGCGGCGCTTCTGCAATAGACGTCTGCTGCGGTACGGCTGATTGGACCATCGCACTGGCTGAGGCTGCCGGCGAGCAAGGCCGCGTTGTAGGCCTGGATTTCAGCCGCAATATGCTGAACGTCGGCGTGGAGAAAACGAAATCGATGCCGCAAGTGGAATTGATCCAAGGCAATGCAATGGCCTTGCCGTTTCCGGACAACTCCTTTGACTTTGCGACGATCGGTTTCGGCCTTCGCAATGTGCCGGACTATGAGCAAGTGCTATCGGAAATGCACCGCGTCTTGAAGCCGGGCGGCATGATCGCCTGCCTGGAAACTTCACAGCCCAATAATCTATTGTTCAAGCCGTTTTTCCGCTTCTATTTCCGGTTCATCATGCCGGTATTCGGAAAGCTATTTGCAAAAAGCTACCAGGAGTATTCATGGCTTCAGGAGTCAGCGAAAAGCTTCCCTGACATGAAAGCGCTGGCTCGCCTGTTTGTAAAAGTCGGCTTTGAAAAAGTGAAATACAAACCTTATACTGGCGGTGCTGCGGCACTTCATATGGGGATTAAAAAGTAAACAAGCGGGAGAAGGGTATTTTTGTGGAAAAGATGAAGTTGAAATTGCTCTATTCCGACATTAAACCGGAGTTGGATTTGATTGAACAAGAATTGGAACAGGCAGTGGATTCCGAATCTCCTCTATTAAACGATGCATCTCTTCATTTATTGCAGGCCGGAGGGAAACGGATCCGACCTGTTTTTGTTTTGCTGGCAGGAAAGTTCGGCAATTACAATGTGGATGTGATGAAGCAAGTGGCGGTGCCGCTGGAGCTTATCCATATGGCATCGCTCGTGCATGATGACGTGATCGACGATTCCGAAATCAGGCGGGGGAAACCGACCGTCAAGGCGGAATGGAACAATAGCGTGGCGATGTATACCGGGGATTTCATCCTGGCGCGCGCATTGGAGTATATCACCGACATCGATTCACCAAGGCTCCACCATGTGCTATCGAAGACGATGATTGAAGTCTGCCGCGGCGAGATTATCCAGATCGAGGATAAATACAAGCTGGACCAGAACTTGCGCGATTACCTGCGGCGCATCAAACGGAAAACCGCGCTGCTGATTTCTTCCAGCTGCGAGCTGGGTGCGATGGTTTCCGGCGCCGATGAAAAAACCGTCCGCCATTTGCGGAGGTTCGGCTATTATATCGGAATGTCTTTCCAGATCATCGATGATATCCTGGATTTCACTTCTTCAGATGAAGAGCTGGGCAAGCCAGCCGGAAGTGATTTCCTGCAGGGCAATATCACATTGCCGATTCTTTGTGCCCGCAGCAATCCGGAAATATACCGGCTGCTGCTAGCGAACCTCAACAAAGATCTTACGGATGAAGAGCGCCTCCATATCGTTCGGACAATCCGCAATAGTTCTGCCATCAATGAAGCGAAGGCGATCTCCGAACAGTACCTCGGCAAAGCCCTGAAGGAATTGAATGAACTGCCGAAAGGGCCGGCGCGGAAAACGATGCGCAATATCGCGTTTTTCATCGGCAAGAGAAAGTTTTAAAACGGCAGTTGACAAATAGCCCCAAACTGATAGTATTTTTTAGGGTGGGCAAAAAGCCCGAGCTTTTAATAGAGGAGTGTTTATAATGGAAAAAACTTTCTTGATGGTTAAACCTGACGGCGTTCAACGCAACGTAATCGGCGAAATCGTAGCACGTTTTGAGAAAAAAGGGTATCACTTGGTAGGCGCTAAATTGATGCAGATCCCGACTGAATTGGCTGAAGAGCATTACAGCGAGCACAAAGAACGTCCATTCTTCGGTGAATTGGTTGACTTCATCACTTCAGGCCCTGTATTTGCAATGGTTTGGGAAGGCGAAAACGTTATTTTGACTGCACGTCAAATGATGGGCGCTACAAACCCTAAAGATGCAGCTCCAGGAACAATCCGCGGCGACTTCGCAGTCACTGTCGGCAAAAACATGATCCACGGTTCGGATTCAGCTGAAAGCGCTGAACGCGAAATCGGCTTGTTCTTCAAAGAAGAAGAATTGGTATCTTACGAAAAAACAATCAACAACTGGGTAAACTAATCCAGAACAAAAGGCGGCTGCGGCTGCCTTTTTTTATTTGTCCATTTTTACACAGCCCCGTATTCTTTATGGGCACAACCTATATTGAAATAATGGTATTTTCAAACAATATTCAAAATCGTGTTTGAATTTCACTGATTTTAAGATAGAATTGTTGAAATGCTATATGTTATAGTGTTATTTAAATACTTTAGCGCGTTGAAGGGAGAAAGTGTCATGCGATATTTAACAGCAGGAGAATCACACGGTCCACAATTGACCGCCATCATTGAGGGGCTGCCGGCCCAATTGCCTTTGACGGCAGAGATGATCAACAAGGAATTAAAGCGCCGCCAGGGCGGCCATGGCCGCGGCAGAAGAATGCAGATTGAAAAGGATACGGTGGAAATTGTCTCCGGCGTACGGCATGGCAAAACACTGGGCTCCCCGGTGACTTTGGTAGTGAAAAATGATGATTGGAAACATTGGACAAATATTATGGGCATCGAACCCATTGAAGATGAAGACGAAGTGAAGCGCCAATTGACGCGTCCGCGCCCGGGACACGCTGACTTGAACGGCGGCATGAAATATGGCCACCGGGATTTGCGCAATGTCCTGGAACGGTCATCAGCGCGTGAAACGACAGTCCGCGTCGCTGTTGGAGCTGTCGCGAAACAATTGCTGTCGCAGCTGGGCGTCGAAATCGTCTCGCATGTAACGGAAATCGGCGGCATCAAAGTGAATCCGGCAAGCTACCAGGGCAAAACGGCGGCTGAGATACGGGGGCTTGTGGAAGCGGATGCCGTTTATTGTGCGGATCCATCCGTCACTAGCCAGATGACCGATTTGATCGACCAGACCAAAAAGAATGGCGATTCGATCGGCGGCACGGTGGAAGTGATCGTTGAAGGGATGCCGGCAGGAATCGGCAGCTATGTCCATTACGACCGGAAACTGGATGCGAAAATGGCTGCCGCCATGATGAGCATCAATGCATTCAAAGGCGTCGAATTCGGACTGGGCTTTGAAATGGCGAGACGGCCGGGCAGCGAAGTCCATGATGAAATCCTATGGAATGAAACTGAGGGCTATACCCGCCGCACGAATAACCTGGGCGGCTTTGAAGGCGGCATGACAACTGGGATGCCGATCATCGTCCGAGGCGTCATGAAACCGATCCCGACATTGTACAAACCGCTCCAAAGCGTCGATATCGATACGAAAGAGCCTTTCCAGGCAAGCATTGAACGGTCCGACAGCTGCGCGGTGCCGGCAGCGTCCATCGTTGCAGAACATGTGGTGGCATGGGAAGCGGCAAACGCATTGCTTGAGCAGTTTGATGCCGACCAGATGCCGCGCCTGAAAGAGAATCTGCAGAACTACTTGAATTACACAAAGGAGTTTTAAACATGAAAGCACTTCGGGTAGAAGCTGGAAAACCGTATAGCGTCCATATCGGACCCGGGGCGGTGGATGTATTTTCTGCCGAATACCAAGAGCTATTGGGTGCTGCGGACCGGATCGCCGTTATTGCGGATGAAACGGTGGCATCGCTCCATCTCGGCCGCCTGCTGTCAGGCCTCAAGCCCCACGAGGCCAGTGTATTCACAGTGCCTGCCGGCGAAGCCGCAAAATCGGTCGAAGTGTTCATGGCGTGCCATAGTTTCCTGCTCGAGCAAGGCTGTTCCCGAAAAAGCCTGCTTCTTGCCTTCGGCGGCGGAGCGACCGGGGATGTCGCCGGTTTTGTCGCATCGACATTCATGAGAGGGATCCCTTACATCCAGGTTCCGACAACGATCCTGGCACATGACAGCGCAGTCGGAGGGAAAACGGCCATCAATCATCCTCTCGGAAAAAATATGATCGGTACGTTCTACCAGCCGGAAGCGGTCATCTATGATCTGGACTTTCTGCATACACTGCCGGCACATGAAATCCGTTCCGGCATGGCGGAAGTGGCCAAACATGCATTCATCTCCAATGAACATTGGCTGAAAGAAATTTTGGCCATCCGTTCTTTGGCTGAAATGAATGATGAAGAATTGATGGACCACTTGGAGAAAGGGATTGCCGTCAAAGCGGCGATTGTCGAAGAAGATGAATTTGAAGGCGGCGTCCGCAAATACCTCAACTTCGGCCACACGCTCGCCCATGCCATCGAAGCCCATCTCGGCTACGGAAAAATCACCCACGGGGAAGCGGTCGCACTGGGGATGGGCTATGCGCTGCTACTGTCAGGCCATCCAAAATTTGAGAACTTCTTGTCCTGGTGCCAGTCCAACGGCTATCCGCTCCATCACTTGGAAGAGATCCCTTTCGAACAGGTTCTCGGCTTCATGAAGAAAGATAAGAAATCTTCTGGCGGGGCACTCAGTTTTGTGTTGCTTCCGGAGACGGGTATCCCGCAGATGGGCACGATTGAAGAAGAACGGGCAAGAATCGTTTACGAAGAATTCCGTTCAAAAATAAGAGAGGTGTTAGTATGATACGTGGAGTAAGAGGGGCCATTACGGTCAAGGCAGACAAGCCGGAAGAGATTCTTGCAGAAACACGGCGTTTGGTACTGGAGATGGCCAAAGAGAACCGGATCGAACCAGAAGATGTCGCATCGGTCATCGTTTCCACGACGACAGATATTTCTTCGGCATTTCCCGCAAAAGCGGTAAGAACGATTGACCAATGGACTTACGTGCCGGTCATGTGCACGCATGAGATGGACGTGCCCGGCAGCATGCCGCTGTGCATCCGCATCATGATGCATGTCAATACGGCAATAGCCCAAAAGGAAATCAAGCACATCTATTTGAATGAAGCGGTTAAGCTGCGCCCGGACCTTCAAGGCAGCAAAGAGGCGTCCTCGCTATGAAAACGAACGTCTTGATCATTGGGCTCGGATTGATTGGCGGATCCTTGGCCAAAGCCCTGCAGCGGCATCCACAAGTGGCGGTTGCGGGCTATGATGCCGATCCGCTGACGGCGAGAAAAGCATATAAAATGGGTATCATCCACAGCTCCCCACCTTCGCTTGAACAAGCTGCCGCCGATGCAGATGTCATCGTTTTTGCCACACCGGTCGGCGCTACCTTGAAATTGATGGAACAAAGCCGTTTTTGGAACTTGAAGGAAAATGTCATTCTGACCGACACCGGAAGCACCAAAGCACTGATCATGGAAGCGGCCAAAAGGCTGGACCATGCCTTTATCGGCGGACACCCGATGGCCGGCTCCCATAAGAGCGGCGTGGAAGCGGCAAAAGAGATGCTGTTTGAAAATGCCTTCTATATTTTGACGCCGGCAGAAGGGGTGGCGGACAGCCAAGTCGCTTTCCTGAAAGACCTTCTTTCGGTGACAAAAGCGAAAGTCGAAGTGCTGGCTGCGGACGATCATGACCACATGACCGCCATTGTCAGCCATTTCCCGCATCTTATCGCAGCTTCGCTTGTCCACCAGTTGGCAAAAGAAGAAGAGCAGCCCTTTGCCCGCCAGTTGGCGGCAGGCGGTTTCCGTGATATCACGCGGATCGCTTCATCGAATCCCGAAATGTGGCGCGACATCACTACCCAGAATAACGACAAGATTGTCAGGCAATTATCGAATTGGATGGAAGAGATGGAAAAGCTTCGCACGCTGCTCGTCGCTAATGAACCGGAGCCGATCGAACAGTATTTCCAGGATGCCAAATCGGTCCGCGACGAGTTGCCGATTGCCGGCCACGGTGCCATGTTCAGCGTCTATGATCTCTATGTAGACATTCCGGACGTGCCGGGTATCATTTCAGAAGTGACCGGCTATTTGGCCGAGGAAAGCATTTCCATCGTCAATTTGCGCATTCTGGAGACCCGCGAAGATGTCTTCGGTATTTTGGTGATCAGTTTCCAGACGCCTGAGGACCGTGAGCGGGCAAGGGCTTGCATCCGCAGCAGAACAGCTTATGACACGTATATTTCATGAAAGAGAGGCCCTATGATGACGTTGACTTTGACATACTCGAACCCCTCATTGAAAGGCACGATCCAAGTGCCTGGCGACAAATCGATCTCCCACCGGGCTATCATGTTCGGTTCCATGGCCAAAGGCACGACAACGGTCGAAGGATTCCTGCTCGGCGATGATTGTCTTAGCACGATCAGCTGTTTCCGCAAGCTTGGTGTAGAAATCAGCCTTGACGGCGACAAAGTGACCATTGTCAGCGGCGGCGAAGCACAGTGGCAAGAACCTTCAGAAGTGCTGGATACAGGCAACTCGGGGACGACGACCCGTCTCATGCTTGGCTTGTTGGCAGGAACCGGATTCCACTCTGTGATGGCAGGAGATGCTTCCATCGCCAAACGCCCGATGAAACGCATCATCAATCCGCTCCGGTTGATGGGCGCGGACATCCGCGGACGCCAGGACGGCCAGTTTACACCGCTAGCGGTTCAAGGGACCCGGCTTCGGGCAATCGATTACACGCTCCCTGTCGCAAGCGCACAGGTGAAATCGGCGATTCTCCTGGCCGCATTGAAAGCGGAAGGGACGACGGTCATCAAGGAGCCGGTTCCGACGCGCGACCATACCGAAATCATGCTGGAGCATTTTGGAGCTTCGATCAAACGGCATGATGGCACCATCGAACTCCAAGGGGGCCAACAGCTGGCTGCAGCCCATGTCAGCGTACCCGGGGATATTTCTTCGGCAGCGTTCATGATCGGTGCGGCTTTGATCACGGAAGGCAGCGAAGTGAAGCTGACGAATGTCGGGTGCAACCCGACAAGGACCGGCATATTGGATGTCGTCAAAGCGATGGGTGCAGATGTCAGTATCGATTTGCGGGAAGAAACAGGCGAAATGCCGGCGGACCTTGTCATCCGTTCTTCACGCCTGACAGCCACCGAAATCGGCGGAAGCCTGATTCCCCGATTGATCGATGAAATCCCTTTGCTTGCGCTGGTTGCAACACAGGCAAAAGGGCAGACGGTCATCAAAGACGCGGAAGAGCTGCGGGTAAAAGAGACGGACCGCATTGCCGCGGTAGTTGCTGAATTATCGAAAATGGGCGCGGATATCACAGCTACGGAAGACGGCATGATCATCAACGGGCCGACGCCGCTAAGAGGCGCCGATATGATGACCTATGGCGATCACCGGCTTGGCATGATGGCTGCTGTGGCGGCTTTGATCGCAGACGGACCGGTCACCATCGATGATCCGGACTGCATTTCCGTGTCATTTCCGAATTTTGTCGAAGAGATGAATTCGTTGATCTAAGAACTCTCCGAAAGGGGAGTTTTTTATTATGATTCGAACACACTTTCGTGTAGGATGGAACTAGGAAATTCAAAAGAATAGGTGATAGGATGGCAAGTATCAAAGACATTCAACAAGCAGTCGAACAAGGGGATCCGCGTTCGGTGAATGAGTCGATCGAAGCGTATCTGCTAAGCGGCGACCCGGAGGAGCAGTATGACCTTTCCGAATGGCTGGCCGAAATCGGCTATGTCGAAGAAGCGATCAAAGTCCTCGAACATCTTCAATTCGTTTTCCCGGAAGAATCCCAATTGACAGTCGACCGTGCAAATCTTCTGATCGAAGTGGACAGGGAAGACGAGGCACTGAATGCCTTGATGGAAATCTCCAATGATGATGAACTTTATCCGCAGGTATTGGTGACGCTCGCCGACCTGTTTCAATTGCAGGGGTTGATCGAAGCGGCGGAGAGCCGATTGAACGAAGCGATCGAGCTGCTTCCGGACGAACCTTTGCTGCAGCAGGCGAAAGCCGAATTGCTGCTCGATTCCGGCCGCTATCTGGAATCTGCAAAGATTTATCAGGATCTGAAGCGGGAAGGCACCCAGCTTGAAGGCGTCGATTTATCGGAGCGGCTCGCTGAAGTTTACAGTGCCGGAGCGGCTTATGAAGAAGCGCTGCCTTTTTACGAAGAAGCGCTGAAAGAGACGCAAAAACCGGATGTGCTTTTCGGCGCAGCGTTTGCCGCTTTCCAGACGAGGCAATATGAAATGGCCGTAAGGCGGCTGGATGAACTGATCGGATTGGATCCGGATTATTTCTCTGCCTATCTGCTGCGGGCGCAAAGCCTCAACATGGCGGAAGACTTTGAAGGCGCCTATCAGGCAATCCTTAAAGGGATTGAGCGGGATGAATACGACAAAGAGCTTTACCTGTTCGCCGGGAAGCTCGCATTGAAGCTCGGCAAAGTACAAGAAGGTGTAGAGAGCCTGCGCCAGGCCATAGCGCTTGATCCGGAGTACATGGAGGCGATCTACACATTGGTTTCCTATTTCCATGCGGAAGAGCTGGATGAAGACACGCTTGAATTGGCAGAAAGTGTCATTGAAAGCGGAGATGATTGGGCAGGCCTTTATCCGATGATTGCGGAAGCCTATGAACGGACGGAGCAATTCGCAAAAGCCGGGGAATATTACGGCAAAGCATATCCGGCTTTCCGGGACGACCCGAATTTTCTTGAAAAATATGCACGATTCCTGATCGAGGAAGGGAAACGCGGGGAAGCCCTCGAAATCATTAAAGAGCTCCAAGCATTAGAGCCGGAAAATCCGGAGTGGTTTGACTGGCAGCAATCATTCGAGTAAAGGAGGAATTCCGATGACCGCTTCAGTTTCTGTAGGAGAAAAAAAGCAGTTTGTGCGCTGGTTCTTGCAGTCCCATAAGATGAAACGGCGGGAGTGCATCTGGATTCTCAATTATATGCTCAGCAATGAGGACCTACTTGAAAAGACGCATTTTGTGGAAGAAGCGCATTATTGCCCTCGGGCCATGGTCATGTCGTCTACGGAGTCAAAGGAAATCCCGTTCCGCTTTTATAAAGGCAATCTCATGACGGCCGACGCGGAAAAATCGTTCCATGATCTGCGCCTGAATCCGGACGAAGACTTGTACGTGCAGCTGAACTTCCCGAACCGCCCGCCATCACCGCTTTATCTATTGGTGCTGGAAGAGAACCCTTATATGCCGAAAAATGCTTCCATTACGGAAGAAGACCGGAAAATTGCAGAAGGCTTGCTTGAAGCCAGCCTTTCAGCTTTCCAGGAGGAATCGGTACTTAAGCAGATCGATGAAGCGCTTGATGCAAACGACCGTGAAAAGTTTTTCGAGCTTTCGGCATTGCTTCAATCGATTAAGACCCTAAAGGAATCGGAGAGTGACTGAAGTTTATGCATTTTACCGGAAAAGATATCGATCAATATTTACAGCAGCAGGAATACGTGGACACGGCGGTGGTTCCGCTTGTCCAGCTTGACCTCTCGGCCAACGGCATGAAGCCGAGTGCGAGCGGCTCTGATTATTTGCAGTCGTTGACCAATCTGTTGGAAAAGCAATTCAAAGGACGCATTCTGCTGTTCCCGCCCGTATCCTATGTTAAAGGCGCTGACCGGGGACGATTGGCGGCTGAGCTGAAAGAGGAAATGGGAAAGACCGGCTTCAAGCATGTGTTTTACATGACGACCGATGCGGAATGGCGGACGCTGCCGGAATTGAATAATGTTCTGTGGCTGCCGGCAATTCCGACAGAAAACATGGATCAGTCCTTCAAGATTTCAGTGATGGAAGACCAGCTGCGGCAGGTCTTGCCGCTTTTTATCAACGAATGGTCACAGCCTTCATGAAATGTTCACAAAAGGAACTAATCGATTCATTGCGATATTGACCTAAACATTTGATTGATATATCATTAGGTTGTCCTAGTAATTATATTTGAAATGAGTATGTCCATTGGACTGACCTTGAATGTTAGAGGGGGGAAAAGGATGAGCAACAATCGTGTATCACGACGTCAATTTTTAGGCTACACATTAACAGGTGTAGGCGGATTCATGGCAGCAGGCATGCTGATGCCAATGGTTCGCTTTGCGGTTGACCCGCTATTGCAGGAAAAAGCTGGTGGGGATTTTATTTTGACTGACCAAAGTGTCGCTGATTTGTCAGAAGAACCAGTGCGCGTCGACTTTGCTTACGAGCAAGTGGATGCATGGTATACATCAGAAGTGACAAATTCTGCTTGGGTGTATAAAGAAGGGGACAAAATTATTGCCCTGTCGCCAGTCTGCAAACATTTAGGATGCACAGTCAACTGGGCAGCCGATCCGGAACACCCGAACCAATTCTTCTGCCCATGCCACGCAGGGCGCTATGAGAAGAACGGCCAGAACGTTCCCGGAACTCCGCCGCTTGGACCACTCGATGAATTCACAGTGGAAGAACGTGATGGCTTCTTAGCTATCGGCGCAGTAAAACCGAACACATTAGTTTAATAGTTAGGGGGTACGACACCAGTGCTAAACAAGTTATATGATTGGGTTGATGAGCGTTTGGACATCACGCCTATCTGGCGCGATATCGCAGACCATGAAGTACCGGAGCACGTAAACCCCGCACACCACTTCTCGGCATTCGTTTATTGTTTCGGAGGACTGACGTTCTTCATTACAGTAATCCAGATCCTATCAGGTATGTTCTTGACAATGTACTATGTGCCGGATATTGAAAATGCTTGGCAGTCGGTCTACTATCTTCAAAACGAAGTCGCTTTTGGAGAGATCGTGCGTGGGATGCACCACTGGGGTTCTTCTCTAGTAGTTGTAATGATTTTCCTTCATACTCTACGTGTATTCTTTACAGGTTCTTATAAGAAACCTCGTGAATTGAACTGGATCGTCGGCGTTATGCTATTCGGCGTCATCCTTGGCCTAAGCTTCACAGGCTACCTGCTTCCATGGGATATGAAAGCATTGTTTGCAACAAAAGTTGGTATCGAGATTGCGGCTTCAGTTCCGGTCATCGGCGGCGCAATCAAAGTCTTGCTTGCCGGGGATTCTGCTATCCTGGGTGCACAGACGCTTACCCGCTTCTTCGCGATTCATGTATTCTTCTTGCCCGCTGCTTTGCTTGGGTTGCTCGGCGCGCATTTTATCATGATCAGAAGACAAGGTATTTCCGGCCCGCTATAAGAAGAGCGGCCAAATGGATTTTTTTAAGGAGGGGACATTATGCATCGCGGAAAAGGGATGAAATTCGTCGGGGATTCACGTGTACCAGGCTTGCAGCATCGTAAGCCGAATATCCCGAAAGATTACTCCGAATATCCTGGTAAAACAGAAGCTTTCTGGCCGAACTTCCTTTTGAAAGAATGGATGATCGGTGCTGTCTTCTTGATTGGGTACCTGCTCCTTACTGTCGCGCATCCATCGCCTCTTGAAGGCCAGGCGGATCCGACAGACACGGGCTATATTCCATTGCCAGACTGGTATTTCTTGTTCTTATACCAATTGTTAAAATATGAATTCGCTTCTGGTCCATTCAATATTGTGGGCGCCATCATCATGCCAGGTTTGGCATTCACTGCTTTGGCGCTGGCTCCATTCTTGGATCCGGGCCCTGAACGCCGTCCGTCTAAACGGCCGCTGCCGACAGGATTCATGCTTCTTGCTACTGCTGCCATCATCTTCTTGACATGGGAATCTGTTGTAAACCATGACTGGGAAGCTGCGGAAGCGCAGGGGCAGATCGTCGAGGAAGTTGAAATTGATACGGCCGACCCAGGCTATGAAATCTATTCTGGATCAGCATGTATCAGCTGCCACGGCGACAATTTGGAAGGTGCAGTCGGTCCAGCATTGACTGCGACTGAATTCACCGCAGAAGAAATCGCTGAAATCGCTGTAAACGGCATCGAGCGGGATGGTCAGCAAGTTATGCCTCCATCTTGGGACGGTTCAGAAGAAGACCTTAAGGTCATGACTGAATTCATCGATGGCTTATCCGAATAAACCAACAAAAGAGCCGGGAAACCGGCTCTTTTTTGTAGATTAAGTAAGTAATGTTTTTCAGCTCTCTGTTTCATGTCCAGACTCCAGCGCCTAGCCCCTCGAGACGCTTCGGCCATGACCCGAATGGCAAAAAGCGCCATTCAGTTCATGGTCTCCAGCGCTTGTCGGAGCTACATAGGCGCTTGCGCTTTTCTCACTACCCGAAAGGAAGAGGCACATGCTTTCGACAGTCTATAAATTATCCGCCTGGCTCATGTTCCGCCCATTTCTCATTCTTCTGTTTCTCGTTAATCTGGCAGGGACAGTCTATGGATACATATGGTATGGCTGGCAGCTGGAAATCACCGAACCGAAGTTCCTGATTTTCGTGCCGGACAGCCCGACAGCCAGCCTGTTTTTCACCATCGTCCTCGGACTTTGGCTGATCGGCAAGCGCAGCCGGATTATCGAAGCGCTGGCTTTTGTCACGTTGATCAAATACGGGTTGTGGGCTGTAGTGATGAACCTGTTGACCCTCTGGGAAACCGGATCGATCGGCTGGATCGGCTGGATGCTCGTCGGTTCCCATTTCGCAATGGCGCTTCAAGCCGTGCTCTATATCGACCATTACCGGTTCGGCTGGGTATCGGTTGCACTGACTGCGGTCTGGACCTTGCATAACGATGTCATCGATTACGTCTTCAGGCAAATGCCGATTTACCGGAGCCTTGAAATGTACAGCAGCCAAATCGGTTACTTCACATTTTGGCTGTCGATCGGCTGCATCGCTTTTGCTTTATTCGTCGCAGAACTCAACAGGCCGCAGGGGCGTTTCAGTTGACCATAGCTGACCTTTGCACGTAAAATAGAGATAGAAGCATATGAGAAAGGTGTGTTGAACAGATGGATTTTTTGATCTATTTCATCCTTTTGCTGATCATCCCTATGTGGGCTCAATTTAAATTGAAAAGAACCTATAGCAAATATTCCAAAATCCGCTCGACTTCTGGCCATACCGGCGCCCAAGTGGCCCGAATCATTCTGGACCAGAATGGGCTGCATGACGTCAAAGTCGTCGAAAGCCGCGGCATGCTGAGCGACCATTACAATCCAATGACCAAAATCGTTGCGCTGAGCAGCCATAACTTCCATGAAGCGTCTGTTGCCGGGACGGCGGTCGCCGCCCACGAAGTCGGCCATGCCATCCAGGATGCGGAAGCCTATTCGTTCCTTCGGCTACGCCATCGTTTGGTGCCGATCGTCAACATCTCTTCAAACATGTCCTGGATCTTCATCATGATCGGGCTGTTCTCCGCTTGGAGCGGCGCATTGCTGATCGGCATTATCTTGCTTGCTGCAGGCGTCCTGTTTCAGCTTATCACGCTGCCGGTGGAGTTTAACGCATCCAGCCGCGCGATGGACCAGCTGCTGGCAAACAACATCATCCGCAATGAAGAAGAGCGCCATGCGAAAAAAGTATTGAGCGCAGCAGCGATGACCTATGTCGCAGCAACTGCTGTCGCAGTGCTTGAACTCGCACGCCTTCTGTTGATCTACACTGGCATGAACCGTTCATAAAACAAAAAGAAACCGTTCCGGATTTTCCGGAACGGTTTCTTTCTTTTCACCCGATGGGCTGCTTCTGTTCGTCGAGTGTGAAGCCTTCGCCCATGACGTCATGGACTTCCATTAAGGAAACGAATGCATGCGGATCGACGCTGTTGATGATGTTCTTCAAGCGGACGATTTCATTTTTCGCAACAACACAATAAAGCACTTCGCGTTCTTCTTTCGTAAAATGGCCGTAGCCGCGGAGAATCGTGATGCCGCGGTCCATTTCAACAGCAATGCGGCTGGCGATTTCTTCCTGCGAGTCGGAAATGATCAGCGCCCCTCTTCCGGAATATGCGCCTTCCTGGACAAAGTCGATGACCCGGGCTCCGACAAAGACGGCGACCAGTGTATACATCATGGTCCGGTTGTCCAAAAACGTCAGGCGCGACAGGGCAATGACAGCGGCATCGAACAGGAACATCGTCTTGCCCATGCTCCAGCCGCTGTATTTCTGCACCAGGCGGGCGATGATATCCACTCCGCCGGTAGTTCCGCCGTAGCGGAAGATGATTCCGAGCCCGATGCCGACAAACACTCCGGCAAACAAGGTCGCAAGGAATAAATCTTCGTGCAGGTCAATCTGAATTTCGTACACCAGGAAGATTTTGAGGAACACCGAAACGGCAACGGTCCCGATGATCGTGTACAGGAACACTTTTTTGCCGAGCAGCTTCCAGCCGATGAAGAACAGCGGAATATTCAATAATAAGTTCATAAGTGCAGGATCCCATTCAAAGAGGAAATAAAGGATCAATGTGATGCCGGCAAATCCGCCTTCTCCAAGTTCGTTCTGGATATTGAAGTGGACAAAGCCGAAGCTGTAGATGGCCGATCCGAGCAGGATGAAAATGATGTTTTTCAGGCGCAGTTCTTTCATATATAATTCTCTCCCTTGCGTAAACTCAACTTCTGTATTATCGGTTATAATAATGATTTTGACAACATCCCCTGTTTTCTTTACGATGAAATGAGGAGTGTGATGGCATGGACGGCAAAAAGACAATGAACGACCTTCAAAAGGAGGTCGATGCATATATCGGCCAATTCAAAGAAGGCTATTTTACGCCGATGGAGCTGATGGCGAGGCTGACCGAAGAACTGGGGGAACTGTCCCGGGAAGTGATGCATGAATTCGGCCCGAAAAAGAAGAAAGCATCAGAAAGCGAAGGCGCAATTGCCGATGAGATGGGAGATGTGCTCTTCGTCCTGATCTGCATGGCGAATTCGCTCGATATCGACCTGCAGGAAGCCCACGAGCGGGTTATGAAAAAATTCAATACGCGGGACAAGGACCGCTGGACAAGAAAGGAAGAGGAATAATGACAATACGCGTAGCAATCGCGGGACCAAGAGGCAAAATGGGGCAGGAAGCGGTACATACAGTCATGAAAAATCAGGAGATGGAATTGGTGGCGGTCCTGGATTATAAGGAAATCGGCGCGACGTTGGCAGAATTGAATGTTTTCCCGGATTCGTATGACGTACCGGTCTTTACGGATATGGAAGAGATGCACACGGCAACCGGGCCGCATGTACTGGTCGATTTGACTTCGCCGGAAGCGGTCTATAAACATACAAAGCAGGCCCTTCAATTGAATATTCGCCCGGTCGTCGGGACGACAGGCTTTTCTGACGATGAACTGAAAGAATTGGCGGCGCTTGCGGAAGAGACGAAAGTCGGCTGCATCATTGCCCCGAATTTTGCGGTAGGGGCCGTCTTGATGATGAAGTTTGCAGAACAGGCAGCCAAATACCTGCCCGATATCGAAATCATAGAAATGCACCATGACCAGAAACTGGATGCGCCTTCTGGCACAGCGATGAAGACCGCGCATCTGATTGCCGGACACCGCCCGACCCATGAACAAGGGCATGTCCATGAAAAAGAGACGCTCGAAGGGGCGCGGGGTGCGAATTATGAAGGCATGCGGATCCACAGCGTCCGCCTGCCCGGCCTCGTCGCCCACCAGCAAGTACTGCTTGGAGGCGAAGGGCAGCTGCTGACCATCCGGCACGATTCGTTCAACCGCGGATCTTTCATGAGCGGTGTAGTGCTTTCCGTAAAAACGGTCATGGAAACGGAAAGACTGATTTATGGACTGGAGCATATCATAGACTGAAGGGGACGATGGCATGAAGTTAGCATTAATCGCTCATGATAAAAAGAAAGACGACCTGATCCAATTCGTGACGGCCTATCAGCCGATTTTGGCCCAGCATACCTTGTACGCGACCGGCACCACCGGCCAGCGCATCATGGATGAAACGGACTTGGATGTACAGCGCTTCCGTTCGGGGCCACTGGGCGGCGACCAGCAGATCGGTGCAATGATTGCGCAGGACGAGATGGACATGATCATCTTCTTCCGCGACCCTCTGACTGCACAGCCCCATGAACCCGATGTTTCGGCTCTGATGCGGCTGTGCGATGTCTATAACGTTCCGCTCGCAACGAATATGGGCACGGCAGAGGTTTTATTGAAAGGCCTTGAAGAAGGTTTTGTAAACTGGCGGTTGATCCGCGAACGGAGAGAATAGGAGTGGCAGCTTTGCGAAAAATGAAAATCGGCATCACATGCTATCCGACAGTCGGCGGCTCGGGCATCATCGCGACAGAACTTGGCAAAATGCTAGCGGAACAAGGGCATGAAGTGCATTTTATCACCTCGAGTACACCGTTCAGACTGAACCGGATGTACGCGAATATATTCAGCCATCAAGTGGACGTCAACACCTATTCCGTTTTTCAATATCCGCCTTATGACATTGCATTGGCGACGAAAATCGCAGAAGTCATCAAAAATGAAAAACTGGACCTCCTGCATGTCCATTATGCGATCCCGCATGCGGTTTGTGCGATTCTCGGGCGCGATATGGCCAAGTCCGACATCGGCATCGTCACCACACTGCACGGCACCGATATCACGGTGTTGGGGGCTGATTCGTCGCTCCGGGAAGCGATCCGCTACGGCATCGAAGGGTCGGACGTTGTGACGGCTGTTTCCAATTCACTGCGCGACCAAACATATGAACTCGTCGGAGCGGACAAAAGAATTGAAACGGTTTATAATTTTGTCGACGAACGGGAATACCATGTAAAAGACGCGAGCCGCCTGAAACAGGAACTGGGCATTGGCGAAAACGAGAAAATCCTGATCCATGTGTCGAATTTCCGGAACGTCAAGCGCGTCGAAGACATCGTGGAAACGTTCCATAAAGTGCACGGCAAGGTGGAATCCAAACTCCTGCTGGTCGGCGACGGCCCGGAAATGGGGCGGATTGTCCAGCTCGTGAACAAATTGGGTATCGAAGAAGATGTCTTGTTCCTCGGAAAACGCGACAATTTATCGGAACTGTACAATATCAGTGACCTCAAATTGCTTATGTCTGAAAAGGAATCTTTCGGACTGGTGCTGCTTGAAGCGATGGCTTGCGGCGTACCATGCATCGGAACAGCGGTAGGCGGCATGCCGGAACTCATCGATAATGGTGTCAATGGCTACCTGGTGGAACTGGGCGATACGGAAGGGGCAGCCGACAAGGCGCTTCAGCTGCTCACAAATTCGGACGAGCACGCCCGTCTGGTGCAAGGGGCGCTCGCTACGGTCCAGCAAAGGTTCCATTCGACAGCAATACTGGGAGAATACCTCGGCATCTATAGCCGTCTGCTTGAAAAAGGGGCGATCGAATGAAAAATGCCGCAAAAGTGATAAGGGTTCTGGAAAAGGCCGGATACGAAGCGTATATTGTCGGCGGAGCAGTCCGGGATTATCTGCTGGGAAAAACCCCGCATGATATGGATGTCGCTTCAAATGCTTCGCCTGAACAGGTGAAAAATCTGTTTTCCCGCACGGTCGACACCGGCATCGAGCATGGCACAGTGCTGGTGCTGCTTGAAGGGGAGGGGATCGAAGTCACGACGTTCCGGACAGAAGGCGCCTATAGCGACATGCGCCGGCCGGATAAAGTTGAATTTGTCCAGTCGCTCGAAGAGGATTTGAAGCGCCGCGATTTCACCATCAACGCCATGGCCATGGACGAGGAGCTCCGTGTCATCGACCCTTTCGGAGGCCGGGAAGATCTCGAGCAGCGGGTTATCCGGGCAGTCGGCAATCCGGGCGAACGGTTTCAGGAAGATGCGCTTCGTATGCTCCGGGCAGTCCGTTTTTCCGGCCAGCTTGACTTTTCAGTCGACCCGGGCACGCTTGCCGCCATCCAGCAGCATGCATCACTGATCAGCGCGGTAGCGGTGGAGCGCCTGAAAAACGAACTGGACAAAATATTGATCAACCCCCGGACAGAACGGAGCATGTGCTACTTGAAAGATTCGGGCCTCACCCGTCACCTTCCGGCGGGCGAATTGCTGGAAATGGATTGGAGCGGCTATGAACCGCAAGCACAGGCTGCGTATGGCTGGGCTTATATGCTCTACCGGCATGAAACGGAATTTCCGGCAGTCAAAGGCTTTAAATTCTCCAATGGCGAAAGGCGATTGATTGAAAATGCGCTGAAAGCGGCCCGGCTCGAACGTTGGGACGCTTGGACGTTCTATTGTTTTGAGTGCAAGGAACTGGAGATCGCCGCCTATCTCAGCGGACGGAATGTCACGCCGCAGCAGGAAAAAGAAGCGCTGCCGATCCAGTCGAAACGGGATCTTGCCGTCAATGGCATCGATTTGATGCAATGGGCGGGCAAGCGCCAAGGGCAATGGATCCGGCAGTGGATCGAAAGCATGGAGCGCAAGATTGTTTTCGGCCAGCTGCCAAATGACCATGAAAAGATAAAGGACTGGTTTTTAGATGAATATCACCGTCACGCATAAATTAGCCAAGCGACTGATAGAAGCAAAAGGCGAAGCGCTTTCCGGCCAGCAATTGGCGGATGAATTCGGCATTTCCAGAACGGCTGTATGGAAGCATATCAAAGAGCTGGAAGAGATGGGTTATACCATCCGTTCTGTAAAGAAAAAGGGCTATAGCCTCTCAGGTTCGCCCGATTCGCTCCAACCGGCAGCGGTCCAAGCGCTTTTGAAGACCCGAAGCCTCGGCAGGGAAATCGAATATTTGCCGACTTGCGCTTCCACCCAGATTATCGCCCATCAATTGGCGCAGGAAGGGAAGCCGGCGGGCACGGTGGTCCTTACGGAGGAACAGACAGCCGGAAGAGGCCGCCTTGCCCGGAAATGGGATTCCGCGGCAGGCAAGGGCATCTGGATGAGCGTCATCCTGCGCCCGGCTGTCGTTCCGCAAAAGGCGCCGCAATTCACATTGGTTGCGGCAGTCGCTGTCGTCCGGGCTATCGAAGAAGTGTCAGGATTGAAGCCTGAAATCAAATGGCCGAACGACATCTTGATAGCCGGAAGGAAATGCACCGGCATCTTGACAGAACTGCAATCCGATGCTGACGGCATCCAGGCGCTGATCATCGGCATCGGGCTGAACGCCAATCAGGATGCCGATGATTTCCCGCCGGAATTGTCAGGGATCGCCACTTCCTTGAAAATGGAAAGCGGAAGCGGCGTCAGCCGGCAGGAGTTGGTCCGGGCGATCCTTTACCATCTGGAAGAATATACGGACCTCTACATCAGCCAAGGTTTCGGTTTGCTGAAAACGATTTGGGAAGGCTATTCTTCGACGATCGGCAACCAGGTTCGCGCGCGCATGGCAAAAGAGACGCTCACCGGAATCGCGGAAAGCATCACGGAAGACGGCGTCCTGCAGCTGCGGACGCCGGACGGCAAGCTGCACAGCATTTATTCGGCGGATATTGAAATGGCGAATTGAAATATTTCGCTTTTCCGCCTTTTCTGCTATAGTGTTTTTAACGGGCAGTATCCCCAGTGAACTGCACCGGCAACACCATAAGCATTAAAAAAATTCCATAACAAAATGATCTGCCTTGATCTACTACATGACAGGGACGGAAGAAACCGAACTTACATTTTCTGTCCTTCTGTCCATTTTTGGCAGGAGGGCTTTTTATATGGTCTTCTTCCCGAGAGGAGAGAACAATAATTGAAAACGATAACCACCATCCGCGAAATGGGCGAATGGGTCCAGGAGGCCAAAAAGGGCGGCCGGTCCATCGGCTTAGTGCCGACTATGGGCTTTTTGCATGAAGGGCACATATCGCTTGTCGAACGAGCGAAAGCTGAAAACGACCTCGTCGTTATGAGCATTTTCGTCAACCCGGCGCAATTCGGCCCCAATGAAGATTTTGACCGCTACCCAAGGGATTTGGAACGGGATAGCGAACTCGCAGAAGCAGCCGGCACCGATGTGATCTTTGCGCCTTCTGTCGAAGAGATGTATCCGCGCCAGTCGGCGATTTCCATGTCGGCAGGCCCGCTTGCCGATGTCCTTTGCGGTGCGAAGCGGCCCGGCCATTTTGATGGGGTCCTGAAAGTGGTTACAAAGCTGTTCCATATTATCCAGCCGACACGCGCTTATTTCGGACAGAAGGATGCCCAGCAGCTCGCCATCATCGAGTCGCTTGTGGAAGACTTCAATTTTCCGCTAACCATTCGCAGAGCCGAAACGGTTCGGGAAGCGGATGGTCTTGCCAAAAGCTCCCGCAATGTCTATTTGAGCGAAGCTGAACGGGTGGAAGCGCCTCACCTGCAAAAAGCGCTTCAGCTGGGGAAAGGGGCCGCTCTTGCCGGAGAAGATCCGATAGCGCCGATGAAAGCCTATTTGGAAGAGCGGGTTTCCGGGAAAATCGATTATATCGAACTGCTCAGCTACCCTGCTTTGACGGAAACAATCGAAGAGGAAGCCATTCTGGCCCTCGCCGTCCAATTCGAAAAAGCACGCCTGATCGACAATCTTATCTTTAATATAAAGGGGAAGAACTAATCATGCTTAGAATGATGCTGAATTCCAAAATCCATCGTGCAACCGTCACTGAAGCCGATTTGAACTACGTCGGCAGCATAACGATCGACCAGGACATCCTGGACGAGGTCGGCATGCTGGCAAATGAAAAAGTGCATGTCGTCAATAACAATAATGGTGCCCGCTTTGAAACGTATATCATTGCCGGCGAACGGGGAAGCGGCGTCATCTGTGTCAACGGCGCAGCCGCCCGCCTTGTCCAGAAGGGCGATATTGTCATCATCCTGACATACGGATATGTGATGGATGAAAATGCCCGGGACCATAAGCCGACTGTTGCCCTCATGGACGAAAACAATAAAATCCGTGAAATCATCAGCTACGAACCTGAAGCGACCATTATGTAAAAGAACGCCCTTGAAAACGATATGCAGACTGTAAACAAAGTCTAATTTGTATGAATGGAAATGCATAAGCCCGACCGGGCTGGCCACTTCGCTTTCCGTGGGCTCGGCTTCAGTCTCCTCGTCACTGAAAAACCATGCTCCTGCATCACTGCGCTAGCTTCGTCGCAAATACTTGGCCTGCCAAGTATTTCCTGCGGGGCCTTCAGCTCGAGTCGCTCAGTCGCTTCGCTCCTTCACTGCTCCCACAGGAGTCTTGTGGGCCAGCCCGGTCGGAAGCATCACTTGTATCTAAAAGATGAGATTAGGACTCTGATCCTGCTGTGACCTGCTAGGAACAAGCAACTGGATTCGGGATCCGCAACGGAAGGCGGCAAGTGCAAACATTGTGCTCCTGCAGTGCTTCGCACTTCGTCGCAAAGCCAATGACCGAACTGCCTTCGGCCATTGGCTTTCCTGCGCGAGCCCGCGGAACGCGTCCGCCTGAAGTGGAGGATCAAGCACAGCTTCAAATCGGTTTTTTCAACTAATTGAAGTATTATTCTTTTGTCTACAAGCTCCGCTCCCATAAGGGGGCTTTTTTATTTGCGCAGGAACGAGGTGATTTTCTATTCTGACGGAAGGCGGAGTAAGGCGGGATATGTTACAATTTTACGGAGAGAATCACCTGAGAAAGAGGGTTTGCAATGAACACCCAGAAATATGTCGTTGTCGATATTGAAACAACGGGCCATTCCCCTGCTAAAGGTGACCGGATCATTCAAATAGCGATGGTAACGATTGAAAACAACCTAATTATTGATACATATAGCGAATTCATCAACCCGAAACGCAAAATTCCTGCTTTTATCGAAGACCTTACAGGCATATCGGACGTAGATGTACGGGACGCATTGCCGTTCGAATCGCATGCCGCGGATATTTTCGAGAGAATGGAAAATGCGATTTTTGTCGCGCATAATACCAATTTCGACTTGCCGTTCCTGCAGGCCGAATTGACGCGCAGCGGCTTGCCGAAATGGCAGGGGCTAACGATGGATACCGTAGAAATGGCGCGCCTCATGTACCCGACAGCCTTTAGCTATAAGCTGCAGGATATCGCATCGGTGCTTGGCATTCCGCTTGAGAGTGCCCACCGGGCCGATGATGACGCTCTGGCGACAGCGCATCTGTTCCTGCAAGCCAAAGAGCAGTTCGGCCGGCTGCCTTATGAAACACTGTCCTTATTGCATAAGCGTTCATTCCATTTAAAATCGGACCTCTCCCGGCTATTCTTTGAACTGACACAGGCCAAGCGCTCTGCCAAGGAGGAACCGTGTGAACGGTATCAAGGCATCCCGCTGAAAAAGCGCAATTTGCCTGTAGAGAAAGAAGCAGCCCAGTATACACCGGTCCATGATTGGGAAACGGCGCTAGAACGCGCATTTCCGCAGTTTGAACGACGGCAGAGCCAATTCGATATGATGGCTTCCATTGAAGGGGCTATGGCAGACCGCGGGGAACGCGTGATTGAAGCGTCGACCGGAATGGGGAAGACGATCGGCTATTTGCTGCCGGCTGTGAACCATGCGGTTGAAACCGGCAGACAGGTGCTGATCAGCACTTATACGACGCACCTGCAAGACCAGATTGTCCAGAAGGAAGGGCGCATTGTCAGTGAACTTGTCGGCGCACCAGTGCGCATTTCCTTGATCAAAGGGCTGAGCCATTATATCGATCTCCAGCGGTTTGCCGAACTGCTGCACGGCGAAGATGAATCCTATGACGAAACCTTCACAATCATGCAAGTGCTGATCTGGCTCAATCTCACCGAAACAGGTGACTTGAATGAACTCAATGTATCGAGCGGCGGTCAATTTATGCTCGATAAAATCCGCCGTTCCCATCTTCGGAAACTGACCCAGAGTGAGAAGCGCTATGATTTTTATGAATACGCTCTTGAAGGGGCTAAAAATGCCCATATTATTGTTACGAACCATTCGTTTTTATTGAACCAGCGATCACCGCTAACGAAAATCCTGTCCGGTGTGGATGCATTTATCTGGGACGAAGCACATCAAGTGGTCCGGGCGGCTGTAGCCCAGCACGAAAAAACTTTCGTCTACACCCAGTGGAAGTATGTCTTCGGCCAGATCGGCACGTTCGACGATCAGCAATTGTTCGCCAAAATGTATCGGGCGGCTGAACGCACCGGGTTTTCGACAGTGCCGGAAATGCTGAAGCTTGAAGCGCTGTTCAATAAATTCACCGCCTTGTTCGATGAAGCAGCTACGCTTCTCGGTGCAGAGTTTGCCAAGAAATTTCAGGGGAGCCGCCATAAAAAGTGTGCTTCGCTCCTGAGTGAACTTCCTTATGAAAAGCCGCGGTTCATGGAGCTGCTGCGCTTCTTGAACGAATGGATCGATTTGTCGCAGCTGGTCCTGCAAAAAGCGGAACGGCTGACGGAAACGAGTATGGATGACAAATTGACGATTTCCGATTGGCGTTTCTGGACAGAGGAAATGATGGTCAAGGCGGTCGAGTTCAGTGAGATTTTTGTATTCCCGCTCGAGGACGAAGTGAGTTGGATCGAAGGGGATCTGCGGAGTTTGCCGACCAGCCTCTCCCTGTACAAGCAGCCGTTTGAAGTGACCTCGATCGTCCAGCGGTTTGTTGAACCGCTCCGCGGGAAGAAAGCGCTCATCTGGCTATCCGGCACGATGAGCGTGCCTTCGAATGAGCGGTTTATCGTCAATCAGCTTGGCATCCCGAACAACGTACCGATTTCAAAATTCACACCGCCGCCTGAATTTTACCAGGGCGCCCGCGTGTTTATCGTCGATGACATGCCGGATATCCAGCAAGTCTCACAAGGCGATTATATCGAATCGGTGGCGGATGCTGTCATCCAGACAGTCCTAGTGACCGAAGGGCGCTGCTTTGTGCTGTTCACGTCGCAGGATATGCTCAGAAAGACCGTCGATTTGATCCAGGACACCGGATTGCTTGATGATTATATGCTCTTCGCCCAAGGAATGACTTCGGGCAGCCGGATGAAGCTATTGAAATCGTTCCAGCGTTTCCAGAAATCCGTGCTGTTCGGGACGAACAGCTTCTGGGAAGGCGTCGATGTGCCGGGAGATGCGCTGCGGGCAGTCATCGTGGTCCGGCTGCCGTTCACCTCACCCGACGAACCGGTGTTCAAGGCGCGGTCCGAGGTCATCGCAAAAGAAGGAATCAATCCGTTCCTGCAGTATGCGCTGCCGGAAGCTGTACTTCGCCTTCGGCAAGGCTTTGGCCGGCTGATCCGGTCCAAAAACGATCAGGGGCTGTTCATCGTCCTGGACCGGCGCATCGAAACAAAATCCTACGGCATCGAATTCCTCAATGCCCTGCCGAAGGTGAAAGTCTTGAAAGTGTCTTTGGAAAAGATGGTCACGGATATTGAACATTGGTATAATAAGCAATGATATGAACCGAAAGGAAGGTCGCTGCCATGGAGTCGAAAATTGAAATACTTTCAACTGTAACCGTTACGTATCAAGCAGATCTATATAAAGTGGTTGATGCCTTGAACCGGACGCTGAAGCACGATAACTTGATGTTCGGGTTGGCGCTCGACAAGGAAGACCCTGAGAAAGCGGTCTTCACAATCTATAAGACTTAGGTGAGTAAATGAAACAATGGATGATCTTTATTGGGGGCTTTCTTTCCTTTCTGGCGGTGACGCTCATGATCGTTGTCATCGTGGCGGGCAATAAGCCTTTTACCGAAGCGGAACAAAAGGCGATTGACCAGGTCAAAAGCGGAAATTTGCTGGCAGAAGTGAAGCAAGCCTATTTATACACGAACAAGCAGGCAATAGTCACCGTCATCGGCGAAGACGCTGAAGGCAAACTGAAGGCAGTGTTCGTGCCGACAGGTAAGGGCGATATGCAGCATGCCATGCTGGACGGCGCGGTGACTGCAAAACAGGCACGCGAGCTTGCCCTTGCAGATATGGAC
Organism: Planococcus sp. FY231025; assembly: GCF_052078085.1. Taxonomy (NCBI): domain Bacteria; kingdom Bacillati; phylum Bacillota; class Bacilli; order Caryophanales; family Caryophanaceae; genus Planococcus; species Planococcus sp. FY231025. Next base: position 220,658 of record NZ_JBQJJG010000008.1, read on the forward strand.
GTCAAAGATATCCTCCATACGAAACTCGGCTTGGAGAAAGACGGCCCGGTTTGGGAAGTGGCATACGTTGACGGCGATGAAAACTTGAATTACATCTATATTTCCGCAAAAGACGGAAAAAAATGGAAACAGATTTTGAACATGTGAAAGGGTTGTGAGCATTCATGAACTTAGCGAAACGTGTACAGACTTTAACGCCATCCACCACCTTGGCCATTACGGCAAAAGCCAATGAACTGAAAGCCCAGGGCGTTGACATCATCGGCCTCGGCGCAGGTGAGCCGGATTACAACACCCCGGAAAACATCCTAGAAGCCGCTTATCAGTCGATGAAAGAAGGCAAGACCAAATACACGCCGGCTGGCGGGCTGCCGGCATTGAAAGAAGCGATCATCAATAAACTTGAGCGCGATCAGCATCTCAGCTACAAGCCGAACGAAATCATGGTCGGCATCGGTGCCAAGCATGTCCTCTATACCTTGTTCCAGGTGCTATTGAATGAAGGGGATGAAGTGATCATCCCGATTCCCTATTGGGTCAGCTATCCCGAACAAGTTAAATTGGCGCAAGGTGTTCCTGTATACATAGAAGCGACAGCCAGCCAGCAGTATAAGATCTCGGCCGTGCAGCTGAAAGAAGCGATCACGGACCGGACAAAGGCAGTTATCATCAACTCGCCGAGCAATCCGACAGGCATGATTTATTCGAAGCAGGAATTGGAAGAATTGGCGGAAGTATGCCGCGAAGCCGGAATACTGATCGTTTCGGATGAAATCTATGAGAAATTGATTTACGGCGACGTCACCCATACCTCGATCGCCGAATTATCGGAAGATGCGAAAAACCGTACCATCATTATCAATGGCGTATCAAAATCGCATTCCATGACCGGCTGGCGAATCGGCTATGCGGCAGGCGATGCCGGCTTGATCAAGGCTATGACCGACCTGGCCAGCCACTCTACTTCGAATCCGACGACGACTTCGCAATATGCGGCAATCGAAGCCTATAACGGGACGCAGGAGACGGTCGAAGAAATGCGCCAAGCATTCGAAAGTCGCTTGGAAGCGATTTTCCCGAAAGTCGAAGCCATTCCCGGCTTTTCGGTCATCCGCCCGCAAGGCGCATTCTATTTGCTGCCGGATGCATCCGGAGCTGCCCGCAAAACCGGGTTCGATTCAGTGGACGATTTTGCCACTGCACTTTTGACCGAAGCGAATGTTGCGGTCATTCCGGGTTCCGGTTTCGGGGCGCCTTCAACGATCCGCTTGTCGTATGCGACTTCTTTGGAAGCATTGACGGAAGCTGTGGAGCGGATTCATAAATTCGTAACATCTAAATGGCAAGACTGAGTGTATTATAATTTCTGGAGGCTATGATGAAAAAAATTACTATTGCTGAAATGGCAGACTTTAACGGACAAACAATCAAACTCGGCGCTTGGATTGCGAACAAGCGCTCAAGCGGGAAAATCGCCTTCCTGCAGCTCCGCGACGGTTCCGGCTTTGTACAGGGCGTTGTTGTAAAAGCGGAAGTGGGCGATGATCTTTTCGCTACAGCAAAAGCTTTAACGCAGGAAACATCTGTTTACGTAACAGGCGAAGTGAAAGAAGATACACGTTCTTCATTCGGCTATGAATTGGCTGTGACTGGCATTGAAGTGATCAACGAAGCAAAAGATTTCCCGATCACGCCGAAAGAGCACGGCACTGAGTTCCTGATGGACAACCGCCACCTGTGGCTCCGTTCACGGAAACAGCATGCCATCATGAAAATCCGTAACGAAATCATCCGTGCGACATATGAATTTTTCAATGACAATGGATTTGTCAAAGTGGATCCTCCGATTCTGACAGGATCATCGCCGGAAGGGACATCAGAACTTTTTGCGACAAAATACTTTGACGAAGATGCGTACTTATCGCAATCCGGCCAATTGTACATGGAAGCTGCCGCAATGGCGCTTGGCAAAGTTTTCTCATTCGGGCCGACATTCCGTGCAGAAAAATCGAAGACGCGCCGCCACTTGATCGAGTTCTGGATGATCGAACCGGAAATGGCGTTCGTCGAACATGCTGAAAGCCTGGAAGTCCAGGAACAATTCGTTTCCCATATCGTCCAGTCCGTACTGAAAAACTGCAAGCTGGAACTTGAGCGCCTGGAGCGCAATACATCGAAACTTGAAAAAATAAAAGCGCCTTTCCCGCGCATTTCCTATGACGAAGCCATCCAGTGGCTGAACGATAACGGCTTTGACGATATCAAATGGGGAGAAGATTTCGGTGCGCCCCATGAGACGGCGATTGCCGAAAACTACGATATGCCGGTATTCATCACGAATTACCCGATCGGCATCAAACCGTTCTACATGCAGCCGCATCCGGAACGCGACGATGTCGTACTTTGCGCCGACTTGATCGCACCGGAAGGCTACGGCGAAATCATTGGCGGATCTGAACGGATCTACGATTACGAACTGATGAAGCAGCGCATTGCTGAGCATGGTTTAGACGAAAAAGCCTACGCGTGGTACTTGGACCTTAGCAAATACGGCGCAGTGCCGCATTCGGGCTTCGGCTTGGGCCTTGAACGCACAGTGGCATGGATCAGCGGAGCAGAACATGTCCGCGAGTCCATCCCATTCCCGCGCTTGTTGAACCGCCTCTACCCGTAACAGTACACAGCAGCCGCAGGGCGGCAAATAAAATAAAGAAGAAAGGTGGTTGGGATATGAAACAGCCGAATCGATTGCACACATGGATCGAGCAGGGAGATGTTAGCATTTCCCAGCTCTTTTTTCGATTCTATAAAGAGTTGAAAATAACTGATGAAGAAGCGATGCTCCTCATGCACATCCAGTCGTTCCAGCAGGCCGGGAACACCTTCCCGACGCCCGACGAGATCGGCTCACGCATGGCGACAACCCAGACGTCCGTAACCACAATGCTGCAAAAACTGATGCAGCAAGGCTATCTGGCGATCGAACAAGAGACGGAAGGGGAAGTGCTGAACGAAAAGATTTCCCTTCAGCCGCTTTGGGACCGCTTGTTGGATTGTGTCTACAAAGAGCAGCATACAGAAAAAGAACATTCTCAAAAGGCGATGGAAGGGGAAATCTTCCAATTGTTTGAACAGGAATTCGGCCGCTTCCTATCGCCGATGGAAATTGAGACAATTTCCATGTGGATGGATCAGGACGGCCATACGCCGTCCATCATCCGCATGGCATTGAAAGAAGCCGTCATTTCACAAAAAATCAGCTTGCGCTATGTCGACCGCATCCTGTTCGAATGGAAGAAAAAGAACATTAAAACGACCAATGAAGTTTCGCGGCATGCGACATCGTTCCGTGAAAAGAATGTCCAGCTGCAGCCGGCTGCAGCCACGACCAAAAAAGTGCAATTTTATAATTGGCTGGAGGACAGGAATTAGGAGGGGATCGCCATGATGACGAAAAAAGAGTGGCAGCTGTGCCTGGAAGAAATGAACGAGATGTTTCCGGATGCCCACTGCGAGCTTATCCACCGGAATCCGTTCGACCTTCTGATTGCAACTTTGCTTTCTGCTCAGTGTACAGACAAACTGGTCAATAAAGTCACGGCCTCTTTGTTCCAGAAATATGCCACTCCGGAGGATTATGTATCCGTTCCTTTGGAAGAATTGCAGGAAGATATCCGGTCTATCGGCTTGTTCCGCAATAAAGCGAAAAATATTCAGGCACTCAGCTGGATATTGATCAATGATTATAACAGCACAGTGCCCGCTGACCGCGACTTGTTGATGACGCTGCCTGGCGTGGGAAGGAAGACGGCCAATGTCGTCGTTTCCGTAGCATTCGGCATTCCAGCCCTAGCGGTCGATACGCATGTTGAGCGGGTGGCGAAGCGGCTGGGGCTGAACCGGTGGAAAGACTCGCCGCTTCAAGTGGAAGAGGCGATCATGAAAAAGACGCCTGCTGAAGACTGGTCGAAGACCCATCATCAGATCATTTTCTTCGGCCGCTACCACTGCAAAGCCCAGAACCCGGGCTGCCACATCTGCCCTTTGTTCGATCGCTGCAGGGAAGGGAAGAAGCGCGACAAAAAAGGATTGGTCAAGCATGAAACCGTCACAGAAGTTAACTGATGAATTGATCGAGCCGTATTTTTCCGCATGGTCGCTCCTCCAAGGGCTCATACGGGATTCACACCATTCGCGCGATGGCCGGTCCGAAGCGCCGATGCGCGAAGGCATCCGGCTTTTCCAAAGACTTCTAGCGCATTGCGAAGGGTTGGCGGCTCCGTTGAACGTTGCCGAACGGCTTGCCTGGATCGAGCAGCAGCCTTCGAAATTCGCTGCATTCCGGCAGCTCGATGAGTTGTTCACGGAAATGAAAAAAGCGATCTCTTCAAAGCGGATTCAGTCCAAACGCTCCGGCGAATAAATGCACCCCCGAAAGCAAAACTTTCGAGGGTGCATTTTTTTCTCGGAAGAAAAGAAGACCCCCGCACCTGCAAAAACAGGTGCGGGGGTCTTCTTGTTTTATTGGTTATCGTCTTCAGCAGATGGGGCATCTTCAGGCGGAGTTTCTTCCGTTGCCGAAGTGGAGCTGGAGTTTGCTTGTCCATCTTCACCGCCGCCTTCGTTCCCGCCATTGCCATTGCCTTCACCTTCGCCATTGCCATTCGAGTTGCCATTGCTGTTTGTATTTCCTTCGCCTTCACTATTGCCGTTACCTTCATCGTTGCCATTGCCTTCGCCATTGCCGTTGCCTTCTTCAGGATTTTCTTCCGGCTCCTGCGGCTCTTCAGCTGGCTCTTCCGGTTCTTCGGCCGGCTCTTCTTCAGGTTCTTCCGGTTCCTCGGCAGGAGGTTCTTCCGGTGTTTCCGGTTCCTCAGCCGGTTCTTCTTCCGGAGCCGCGGCCACTTCCACCGATACTGAAGCAGGATCGCTGCGCTGGGTGTCCGTTACTGCTACGACGCTGAATGTATAGGTCGTGCCTTCTTCAAGGCCGCTGAACGTATAGCCCTGTTCGCCGGTGGTCGTCAGTACGGTGCTCGCGCCGCCGGTCCGGACAGACACTTCGAATGCGGCATCGTCATCGCTGTGGTTCCACGAGAGGTTCACATCACTGCCATCAACCTGTGCCCGCAAGCGGGAAGGTGCATCGAGATCTTCCTGGATATAGCGCTCGGATACCTGGCTCGGTTCAGAACCGCGCACAAACAGTTCAGTGCTTCTTAGGCGATACGGGGTAAACGCGCTTGCCAATTGAAGCGGGCTCGTGCCTTCTTCGACTTCCAGTTCAACGACGGAATCAGGTTTTTGGAACCGCTCGGTATCCTCGCTGGAAATTTCGGACATGACGTTATTGAACAGGCGCTGAGCCAGCAAACGCTCCTCAGAAGCGGTATCAATGCCCACTTTGCGGGTCGGATAGCCGCTCCAGACCGAAATCGAGTACTGCGTCGAATAGCCTGCAAACCAGACGTCCGGTGCAGAAGAGGAATCCAGGTTGTAGTCATTGAGTTCTTGTTCTGTATAGTTGGACGTTCCGGTCTTTCCGGCAAAATCGAGCCAGTTGATTGCAGCTTCCTTGCCGGTAGCTCCTGGGATGTCTGTATTAACGACATCGCGCAGCATGTCCGTGACCATGTAAGCTGTGCTGTCTTTCATCGCCGGAACAGATTCAGGCTTCACAACCTGTTCTGTCGTCCCGTCGCGGAAGACGATTTTTGTAATCGTGTGCGGGTCCGTATAGACGCCGCCGTTTCCGAAGGCCGCAAAAGCACCGGCCATATCAACCGTGGAAATGTTCTTATCCGGTGTTCCTAGTGCCGCAGACTCGAAGATGTCTCCGAAATCCAAGCCGATGTTACGTGTGAATTCAGCGGCATTCTCATTGCCGACTTCTTCAAGCACTTTGACGGCCGGAATGTTGCGTGAACGGTACAGCGCTTCACGGAGCGTCATCGCGCCCATGAATTCGCCGTCCACGTTGCGGATCTGCTGTCCACTCTTGTACGAATAAGGTTCATCGACGACGGTTTCGCCTGTCGACCACTCAAGGTATTCGATTGCCGGTCCGTAGACCACAAGCGGCTTGATCGTCGAGCCGATGACGCGGTCGCGTGAAGTGGCACGGTTGATGCGGACATCGCCGCTATAGTTGCGTCCAGCTCCAACAGCACTGATGCCGCCGGTTTTCGTATCGACGACCGTCATCGCAGACTCAACTTCCTCATCGAAGAACAAATCGGATTCCATTGCGGCATTGACAGCTTTCTGGACAGAAGGCCGGAGTGTCGTATAGATCGTCAAGCCTTCATCCATGGCGTAATCGCCATCAAGGGATTCCAGTTCTTTTTCCATCATTTCCATGAAGGCGGTATATTCGCCCGTTACCGTGTTCGTTTTGCGCTTGTCCTCAGGTACCAGCGAATCGGTTACGGATGCTGCCTGGGCTTGTTCTTTTTGCTCTGTTGTAATTTTACCGTGCTGCTCCATCAATTTCAAAACGACATTGCGGCGTGTTTCCGCACGGTCCGGATTGTTGAATGGATTATAGCCGTTCGGGCTTTGCGGCATGCCGGCGAGGAGCGCCGCTTCATGCAATTCCAATTCGCTTGCCGGTTTGCCGTAGAAATGTTCAGAAGCGGTCCCGAATCCATAAGTATTGCCGGACATCAGAATTTTATTGAAATACATTTCAAAGATTTCTTCTTTTTCATATTTCTGTTCGAGCTTGTAAGCGAGATACGCTTCCTGGGCCTTCCGTTTCAAAGTCTTGTCGTGGGACAAGAAGGAATTCTTGATGACCTGCTGGGTGATGGTGCTGGCGCCCTGCGAGCCGAAACCGTCGGTGATATTCGCCAGGACAGCGCCGCCGAGGCGGATCACATCAATTCCGGAATGCTCGTAGAAGCGATTGTCTTCCGTTGCCAAGATGGCATCTTCCATCACTTTCGGGATATCTTCATATTCGATGTATTCCCGGTTTTCAGCGGTCATATAGGGGATTTCGGTTTTTCCATCAGCTGCCAGAATGGTCGGGCTGATCGGATCGCGCAAAAGGTCTTCGTCGATTTCCGGCGCGCTGCTCGCATAAAATGCGAACAAGCCGATTCCGAATACGAGGCCAATTACACCTATTAAGAGCAGGGCCAGGATAATGCGCTTGAATAATCCGCCTCGTCTAGGTTTCTTGGTTTTCTTGTTGCTGTTTTTTCGTTGTTGTTCGATTGCTTTTCTGCGCTGTTCGCGCGAAAGGGGTTTTTCACTCACAATCGGTTCCTCGCTTTCATATATGCTTCATTTGCAATTGCTGCAGGGCAGGCAGGAAGTCAAGGCGCGGGAAAGCGCCGGGGACAACTTCAATTGCGGTCTCTTCGATTTCCTGAAGCGGGATCGATTTTCTTCCGCCTGCAACCATGCGGTCCCAAAAAACTTCCAGCTCTTCAAAGTGCATGATAAAATAACGCTGCAAAGAAGAAAAACGGATGATCATAAATGCCATCCCTTGCTGTTTGACAACTTGGGACATGTGGTGGATTTGATGGTCGTGGATGTTTTTCAGTGGAAAGGAAGTTTTATTTTCCGTTTCTTTTGCTTCAAAGTCGATGTACCTGCCGTTCCAGACACCGTTGTAATCCGTTGTCGACGGGGTGCGGAAGTAAGCTTCCCTAATGACAGCGGCGCTCCTGGAAGGGTATTCGACTTTGACGATCTGAACCGGAACCGGTTTTTTATGGATTACTGCAAGGCCCATTTGCAGGTAATACTCATTGGTTTCGTTCAATTCATCCTCTAACGTTTTACCCCTATTGCTGAAAGAAAAATCCTTTTTCTTGTTCTTTTGCGGAAGTTCTTTTTGTGGGATAAATTTCTTGCCGTTTGGATAATTTATTGCCATTGTGATACACCTCGCTCATTTTATCATATCACACCGACTAAGACGACTTCGGGGTGTAAAAGTTCCAAAAGGGCTAGCATAATAATAGCTGATTCGCAAAGGGATTCCAAATGAAAAGAATGTCTGTTCGATTATATAGGCGCCATATGATAAACTATTGGCAATGGAGGGACGCGATATGACTGTAAGAAAACTCTCGGCGGAATTGTTCGAGGAATGCGGCAATTGCCTGGACCGTTTCTATGAAATGCGCGAAAAAGATGCGGTCCCTGACTTTTATGCCGATGTAAAGCCTTATGCCGACCTATGGCATGCAAAAATAGAGCAATGGCAGCGGGAATCGCTGCTTTATATACAACAGGAGCGGCCGAAATACGTACACAAACCAACCATCGACACAGCAGCCGAAGGCATGGCGCAAGTCTTTGTGCAGAGTTTTTACAAAGAGACGAGCAAAAAGCGCTTTGTCCAGACGATTCAGGCAGCGCAGTATACGCTGCAGACGTTCATGCTGGCGATTGACGAAAAGGGCGAGGACAAATGATCAGACGAAAAAAACTTCCGGAGCTTCTGGAGGAATGGAAAACCGAGCCGGACATGATGGAACGCATCGTCCATTGGCACACAAAACCGGAAAAGCCGGCTGCTTATGCCGATTTTCCGCCGGAGATGCACGAAAGCCTGAAAGAGGCGCTGCGGAAAAAAGGGATTGAAAAGGTCTATACACACCAGAGGGAAGCGTTCGATTTGGCGTTGGCGGGAACGTCCTTTACGGCGGTGACGCCGACCGCATCCGGCAAATCGTATTGCTATCATTTGCCGGTCCTGCACCGGATCTTGAACGATCCGAATGCACGCGCTTTGTATCTGTTTCCGACAAAAGCGCTGGCACAAGACCAGAAAAGCGACCTGCACGACCTGATCGAGAAAACCGAAAAGGAAATCCTGTCGTACACTTACGATGGCGACACGTCACCGGCCATCCGCACCAAAGTGCGGAAAGCCGGCCAGATTGTCATGACCAACCCGGACATGCTGCATTCGGCGATTTTGCCGCATCACACGAAGTGGGTTTCCCTTTTTGAAAACCTTCATTATATTGTCATTGACGAGCTCCATACGTATAAAGGCGTTTTCGGTACTCATGTGGCACATGTCATCCGCCGTTTAAAGCGCATCTGCGAATTTTACGGAAGCAGCCCGGTGTTTATATGCACGTCGGCAACGATTGCAAACCCGAAAGAGCTTGCAGAGAACCTGACCAATGAAGAACATGCATTGATCGACCGGAACGGTGCGCCTTCGGGCAAGAAGCACATCCTCTTCTACAATCCGCCGATCATCCATCCGACGTTCGGCGTCAGACGGAGCGCCATCCTGGAAGTGCGGGATTTGGCGACCCACTTGGTCAAGCAGGGCATCCAGACAATCGTCTTCGCGAAAAGCCGGGTTCGCGTTGAAATGCTCGTGACGTATCTGCAGGCCATCACCAAGACAAAGCTGCAGGACGAATCGATCAAGGGATACCGGGGCGGCTACTTGCCGACTGAGCGGCGCGCCATCGAAAAAGGCTTGCGCGACGGCAGCATCCAATGTGTGGTTTCGACCAATGCACTTGAACTCGGCGTCGATATCGGCCAGCTGCAGGCGTGCATCATGACCGGATATCCGGGCAATATCGCCAGTGCCTGGCAGCAGGCAGGACGCGCCGGCCGCCGGCAGGATGAGTCGCTGGTGATCTATGTAGCGCAATCCACGGCACTGGACCAGTACATCATCAACCATCCGGAGTATTTGCTGGACCAATCTCCGGAAGAAGCACGCATCCACCCGGAGAACATCATCATCCTGATGGACCATCTGAAATGCGCATCGTTCGAATTGCCGTTTTCCACCGACGACCAGTACGGGGAGTTCGACGTGCAGGAACTGTTGGAATACCTGCAGGAGCAAGGGGTGCTCGTTCGGACATCGGAGCGATGGCATTGGATGAGCGACCGTTTCCCTGCGCACGACATCTCGCTGCGTTCCGCTTCGCAGGAAAACGTGGTCATCATCGACCAGTCGGTGCCGGCGAATACGCGCGTCATCGGCGAGATGGACCGCTTCAGTGCGATGACGCTGCTGCATGAGGAAGCGATCTACCTGCACCAAGGCACCCAGTACCAAGTCGAGATCCTCGATTGGGAAGAAAAGAAAGCTTATGTCACGGAAGTTGATGTCGATTATTTCACGGATGCCAATCTGGCTGTCGAACTGAAAGTGATGAGCGAAGACAAGACGCGGAAATTCAATGGGGCGGACGTCCAATACGGCGATATTGCGGTATTGGCGATGCCGACCATTTTCAAGAAAATCCGCTTCGACAGCCATGACAATATAGGTTCGGGTCCCATTTCACTGCCCGCCGAGGAACTGCATACTTCGTCCACTTGGCTGAGCTTTACAAAACCCGAAGAGTTCAGTGCTTCCGAATTGTCCGATACGATGACCGGTGCCGCATATGCCATCGAGTCGTTCATTCCGATATTCGTGCAATGCGACCGCCGCGACGTGCATGTGGTGCCGCAGGTGAAATCGCCGCACAACGACTTGCCGTCGTTTTTCATCCATGATTCCTATCCGGGCGGCATCGGCATCAGCGAGCGCATCTACGATTTGTGGCAGCCGCTCCTCGATAAAGCGCAGCAGCATGTCGAGGAATGTCCGTGCCTTGATGGCTGCCCGTCGTGCATCGGTGCACAGGATGCAGCCGTCAGCAGGAAGCACAACGTGATCGATCTGCTCGGCGAGCTCCGCAAAGAGAGGTGAACGGCCGATGTCATTTGAAAACAAACTGCTCCAGATGAAAGGGATGCTAAAAAAGCAGCCGGCCAAAAAACGGCCGCCGGCAGCGATCCAACGGCCGCAGCATGCCGATGCATGGCGGGAAATTGGCCTTGAGCTGAAAGAGAACCATTTCGGTTTCGTCTTTGAAAAGAAAATCACTTATCCGCTTGATACGCGCCACGGGAAAGTGCTCCTTTCCGAGTTGGACAGGGTGCTCGAGGCATGGGAACAAACGCCGTTCGAACATCCATTCAAGCTGAAAAAAGAAGACCCGATCCTTTTTTTCGATACGGAAACGACAGGACTCAGCGGCACAGGAGCTTATATTTTCCTGGTCGGCCTGCTCGTCCGGAAAGAGGACTCCTTCGAGATGACCCAGTACATCATGCCGGACCCTTCCCACGAAGCCGCCTTTCTTTATGAGACCGGCTTATGGAAAGAAGAACAGCCGATCATTTTTTCCTACAATGGCAAAAGTTTTGACTGGCCGCAGCTGACTTCCCGCTGGACGATGCACCGGAACATCCTTCCGAAACTGCCTGAACCCCGGCAAGTTGACCTTTTCCACGGCACAAAGCGCATCTGGAAAAATGAACTCGAGCGCATGAAGCTCAGCACAATCGAAGAAGAGAAGCTCGGCTTTGAGCGTGTCGGCGATGTGCCCGGCTTCCTGATTCCGCCGATCTACCTGGATGCGGTGAAGAGCGGCTATTCCGACGGCCTTGCAAAAGTGCTGTACCACAATGAACTGGATATCCTGTCGCTGGTGTCGCTGTACGTATTGTCTTCGGACCTCTTGATGCAGGATCTTCTGTCGGAGACGAGCGGCGCTTATACAAACATCGGCAAATGGTATGCGGACCTGAAACAATTCGACCAAAGCGCCGCCTACCTCGAGCACGTCACACAGGAGCGGGGTAGCGCAGGGGCCATGGCCCGTTATTTGCTGGCCATCCAGAAAAAAAGGGGGGGCCGCTACCTGGAAGCCGTACAGCTCTTTAAAGAAGCTGCTCCCCATCTGCGCGGCGCGGTGGAAGTGGAGGCCTGGGTCCACGCTTCAAAGCTGTATGAACATCAGCTGAAAGACCTCAGCCAAGCGCTGGTCATGGCGGGTTTTGCGAGAGAAGCAAGCGAACATACCAAAGTGCGCCAGTCCACCATCCGCGATATCCAGAAACGCCTGGTGCGCCTGGAAGATAAAATCCGAAAAAATCGCCCGGAAGTTGAGAAGAACTAGACACGGAAAACTTGCCTTATGCTATACTTAGCGTAAAGCAAGTTTTTATTTTGCATTAACGTCAGTCTACAGCGGGACGTTACGGAAGGACGATAAAAATGGACAATAAATTCACAGCGAAAGACATTTTGGAAAAAGACTTTAAAACTGGAATGCGCGGCTATAACCAAGACGAAGTGGACCATTTTTTAGATGAAATCATCCAGGACTATGAAATCTTCAATAAAAAGATTGAACAATTGCAGACCGAGAACAAACGGCTGCGTGCGGAACTGGAAGACATGCCGAAAAAACAGGCGGCTCCGGCACCGGGAACCACGAATTTCGATATCCTGCGCCGCTTGTCGCATCTTGAAAACCACGTTTTCGGCAGCAAGCTGAACAATAATTAATGGGATTTGAATTTCCCGCGCGAATGGCGTATACTTGTTAAGCCATCTGAAATTCTGGCAATCGCTCCAGGTTTTGGCCTGGAGAGGAAAGTCCATGCTCACACGGACCTGCGATGGCCGTAGTGATCGCGCTTAGCGAAACAATAAGCTAAGGCAGCTGCTTTGCAGTTGACGGCGGGTAGAACGCCTAAGTCTTCGGATATGGCCGAAATACCCTGAAAGTGCCACAGTGACGGAGCTGCATAAGAAATTATGCAGGTGGAACGAGGTAAACCCCGCGAGTGAGAAACCCAAATTATGGTAGGGGCACTTTTCCAAAGGAATTGAACCGAGGAAGAGGCAGGCTTTAGGCATGCAGATAGATGATTGCCGTCCACCAGTACGAGGTGCAAACCGATTGAGTACGTGGAAACAAAACATGGCTTATAGAATTTCGTTTGGCTTTAACATGCTTTTTCAAGGCTCTCCTTCCGGGGAGCTTTTCTGCTTATAAAGGAAAAGGGATTGAAAACCCGTCAGTATAGAACAACTTGCAAGAGGAAAAGGAGTCAATATGGCTAAATTTAAATTACTCGCAACCGCGGCAATGGGCTTGGAGTCGATTGTGGCGGATGAACTGAAGCAAATGGGCTATGAAACCCAGACAGAGAACGGAAAAGTGTTTTTTGAAGGCGATGAGCGCGATATCGCCAAAACGAACCTTTGGCTGCGCACGGCTGACCGCGTGAAAATCATCGCGGGCGAATTCAGCGCCTACACCTTCGATGAATTGTTCGAAGGGACGAAGGCGATCGAATGGGAGAAGTTCCTTCCGGTCGATGCCAGCTTCCCGGTCCAAGGGAAGTCGGTCAAATCCAAATTATACAGTGTCCCCGATTGCCAGGCTTTGGTCAAAAAAGCGATTGTCGAGCGCCTGAAAAAAGCATACCACCGCAATTCTTTTCTCGATGAGTCAGGAGCCCGCTTTAAAATCGAAGTGTCGATCCTGAAGGACAAAGTCCAATTGTCGATCGACACAAGCGGCGCCGGGCTCCATAAACGCGGCTACCGCCTTGACCAAGGGGAAGCGCCATTGAAAGAAACACTTGCTGCGGCCCTTGTGAAGCTGTCCCGTTGGACGCCGGACCGGCCGTTCGTAGACCCGTTCTGCGGATCCGGCACGATTGTCATCGAAGCAGCCATGATCGGCCAGAATATCGCCCCCGGCTATAACCGCGATTTTGACAGTGAAGAATGGCCATGGATGGGAGCTAAGATTTGGGACGATGTCCGTGCAGAAGCGGAAGAGCTGGCGGATTATGACCAGCCGCTGAACATCCTTGGGACAGATATCGACCATAAGATGGTCAAGCTGGCGGAAGAAAATGCACGCGAAGCCGGTTTTGCAGATATCATCAAATTCCAGCAGCGCCAAGTGAAGGATTTTGTCGCAACCGGGGAAAACGGCGTTGTCGTCGGAAACCCGCCTTATGGCGAACGGATCGGTGAAATCGAAGTGATTGAAGAAATGATTCAGGATATGGGACGCATATTTGCACAGCATCCGACCTGGTCGGTGTATATGCTGTCATCAATGGCCCGTTTTGAAACACTTTACGGACAGCCGGCTACGAAAAAGCGGAAGCTCTTCAACGGCTTTATCCGCACAGACCTATTCCAATTCTGGGGAGAACGCCCTAAAAATAAATGACGCGAGAACGGAAGGGCCAGAGCCCTTCCGTTTCTCTGTGAGGAGAATGTTATGAGACAGCCACTACCTTTTCCGTTATCCAAGGAAAAAACCTTTTTCGAATCGCTAAACGACTGGATCGGGGATGTATTCTACGATGAATTGCCGGAAAAAGGCTTCGATCTGCGCGATGAACAGATTTTCATGGCGTTCCAGATCGAACAGGCGTTAAAAGACAAATCGGTGCTGTTTGCAGAAGCGGGCGTGGGCACCGGGAAAACCTTGGCATATCTGCTGCCGGCCATCGCGTATGCGCGGTACACCGGCAAACCGGCACTGATTTCGTGTGCCGATGAAACGCTTATCGAACAATTGGTGAAAAAGGGCGGGGACATCGACCGTCTCAACAGCCTGTTTGATTTAAAGCTGGACGTGCGATTGGCAAAATCCCGCGACCAGTATCTCTGCCTGCAGCGCCTTGAAGGCGCACAAAAGCGGAGCGATGCGGATTTCCTGGATGACATCGAATTCAGTCTGCCTGAATTCGTCAACAAAACGTACTCGATGCAAAATACCTACCCATACGGCGAACGTTCGAGCTATCCGGACGTCACCGATGAAGAATGGCAACAGGTCAATTACCACCCGATCCAGAACTGCACGGCGTGCGAACTGCGCAATAAATGCGGCCAGACGATCCATCGCAACCATTACCGCCAGGCGACCGACCTGGTCATCTGCTCGCATGATTTCCTGATGGAGCATATTTGGACAAAAGAGACCCGCATCCGGGAAGGCCAGACGCCGCTCTTGCCGGAAGTTTCGCAAATTGTTTTAGACGAAGGCCATTTGCTGGAGTTTGCCGCACAGCGTGCATTGACTTACGAAGTACAGGAAATGACGCTTTTAAATGTAACGGACCGCGTTATGGTCGACGGCGTACGGGAGAAAACCTTGTCGCTGATCGAGGAAATCATCGACCTGCACAATGAATTTTTCCGGGAATTGAAGAAGAACACCATCGCTTCCGATGAAGACCGCAAAGGCATTCGAAAGCCGGCAGGATTGTTGGCGCTCGGCCGTGAGCTGATCCGGAAAATCGATGCGTTGATGGAAGAATTCGTTTTTGAAGGCGAGTTGTACACCATTCCGGAATACGACCTGAAACTTGCCGAGGAATACTTCGACGTGTATACATTCGCAATGAATTTATTCGTTGAAGAAGGCGATGCCATCAACTGGCTGGAAGTGAAGGACGAAATCGAAACATTGGTGATCATGCCGCGCCTGGTCACGGATATTCTGGAAGAAAACTTTTTTGACGGCAAGATGCCGATCATTTTCTCTTCTGCCACGCTGTCGATTCAGAAGGATTTCACCTACATCGCAGATAGCTTAGGGATTGATGATTTCCAGTCGTTTTCCGTTCCGTCGCCATTCGATTACGAAGATACAATGAAAATCTTCAAGCATCCGCTTGAGCAAAACGAAAAATTCGGCCGCGTCTTTGACTTGTTCTCGACCGGCGACCAGACCCTGGTGCTGTTCAAATCCAAAATGGATATGGACAATTTCAAGCGCTCCCTGCCATTGGATCATCAATACACGATTGAATTTGAAGGGGACCGCGAATTATCGACCGTGGTGAAGGATTTCCAGGAAGGGAAGTTCCAAATCTTGTGCTCTTACCATTTATGGGAAGGACTCGATTTGCCAGGAGAAGCTTTGACGAAAGTCATCATCGTCGATCTGCCATTTCCGCCGCAGGACCCTGTATTCGAAGCGAAGCGGCGTTTCAGCAACAACCCACTTGAGGAAATCGACTTGCCGTTTATGCAGCTGCGCATCCAGCAGGGCATCGGCCGTTTGATCCGTACCTCAAGCGATCATGGAGAAATCCATCTGCTGCTGAATGAAGAAGAATTGGCGGTACAGCATCTGTGGGATAAAATATTGCCTGTTCCCACGGAAAATTTCTAATAGCCGCAAGGTGATATGATACACTATTAGTCTAAATTGGATGTGGAGGGATATTTGTGGCGATTGAACAACTATACAGTGCGCATGTCAATAAATTGCGTGCATACCGGGAGGCGCTTTCTTTATTGTATTGGGATTTGCGCACCGGAGCTCCAAAAAAAGGGGTGGATCTCCGGTCCGAGACAATCGGCACTTTGTCAGCTGAAGAATTTGCACTTGCAACTTCCGACAGCTTCGGCGACATGTTGGCTGAACTGGAAGCGAAGAAAGAAGAGCTGGATCCTGTGCTGCGCCGCTCCGTGGAAGAGTCAAGAAAAGAATATGACTTGAGCAAAAAAATCCCTCCTGAAAAGTTCAAGGAGTTTGTTGTGCTCCAGGCCAAAGCGGAATCCGTCTGGGAAGAGGCGAAAGAGGCTGCCGACTTTTCGATTTTCCAGCCTTATCTGGAAAAGCTTGTTGCCATGACGAAGGAAATGATCGGCTATTGGGGTGAAAAGAACGGCAGCCCTTATAATACGCTGCTCGATCAATATGAGCCCGGAATGACGACAGAAGTGCTGGATGAAGTGTTCGGGGCTTTGCGCAGCCGCATCGTGGAACTTGTCCGGAAGATTTCCGAATCAACGGACAAGCCGGAAACCGCCTTTCTTTTCGGCCATTTTCCAAAAGAGGCACAGCGCGATTTCAGCTATCGGATCCTTGGACAGCTCGGCTATGATTTTGAGGCAGGGCGCCTGGATGAAACCGTCCATCCTTTCATGACGAACATCAACCGCCAGGACATCCGTGTGACGACGAAGTACGATGCACATGATTTCCGTTCAGCCGTATTCGGTACAATCCATGAAGCGGGCCATGCGCTGTATGAACAGAATCTGGGGGCAGAACTTGCCGGCATGCCGGTCGAGACCGGCGCATCCATGGGCATCCATGAATCTCAGTCGCTGTTTTTCGAAAACTTTATCGGCCGAAGCGATGCGTTTTGGAAGAAGAATTTCCGCCTGCTAAAGGAATCGGCACCGAATCTTTTCGCTGATGTGGCTCAAAAGGACTACCTGCGGGCGATCAATGAAGCAAAACCGTCGCTCATCCGCATTGAAGCAGATGAACTGACGTACGCGCTCCACATCATGGTGCGCTATGAGCTGGAGAAAGGGCTTTTTAACGGCGATCTGGAAGTCAAGGATCTGCCGCAGCTCTGGAATGACAAATACGAGGAATATCTGGGCATCCGGCCGGCCAACGATGCAGAAGGGGTCCTTCAGGATGTCCACTGGGCTGGCGGAAGCTTCGGATATTTCCCGTCCTACGCATTGGGCTATATCTATGCAGCCCAGTTCAAGAATGCCATGCTCCAGGATCTTCCGAATTTTGAAGATCTGCTGGAACAAGGGAATATCGGGCCGATCCGTGAATGGCTGACAGAACATGTCCATCGCCACGGAGCCATGAAAAAGCCTTTGGAGATCCTCCGGGATGCGACCGGCGAAGGGCTGAATGCTGAGCACCTGGCCAGCTATCTGGAGCAGAAATACACCAAGATCTATCAATTAAACTGAGTGGCGGAACGGAAAAGGGAATCCTTTTCCGTTTTTTTATTAACTCACGGTTCCGCTTCTTCTTTTTTATAAACCAATTCCCCGAATATTGCTTATAATGATAAAAGGAGGGGATATAATGTTGAAATCAATGAGCCTTGAAGGAAAAACTGCAATCGTGACCGGTGCAGGCAAAGGGATCGGCCGGGCGATTGCGATTGCCATGGCTGAAGCCGGGGCCAACGTCATGCTGGTCGCCCGGACGGCAGCGGATCTCGAACAGGTGCAAGCAGAGATCGGCAATAGCCGAACGTCATTCGTGGCAGCCGATATCACAGTGCGGGAAGAAATCCGAAAAGCGGTCGATAAAACCGTCGAGAAATTCGGCGGCCTCGACATCCTGGTCAACAATGCCGGCATTAACATCCGGTCGAAGCTGGAAGAAGCAAGTGATGAAGAATGGCATAAAATCATGGATACCAACACGCACAGTGTATTCATATTTTCCCAGGAAGCCGCCAAGCGGATGAAAGCGGGAAGTTCGATTGTCAACATCAGTTCAGTCGGCGGCGAACGCGCGCTGAAGACAGGGGTCGTCTACGCGGCTTCCAAAGCGGCCATCATCCAGATGACGCGTGTCATGGCGATGGAATGGGGACCGAAGAACATCCGCGTCAATGCCATCGGCCCGTGGTATTTTCGTACACCGCTCACGGAAAAGATTCTGGCGGACGAAGACTATCTTGCTTCGATACTGGCTGTTACGCCGATGAAGCGCGTCGGGGAATTGCCGGAAGTGGCGACGCCGGTTGTATTCCTGGCGTCCGATGCCGCAAGTTATATTACCGGTCAGACCTTGTTTGTCGACGGCGGTATGTCGATCCACGGTTTTTCCTGAACGCAACGCGTCCTTTCCTTTCGGGGAAAGGATTTTTTTCGTTCCTCCGAAAAAAATGTTATGATGTTAACAGAATTGGAAGAAGGGGATATACAACATGACAGCACTCGAACACAAAAAGGAATTAGTAGAAACGGCCAGGCTCTACCACATCTTTGAAGAAAATGAAGACAGCGAACGGGCCGCAAAAGCCGAACTGTTTGCCAAAAAGATTCTGAAAAACAAATTCATCATCGGATTCGCCGGCCATTTCTCTTCCGGGAAATCATCGATGATCAATGCGCTGACAGGTGAAACCTTGCTGCCTTCAAGCCCGATCCCGACGAGTGCCAACATCGTCAATGTCCACAAGGCTGACGGCGATTACGCAATCGTCAACATGAAGCAAACCAAGCCGGTTTATTTCCCGGCAAATTATGATTTTGAAGCAGTCAAAGCCTATTGCAAGAACGGCGATGTCACCCAGATTGAAATCGGACACAAAGATTCGGTCCTTCCTGACGGCGTCACCGTCATGGACACGCCCGGTGTCGATTCCACGGATGATGCGCACCGCATGTCTACCGAATCTGCGCTCCATGTGGCCGATATGGTTTTCTACGTCATGGATTACAACCATGTTCAATCCGAATTGAACTTCAACTTCACCAAAGAATTGCAGAAATACACCAATTTGTATTTGATTATCAACCAGATCGACAAACACCAGGCGGCAGAACTTCCGTTCAGCGAATTCAAAGCATCCGTCAAGGATTCGTTCGCCGCTTGGGGCGTAGAGCCGAAAGGGATCTTCTACACTTCCCTGAAGGATTTCGACTTTCCCGGCAATGACTTTGCCGAGGTCAAAAAACTGGTGTCCGAGTCCATGCATGGCTGGGAAGGCCATGTGGGAGAAGCGGCCGGGTCGGCCCTCGAGCAACTGAAAGATGAGCATCTGGTTTTTTTGGAAGATGAAAAGATTGAGCGGCTGCAGGCATTCTCCTCCGTTTTGACGGAAGAAGAATGGGCCATGCGGGATGACCTGAAAGCGGAAAGCGCTTCAGTGGAGCAGCGGCAGTCGGTTCTGGAATTCGAAGACTGGCGCAAAGCGTTTGAGAAAAACCGCAAAGAGCTTGTCGAAAATGCCAACCTGATGCCGTATGAACTGCGCAATGCGCTGACAAACTATCTGGAATCAGTGCAGCCCAGCTTCAAGGTCGGCCTCTTGTTCAGTGCGAAAAAGACACAGGAAGAGCGCGAGAACCGGAAACGGGAAGTGGAAAACCGCCTTTCCACGGTTGCGGCTTCCCAAATCACCGGGCACTTGAAAAAATTAATGAAGACGTCGCTGAAACAAGCTGGGCTCTTGACAGACAGTGAGTCGCTTGCGATCGATGAAATGCCGTTCGACGTACCGTTTTCGCTTGTTGATGAAGGCATTCCCCAAGGAATCCAGATTACGGGCGATACGGTTTTGAATGTGGCAAAAGCCATCCAGACGTTGGTCCAGCGCTGGTTCATCAAAGAAACGGAAAGCTGGAAAGACAGGCAGGAACCGAAATTCCAGGAGCTCTCCGACGATGCCAGCGTGCAGATCGGCATGAAAGCGGAACAGCTGAACCAAAAGATTCTCGCCATCCAGACACTTGAACAAATGGATGAGCGGATTGTCAAAGTGAAGCGGGCATTTTCCGCTATGCTGCCGAAACAGCAGGAAGCAGCAGAAAAGCAGGTGGCTCTTTGGGAAAGTGAATTCCATATCACCATTGAAGAAATGATCCAGTTCGACCCGTCCATGTTGAAGACGGAGAAGGCGGAAAGCAGCGCGCCTGAACAGGAAGTGCAGCGCATTGCTGAAGCGATGGATGAAGCGGCCGTCATCGGCCGTGCCACGCGGACATCCCGGGTGCTTGAGCCGATCAAAGGTTTTGCAGAAACGGCGCAGTATTTGAAGCGCAAAGCTGCCCGGCTCGAAAACCAGGAATTCACGATCGCTTTGTTCGGTGCGTTCAGCGCAGGAAAATCTTCTTTCTCGAACGCCCTGTTAGGCGAAACGGTCCTTCCGGTATCGCCGAACCCGACAACAGCAACCATCAACCGGATCCGTCCCGTGACCGAAAAGCATCCGCACGAAACGGCGGATGTCCGGCTCAAGACAGCCGCCCAGCTCCTTGAGGACGTCCGCAATTCCTTCCAGGCATTGGGTATCGAAGCGCGGTCGCTCGAAGAAGCGTACAGCAAATCGCGGGAGCTGCCGGCAAATGAAGCGACGGAGCAGCAAGTCCATAAATCCTTCATCGCCGCCTTCCGCAAAGGCTATCCCGAATTCAAAGAAAAGCTCGGCGCTACGCTCCGGACGGACCGGGAAGAGTTCGGCTTATACGTAGCCAAAGAAGAGCGCAGCTGCTTTGTCGATGAAATCGATTTCTATTACGATTGCGAATTGACGCGCAGCGGCGTCACGCTGGTCGATACGCCCGGCGCGGACTCGATCAACGCGCGCCATACCAATGTCGCGTTCGAATACATCCGGAACGCGGATGCAATTTTGTTCATAACGTACTATAACCATGCTTTCGCCCGCGCAGACCGGGAATTCCTCATCCAGCTCGGGCGTGTCAAGGATGCGTTCGAAATGGATAAGATGTTCTTTATCGTCAACGCCATTGACCTGGCGAGCGACGAAGCCGAAAAAGAAGCGGTCATCACCTATGTCCGGGATGAACTGCAGCGGTTCGGCATCCGGTTCCCGCGCCTGTATGGAGTTTCTAGCCTGCTGGCGCTCCAGGACCGGAACGTGTCGGGGCTTTCGGCATTCGAGTCGGACTTCCAGCATTTCCTGAAAGATGAATTGAAGGGGCTGGCCGTCCAATCGCTGTCGGAGGAAGAGCAGAAAGCGGTGAACCGTTTTGAAGCGCTGATCACGCAGACCGAGAAGAACCTCGTCCGGAAAGACGAACGGCTCGATGAGCTCAAACGCCTTGAACAGCAGCTCCGCATTCTTTTTGGGGCTTCTGCCTCCCAGCTCCTGACAAAAGAAGCGCTGCAGGAACTTGATGAATTGCTTTATTACGTCAACCAGCGGGTGTTCTACCGCTTTAACGACTTTTTCAAGGAAGCATTCAACCCGTCGCTCTTTTCTTCAAAACCGGCTCAAGGAGCGCTGGATACAGCACTAGCGGATATTGTCGAAATGACGGCATTCGATTTTGAACAGGAAATTCGGGTCACCAATTTCCGCTTGTCGCAGTTTATCGAAAAACGGATCGCCGGCCGGTTCAAAGACGATACGGCCAAACTCAAGGAGATGAACCCGGAGTTCGCCTTCACGCCATACGAAGTGGAAGAGGCGGGGACTGTGGAAGCCGGGAAACCGTTCGGCCAAGCGAACTACAATTCCGTCAAATCGCTTTACCGAAACAATAAAACCTTCTTTGAGAAGAATGAAAAAGAGAAGCTGCGCGATGCACTTCAAGCGCTGATGGAGCGGGATGCCGCGCTTTACCTGAAGCAGGAGAAAGCCAAACTCGCGGGTTGGGCAGAACATTTTGTGGACCAGGAAGCGGAAGGGCTGCGCCAGCATATTCTCCGCCAGGCGATGGACCAGATCGATTCCGAACGTACGCTATTGCAGCAGGAAGAGATCTTAAGAGAATGGAAAAAAATGTATGATAATCTGGTAGCTGAGAGGGTGTAGGAGATGAAAGTATTTATCGACACGAATGATACGCAGCAATACCGTTGGATTGATGCAAGGTTCGACTTGAAGGATCCAAGTGCGGGCGAACGCCAATACGCGGAATCCCATGTGAAAGGTGCAATTTTCTGGGATCTGGAAAAGCATTTATCCGATATGGGAGCCGAAGGCGGACGCCATCCGATGCCTTCAAAGGAGCAGCTGGCTGAACTGATCCATGTGAGCGGCCTGGATCCCGAAGATTCTGTGGTTGTCTACGACCAGGGCGGCGCGCCATTTGCGGCACGCGCTTGGTGGCTCTTGAAATATGCCGGCTTTAAGAATGTGTTTATTTCAAAGCGCGGCTTTGAAGCTTTAAAAGCGGATGGCATCGAAGTGGCTTCGGACATTCGGGAATTTCTGCGCACTGACTGTGCACTAAGCTTCGATGATTCTCTCTATGCTGACCAAAGCTACGTGAAGGGCATAATCGAAGGCGATGAGCTTGGCGTGCTGGTGGATGCCCGTTCTGCTAAGCGCTACTCGGGGATTGAAGAACCGATTGATCCCGTTGCGGGGCGCATTCCCGGTGCGCGGAATTTCGATTGGGAAAAGCTGGTCAGCAATCATCAATTCAAAGAGGACACCGATTTTTCCGACGTCCTGCAAAAACAGGAGCCTGCAGTCGTTTACTGCGGCAGCGGCGTGTCCGCTGCTGCATTGTTTGCCGCATTGGCGGAAGCCGGCCATGAATCGCTTCGGCTGTATGTCGGCAGCTTCTCAGACTGGATTTCCGACAGCTCCAATGTGGTCGAAATCGATTCATTGTCCCAGCCGGAGGCAGAAACAGAAGACGCAAAAGCGATCCTTGCACGCCTGATCGAAGAAGGCTACTCCGGGGAAATGCTCATGAAAAAATTCGAATATGAAAAATCGCTGCTTGCTGATAAATAAAATAAAATGGGCTGTCTAAAAAGCTCCAAACTAAAGACCGGAGGAGAAAAAGCAATGCTTTTTCTCCTCCGGACTTTTCTTTTTGCTATAAATGGCTGCTGGGAATGGAGGCGGCGACTCCAGCGGGACAGCGAAGTGCCGAAATCCACTCGGACGGCAGTCCGAGTTAGTTCGGCGCAAGCCCGCGGAAAGCGTCCGCCGCAATGGACAGCGGCCTTTTTAGACGGCCCCTTTGCTATTCTTGCTTTCCTTCGTCCGATTCTTCGGATTCCAGTTGTTCGATACGGGTTAATTGGACAGTGATAATCTGATGGTTTTCCATCTCAATGACAGTGATGATGTGCTGCGGCAGGGAGACGGATTCGCCTTCTGTGATCTCCGTGTTTTTCAACTGCACCCAACCGCCGATCGTATCCACATCTTCGCTTTCTTCGAACGTCAGCCCGAAACGTTCTTCCAGATCGGAAAGAAGGACCCGGCCGTTCAGCAGATAATTGTTTTCATCAAGCGCTTTGATTTCATCCGGTTCGTCGTCATCGAACTCATCGCGGATCTCTCCGACGATCTCTTCCAAAATGTCTTCCATCGTGATGACGCCGGAAGTGCCGCCGTACTCATCGATGACAATTGCCATATGGACCTGTTCGCGCTGCATCGTGACGAGCACATCCTGTATAGGAGCGCGCTCGACAACAAATGGAATATCGTGGACCACCATGCTGTTTTTCATATTCCGGGTGACCGTAAAATTCGTCAGCATTTCTTTGACATTGACAAATCCGATGATATTGTCCTTGTCGCCGTTTTCCGTTACAGGATAGCGCGTGTACTGGTGTTCAGCGACGATTTCCATCAAATCTTCATGGTCCATTTCAAGCGAGACCGTTTCCATCTGGGTACGCGGAATGAGGACATCTTTTGCCAAACGCTCGTCAAAAGAAAAGATGTTCTGCATATACGACAATTCCGTCTGGTTGATTTCGCCGCTCTGATAGCTCTGGGCCATGATGATCTTCAATTCCTCTTCCGAATGGGCCTGTTCATGCCCGGCAGGTTCAATGCCGAATGCCCGAAGGAGCAGACGGGCTGAACCGTTCATCAGCCAGATAGCCGGATTCATGATCTTGCCGAAAATGATCAGCGGCCGCGAAAAGAACAAAGCCATTTTTTCGGAATATTGGATGGCTAGCGTTTTTGGAGCCAATTCACCCAGAACGACATGGAGGAACGTGATGCTGGCAAACGCAATCGCAAACGACAAAATCGAAGCGGTCGGGTCATGGATGCCGAAGTTTTCGAAAACAGGATGCAAAATCCGCTCGACTGTCGGTTCGCCGAGCCAACCAAGGCCGAGGGCGGTGATTGTGATGCCCAGCTGGCAGGCCGAGAGGTAATAATCCAGGTTGTCCGAGATTTTCTTCGTCAGCACGGCCCGTTTGTCGCCTTCCGAGATCAGCTGATCGATGCGGGATTGGCGCACCCGGATGATCGAGAATTCGGAACCGACAAACAAAGCGGTCAATGCAATTAAAAAAGCCACCAAAACTAAATTCAAAATGAGTATACTGTCCAATTGTTCCCTCCGGCTTGGAGGGTTCACCTCAGCTTTCTAAAATATGGGTTTAATTATAGCATATTTTAGCGGTTTTATGTTCCCAGCGCAAATTGCGCAAAAAATTAGGTTTTTCGGAGTGAATGTGGTTGAACGCAGCATGAAATGGATTTATGATTATCTTTAGAAAAGGAGTGACACCATGAAAACCCTATGGCATGGCGGGAAGATCTATACAATGGCAACAGAAGGAGAAACGGTGGAGGCGGTACTCGTCTCCGGCGGTAAAATAGAAAGGATCGGCAGCTACGAAGAACTGAAAGCGGAAGCTGACCGCGAAGAAGATTTGCGCGGGAGAGTCATGTATCCGGGTTTTGTGGACAGCCATATGCACATGATTGGCCATGGCGAAAAGCTCTTGCGGGTTGATTTGTCCAAAATTGAATCAGCTGAAGACATGAAGAACCAGCTCATCCGTTCTACCGAAAATCTGGCAAAAGATGAATGGTTTATCGGGGAAGGGTGGAATGAAAACAATTTCCCTGACCGGAAAATTTTCCATCGCAGCGAACTCGATCAGATCACCGAATCCCCGATGCTGCTGAAGCGCGTTTGCCGGCATGCGATTTTGGCGAATTCGAGTGCTCTGCGGCTTGCCGGGATCACCAAAGATACGCCGGATCCGGACGGCGGTGTGATTGTGCGCGATTATGACGGGGAACCGACAGGCTATTTGCTGGACGCCGCACAAGATTTGGTGGCGAATCAAGTGCCTGAAGTGAGCATCGGCTATTTGACGAACGCTTTGAAGACGTCGGTAGAAGATCTGCTGTCGCTCGGGTTGACGGGCGCCCATACTGAAGACATGGGTTATTACGGCGATTACTCGCGCCCGCTTCAAGCGTTCAAAAATGTCATCGGTGAAAAATTGAAGTTCCGGGCGAACCTGCTCCGGGCGCACAGTGTTTTTGAAAAGATGATCGAAACGGCTGAATACAACGAACCTTTCATCGATCCGGGCGCAATGAAAATCTTTGCAGATGGTTCGATCGGCGGGAAAACCGCCCTGCTAAGCCGGCCATACAACGACGATCCGACTACGAACGGCGTGGCGATCCATTCCGATGATGAATTGAAGAACTTGGTCGCCATGGCACGGAAGCACGGAGAAGCTGTGGCCATCCATGTGATCGGCGATCTGGGCATGGAAAAAGCGCTGGATGCCATCGAAGCGCATCCGGTGCCGAAAGGGAAGCGAGACAGGCTGATCCACGCGATGGTTGTCAGGGAAGATCTCGTGGAACGGCTCGTGAAGCTGGATGTGGCGCTTGACCTGCAGCCGAGCTTTGTTTCTTCCGATTTCCCGTGGGTCATCGAACGCCTCGGCGAAGACCGCATCAATTGGGCTTATGCTTGGAAGAGCTTGATCGATAAAGGGCTCATTGCGGCAGGCGGTTCCGATGCGCCGATCGAGGACGTGAATCCGCTCTTGGGCATGTATGCGGCGGTCACAAGAAGAAAGCCATATGAAACCCATGAGGGCTATATGCCGCATGAAAAGCTGAGCCGTTTCGAAGCGATCCAATTGTACACGAGCGGCAGCGCAGCGGCAATTTGCAAAGAACATGAACGCGGTCAGATCCTGGACGGCTATGACGCCGATTTTACGGTGCTAGACCGGAATCTGTTCGAAGGGCAGCCGGAGCAATTCCTTGAAGCGAACGTCGCCATGACAATCGTTGCGGGAGATGTCATGTACAGCAGCAAAATCAGCGTGAACCAATAAGGAAGGATGATTGGATGCCAGCAACACCAGAGGCCATTCTCGAAAAATTGGCGGCTGCGGAAAAAGCGGGGGCAGATATGAAGAGCCCGAAAGCAGTGGTCGATTTTATGCTGTCCCAGGGCGAAAAAGAGTCGATCTTGTATTTCTACAAACCGAAAAGCGTGGAGTTCGATTTCGGGAAATACCATGCAGCCGTAGAGGAAATGCGCCAAGCAAAACAGAAAGAACTTTAATGGACCAAAAAAAGAACGCTCAGAATCTGAGCGTTTTTTCTTGTTCAAGGATTAATATGCCGCCCGCTCCGGTATGTTTTTCCGCATGCGTTTCTGCAGCCAACCGGTTATTACGGCAATTACGCCGGAAACGGTTATGACGAACAAACCGATCAACGTCGCCGGAGCATCGTCCACTTGGGCAAGGCGGTGCAAGAACGGCAGCTCCAGCACATACAAAAAGCAGATAGCGAGCGCAGCATATTTGATGTTGCGCACGGCCATTATGGAAGAAGGAGTAAAAATTCTCCCTTTGGCGAGGGCGCCCAACAACTTGAAAATTTGATATAGGGCATAGAAAAAAGGGATCATCGCTGCATACATGCCGATTAATACGGGGTACTGCAATTCCGCCAGCTCCGGCAATGCCCAGTATGGGGAGTCCGGATCGAACCGCGTCAAGCCATACAGGCAGGCAGCGAGAACGGGGAGGCCGATAAGCAAAACCACAAGCTTCAAAAAGTTAGCAAGCACTTTCATGGATAGCACCTCTTCCTTCCGGATTGCGCCGATTTTTTCAGTCCCTTGGCTTAGGGCTATAAAAGCGTGTTGCAGCTGGGAAAGAGGGAATCTGTAAACCTTGCAAATCTGCCGGCCAGCTGCATCATTTTCCGCCGAGCATATTGAACAAGCCGCCGGCAATGCTGCCTTCGCCTTGCGAACTGCCGCCAGGGTTCTGCGGAGCAGCTGCGAAGACGCGGCTGGCGAGACGGCTGAACGGCATGGACTGGATCCATACACTTCCGGGACCGCGGAGAGTGGCAAAAAACAAGCCTTCGCCGCCGAACAAGGCGGTTTTGACCCCAGACACCATTTCGATATTGTAATCGACATCTGCAGTCATCGCGACCAGGCAGCCGGTGTCGACTCGGAGCACTTCACCTTTTTGTAGATTTTTGCGGTAAAGCGTGCCGCCTGCATGGACGAAAGCGAGCCCGTCGCCTTCAAGTTTCTGCATGATAAAGCCTTCGCCGCCGAAAAAGCCGGTCCCGAGTTTTTGCTGCAGTTCAATCCCGATCGATACGCCTTTTGCAGCAGCCAAGAACGAATCTTTCTGGCAGATGACTTTACCGCCTAGCGTGCTTAAATCCAGCGGAATAATCTTTCCGGGATAAGGGGCGGCGAAAGATACGTTCCGTTTGCCGGTCCCTTGGTTAGTGAAAGCGGTCATGAACAGGCTTTCCCCTGTCACTAGGCGTTTTCCGGCTCCCATCAGTTTCCCCATCAATCCCGATCCGCTGTTTTTCGACCCGTCCCCGAAAATAGTCTCCATTGCAATGCCGTCCTCCATCATCATCAAAGCTCCTGCTTCGGCAATGACGGTCTCGTTCGGATCAAGTTCCACTTCGACAAATTGCATGTCATCGCCGTGCAGTTTAAAGTCGATTTCGTGATTGTTCATGTTTTTTCCTCCTAGGATTGTGTTTCTGCTATATAATTAATACGGTATTGCACAGGACAAGGTTTCACGAAAACCTGTCCGAATGAAAACTTTTGCGAAAGGAAGAAGAACATGCGAATTGAACCGATTGTGGCGTCGGCCATGTACATAGATAAATTCCATCCGGACTGCGAAGCGGCAGTTCTCGCCGGAAGTGTAGTGAGAGGGGAAGCGACAGCGACTTCAGATTTGGACATTGTGGTTTTCGATAAAGGCGTTCATGCGTCCTACAGGGAGTCCATTCTTTTTCAAGATTGGCCAATAGAGGTGTTTGTCCACAACCTTTCATCATACCAGCCGTTTTTTGAAAGTGATTGTGCCCGCTCGCGCCCTTCATTGCCGGCGATGGTTTCGGAAGGCATGGTGCTCAAGGACCTGGGAGTACTGGCTGGGATCAAAGCGGAAGCGGATCTTTTGCTGGCAGCGGGCCCGAAAAAATGGACCCTTGATGAAATCGGCGCCAAGAGATACTTTATTACAGATGCACTGGACGATTTTACCGGCAGCGAGTCAAAAGCGGAACTTTTATTCATTGCGGGGCATTTAGCGGAGCTCCTTGCGGAATTCGTGCTGCGCACCAACCGGCAATGGACCGGGCAATCCAAGTGGGTTTACCGGTCGCTGCAAAAATTTGATCCGGACTTTGCGGAGGCGTTATCAGAAGCGTTCGGACATTTTTACCGGACCGGCGATAAAGACCCGGTGATCCGGCTGGCAGAAGAGGCTTTATCTCCTTTTGGCGGCAGGCTGTTTGAAGGATTTTCTGCTGGCAAGAGAAAGGAGCGGATTTGATGGACGCGAAAGATTGGATCCGGCTTTTGGAAATGGAGGCGCATCCGGAAGGCGGCTTCTATAAACCGTCTTTCCGTTCGGAAGAGACGGCAGCTTTCCATTCGGGTGAAAGGGCTCTTTATACAAGCATTTATTTTCTGCTGCAGTCCGGGGAAGTTTCGCACTTGCACCGGCTGAAGTCGGATGAGTTATGGTACTACCATGCAGGCAGTCCGCTCACGGTCCACATCATCGGGGCCGACGGGGCATACCGCGAGGAAAAATTAGGGTTAGACGTTCAGGCAGGCGAAAAGCCGCAGGTGCGTGTGGAAAAAGGCAGCATTTTCGGTTCTTCTGTCGACCGTCCGGATACGTTTGCGCTGGTCGGCTGCATGGTCGCACCAGGTTTTGTATTCGAGGATTTCGAACTTTTCTCGCAAGCGCAACTCACAGTTGAATATCCGCAGCATGAGCGCGTGATTAAGCTCCTCGCATATAAGGAACTCCCGTAACGAGAGGTTCTACTTTAATGGAGCGAACTGTGCTAAAATTGGGTCAAAAGCTTAGGGGATGAGGGACCGGAATGGAAATGTTTTTAACTTTACTGATTGTTGCTTCAGCAATATTCGCAGGAATCTCGCTAAAGAAATTTTATGACAAGCCGTATGTTGTCAATTTCGCGCTGGCGGCCATGCTGCTATTGATCGTATTTCGAACGTTTCTTCTGCAGCCGATCAATGGCCTCGGCTATGCGGCAATTATCATTTGTTCGATCGCTTCTGTTTTCCAATTGGTGCTTGGTGTGAAAAGCCTCAAAGGAAAAGAAAGAGTTCAGGCTTGATGAAAAAGATGGCACCTCATTGCTGAGGGCCATCTTTTTTGATGCGCGAAAAAAGATCTTCTTTGTCAATGCCATGCCCGAATAGTGCCTGGCACTATCATCAGAGACGGTTCAACGCTTCTTCGATGGGATCATCCCCAGAAATGACTTCAAACGCTTTGTTAAAGACATGTTCATTTGAAAGGGAATGGAGAAGGACGGCAGCCACATCTTCACGCGGAATCGGTCCGCCGTCCAGCTGTTCAGAAGCGGTGATCAGGCCGGTTCCACGGCTGTTTGTCAGAAGGCCCGGGCGGATGATGGTATACGTCAGGCCGCTTGCCCGCAGTATGTTATCAGCATGGTGTTTTGCAACATAATAAGGGGCCATTTCATCGACCCAGTTTTCCCGGCGGTCGGCATAGATGGCACTGACCATCAAAAATCGGCTGACGCCGGTCCGTTGGGCCGCTTCAATAGTTTTGGCGGCACCGTCAAGATCGACGAGCAAAGTTTTATCAGCGCCCGTTCCCCCTCCGCTGCCAGCAGTGAAAACGACCGCATCGCAGCCAGCCATGGCCTCAGCGATTTCATCGATGCTACCCTCGAGGCTGGCCAATACCGTCTCCACGCCTAATGCATTAAAAAAGCTGACTTGATCTTGTCTGCGCACCATCGCCTTGGGCGTATGCGTCCCGCTTTTGTCAAGCATCTGGACGAACTGCCGGCCGATTTGCCCGTTGGCTCCTACTACCAGTACTTTCATTTTTACAGTCTCCTTTCCGTATACGTGATCTTCTTATACCTTTTATACCCTCCATATGAAGGGATAACCGTAGGGGGAGAAAAGGAGCTTTTTCAATAATTTTGAAATTTCGCCTTTCCATCTTTGGACTCTTTAGTATAATATTTCTAAACACAAATTTCTTATTGATTTAGCCAAAGGAGGAACACAATGGAAACCCGACGCATCAGGAAGACAGGTGAAATGATGAATGACACTGCGCCCACAGGCTTGTCATATGGATTGTCGCAGTCGAAGGAAAAAAGCTTGGACCGGAAACCGAACATGTTTTGGGACTTTATAACCCAAGCGTTTCTTTTCTTATTAGGCGGAGCGATCCTTTGCGGATTGCTTTATGCTTTAGTAACCTTTACATAACCGCAACACCGAAAGGGGCAATTCGATGATCAGATATCCGGAAAGCGCTTTGCGGACCATTGGAGTGACTGCGCCATCCTCTGGCGTCCCGCAGGAGCACCATCATTTATTGCAACAAGCAAAAGAACGGCTTGAAAAACAGGGATTTCTCGTCCAGACAGGTGAGACAGCCTGGACACAAACCGAGGCGAAGTCAGCGCCGGCAGAACAGCGTGCTGCGGAACTGATGCGCATGCTGAAGGATCCCGAAATCGACCTGATCCTTCCTCCATGGGGTGGAGAATTGCTGGTAGAAACCCTGGAATTTCTCGACTTTGCCGATTTGGAGCCGAAATGGGTGCTCGGATATTCAGATGTGAGCTTGCTGCTGCTTGCGATTACATTGAACACTGGAATTGCCACTGCCCACGGCACGAACCTGATCGATCTGAGGGGGGAGGCATCCGATTCCACAACTGGCCGCTGGCTCGATGTGCTGCGAACAAATCCGGGAGGGTCTGTTGAGCAGGAATCTTCGGTAAAGTATCAGCTGGAATGGAGCCACGAAGCGCCATCGCCGGTCGTTTTCCATTTGACGGAACCGACGGAGTGGAAGACGGTCTCGGGCGAAGGGGAGCGGTTTGAAGGCCGCTTACTCGGAGGGTGCATCGACGTGATCCGCCATGTAATCGGCACGCCTTATGGGGACATCGCCAAGTTTCGGGAGGAGCATATTCCCGAAGAGCCGGTAGTCTGGTATCTGGAGAACTGCGAGATGAATGTTGCCGATCTCAAGCGTTCGCTTACCCAGATGAAATACGCAGGCTGGTTCAGCCATATATCCGGAATCGTTTTCGGCAGAAGCCCGGCGAATCAAGAAGTCGGAGGGTATACCATAGAAAAAATGTACGCCGATCTGTCGGATGAACTTGGCGTACCGATCGCTTATGATATCGACCTCGGCCATATGCCGCCGCAAATCACGTTCATCAACGGCGCATATGCCACGATTGATGTGGAAAACGGCAAAGGGACAGTGAAACAGGAATTCAGGTGAAAAGGAAGTCGGAAAGATGGAAATTAGAAAATTGGGGCCGGAAGATGCTGCGGGATATAGGACGTTGCGGATCGAAGCTTTGACGAAAGACCCGGATGCCTTTAGCGCGTCCCTTGAAGATGCGCTGAAGGCGCCGCTTCAGAAAACGGAGAGCCGCCTTTCGGACAAAGCCGCTGTGACGTTCGGCGCTTTTGAAGATGGAAAGCTTGTCGGCAATGTCACGTTAGCCATGGAGATGGGAACCAAAACAGGCCACCGCGCTTCGGTCTATGCCGTTTATGTGACGCCTTCTGCCCGCGGCAAAGGAATTGCCCGGAGGT
Source organism: Planococcus sp. FY231025 (assembly GCF_052078085.1). Taxonomy (NCBI): domain Bacteria; kingdom Bacillati; phylum Bacillota; class Bacilli; order Caryophanales; family Caryophanaceae; genus Planococcus; species Planococcus sp. FY231025. The sequence continues at coordinate 252,861 of NZ_JBQJJG010000008.1, forward strand.
TGATGGAAACATTGATCGGCTATGCCAAGCGGCACAGAGAAATTGAGCAATTGTATTTGATGGTCAACTCGGCCAATGTCCCGGCAGTAAAATTATACGGGCATCTGGGTTTCTTGAAATATGGCGTCGACCTCCGCGCAATGAAAGCGGAGGACCGCTATATCGACGAGGACTTGATGGTCAAATTTCTTTAAAGCATAGAAAAAAGCGCTGGCGATCCAGCGCTTTTTTCATTCACGGCTGAGGCGGTATAATTTATCATCGCCTTCAGAGGGCGTGCCCCGGCCGTCCGTATTGTTCGTGATGAAGTAAATTTCTTCTCCGGCCGCATAGACATCGCGGACGCGCCCGAAGCCTTCGATGGAATCGGCTACTTCACCCGTTTCCAGATCGATCACTTTCAGGGCGGTACCTCGGAGTGCTGCGACATAGAGCATGCCGTCCTGTACATCTATCCCGCTGGGCGCCCAAGTATCCCCGGAACCGGTCGTGTAAAACGGCGTTTCAAGGCCGTCCAGTTCAGCAGTACCTTCGGTGATCGGCCACCCGTAATTATTGCCTTCCTCGATGATGTTGATTTCATCATTGGCGGATTGGCCGTGTTCGGAGGCGTACATGGTGCCGCTGTCCCAGGCCATGCCTTGCGGATTGCGGTGCCCGCTGGAATAGATGAGGAATTCATCGTTTTCATTCAACCGCAGGATCTTGCCATTGACGGATCCCATATCCTGGGCAAGATCAGGATCTGAGGCATCGCCGATCGTAGCATAAAGCGCCCCGTCTTCTCCGATCTCCAACCGTCCGCCGTGATGGACATTGCCGGTCGGAATCCCTTCCAACAGCACACTGCTTTCTTTCCATATGCCGTTCTCCAGTTGGAACTTGGCAATTTTATTGTATGAGCTGCCGTCCCGGTCGTATACATAATATCCATAGGCCTGAGCCGTGTCAGAAAAATCGTCAGCCAGCACGAATCCTAGAAATCCTGCTTCTGCCGCATCAGACAAGGGGTCGGAGAACTCCACCGCTTGTTGGGTCACCTTGCCGGCGCTGTCGATATGCGCCACGGTACCGGAGCGTTCAGAGATATAAAACTCCTCATCAGACTTGTTGATGGACCATGGGGCATCCAAGCCGGAGGCGATCGCTTCGGTCGGAGCGGTCGCTTCTTCAGGTTTCGCTGGTGCATCGTTGCAGCCGGCGATTATACTAAGGAAGAGCAGCGGAATCATGAATTTTCTCACCGGAATACCTCCTTTGTTCAATCATAATGGATGGTCCCGGCAAAAGGCAACGCAGGAGAGGGGGAGAGGTTATGCCGTTTCTAAAAGATGTAAAAGAAGAAGAAGAAATCCGCAAAAAACGGAATCTGATCCGGATCATTACGTGGATCGCCATCGCGATTGCACTTTTTCTGATATGGTATGTCGTGTGAAGGTTCTCTCCAATGAAAAAAGCCGTCAAGCTGACGGCTTTTTTCTGTGCTTCATGAGCTCCACGATGACGATTCCAAGCGTTACACCGAGCAGCAGGTTGATAATGAACGGATCCAGGTATTGGTCACGGAAGATGAAAGCGACGGTCAATATGTAGAAGAAGGCCTGGGAGGCCTTGGCAATCGGCGGCACGCCATCTTTCGGATAGCGGAGGCGTGCCAGCTGGAACATCAGGAATGCCAGCAAGAGAGTGACAAACCAGGGCCAGTAGAGGCGGTCAACCAAATTATTGACCAGTGCAAAGACAGCCAATGGCACAAGATAAAACAGGACGGATTTCAAAACGAATCACCTTTCGCACACTATTTTTTCGGAGTTTGCTGCTGTTTTGACGCCAGGACCAAGTACAAGTTGTAAATGGAGAAGAGCACCGCAAGCGTAATGATGATAATCGAAATGACCGGATAAACGGATACACCGTTCTCCATGATTTCCACAACGCGCGTGTACAGGATCCAAGGGCCGATCAGCAGGATAAAAATATCGAGAATGATGCCAATTTTCGATCTCATAATTTTGCCTCCATTAAGTTCAGCTGTATCCAGTTTACCAGACTTTCCGGAAGCCGTCTCTCACCATCTCGGAAGAAACGGGCAGCGCCTCCATAGCTGTTGGCCGTTTTCTTTGGATTCTCATTTATGTGCCCGCAATTCTTTTCTTGCCAAGTCGTCGGCTGCCCGGTTCTGCGAATCCGGAATCCATTTGATGAAACAATATTCGAATGACTTGCTGAGCGCGAGCGCTTCTTCGAGGATCGGTTTGAAACGGGGATTTTTGGTGTACTCCCGTTCAAAAGCATCCACGGTCACCTGCGAGTCGGATTTGATCGACACCATGCCGGCGGTCAGGCCCTTGGCCAATTGCAGCCCTTTCACCAAAGCCGTCAGTTCGGCAGTATGGTTGTCCATTTCGCCGAGGTATTCACTCCACTTGATCGAATGCCCTTCCCCCCGGATAAAGACGCCGCATGCACTCACCTGCGGAGAGCCGGCAGTAGCTGCATCAATGAACACTTCCAGCATCAGTTCACCTGCTTTTCATCGAACGGAGTGGTGGCTTTGGCCATATAGCCGAATGGCGTGGCCAGCACGGAAACGATGAACTTCAAAATATACGTTGAGATGAATATCTCCAGCCAGACGTCGAACGGGAAAACGCCGTAAAAGGCGATGCTCGTAAAAATCAATGTATCCAGCAGCTGGCTGATCAATGTCGAGCCGTTGTTGCGGATCCAGAACTGGCTGTCTTTCGGGAAAACTTTGCGGATGGCGGTGAAGATGATGACATCCAGATGCTGGCTTGCCAGATAAGCGATCATGCTTGCAATGGCGATCTGCGGGATGAGCCCGAAGATGGTCTCAAGCGATGAGTTGGCGATGTCGCTCTCGGCTGGGATGAACTGAAGCCCGGCCTGCATAACAAGAACCATGATCAAAAGCGAGGCGAAACCGAGCCAGACCGCTTTCCGTGCGTCTTGTTTCCCGTATTTTTCATTGAGTATATCGGTCGCCAGGAACGTGGAAGCATACAGACTGTTCCCGAGCGTCGCAGTCAGGCCGATGATTTCGATGGTCTTCGTCACCTGGATGTTTGCCAGCACGGTTGCAATGGCGATCCAAGCGAACAAACCGGTCTTGCCGAAGAATTTATACATCAGCAGGAGCAGGACGAAATTGGCCAAGGCGAAGCCAAGTCCAAAAAATTCATTGAACATTAAAAAATCCTCCTTAGTTTTGGTGAGGCGGGAGTTTGCGAACCGCCGCAAAGACAAAAATGTCCTTTGCTAGTATAACTATTGTTGCAAAAAATCACAAATCAGTAGTAAAATTAGCGAATGGCAATTCAAAGGGGTGACGGGTTGAACAAACTTTCAATCATTAATGAAATCGACGAAATGATAGAGACATACTGCGAAGGCTGTTTTATCCGGAAACAACTTCGGAAAGAGCAAGGGAAAACCGCTGCGCACCGTTTCTGCATCAGCAATTGCTCCGTCGGCACACAGCTGCAGTTTTTGGGGAATGAATTGAACAAAGTAGGCACTGGACATAAATGAATATAGGAAAACGGCAGCGGAACCCGCTGCCGTTTTTTTATTTTGCCCGCTGCCGTGGATGGGCTGTTTCGAGCTGCAGCACTTCTTCCGGAGGCTGCGGAGCTTTGTTGTAGAAGATTTCATTGCCGAATGCGTGTACTTCTTCATACGCCTCTTTCATTTTTTCGAATATCCATTCTTCCGTGACGGCATCGGGCGACCAATAGAAAATGTCCATTTCACTCTTTTCGCCGGTAACAGGGTGGTTCCGCACATAAGTTATGGACGGAACTTTCTTGAATTTCTGTTTTTCATAAAAGCGGACGCGCTTGCCTGATTCTGGATCTTCCGGTGTTACGGGATCGACTTCAAGGATAATCGTTTTGTCTTTCTTCTTCACGCGCTCCATCACTTTGGAGCCCAGGCCGCTGCCGCGTGATGAACTGGAGACGAGGATATAATCGACGAACAGGAAATCCTCCTTTTCAAAATAGACTAATGTGTATTCCGGGCCTTCGTCTAATTTGTAGACTTCGCTTTTGTCCGTGAACAACCCTTTCATATGCGCATGGGATTTCATCTCTTTAGCCGGGAAATATTCCCTCAGCTTCATAAACCATGAGTCCATAAAGTTTCCTCCTGTTTTGGCTTTTTGCACCTACGGATTTGTTACTAAGATTATTTCCGTTTGCCGAATTGTTTAAACCCGATTACCGGGCTAAGGTTTGAATCGTCTGAAAACAGGCAATAATACAGGTATTTACAGGCTTATATCATTTTGCAAAGGGAGTGTCTGGATGGCGAATGCAGGAGAAGGAAGATTGACAGCAATTTTAGGGTGGAGTTTGCCGGCAATTGAGGCGATTGATAAATTGGACCGGCCGTTCGTTGTGGTGGGCCCGCCTGATTTTGAGGGATTCGCAAAAGAGAATGGCATCAATTTTGTGCCATGGGATTTTGAACGGCTCAATGAAGGGTCGGATGAATTGTATGAAAAGCTTCAGGCGATGGACACCAAAGTCGCGGTGCCGATCTATGAAGAAACGGTGGAATGGGCAGGCGCATTGAATGCCCGCTTCTTCGATGATCCGCGGGTCTTCAACCGTTCGCTGTTGATGAGGGATAAAGGGCTGATGAAGCGGAAAGCCCAGATGGCAGGCATTAAAGTGGGGGTTTTCGAAGAAGCGCATTCCAAAGAGGACATCCACCGGTTCTTGAAGCGGGTGAATGATGCATTGATCAAAATTGAAGGCGATCTGAATGATCCGATACATATCAAGCCCCTGAACAAGGCAGGCACGGTTGGGCACATGGTCATTCGGGACGCGACAGATATCGAGAAAATGGAAGAACAGGAATTCCCGTATTTGATGGAAAGCCATCTGGACGGCCAGGAATTCTCTTGTGAAGCTTTTATCCATAACGGCGAGGTGAAGTTCCTGAACATCACAGAATACGTCAAACTGGGCCACTCGAATTTCGTCCCTGCTTCCCCGGCACTTGAATCTTACCGTCCTACAATATTAAAGGAAATCCAGAAACTTGTAGATGCTTTTGAAATCAAATACGGCGTCATCCATCCGGAATATTTCATTTCACATGACGGCACTTTAAACTTCGGGGAAGTGGCAGCCCGGGTGCCCGGCGGACACATTTTCGATTTGATCGAACGGGCTTACGGCTTCAGTGCTTTCCAAGCACAGATTCTCTGCAGCGATCCGGATACGACGGCTGAAGAACTGGAAGCTTTTTTCCCGAAAGAAGTGGATGATGCAAAAGGCTATGCCGGAAGTTTGATGGTCTATCCGCGCGTGAGGCTGATTGAGAAGCTGAATGTGCCTGATGAATTGAAGAACGACCCTTATTTTGAAAAGCACGATATGTTCATACCGGTCACCTCGAAAGTGGCGGAACGCGTCGGCTTCGGGAACCATTACGGCACGCTGTTCTTCTTTGGGGAAGACAGCGGCCGGATGAAGGAATTGCTTCAGCAATATGAAAAATTCGATTTCTATATCTAACATCTGGGGGAATGGCCATGACTACTGAATCAACACTGACCAAAAATAAATTCGAACAAGCCCTTGCGGTGCTGGAAGAAGCCAAGCCATTTGCGAAAAGCATGTACCAGACGGCTGTTTTTCAGCTAGCAGGCGAGCTAGCAGCAACCGATGACGGCCTTGAAGCCCTTTACGGCTATGCCGGACGTTTTGATGCGGCTGGTGTTTTCCATGGCGGGCCATGGGCTGAAGCTGACAACCTGGAACCGCCGTTTGTCGGCGGCTCCTTGAAAATCAGGGGGGTCAATTCGCTCGTGGAAATGCTGAGCGAATTGCGCATGCTGTCAATCGCTGAAGGGCAATATGAACACCCGGAAGTGCCTCAAGAAGAAGCTGCCTCTTTTTTGAACGAAGTGCTGGCGTTGAATATGGATCTGTTGTTTCCGGCTGAAACGGAAGCCGCACGGGTGGAAGGCGGCGAGCATATCGAACGGGCGGAACGGCTCTTCCGCTTCCTTGGCGCCCGCCTTTCTTATAAAGCGGTCGCGGGCAAGCTAGTCGAAGAGATTGAGCGCTTGACTGTCCAGCGGCCGATCATGGTGGAGCGGATCGTAACGATGATTGAGACCGCCAACCAGATGCTTGACGAGGAAATCGATGAAAGTACGAAAGATAAATTGAAATCATTCAACAAAGCCATAACTACATCGACGCCGCTCAGTGAACAGTATCCGAATCTGCGCGAATACCGGAAAAAACTGACGGAGGCCGACGAAGAAACACTTCACGAGGAAGCGCAGGCGTTTGCGGAGTCGATGAACGCTACGGGATTGGTGGCACCGGCAAATGCCATCTTCATCCGCTTCCTGAACCGGAAATACTCCGATATTATCCCGGAAGCATTGGCATTGTCTGAAATGGGCATCGCAAGTTTCAATGCCAATACCGAGCTGATCAGGGACATCATCCAAATATCGGTCCATCCGGAAACGAGCAAAGTGATCTATGGCTTGTCCCGCATGCTTGACCGCGGCGTCCTGACACAGGAGCCCTTATTGCCTGCGCTGCGCCGGCTTTTTGAAATCGATGTGCACCCGGACGTCAAAAAGCATTTGCTCCGCCGGGAACACCGAAAAGGCGGCATCACGGCAAATGGCGTCCTGGTGGGCGGTGTTGTCAATGTTTTAGGACAACCTCTCGGCATCGGGCAAGGGCTGAATCCGACATGCCAGTCCGCGAGGGCGATCAGTTTATGGGCCCAGCATGGCGTCGGCCAGCTTCTCGAATATATTGCACGGGCCGTGAGAGAAAATGATATTGACATGACTTTTGAAGGGGAAGAAATCCATTCGAATATGATTCAGGGCGGGGTGGCAGATGAAATCCATCGCGAACTTGATCCGGTCTCAGTGGTCCTTGTTCCACACCTGGACAAAATCTACAATGAAATGATGAAAAAGACGCTGTTAAGGGGAGAGGACGGCCACAAATGGGTCAATCCCGAGTTTTACGGCGAATGGATCTCCCGTGGTTTTGCCAGCATCATCGATCAGTATACCGGCTTTGTGACAGACTACGAAGCGTTTGTGCGCCTCTTCTACGCGACCCATCACCCGGAATACAATGAAGGCTATGAAATGATCTATCCGAACCCGGTAGGCATCTACATCACCAATGTACATGGCAAATTACTAGGTCTGCATGCAGTTTCCATCCAGCGAATCGACCAGGATGAGCAAGGGGAATTCCGGGTCTATTTCTACAACCCGAACAACGACAGCGGCCAGAATTGGGGCCAGGGGATCGAAACGAGCGTCCAAGGGCACGGCGAGCAGGAAGGCGAGTCTTCCTTGCCGTTCCATCAATTCACGGCGCGGATGTATGCGTTCCATTACAACCCTTATGAACAAGGCGACACCTATATGGTGGAAGACGCCGATGTTGAAGAAATCGAACGGCTGTCGCGCGAAAGCTGGGGCAAAAACTATACATGGACATGAAATGCAAAAGGGAGCCTCGAATTTTTCGAGGCTCCCTTTTTTTATATGCGCTTTTTCACGTATTAGTCTCTTTAACATTCGATGCCTGCGGACCACGATTTCCGTCAATAATCTCAAACGACACGGTTTTGCCTTCTTGCAGCGTCCTGAAGCCATCGCCTTGGATGCCTGTAAAATGGACGAATACGTCATCACCATTATTATGCTCAATAAAGCCGTACCCTTTTTCCGAGTTGAACCATTTCACTGTACCTTGGTGCATGCGCGTTCCCCCTATTATTGAGTAATGTCGTGGCACCATTAAAACCCGTTTAATGGATGGCTATACTATACCCGAATGGCCGCCAATCGTCAATAACACCTGGAGGGAAAGCCGTTTTCCAAAGGATGTTATAATAGTAGGAAAGGAGTTGTATTTATGCAGACTGAACAATTGCTGCAATGTGAAAAAGCGGCAAAAGCGATCTACGATACATTTGATGCAAGCCATGATTGGCAGCATATTGAACGGGTACGGCAAAATGCCAGAGAAATCCTTAAAACACAGAAGGCCGATGCTTTTGTAGTGGAAATGGCCGTATTGCTCCATGACGTTTCCGATCCAAAATATAAAAAGCACGGAGAAGATCCGGAAGCGGAAATTTTGGCAAGCCTCGGACTGGATGAAGAACAAAAGGAGCATATCACCGACATCATCTCAGCCGTTTCGTTCAAAGGCGGCAATGGTAAAGCGCCTGCATCCATAGAGGCCGAAATTGTGCAGGATGCAGACCGGCTGGACGCCATCGGGGCAGTCGGCATTGCCCGGACGTTCGCATACGGCGGGGCAAAAGGGCGCAAGCTTTATGATTGGCAGGAAGAGCCCCGTTTGGAAATGACCGAGGAGGAGTACCGGTCCAAGCCGACCAGCAGCACGACGCATTTTTATGAGAAACTGCTGAAGCTGAAGGACAGCATAAATACAGAGGCCGGAAGGCAGATTGCTGAAGAGCGTCACGCTTTTATGCTATCCTTTTTAGAGCAACTACAAAAAGAAACGGATGGGAATAAATGAGCCACTTAAATATTACAAATTTAACTAAGACGGTTGGAGCTAAAACGCTTTTCAAAGGAGTCGAATTTTCACTTTATCCAGGAGAACGGGCGGGTCTGATCGGCGTTAATGGTACGGGGAAGTCGACCTTAATGTCCATCGTGGCCGGTGAAGTTGAAGCGGATTCCTTGACGATGGACCATCCGAAAAAATACCAGATCACGTATTTAAAGCAAGAACCGGAATTCGACGAATCGCTCACCGTCCTTGAGACGGTTTTTTCAGGCGATTCGCCGATCCTGGCACTGAACCGGTCCTATGAGCAAGCCTTGAAAAACATGATGGTCGATTCGAGTTCAACTCAATTGCAGGATGAATTGATGAAAATCCAGGAAGGGATGGAAAAAGAAAATGCCTGGGACATCAATGCCCTTGCTAAAACGGCCCTGACAAAACTCGGCATCGACATGTTCGACCAGAACATAAGCGAATTGTCCGGCGGGCAGCGGAAGCGGGTGGCGCTGGCAAAAGCGTTGATCGAACCGGCGGATTTAATTCTCCTCGATGAACCGACGAACCATCTGGACGCTGTCTCAACGGAGTGGCTTCAGGAAACACTGCTTCGCATGAACAGCGCCATGCTTTTCGTGACGCACGATCGCTATTTCCTGGATGCGGTGTCGACGCATATCTTTGAAATTGCCGATCAAACAATGTATACACATAAAGGTAACTATGGCGACTACCTGGAAAACAAAGCGATTCGCGATGAAATGGCCGCTTCTTCCCAACAGAAGCTGGAAAACCGCTTCCGTTCAGAGCTCAAATGGATCCGCCGGGGCGCCAAAGCCCGGTCGACCAAGCAGAAAGCCCGGATTCAGCGCTTTGATGAAATCAAGGAGAACGTCCAAAAGGAAAGCGACAATACGTCTTTGGAGCTTTCTATGCAAAGCCAGCGCCTCGGGAAGAAAATCATTGAAGGTGAAGGCGTCGGCATGGCTTTTGGCAGCAATGTCATTTTCAGCGGATTCGATTTTCTTTTGCAGGGAGGCGACCGCATCGGCATCGTCGGTCCGAATGGAGCTGGGAAGTCCACGCTCATGAAAATTTTGGCTGGCGAGTACCAGCCGACTGAAGGGCGATTAGAATATGGGAGCACCGTGAAGATTGCCCATTTCACTCAGCACTTGCCGGAAATGGACGAATCACAGCGAATGATTGAGTATATCCAGGAAATATCAAGTGATTATGAGGCGGCCAAAGGCGTCCGTTTGTCGGCAACCCAAATGCTCGAGCGCTTTCTGTTTCCCTCAAACGGCCACGGCACACAAATCGGTAAACTATCGGGCGGCGAGCGGAAACGTTTGTACTTGCTAAAGCTGTTGATGGAGCAGCCTAATATTCTCTTGCTTGACGAGCCGACGAACGACTTGGACATCCAGACGCTTTCCGTTTTGGAGGATTTTCTGGAAAACTTCCCGGGCGTCGTCATCACGATTTCCCATGACCGGTTTTTCCTGGATCGGATCGCCCAGAAATTATGGACCACAGGGACCGGCAAAATTGTCGAATACCAAGGCTTGTATTCCGAATTCATCAAAGAGAAGGCTGTGCCTGAAATGGCGGAGGCAGAAGTTTTCGAACCTGCCCCCGTACCCGTGAAGCCGGAAGCGCAGAAAAAGAAATTGACGTTCAAGGAACAGCAAGAGTTTAATTCAATCCTTGATGTCATTGCCGAAGTGGAGCAGCAGATAGAGCAAAAAGAAAGCGATATGTCAGGAGCAGGCGCGGATTTTGAAAAACTGAACCAACTCACTCAGGAAATCGACGCATTGACGGAAGAATACGACCGTCTCATCGAGCGGTGGACGTATCTCCAGGAAATTGCAGAATCATAAAATTTCAGCAGGGGGAACATTCATGAAAATCAAAACGATCGAACCGACACCAAGCCCGAATACAATGAAAGTCATCATCGACCAGGAATTGCCTTTCGGCAAGAGCCATAATTATTCAAAAACAAACTTGGAAGGGGCTCCGCAGGAAATCCGAAAAATCATGGATATCGAAGGCGTGAAAGGCGTTTACCACGTAGCTGATTTCTTGGCGGTGGAACGCTTGTCGAAAGTTGACTGGGAAGGGATTCTGGCAGAAGTCCGGCGCGTTTTCGGTGAAGGGGACGGAGCAGCCGGAGCAGAAATGGAGATGGATGAGCATTTTGGTGAAGTCTATGTCCATGTCCAGCAATTCAAAGGAATACCGCTGCAAGTGAAAGTATTCGACAGCTCTTCTGAACAACGCTTCGGTATGCCGGAGCGCTTCACAGCTGCCATGGCCAAAGCCATGGATCCGACAGAAGAGAATTACCTGCTTCAACGGAAATGGGCGGATTATGGCGTCCGCTACGGCGATAAAGAGGAAATCGGCCAGCATGTCGTCGAAGAATTGAATGCAGCGTATCCGGATGAACGGCTGCAGCAGCTTGTGTCTCCGTCCGAGGAACAGGTACAGGGAGCAGTGGTGCGCGGAAGAAAAGTAGCCATCGAAGAATTCAATGTGCCCGATTGGCAGACCCGCTTCCAATTGCTTGAACAGATGGGCGAAGGGAGCCTGGACGATCTGCCGCTGCTTGCTCGAGCGATAGAAGATGAAAAAATGTCGATTCGGCGCCAAGCCGTCATTTATTTAGGCGACATCAAAGACAAGGCAGTCGTTCCGTACATCGCCCGGGCGATGAAAGATAAGAGCTGGGCAGTGCGGAGAACCGCAGGGGATGCCATCAGCGATCTTGGGTTCGAAGAGTTTGAGCCCGTCATGATGGAAGCCCTAGAAGACAAAAACAAGCTTGTCCGTTGGCGTGCAGCTATGTTCTTGTTTGAAACCGGGACAGAAGAGGCATTGCCGGCGTTGAAGCGGGCAGAAAATGATCCGGAGTTTGAAGTGAAGCTGCAAGTGAAGATGGCGATCGCCCGAATCGAACAAGGCGAAGAAGCGCAAGGGTCGGTCTGGAAGCAGATGACCGAAGCGCGCCAATCGATGAAAGAAGAATAAGCAGGCAACCGGCGGACGATCCGCCGGTTTTTATTTTGGAAAAAGGTTTCCGCAAGGGGAGAAAAAGGTAAACTGCTGTAAGCTGACTTAAATAGGAGAGGTGACAGGTATGGCAAAAGACAGGGATATATCCATGGAAGAAGATATTTTTTCGATTGAATTGCTGCATCAGGGGAAATATGAATCATGGGATTTTAAAGACGAGGCGGAACGCGATGCTTTTTTCAGCAAAGTCAAAGATCATTTTTCAGGTCATGAAATCCGGGAAAAAGAGGAGGACGTGGACGATTTGCGCATCGTTCAGCTATCAGCAACCAGCCTGCAGATCAAAAGCGGAATCGCCGATCAGAAGGTGCCTTATGAATGGTACGATCAGGATTCGTTCGAAGACATGCTGGGTTTCATCAACAAGCATTACGACCATTGAGAACGCCGTTTCAGGCGTTTTTGATTGATACATCTATGTCACGAAGAATAAAAAAAGCCCCTGAAGCGTCAGGAGCTTGTAGACATCGAATTGGCTGTAAGCGCTTGGTAAATGGCAGCTGCAGCTTTTTCGATACAAGTGAATTGTTCGATTTTCTGTTCTTCCGGAAATGTAACCTCCAGAATTTTTGTGTTTTTGAGGCATCTTGCGGTGATGCTGGCCCCGTCCTCTCTGCTGAAAGTCTGGGTGATGTTGACGGTGTTGTAGTAATGGACGGTCTTGAGCATTTCTTTAATGCTGTCTAACGTCATTTGACATTCTCCTTTCCGGAAATGGAAAGTGACTAAGAAAAGTCTGAAGAATCCATACATCTTGTTGTTTTCAAGATACCACAAAATTATCAAAAAAACTGCGCTTTTACGAAAATATAATATAAATGTAACACTAATTTTAGAATATTCTAATTTCGTATTTTCGGATGCTATAGAACCCCAAAAAAGTGGAAGAGCGTGAATCTCTCCGGCAAGTGCGATAGAATGAAAAGGAAGAAATATAATAAAGGGGGATGAACAAATGAATGCATATGATGAATACATGAAGGGCATCGTGGTGCCGATGCGCCAGGAGTTGACTTCTCACGGCTTTAAGGAGCTCTTGACAGCTGAAGAGGTGAATAGCCACATGGCGGAAGCGCAAGGCACCAGCCTTGTCGTCATCAATAGCGTCTGTGGATGTGCAGCAGGCCTTGCACGTCCGGCTGTTATTGAAGCGTTGAAAGGATCTGCAGTCAAGCCGGACCATCTGGTGACGGTATTTGCCGGGCAGGACAAGGAAGCGACCGCGCAGATGCGCAGCTTTTTTGAAGAAGTTCCGCCTTCCTCTCCTTCAATTGCACTCTTGAAAGATGGAGAATTGGCATATTTCATTCCGCGTGAACAAATTGAAGACCATGACGTGGAAGAAATTACGAATCATCTGGCTGATGTGCTGGGACAGGTAGCCGCAAAATGAAAACGATCGTGACAACGGCATACCGGCCCAACGGAAAGACCGATGAGCTGGCTGCCAAAGCTGCGGCGGATCTATCGTTGCCATTCGTCAGCAGGCGTAAGCGTTCAATCGGCAAGATCCATCTTGAAGAAGGCGCTGATGTCCTGGTTGCAGCAAAAGAACGGCTCGAGTTTTACCCTCTGGGCAAAACCGAGCCGTTCTTTTTTCATCCGAACTCCTCCGCTTTCCGTACCAAACGGCCGATTGACCAAGACCCGCTGATTGAAGTTTCTGGTCTGGCGCCCGGAGATACGTTTATCGACTGCACGCTCGGGATGGCGTCGGATGCCATCGTGGCTTCGGTGCATACCGGAGCGGCCGGCCGAGTAATCGGCTGTGAAAGCCATGCAGTGCTCGCTTATGTGGTGGCAGACGGGCTGAAGGAATATTCCGCTATGCCCCATCTGACGGATGCCATGCGTCGCATCGAAGTGAATCGCGGTAAAGCCGTGAATATCTTGCGGAACATGCCCGGAAAATCAGCGGACGTTGTCTATATGGATCCGATGTTCACGGAAACAATCCAAGAAGCTTCGAACTTTTCACCATTGCGGCCGGCAGCCGATGGAGGCCAACTGGACAAGGAGTGGGTCGAGGAGGCGAAGCGGGTCGCCAAAAAAAGCGTCGTCTTAAAAGCGCATTTCCGGTCCGGGGATTTCGAGCGCTTCGGATTTTCCCGCCGCGTCCGTCCGAATACGAAATTCCACTATGGAGTAATCGATTGCACTATGGAATAAACGAAAAAACTTCCTGCCGGCAGCAGGAAGTTTTTTTGAAATAATTAGTCGGTAAAACTTAATGAAGTCAAATAACCGATCAAGAATAATAGGCCAATTCCGATAAGCAACGATGCATCCATGTAAAAGTTCCTCCTTTTTCGAAAAAACAGAGCTAAATGATTAGCTTTATTGTACAATGAATTTCAAGAAGATGAAACCTTTACCCATGAAAATCGTATAATTAAAGGAACGCAGAAAAGAAAGATTTGCGAAAATGTTCAAAATTGAAGGTGATGACGATGAAAAATTGGTGGCAAAAGTCCATAATTATCGCAGTAGCTGTTCTGACATTAGGCGCAATCCCGCCAAGCCATATGCTCTGGGAATCGCTTCTAGATGAAAAAGCATCCAGCAATTCGCATGCTCAAGACGACCAGCATAAGCAATTTATTTATGATTGGCAAGACCCGAGCGAATATTATTACGAATCCACCACGATTTTGGATACCGTACATAAAAGGGCTGAAGAGCAAGCTTACCTGAAATTCGGCTCCCGGGTCGGCCCGGTGATCCGCGATGAATTCCAGACGGCCGTGCTGCCCAATATGCAGCGTGCAATCGATCTGTATTTGGCAAGGGTCGACAGCGGTAAAATCGCCAAGCTGGCGATTTCGGAAAAACCATCCGGCGACCATTCCGAAAAGATTTTCCATATTTACGACACGGAAACAAACGAAGATGCCATACGGTTTCATGTGAGAACTGAGAAAAAGCCGCAGGAAGGCTATTTCTTCAACTTCCACTATCACGTTGCCGATGATGGTTTCCAGCAGCATATCGCGCTTGGCGACATTTATTGGTCCAAAAATACACCGCCGAAATGGCTTTCTTGACTCCCTAGCTTTTGGGGAGTTTTTTTTGTGTGTTTTTGTTATGATTAATATAACAATGGAGGCGAACACAAATGAGACAATATTTGGATTTATGCGAGCATATACTACATAATGGCACTAAAAAAGAAGACCGCACAGGAACCGGGACATTGAGCGTATTCGGCTATCAGATGCGCTATGACCTGAACGAAGGCTTCCCGTTGATGACCACGAAAAAGACGGCATTCCGCCTGATCGTGTCGGAATTGCTCTGGTTCATAAAAGGGGACACCAACGTCAAGGCGCTGCTTGCGGAAAACAACCATATCTGGGATGAATGGGCGTTTGCACAATGGGTGCAAAGCGATGAATTCCAAGGTCCGGATATGAGCGATTTTGGCCGGCGGTCGCAAAAAGATGAAGAATTTGCAGCGGCATACAAAGAGCAATTGGCCATTTTCCAAGACAAAGTCCTGAATGAACCGGGGTTTGCCGAAAAGTACGGAGACCTGGGTCCGGTGTACGGCAAACAATGGCGGTCATGGGCAAAAACAGACGGCGGGACCATTGACCAGTTGAAGGATGTCATCGAATCGATTAAAACGAATCCCGATTCCCGGCGCCATCTGGTAACTGCCTGGAACCCCGAATTTATCGGGGACATGGCCTTGCCGCCTTGCCATATCATGTTTCAGTTTTATGTGGCTGACGGAAAATTGTCGTGCCAACTGTACCAGCGGAGTGCCGACGTATTCCTTGGAGTGCCGTTCAATATCGCTTCTTACGCCTTGCTGACGCATCTTATCGCCCGGGAATGCGAGCTGCAAGTGGGCGATTTTGTCCATACCACCGGCGACACCCATCTTTATTCGAACCATATCGAACAAGTGAAAGAACAATTGACAAGGGAGCCGAAAAAACTGCCGACTGTGAAAATCAATGAAGATGTCGCATCCATTTTTGATCTGGAACTGTCCGACATTACCATCGAAGGCTACGACCCGCACCCGCGCATCAAAGCGCCGGTGGCTGTATAAGGAGGAAAAGGAATGATCTCATTGATGGTGGCGCACGACCCGGACCGCGTGATCGGCAAAAACAATCAGCTGCCTTGGCATATCCCGGAGGATCTCGCCTATTTTAAAAAGCATACCGTCGGAAAAGGGATGGTCATGGGGCGCAATACGTATGAATCCATTGGGCGTCCGTTGCCGAAACGGCGGAACATCGTCGTCACGCGCAACGAATCCTATGCCGCAGAAGGGGTAGACATTGTCCATACGTTGGACGATGCCATCCGCCTGGCAGAAGAAGTGCATGAAGAAGTGATGGTGATCGGAGGGGAACAGATTTTCCGTTCGATTTTGCCGCAGGCGGACCGCTTGTATATAACCCTGATCGACAAGCGGTACGACGGCGATACATTTTTCCCGGAATATGGGGCTGAATGGGAGCTTGTTTCTGAATCGGAAAAGCATGTTTCCAACGGCATTCCGTTTTCCTACCTTGTCTTTGAGCGAAAAGGGAGCGTATAAGAACATGTTGACTTCATTGCGAACATTTTCATACCTGTTCGGCTATCTGCCTATCGCCGCCGTGAATCTGAAGAAGTTCAAAGCCCGCAAAAACGGGTTGGACAAAGCTGAGTATGACAAGCTGATTCATAGTGAGCCTCAAAAATGGGCGGGAGGCATTATGAAACGGACAAGGAGCCATGTCGAAGTCAGCGGGCTTCAATGGCTTCCAGAGGGGCCGGCTTTGCTGGTCAGCAACCACGAAGGGAATTTCGATATTCCGGTGCTGCTGTCAGCGATTCCGAAGCCCTTCGGATTCATTTCCAAAAAAGAAGTAAAGAAATTCCCGGTCATCCCTGTCTATATGGAAGAGATGAATTGCGTTTTCCTGGACCGGAGCGACCGGCGAAGCGCCTATAAGTCCATTCAGGATACGGTGGCGAAGCTGAAGGATGGCCATTCGATTCTGATTTTTCCCGAAGGTACGAGGAGCAAAGGCGAAGGGCTTCAGGAATTCAAAAGCGGATTCATGCGGATTGCCCGCGATGCGGGGGTCCCGATTGTTCCGATTGCCATAAACGGGACAGCGGAAGTCATGGAAAAGAACAATAGCCAAGTGAGGCCGGGCAGTATCTGTGTGCAGGTATTAAAGCCTTTCGGGGCTCAGGAGCTGGCAGACAAGGATGCCAAAATGGCAGTAGACAACGTGCGAAGCCGGATCCAAGCTGCACTGAATGAAAAGGCGGATTAGCAGATCGATGGAGATCTGTTTTTTTGCCTCCAGAAATTCGGGTTTTAGACGTTCGTTTAGTAGGGAATAAAGGGGAAAGGGAGTGATTGCATGTCGAAAATCCATATTGTTACCGATTCTACATCGGATTTGCGGCCGGATGTCATTGGAAAATACAATCTGCATGTCGTGCCGCTGAACATTCAAATCGGAGAGGAAAGCTACCTTGACCGGGTGGACCTCCAGCCTCAGGAGTTTTTGGAGATGATGAAAAAAACGCCTGAACTGCCGAAAAGCTCACAGCCGTCACCGGGCATTTTCAAGGAATTGTATGACCGGCTTGGGGAAGACGGAGGGCAGGTGCTGTCCATCCACATGACAGGCGGAATGAGTGGGACGGTAGAGTCGGCCCGTACGGCAGCGCAGCTGACCGATACGGATGTGACGGTCATCGATTCACGCTATATCTCCTATGCGCTGTCTTTCCAGGTGATTGAAGCGGCTGAGATGGCACAGCAGGGAAAATCGATGGAGGAAATCGTAGAGCGTGTCAATAAAGTGCGCGAAAACACGAAATTATTCGTTGTCGTCGATACATTGGACAATCTGGTGAAAGGCGGCCGGATCGGCAAAGGCAGGGCGATGATTGGGTCGTTCCTCAAGATCAAGCCGATTGCATCTCTTGACGGCGGGGAATACACGCCGGTTTCAAAAGCCAGGAGCTATAAACAAGTCGTATCCTACTTGATGGATGACTTTTTGGAACGGACAGCAGGCAAGACGGTAAAAGGCGTCGGGATTGTCCATGCGGACGGCCAAGCCATGGCTGAGCCGCTTCGGGAAAAGATCCGGGAAAGTGGTTTCCAGGACATTAAATATGATTACACCACGCCCGTCATTTCAACCCATACAGGCATCGGAGCCATCGGTTTCATGTTTTATGCGGAATAGGGTGCGGCGCATGTTGTTTAAAAGGGGAGATGGCTCGTGAAACGCATCCTGTTTGCCGCTTTATTGCTTGCCATTGTTTTGGCCGGATGCAGCCCATCTTTCATTTTTGGCAATGAAGAAGCAGCGCCAAGGGTGCCGCCGGCTGTGGCCGATTATAATGTCCCGCCGAACTTTGTGCCGGATGCGCTCGTGGTCACCGCAATAGGAGATTCGTTGTCCCAGGGTGTCGGAGATGTAGAAAATGAGGGCGGTTATGTCGGCCGTGTTTCATCGGCCATCAGCGAATGGCCCGGAGTCCAGGGGACCATGATTGTAAATACCGCGAAAAGGGGCCGCAGAAGCGACCAATTGCTTGCGCTGTTTCAAAAAGGGGAGCTCGCCGGCCCTTTAGCCGAGGCAGATTACGTAATGATGACGATCGGCGGCAACGATATTATGAAAATCGTCAAACGGGACCTGTTCGAGTTGAACCTCGAAGCGTTTATGGATGAGCTGGTCTTGTATGAAAGCCGCTATCAGAACATCTACGCGGCGATCCGTTCTTTCAATCCCACGGTGCCGATCGTTGCGCTTGGCATCTACAACCCTTTTTCACTGGTGACGGATGAAGTCGAGGAGTTTGACGAGATTATTGACTCTTATAACGGTACAATGGAAGAAATTACGGAAAATGATCCGATGGCTTGTTTCGTGCCGGTAAGCGACTTGTTCACCGGGAACGATAACCTTGTCTATCATACCGATTTCTTCCATCCTAATAGCAAGGGCTATCAATTGATGAGCGAGCGGGTGCTGGAACGGATGGAGGAATGCGGCTTCAGTTTCCCGGAGTAAGGAAGTGACAAT
The DNA here is from genome assembly GCF_052078085.1 of Planococcus sp. FY231025. Lineage (NCBI taxonomy): Bacteria > Bacillati > Bacillota > Bacilli > Caryophanales > Caryophanaceae > Planococcus > Planococcus sp. FY231025. The sequence continues at coordinate 271,585 of NZ_JBQJJG010000008.1, forward strand.
GAATGAACAAATGGCGAGCGGCTTTTTTGATATCCCTCGGCTTGAATATAATTGCCATACTGGGCTTTTTCCTGATCATCACCATTCCGGCGCAGGGGCATAACCTGGACAAGTCGTCGGCGATGAAGATTACAGAGGCGGACGGGAACTCCCTGGTCGTCAACGTGACAAAAGAGGATTTTGAAGGCATTGCGAACACGTATATCCAAAAGGAAATGGACCGGTCGCCGGTGCCGCTGGCGCTGGCGGTCAACGGTGATGTCAGCTTGTCCTCGGAACTCGAAGTATTCGGCGTGAAGCTGCCGATCCTGCTGCGGTTCGACCCGTTTGTCCAGGAAGACGGCAATCTTCTGTTAAAGCAGAAATCAGTGGAAGTCGGCATGCTCGATATCCCGCCGGAATCGGCATTGAAGATGCTGCGTGATTCGGTGGAGCTGCCTGATTTTATGGAAGTTCTGCCGAAAGAAGAGCATGTGCTGCTGAAATTGACGGAAATTCCTTTCGAGGAAGGCATATCTATCCAAGCGACCTCGTTCGATCTGAAAGAGGACGATATCCGGCTAAGGGTTACAATTCGACAATAAAAAGGGAGCGATTGGATGATGACAGAAAAAGCGACATTTGCAGGCGGCTGTTTTTGGTGCATGGTCAAGCCATTTGATTCGTATGATGGCATCGAAAGCGTGGTAAGCGGTTATACGGGAGGGCATGTGCCGAATCCGACGTACGAACAAGTCTGCTCCGAAACCACCGGCCATTATGAAGCGGTGCAGATCACTTTCCAGCCTGAAGTGTTTCCGTATGAAAAGCTGCTGGATGTATTCTGGTCTCAGATCGACCCGACAGATGAAGGCGGCCAGTTTTTCGACCGCGGGCAATCCTACCAGACGGCTATTTTCTATCATAGCGAAGAACAGCGCATTGCAGCGGAAAAGTCGAAAAAGGAACTTGGGGAATCAGGGAAATTCGATAAGCCGATCGCTACCAAGATATTGGAAGCCAAGCCGTTTTATTTGGCAGAAGATTACCATCAGGACTATTATAAGAAAAACCCGGCTCACTATAACCGCTATTCAGTCGGTTCCGGCAGAGCGGGATTCATAGAAAGAAATTGGGGTGGATGAATATGAAAGAGGATCTGAAAGCGAAATTGACGCCGATGCAGTACCATGTGACCCAGGAAAACGGCACGGAACCGCCGTTTCAGGGCGAGTATGACCAGCATTTCGAAGACGGCATTTATGTCGATATCGTCTCTGGAAAACCGCTGTTCAGCTCAAAGGACAAGTTTGACGCACATTGCGGATGGCCAAGTTTTGCCAAGCCGCTCGAAGATAGCGAGATCAAAGAAAGCTTTGATACCAGCCACGGCATGAGACGCACAGAAGTGCGCAGCGCCACGGCTGATTCCCACCTGGGGCATCTGTTCCCGGATGGGCCATCATCGCTCGGCGGGCTCCGCTATTGCATCAATTCGGCATCGCTCCGTTTCGTGCCGAAAGACCAGCTGGACGCGGAAGGGCTTTCCCAATACAAGCAATTATTTGAATGACAAACGGCCCGGGCTGCGCTCCGGGCTTTTTGCTTCCCGTAAGGAGGATGGAAAATGGACCGTTCGTTTTACCAATTTGCATTGCAGTACAGGGGGAAACTGGTCCCGGACGACTTTTCGCGCTTTGCAGAAGCTATGTTTCTGGACCATAGCTTCCCGAAAACAACCCGGGATTTCGAGAAGCTCTCGCGCTATATTGAAGAGAAAGCGCATCCCCACATCAAAGCATCCACATTCGATGCCATGTGGGACGAATATGTGCAGCTTTAAGGGTATGCGTTGCACATGAAAGAAAAAAACAGTATGATTAGAACGACTAAAATAAAGTGAGGTTTTCAAATGAGCGTTCATATTAATGCTAAAAAAGGCGATATCGCTGAAACAATCCTGCTTCCGGGCGACCCGTTGCGCGCGAAGTACATTGCAGAGACTTTCCTGGAAGACGCAGTCCTGTACAACGATGTCCGGAACATGTTCGGCTATACCGGTACATACAAAGGCAAGCGCATTTCTGTGCAGGGAACTGGAATGGGTGCCCCTTCGATTTCAATTTACATCACGGAATTGATGAACGAATATGACGTAAAAAAACTGATCCGCGTAGGCACTTGCGGTTCAATTCACAAAGATGTCAAAGTTCGTGATGTCATCTTGGCCCAAAGCGCTTCTACAGATTCGAAAATGAATGAAATCATTTTCGGCGGCATCGATTATGCGCCGACTGCCGATTTCGATTTGCTTTTGAAATCCTACAACGCGGGCGTTGAAAAAGGCTTGAACTTGCGTGTGGGCAATGTCTTTACGGAAGATGTCTTCTATAACGACTATGCGGAGCACGAAAAATGGGCGCAATACGGCATCCTAGCTCTAGAAATGGAGTCCGCTGCGCTTTACACATTGGCTGCAAAATACGGCCGCCAGGCATTGTCGATCTTGACAGTCAGCGACCACTTGCTGACAGGCGAAGTGACGACATCGGAAGAGCGCCAAACGACGTTCAACGACATGATCGTCGTAGCCCTCGAAGCTGCAATCCAAGAATAAAAGGCCAAAAGACTGTTGCTGCAGTCTTTTTCTTTTAAATCTTAATAAAAGCTTGTAAAATCAAGACAGCATGAACGGCATAAACGAAAGTGGTGAAAGTAATGGATGAAAAACACCCAGGCGAAGGCCACGAGCCGGCATCGCCTGTTGAAGAAAAGCCCGCCCATTTTATCCGGATGAAGACATTCTATTTTATTATGCTTGTGTTCACCCTGATTTTATTTACCGCAGGATTGACTGTTTTTGCGCTGACGTTCGGCGATGAAAAAGCAGTGGAAGTGAGTTCTCCGGAGCGGAGGGAATTTGAAAAACTTTACGCAGCGTACGATCAGCTGAAGCAGGAATACTATGAGGATGTTGACAACGAACAGCTGGTCAATGGCGCAATAAACGGCATGATCGAATCATTGGATGATCCGTACTCAGACTATATGAACCAGGAGGAAGCTTCTCAATTCCTTGAGGGGATCTCTTCCAGTTTTCAAGGCATCGGAGCGGAGATTCAGGAGCGCAACGGCTATATCAATATCGTAACGCCGATCAAGAATTCACCTGCTGAAAAAGCCGGCCTGAAGCCGGGCGATACGATCACGGAAGTCGACGGGGAAAGCATCCAAGGATTCAGCGCTTCTGAAGCCGTCATGTTGATCCGCGGCGAAAAAGGGACGGAAGTTACATTGACCGTCCAGCGCGGTGAAATGGCAGATCCGATCAAAGTGACGATTGTCCGGGATGAAATTCCGATTGAAACGGTATACGCTGAAATGATCGGCGATAATGTGGCCCATATCCAAGTCACGAGCTTCTCGGAAAATACGTACGAAGAATTGCTTGGAGCCATTTCCGATATGGAAGAACAGGGCATGGAGGCAATGGTCATGGATGTCCGCCAGAATCCTGGAGGTCTCTTGACCACGGCCCTCGATATCTCCAGCTTGTTCATCGATGAAGGCGAAGAGTTGTTCGAAGTGCAATCGAAAGGCGAAGAACCGGAAATCTACATGTCTTCTCCTGGCACAAAAGTGAAAGTGCCTGTCACTTTATTGATTGACGGCGGCAGTGCTTCTGCTTCTGAAATCCTGGCAGGGGCTATGAACGAGTCCGGAGACGTCAAACTTGTCGGCGAAAAAACTTTCGGCAAAGGGACCGTTCAGACAGCGAATGATATGGAAGACGGCTCGAACCTGAAATTCACGACTGCCAAATGGCTCACGCCGGACGGCAATTGGATCCACGAAAAAGGGATCGATCCGGATGTCAAAGTGGCTTATCCGGAATACGCATCGTTGCCGGTGCTTGACACCTCGGTGGAATTGAAAAACGGTTCCACTTCGGAGCAAGTCAAGACGGCTGAACAAATGCTTGATGCCCTCGGATACGAAGTCGGCAAAGTGGACGGCGTATTCGAAGAAACGATGACCGAAGCAGTTGAGAAGTTCCAGGAAGACAAAAAACTGGAACCGACCGGCATCGTCAAAGAAGAAACGGCTTTTGCCATCATGGATGCTCTTCGTGTGAAAATTGAAGAAGATGATCCACAGCTTCTCGAAGCGAAGAAAATCGTTATGGAAGAAGCCGGCATTGCAGCTGAGCCTGCAAAAGAAGAAGAGGCTGAAGAACCTAAAGAGTAACAGGACAAGCCCGCGGAAGCGGGCTTTTTCTTTCGAATGGATAAAAGGAGGGGTTTGCATGATTGATGTATATTTGTTCAGCGGATTTTTGGGAAGCGGCAAAACCACGCTTCTGAAGCACATGATCCAGCAGGCTAAAGAGGCCGGCTTGAAACCGGCCGTATTCATGAATGAACTGGGCGAGATGAATTTCGATTCGGAAGCAGTCGAAGACGGCGTCCCTTTGAAAGAGCTGCTCGACGGCTGCATCTGCTGTACCGGTTCGGAAAAATCCGAAGCCCAGATCCAGACGCTGCTGGCAGAGGAAGAATTTGATGTGTTGATGATCGAAACCACAGGAGCAGCCCATCCGGTTGAAGCGCTGGATGCCATCTTTTCGCCGCTTTTCGCCGACCGCCTCCATTTCAAGGGCATCGTCACGGTCGCAGACAGCAAACGCTGGCTCGGCCGCAGCCAGCTGTCGCCTCAGGTCCGTTCGCTATACCTGGAACAGATTCGGCATGCCGACCTGATCCTTGCCAATAAGATGGATTTGTTGTCGGAGGCCGAACAAGGGACAGTATCCTACGAAATCCAGTCCCTTAATCCTTCCGCACAGATTATACAGACGGTCAAAGCGAAAGTGCCTTTTGCCGCATTGCAGAAAATGGCCGCCAGAGAAAAAGGGGAAATTGAAAAAGCCCCGGTTTCCAAATTGAATCTGAATGCTGTCGTCCTTCAATTCAGCGAACCCGTCAAACGGGAGCGTTTCGAAGACTGGCTGCGGGAACTGCCTGAGAGCGTATACCGCATCAAGGGCTACGTACCGCTCGAAGGCGACAAATACCCCCACGCTTTCCAATATGCGTACGGCATGGCACAATGGCTGCCGGAATACATGAAGCTTGAGCCGCAGATCGTAGTCATCGGAGAGAATCTTCAAGGGGTGGAATTGCCATGATCGAAGCTTACCGAAAACTATGGGCGAACCGATCCGGGACCGAAACGATCGGCAGCCAGGAAGAACTGGAGAAAAAGATCCAGATCGAATTGGATGATGAACTGACGCATCCGCGGGTCCGGAAACCAAAAGCGGAAAAGCTGGAGCTTGCCCTCCGGCGCATCCGCGAATCGGAGCTGCCGGAAGAGGACAAAGCAAGCTTGTCAGCCCTCTACAAGAAAATCGCGGCACGCTGAAAAAAAGCCAGAATTGAAAAAGGAAAGTCCGGAGGCGGAAGCCCGGACTTTCCTTTTTTTGTTGTCGGTATTTTTTGCCGAACCTCATTGCATAGCCATCTTCTTTTGAATTGCCAAAAGCCGGATCGATAGTGTAGCTGCCCCGGCGGTGAGTCCGGCAATCAGGCCGATCCAATAGCCGAACGCTTCAAAGCCAGTGAACGAAGCAAGCAGGTAGCCGACCGGCAGACCGATGACCCAATAAGAGATCAATGCCATAACAAAGGTGATATTGACGTCCTTATAGCCGCGCAGCGCGCCTTGGACTGGGGCCTGTATGGCATCTGACAGCTGGAACAAGGCGGCGAAGACCAGAAACTGGACGGCGAGCGCAATAACCTGCGGATCAGACGTGTAGAGCCGGGCAATAGGTTCTCTCATGAAAAACAGGATGCAGGCAGATATAAAGCTGAAGCCGACAGCGGCCGCCACACTGAGCCAGCTGTATTGCCGGGCATCGCCGAAACGGCGTGCGCCGACTTCAAAACCGACGAGGATCGTAGCGCCCATCGATATGCTGAGCGGCAGCATATACAAGAGCGAAGTGAAGTTGATCGCAATCTGATGCGCAGCTATTGTGATGGTGCCATATGTACTCATCATCAGCGTGACAGCGGAGAAAATGCTCGTTTCGGCAAACAGTGAAATGCCGATCGGAATGCCGATCAGGCAAATTTCCTTGAAGCGGGCAAAAGAGGCACGGGCCCAGTTTTTGAATATCCCGAATTCCTTGAAGGGCTGCAACGATTGGATGATCCATGCTGCGATGAACAAGACAATCCAGTAGGTGATGGCAGAAGCGTAGCCGGCCCCTGCGCCGCCGAGTTCAGGGAAGCCCCAGTTTCCGAAGATTAGCAAGTAATTGAAAAAGACGTTGATCGGAGCGGACAAAAGCGAGATGATCATGGAAATCCGCGTCGAGCCGAGTGCGTCGATATACGAGCGAAGTGCGTTATAGACGAACAAGGGCACGGCTCCAAAGCTTAGGGCAAAGATATATTCTTTGGCGACGCCGGCGACCGCTGGCTCCAGATCCATGATGCCGATCAGGAAATCGATGGCGGTCAGGAAAAAGATGAAAACAAGGAGACCGAGGAAGATGGCCAGGTAAATCCCTTGCTGCACGGCGTCTTTTACTTCATTTTTTCTTTTGGCACCCATCAATTGTGCTACAATTGGAGTAATGGACATCAAGATTCCGGCCAGCCCGATATATACCGGGAACCAGAATGATGAGCCGATCGAGACACCTGCCAGATCTTCAGTGCCATACCGCGAAGTCATATAAATATCAAAGAATGTGACCAGGTACATCGCAATCTGCGTTACGAGAATCGGAAAAGTGATTTTCAGGAGCATCTTGAGTTTCTCTGGTCTGGTTTTAGTTTCGAACATATTCAATTCCTCCATTAATGCCATGCAATGCAAACAAATATAACCAATTATAGCATAGAAGAAGGCGCACAGAACGCCGCGCCCGAAAGAAGCTGGCGCAATATCCATAGAAGAGAGTAGGATTTAAGTGATGAAAAAACGTACGATTTTATTGACAGGCGGGGGAACTGCCGGGCATGTCTCCTTGAACCAGGCCTTGATCCCGGAATTATTGAAAATGGATTTTAATGTAGAGTATATCGGATCGAAAGACGGAATCGAAAGCGAACTGATTCCCGATTCGTTCCCTGAAGTGCCGTACCATCCGATTTCAAGCGGCAAATTGCGCCGTTATTTCTCGGTCAAAAATTTTACGGATCCTTTCCGTGTAGGAGCCGGCCTGCTGCAGGCGATGCAAGTCATCCGGAAGACAAAACCGGCTGCGATTTTCTCGAAAGGCGGATTCGTGTCGGTTCCGGTCGCCATGGCCGGGAAGATCCTGTCGATTCCGGTCATCATCCATGAGTCGGATGTCACGCCGGGGCTTGCGAACCGGATTGCTATGCCGTTTGCCAACCATATCTTCACGGTCTTTACGGAAACGCTCAAGCACGTTCCGAAAGAAAAGTCGACTTGTACCGGTTCGGTGATCCGCAGTGAGCTGATGGACGGTTCAGCGGCAAAAGGTCGGGAAATCTGCCATTTCGAAAACGACCTGCCGGTATTGATGGTCATGGGCGGGAGCCAAGGATCGGCTATGATCAATGATGCGATCCGGACCAATCTCTCGGAACTCGTGAAACAATACAACATCATCCACCTTTGCGGCAAAGGCAATATCGACGAGACGCTTGTCGATGTGCCGAATTATTGCCAATTCGAATACGTCACGCATGAACTTTCCCATTTGCTGCACATGACCGATTTTGTGGTATCACGGGCCGGTTCCAATTCGATCTTCGAATTCCTGGCATTGAAAAAGCCGATGCTGCTGATTCCGCTTTCACGGCAGAAAAGCCGCGGCGACCAATTGCTTAATGCCCGGCTGTTCCTGCAGCAAGGATTCGCGCATGTCGTGGAGGAAGAAGAACTGACGCCGGAGCGCTTTCTGGCCGAAATGCAGAAATTGCACATGGATGAAGACCTGCTTATCGAAAATATGACGCGTGCAGAGCCGCCGAAGACCGCTTATGAAATGGCGAAACTGGTGGCGGCGCATACTAAGAAAAATTAGAGGTGAAGGGCAATGGAATTAGAGTTATTGAAAGTCCATGGATCGATGAATACGTTTTACCTGCTTGAGGCAGAAGAGCATGAAAGCCACAGCCGGCTTGCGGTTGAGCTTTGCAGGCAGGATGGATCAGCCGATGGCCTGCTGCTGGTTGCTCCTTCCCTAAGGGCCGCAGCCAAGATGCGGGTCTTTAACCGGGACGGCTCAGAAGCTTCGATGTGCGGCAACGGGCTTCGCTGTGTCGCCCGCTACGTCTGTGAACGGGACGGCATTGAAGAGGCGGTGATCGAAACGAAGAAAGCAGATCTTCATGTGAAAAAAGAACCGGTTCTGGAAGATGGCATCGAAATGTATGCGGTCGAGATTTCACCGGTATCATTCCGTCTGGAAGATTTGCCGATGGCCTATGGAAATCATAGCGAATGGATCTTGAAGCCCTTGCCGTTCATATCGGCGGATATCCCTTTTACAGCGGTGGCAGTTCCGAATCCGCATCTGATCGGCATCGTGCCGGCTGACATGCAAAAGGACAGCAGCCACCAAAAAGAGTGGGCAGAACTTTTTAACGGACCGAACGAGTATTTCGCAGACGGCGTCAATGTCAGCTATGCCAGCGAGGCGGGAGACGGCATATTCGTCAGAACGTTCGAACGCGGCGTCGGGTTTACGAATGCCTGCGGCACTGCGATGACCGCATCTGCCTTGGTGAGCTGCCTCGCAGGCATCGTGCCTTACGGCGAAGTGGCAGTGTACAATCCGGGCGGCATGGTCAAATGTTATGTCCTGCAAAAAGGCGGCAGCTTTGAGCTCCGTTTGACCGGCAATGCGACGTATGTGTCCAAGCACAGCTTCCTCTGGGAAGAAGGTACAGGGGAAGGCCGCTTCACCGCTTCCGATGAACTCGGCGAGCAGGCGCACTATGAAAAATTCATCGAACAGGTTTCAGCTATCACCCATCAATTCGTTTAAATAGAAAAGAGAGATGTGTATGTTAGGACCATTTACGAAGATGCAATTGGATATGCTGTACGGCAAGTCTGACAGTTTGGTCTATTACATGAGGCGTGACGGGGAGACCTATATTTATGAATACATCAACCCGGCGTGCATCGCTGTATTCGGGAAGGACTTGACCGGTGAAACGCTCGATGCCATCATGCCGGCCCATCTGGCGACGGACATCAAAGGACAGTATTGCATTGCCCTGGACACCGATGCGCCGCATGTTTACCGGGACTACAATCTGTTCAGCGAAAACAATGAGACCAATGAAACCCTTTTGACGCCGATCCGCAGCGGAAGCGACGTGTTCATGCTGGCGATATCGAAGAACGTCGCCAAGCAGAAGAAAGTGGAAGAAGAATATTTGTTCTACCAATCGCTCGTCCAGAACTCGGTCGACCCGATGCTGATGATCACTTCCGACCTGGTGATCTTCGATATGAACCTCGCCTATTCCAATAGTTTCGGTGCTGCCAAAGAGGAATGGGTCGGCAAGCCCTACAGTTCGCTTCCATTTGTCGATTCCCGGACTTTCCGCCAAGTCGAAGCGGAACTTGACAGTTTCAAATCCGGAAATGCCGCCAAATCGATGGTCATCAAACGCAACAAGAAGGATGGCACGGCAGCGACGTTTTCCGTGAACTACTCCCCGATCAAGGAACAGGGGGAAGTGCGGGCGTTCCACATCGTGCTGCGCGAATTGACCAATGAAGTGCAGTTGAAGCAGGAGCTTGAAAAAACCGAGCACATCCTTGAAAGCTATAAAGATGCGCTGAATTATGCAGCGTTGGTGGCCATTTGGGATCCGGCCGGGACCATCCAGTTTGTCAACGACAATTTCAAAGGGACGACCGGCTATGAAAGGGAAGACCTGCTGGGAGAACATATTTCGAAGATCGGCAAAGCGGTCATTTCGGAAGAACAGTACAATGCCATCAGCCAGACGGTTTCTTCCGGAAAAATTTGGCGCGGCGAATTGAAAAGCCTGAAAAAGACCGGCGAATTTTTCTGGATCGATACCACGATCATTCCATTGTCTGAACGGGACGGCGGTGCGGAACAGATGCTCGCCGTCATGTTCGACATCACCGACCGCAAGGAATTGGAGGAGAAACTTCACTTCATGGCCTATCACGACAGCCTGACGAAGCTGCCGAACCGCCTGTCGATCGTCAAGAAGTTTGTCGAGATGAAAAAAGAGGCAGACGCCAAAGGCCAGCAGATGGCCGTCGTTTATATGGACGGGGATGATTTCAAGCAGGTAAACGACCAATATGGTCATGACGTCGGAGATGAATTCATCTACCGGTTCGCGCAATCCATCCAGGACAGCATCCGCAAACAGGATATTGTCGCCCGAGTCGGCGGCGATGAGTTCATCATCGCCTTGGCAGGGCTTGACCCTGCCGGCGCGGAGGAGCAGATCGGCTACATCGTCCAGCGCATCCGGAACGGATTGGCGGCAGGGTGGGAAATCGACGGCATCCATTTTGCGCCGACGGCTACAATGGGCGCTTCGACATATCCGAAGCAAGGGCAGACGTTGGATGAATTGGTTACAAAGGCGGACCAAGCACTTTATCTGGCCAAACGCAACGGCAAGAATTCCCTGCTTTTCTATTCAGATGACCTTATAGAAAACGTGTAGCGGCGCATTTTCAGGAACGTTTTGGCAATGAAAGCGCTTTAATGGAATCGGAATGAATCTTTTCGCTCAAAAGCATTGTTTTTTTTACTGGAAGTAGTAAGATTGATATGGAAATTTGTTCTCCAAACCTTGAGCCCCTTCCGCTTTATGTCTAGTGGGAGGCGTGATAAAATATGGAAGATACACATATAACAAAAGTGACTGCCGTAAGGCAATAAGTTGGAGGTTATTAAATGTCTACCAATTATTCAGAAGAAAAATCACCTTGGAGTTCGATTACAGGGCCGAACCTCGGCTATGTGATGGAAATGTACGAACTGTTCCAAGAATCGCCGGAATTGCTGGATCCGGAATTTGCTGAGCTCTTCAGACAATACGGTCCGCCGGTCGATGCGTTGCAGCAGCCATCAGCGGCTGCAGGACCCTCGGCAGCACCTGCTGTGGACTCGAATAAATTCGGCAAAGTCCTCGCAGCCATCCAATTGGCTGAAGCGATCCGCGCCCATGGCCATCTTGCTTCAGATATCTATCCGCTGAACGACCGTCCGAAGGACACGTCGCGCTTGGAGCCATCGGCATACGGGTTGACAGACCAGGACTTGAAGGAAGTGCCGGTATCGCTGCTTCTAGCTGAAGCCCCGAAGGACATCACCAACGGACTTGAAGCGATTTCTTATTTGAAATCCCTTTATACCGATAAAGTCGCTTTTGAATTCTCGCACATCGTGCAGCCGCAGGAGCGGAACTGGCTGCAGGCCAAAATCGAAGCGGGTGAAGTCAAGCCTTCATTAGCTGCCGATGAGAAAAAGGAAATCTTGAACCTTCTGACACACGTGGAAGGATTCGAAAAATTCGTCCACCGCACATTCGTCGGACAAAAACGCTTCTCCATCGAAGGTGTGGATTCGCTTGTGGTTCTCATCGACGAATTGGTTCGGCAGTCCGAGACAAAAGGTACAGAAAAAATCATGATCGGGATGGCTCATCGCGGTCGTTTAAATGTGCTTACGCATATCCTGCGCAAGCCGTATGAAATGATGTTTGCCGGATTCGCCCATGTCGGCGACGAAGCCTTCCTCCCGGAAGACGGTTCGGTGAAAATCACCAAAGGCTGGTTCGGCGATGTGAAATACCATATGGGTGCAGCTTACACTTCGCCTAAAGGGACGAACATCAAATTGGCCTACAACCCGTCGCATTTGGAAATTGTCAGCCCGGTCGTTGCCGGCCAGACCCGTGCAGCGCAGGAATTGACATCCAAAGCAGGCATCCCTGAAATCGATGCAAAGAAAGCGTATGCCATTCTTGTGCACGGCGACGCAGCTTTCCCGGGCCAGGGTGTCGTAACGGAAACCTTGAACTTCAGCCGGATCCGCGGCTACCAAACCGGCGGATCGATCCACATCATTGCCAACAACTTGATCGGTTTTACGACTGAACAATATGATTCGAGATCCACGCATTATTCTTCTGATCCGGCCAAAGGATTTGAAGTGCCAGTGATCCACGTCAACGCTGACCATCCGGAAGAAGTGGTGGCTGTTGCCCGCCTGGCATTCGAATACCGCGAGAAGTTCGGCAAAGATATTCTTATCGACCTGATCGGCTACCGCCGTTATGGCCATAACGAAATGGACGAGCCGCTCGTTACAAATCCGATGATGTACCACGGAGTCCATAATCACGGGACAGTTCGTGAACTCTACGGCAAGCAATTGGCATCCGAGAACGTTTTGACGGAAGAAGAAGTGAAAGCGCTCGATGCAGATACGCAAAAAGAAATGCAGGCAGCATATGACCGGGTAAAAGAAAACAAAACAGATGACGATTTGAAACTTGAGATTCCGGAAGCGGTATTGAACGGTTTCCCGGAAATCCAGACAGGCGTCGGCCGCGACGCGCTCGAAAAAATGAACGCAGAACTTCTTTCATGGCCGACCGGCTTCTCTGCATTCGGTAAATTGGCACGTATTCTGAAGCGCCGTGAAGATCCGTTCAACGGCAAAGGCAAAATCGACTGGGCGCATGCCGAAACATTGGCATTCGGAGCCATCCTGCAGGAAGGCACGCCAGTCCGCCTGACTGGCCAGGATGCACAGCGCGGAACATTCGCGCATCGCCACCTGGTGCTCCATGATGAAAAGACCGGCGAACAAATGGTTCCGCTGCACCATATCTCAGGAGCGAACGCTTCATTTGTTGTCTACAACAGCCCGCTCAGCGAGTCATCTGTACTTGGATTCGAATACGGATACAACGTTGAAAACGACAAAGCGCTTGTCCTTTGGGAAGCACAATACGGCGATTTCGCCAATATGGCCCAAATGATGTTCGACCAGTTCATTTCTGCCAGCCGCTCGAAGTGGGGCCAGAAATCCGGACTTGTCATGCTCTTGCCGCACGGCTACGAAGGACAGGGGCCGGAACACTCCAGCGCACGCCTGGAACGCTATCTGCAAATGGCAGGCGAAAACAACTGGACGGTCGCCAACCTTTCAAGCGCCGCCAACTATTTCCACATTCTTCGCCGCCAAGCGAAAATGCTTGGAGAAGAAGCTATCCGTCCGCTGATCATTGTCACGCCGAAATCGCTCCTTCGCCATCCGCTAGTCGGAGCCGAAGTGGATGATTTGGCTGAAGGCCAATTCCAGACTGTGATTGAGCAGCCGGGAATGGGCACGAAAGACAAGAAAGTGGAACGCATTCTCTTTGCCAGCGGCAAAATGGCCATTGATCTGGCTGAGCGGGTAAAAGACGGCAAAGGCTTCGACTGGGCGCACATCGTCCGCGTGGAGCAATTGTATCCGTTCCCTGCTGAGAAAATCCAGGCGATCGTGGACCGTTACCCGAATGCAAAAGAATTGGCGTGGGTCCAGGAAGAACCGCAAAACATGGGTTCTTGGACGTTTGCAGAACCGTATCTGCGTGAAATCGCAGCCGGCAAAGATGTGGCTTATTATGGCCGCATCAAACGTTCGAGCCCTGCAGAAGGCGACGGAGAAGCGCATAAAGTGGAACAGGCGCGCATTTTGGATGAGGCGCTTACCAATAAAAAATAATAACGTGACAGCAGCCAGTCTTTCGGGCTTGGCTTGAGATAGACCAATCGGGAAGAAGCAGTGCCGGGGAAAGCCCTTCAGCGAAGGGCTCCCACGGCGCAAGCGCCTGATATTCTAAGGAGGAATTTTTTGTGGCAGAGATCAAAGTACCAGAATTAGCAGAATCGATTACTGAAGGAACGATTGCCCAGTGGCTCAAACAGCCAGGCGACACAGTGGAAAAAGGAGAATTCATCGTTGAACTGGAAACAGACAAAGTCAACGTTGAAGTAATTTCCGAAGAAGCCGGCGTTGTGCAGGAACTTTTGGCACAAGAAGGCGACACAGTAGAAGTCGGCCAAGTGATTGCCATCGTTGGCGAAGGGTCAGGCGAAGCAGCAGCACCGGCTCCGAAAGCGGAAGAAGCAGCACCAGCTGCAGAACCTGCGAAAACAGAAGCACCAGCAACAATGGAAGCTGTTGAAGAAGCACCGGCTGCTGAAGAGCAGTCTGCTACTGACCGCACGATCGCCAGCCCAGCTGCACGCAAATTGGCGCGCGAAAAAGGCATCGACTTGGCAGCTATCTCGCCAGTAGACCCAATGGGCCGTGTACGCGTCCAAGACGTTGAAGCACATGCGTCTAAGCCGGCTGCAAGCGCACCGCAAGCAGCTGCACCTTCAGCACCTAAAGCAGCGGCAGCGCCGTCTTCAGACGAAGAAAGCGGCCGCATTGTGCGTGAGAAAATGTCACGCCGCCGCCAGACAATCGCGAAGCGTCTGCTTGAAGTGAAACAATCGACTGCCATGTTGACGACATTCAACGAAATCGACATGACGAACGTAATGGCACTTAGAAGCCGCAAAAAAGACAAGTTCCAGGAAGACCATAACGGAACGCGCCTTGGCTTCATGTCATTCTTCACAAAAGCTGTTACAGCTGCCTTGAAAAAATATCCATACGTCAACGCTGAACTTGACGGCACTGACGTCTTGCTGAAGCAATTCTTTGATGTAGGGATTGCCGTATCGACTGAGGAAGGCCTAGTTGTTCCAATCGTCCGCGATACAGACAAGAAGAACTTTGCAGAAATCGAAGCGAGCATCGCTGACCTTGCGAAAAAAGCACGCGACAAAAAGCTTTCGATTGCCGACATGACAGGTGGTTCATTCACCATCACTAACGGCGGTGTATTCGGTTCATTGATGTCGACACCGATCTTGAATGGTACACAAGTCGGAATCCTGGGCATGCACACCATCCAGAAACGTCCGGTAGCAATCGGCGATTCAATCGAAATCCGTCCGATGATGTATGTGGCTCTTTCTTACGACCACCGCGTAATCGACGGCAGCGATTCTGTTGGATTCCTGAAAATGGTCAAAGACTTGATCGAAAACCCAGAAGACCTTTTGCTTGAAAGCTAATCCATATTTATCCTAGCAGCCCTGCTTAGCAGGGCTGTTTTTTTTATTTTTGATAAATCGTTTCGAGAGACGGTGAATTAAGAATTCGTAATAACCGATATTCCGCAAAACAGCTGGCTTGCCGCGGGCTCGCGCTGAGCTAACTCGGGCTAAACGCCCGAGTTAGCTCAGCACTTCGCTGTTCCCGCAGGCGTCTGCGCTGTTTTGCTCCATATCTTGGACAGTATTGCTAAAGAAGTGAGCTCATCCGTTTTCAATAATCTATCACAGCGCCGGCGCGTCCACGGGCTAGGCGAAGCAATGAGACGAGTGGTCTTCTCGGCTCATGGCGAGAGCCATGCCCAAAGCGCCGAAGCGGCATATCAACATTCTCTTTATTACTTCACCGTATCCCGAAACGTAGAATGACCGATAAGCTCAATTTTCGGCTTCTTTTAAAGGGAGAATTTAAGCAGCTATTGTTCCAAAGGTTTCCAGCGTTGCAGGCGATGGCCTTTTTTGTCATGATAGAAGAAAGACAAGAAGGCGGTCGACGGCGATGGATTTATCCTTTTTCATGGATCTGGTAAAGGAATACGGCTATGTCAGCATGTTCATCTTCAACTGGCTGCTGCTTTTCGGCATGCCGATTCCGAACGAAGTGGCTGCCGCCTTTTCAGGAGTCCTGACTGAAATCAGCTATTTCAAGCCGGTCTACGCTTTCTTATCCGCCTACCTAGGCTTGATCACCAGCAATACATTCGCTTATTTCATCGGCCGTGTACTTGGCGAGCGGCTGCTGCACCGTCTGGAGAAGACCCGGCTGAAAGGGGCGATCGGCCGGTTTTCCGTGTTCTTGGAGAAGCACGGGAAATGGGCGATTGCATTCAGCTTCTTTTTTCCAGGGGTCCGCTGGGCGATGCCCTATGTCGTGGGAGCGAACCGCTACCCGTTTATGCAATACGCCCTGTTCGCTTATTCCGCCGGATTTGTCTGGATGTTCATTTATTTCAATATCGGCCGGATGTTTCCATATGCCTATGAGACGATTCTCAGCCACCTTCAAGGCTTCCTGCTAACGCTGTCTGCCGCCATCGTACTAGTGGTGGCCGGCCGCATCTTTTATAAAACGAAGCATCAAAAGCGCTAGGCGGGTTTGAAATTTTCGTTTGTTTTCCTTATACTGAAAAGTATAGACATATTTGAAAAGGATGAGGACTGTGATTCACAACGAATGGCTCACGAAAGAAACAATCCGGACCGTAACATGCAGGCATACCGAAGCGGCGAAGTTTTTGGTGTCGAACGTGCTGACAGCCGGGAAAACCTATGAAGTGAAAAATGAAACCGAAGAATTCATCTTTGTCGTGGACAACACAGGCAAAGTCGGCGGATTCTATAAGACTTATTTCGAATAAGGCCCGTATGTGCGGCCGCAACAACAGGTATACAAAAGAAAGGACCGATGCGCATTCATCGGTTTTTTATTTTTCCATGGAAAGAGGGAAGCCAAATGGCATTTATAGAAGAAGACATCCAAAGCAGAAAATCCCGCAGCCACGGCGAATTTGAGAAGCTGATAGCAACAGGCGGCTATATTCCGCCGGATGAAACGCTTTGGGAGGACATCCTGTCGGCAGTGGTGCTCCGCAAACCCGTTCTGCTGAAAGGGCCGACAGGTGCGGGCAAGACCAAGCTGGCAGAAAGCATATCGGCGCTTTGCCGACAGCCGCTTCAAAGCATTAATTGTTCGGTCGATCTGGATGCTGAAGCACTGCTGGGATTCAAGACATTGGTCCAGCAGGGAGGGGAAAGCCGGATAGAGTTTATCGAAGGTCCGGTCGTGACAGCGATGAAGCAGGGGCATCTCCTCTACATTGATGAAATCAATATGGCCAAGCCGGAAACCTTGCCGATTCTCCATAGCGCCTTGGACCATCGCCGCATGATGACCAACCCGTTCACAGGGGAAGTGATCCTGGCGCACGAGGATTTCGGTGTTATTGCGGCCATCAACGAAGGCTATATCGGGACAGCACCGATGAATGAAGCTTTAAAAAACCGATTTATCGCGTATCCGGTCCCCTATTTGACTGGCAGGCAGCTGCAGGAATTATGGGAGCGCGAGTACCCCGGCGCTTCTCCGGAATTGAAATCTTTCATGCTGAATCTGGCAGCCGATCTGATGAAACAAGTGGAAAACGGCTTGTTGTCGGAAGAAGCGGCATCGATCCGCAGTTTGCTGGACGCCACTGCATTGGCGCAGCATATGGATCCGATGCGGGCAGTCCGCTACGCGATTGCCGAAAAACTGGAAGATGGAAGCGAACGGGAACTATTCATGGACTTAGCTGAAACTTGGAAAAAGTAGGTGGGGCAGATGGCTTCAGTCAACCGTTTTATCCAGTTCAATAACGAATCGATCGATACAAATTTGCTCCATAGCATGGAGATGCTGGCCGGAGCACTGTCGGATGCGCCATATCTTAAGGTGACCACGCGTAAATTAGTGGAGTTCCGGCCATCTGAGGCCGCTATTTCCATCAGCGTCTTCTGGCGCCACCGTCCAAGGGAAATTGAACGCGCGGGGTATAAATCCGATATCTTCCTGATGGCAGCCGGCTACTGGCGGGATTTCAGCCTGCCGGCGTGGCGGCGCATCAAGAGCGCGCAGAGCAAGCTGCCCGAATTAAAGCAGCAGCTGCTCCTTTGTGCGGAGGAATTCCGCCTCAGCGAAAAAGTCAGCAGAGAGCGGCCGGGAACGAAACATGCGTTTTCCATCAGGGAAAAGGTATACACCGGCTATCACAAGGACCAATTCCGGCAGAACCGCCAAAAAGGGTTTCAGGCGGACGCATTCCTGAATGCTGCCTACCTCCGCCTGCGAGGGACAGAGCTTGGCGGGACGGAAGCATGGGAACCGCTGTTCCTTCTCTGGTCCAGGATATACGATGCCCGTTCAACCGCAGATTCAGCATATGTAGTGGAAAGCATGATGGACAGGCTCGAGTATCTCATTGATGAAGATATGGTGCACAGCTATTATACATTCGGTGAAGAACTGGAGGAGGCATCGCCGTACCGCTATCATGAGGGCATCGAAGCGGAAGACAGCGGTTCAGATGAAAAGATGGAGACGATCGAAGAGTGGTTTCAATCCTGGCACCGGGAAACCGAAACGTCAGAATCGGCTGCAATGGAGTTTGAACTCGAGCGCGGCGATTCTGGCTACGCAGAAGGCGGCCGGGAAGCGGAAGGCGCGGGCGAAGTGGAGTATACCGCCCAAGGCGATTCCGACGGAGAGCACAGGGAAGGCAATGACGCCGAAGACGAGCAGCGGGAAGGTGCACCGAAACAGGCAGGGAAAAAGTTCGGCTCAGCGAACAGCCAAGTCGTCTATACCGAAAGCCGGATCGTCGCTTCAGGGGATTCCAAGACACTCATCGATGCTTGGCGCAGGAAACAGGCCCCGCATGTCCGTGCGCTGCTTCAGGAGCTGAAAAAGCGGATGTCGCTTCGCAGGACCGGTGTCCGCACCAACCTGAACGCCGGCCGCTTGTCCCGCAATCTGCTGCCGCTGGTGCTCGAAGAGCGGCCCAAGCCGTTCTACCGGAAAACGGCGCCATCTAAGGAACTTGACGCGGTCTTTTGCCTTTTGATCGATGGATCGGCCTCGATGATCGACAAACTCGATGAGACGAAACAGGCGGTACTTTTGTTCCATGATGTGCTGCGCGGGCTTGGCGTCCCGCATGAAATCGTGCTGTTCTATGAAGATGCCTACGAGGCAAGCGATGCTGTGCAGCCGAATTATTTCCAATGGATGCACAAACTCGAAGACGGCAGCCGCGACCACGCAGCGGAAATCGTGGCGATGGAAGCGCATGAAGACAACCGGGACGGCTTTGCCATCCGGTGGATGAGCGACAGGCTGCATAAGCGGCCGGAAAAGCACCGCTTTTTGCTTGTATTCTCTGACGGCGAGCCTTCAGCATACAATTATGCAGAGAACGGCGTCGTCGATACGGCGGATGCCGTAGCCGAAGCGAGAAAAGGGAATATCGAAGTGCTGCATCTATTCCTAAGCAGCCACCCGATCACCGACGAGCAGGCTTCCTTCTACCGCATGATGTATGGAAATAAATCCGTCAGTGCGGATTCCCTTGAGCAATTTGTCGAGCAAACGCTGCGGCTTTTGAAACGGACGCTTCATCTGGTGATTCAGACGGGGTAGTCCGAACGGAGAGAAAACTTGAAACGGACTCCATGATCGCCTTTCATGGAGTGGAGGACAGCCAAGCGCCCTTTGCCTAAGCAAAGGGCGCTTCTAGTGGATTTTTGAGAGGCTCGAATTTCCAGAAAACGGGTTTACTTTCCTTTCAATTGCGAATACTTTCCTTCTCGCCCCGAATACTTTCCTTCCCAAGCGAAATACTTTCCAGGGGCTGATAAAACATAAAAATCCCCGCAAGCTTCGATGAGCTTGCGGGGATTTCATTTTAATATCTGTGCCCTTCACGGTCATCCTGGATCGACAACAGGCGCTGCTTCAAGTCTTCTTCCATGCGGCCGATTTCAATTTCGGCCGCTTTGCGGTTTTTGCGACCTTCCGCTTGGATGCGGAGCGTCTCTTCGATGGTATTCAGCAAGTTCTCCTGAGTCTGCTTCAAGGTTTCGATTTCGACGATGCCGCGCTCATTCTCCTTGGCGGTCTCGATCGAATTCACTTTCAGCATTTCCGAGTTTTTGAGCAGCAGTTCATTGGTGGTCGCGGTCACTTGTTTCTGTGCTTCAACTGCTTTCATTTGGCGATTCAACGTCAATGCGATGGCAATCTGATTTTTCCAGAGCGGAATCGATGTCATGATCGAAGATTGGATCTTCTCTGCAAGCGTCTGGTTCGTCTGTTGGATCATACGGATTTGCGGTGCGCTTTGGATGGTAATCTGGCGCGATAGCTGCAGGTCATACAGGCGTTTTTCCAGGCGGTCGAGGAATTGTGCCATATCATTGACTTCCTGGTAGGCCATCTGGTCATTCGATTGTTCCGCTTTCTTCCGGAGCGCCGGGATTGTTTCTTGAAGGATTTCGTCCCGCTTCAATTCAGCTGCAGCGATATAGACATTCAGCGCCTGGAAGTAGGTCTTGTTCTGATCATAAAGCTGTTCGAGCATCTGGACGTCCTCAAGCAAGCCGCGTTTGGAATGGTCCAGCTGGATGCTGATGCGGTCCACCTGTGTGCTGAGCTTCTGGTATTTCGTCATCATTTCCTGGACCGACGATTTCGCTTTGGCGAAAATTTTTCGGAGGCCGCGTTTTTGCTGGGACAGCTCTTCCGGATTCAATTCTTTCAACTTCTTCATCAGGTCGTTCAAGACATCGCCGACCGGGCCGATATCCTTCGATTGCACATGGTCGAGCATTTTATGGGAAAACTGGCTCAATTGGTTCTGTGCATTGGCGCCGTAGGTCAGGATGGCTTCGTAGTTGCCGGCAGGAATCTGGCTCGCCAGTTCACGCGCTTTTTCCTGTTCTTCTTTTGTCAGCCGTTCCATCAGGGCAACCGGCCTTCCGTCTTCCTGTTTGGCTAAAGGCGCTTCTTTTGCAAGGGGCTCAATGCCGAAAGGGTTGCCGAGCAAATCATCCAGTTCACTTTGATTCGAGCGATTTTGTGTCATGGTCCACGTCTCCTTCATAATCGGTAGGGGTTTCTTCAAGCAAAATCTGTTCCTCGTTCTGTCCGACGGTCATGCGGGCGTAATCGAGTTCCATCCGCAGCTTTTCGACATCGGCCGACAGCACTTTCCTTAAGTCCCGTTCCATTACATCGTTCATTGAATGCAGCATTTCGCGGGTTTCCTGAAGAGCGATCTTCAATTCGATATCCTTCACCGGCTGGCCGATCAAGAGCGTGTATTTTTCGGTCAGTTCCAGGGCAGAATCCAGGTGGGAATAGAAAAACGGCTCTGCGGAATAAAACTTCCGGGGATGGAGCTGAACGAGCGAAACGATTTTATTGGCAAGGCGCACCATGTTCAATAATTGCTTGAACGAAGCGATGGAACGCACCCGGTAATAATAGCTTTGCAGCAATTTGATCTTTTTCTTGGCTTCCTTCACTTGGGCGCGGATATGCTTGAGTTCGCTCCGCGTCATGCCGAGCTTTTTGGAATCGGAAGAAAATTGGAATTGTTTCATAGTCGAGTTGCTGGCGATATAAGTACCTGCGGCGACTGCGCCGGATGCCACGATGCCGATTTCCGCACCCAAATAAAGAATGGGGAACATAGCGGTCATGATGGGCAAGCTGACGGTCTGCCGTTTGATGAATTTTTCAACAGGCTTCATGGAAAGACCTCCTTAACTCCTCTTTACATATACGTTCCAAATGGGGAAAAGTTTCATCTTCTCTCCCGTCTAGCTCCATTTTACAGGGTAGGGGAACCCTTTACAAACTTTGGGCCCGCCGGAAAAATGCCAAAACCGCTGGACAGAATCCAAAAGATTTGGCACAATGCTAAATAGGAAGAAAAATGGGAGTTGGTTGTGCTGCATGAGATCTTTTATATAAGAAGCTTTGATGAACCTTGGTGGATGCCCGAGGGATGGCAAGAGAACATCGTTAGCCGCAAAAAGTTCCCAAGCGCCGAACAAGCGGAGGAGAACTTTCATGAGGAGGCGCAAGCCTTAGCGTTGAAGTTCACGAAACAAAAAAGGGAAGGCCGCTCAATCGCTTTCTGGAATCCTGGGGATCTGGCATATTGCAGCAATTGCGAAGAAGACCTCCAAGTCTACCATGGACTCCTATGGCTGAAAGATGGCGAGTTTGTAAATTGAACTGAATTATCAGATTTCTCAATGCTTTATCAGTTAAAGAGAGGGATAAAATCCTATTTTACCTAGGTATCACTAATTTTAAAAAAGTATTTAGATTTATTTGACTTCTCATTTAGAATTGGTATAATAGACAAAAGAACTAAAGAATCCACCAGATACCGCTATTCACCTATTCAAAAAAGTGATCAGCTCGTGTTGGTACTTTTTTGAATATGTGAATTTTTTTTATGGAATTCCATATTGCAAATTTTTTATTTACAGGAGGTATACACATGCAAGGTACAGTAAAATGGTTCAACTCAGAAAAAGGTTTCGGTTTTATCGAAGTTGAAGGTGGAGACGACGTTTTTGTACACTTCTCAGCGATCCAAGGCGAAGGCTTCAAGACGCTTGACGAAGGGCAAAAAGTTGAATTTGAAGTAGAGGAAGGCAACCGCGGACCTCAAGCTACAAATGTAGTCAAAATCTAATTTCCAAGAGCTGCTCATCGCGAGCAGCTCTTTTTTTATTAACTAAATCTCCATGACGTCAAAAAAGTGCTACATATCAGGTGTAAAGACACGTTTAATCACAAAATAGTTTGAAAACTCTTTTAATCGCATGTAAATTTACTTCTTAAGAGGAAAATAAAAACAGATATAGTAGCCTATTTATTCTGAATACTCATACAGGTATTCTTTAGATACCCGTCACACAAGGACGGCAATTTAAAGGAGTGAACCTAAACATGAAAAAGAATAAATTGTTAACGTTAAGCTTGGCAGCTGCACTTGCGCTATCCGCGGCAACTGCGACTGTGTCCGCCTCTCCAAATGATGCCGTGCAAGAGAAGATCCACATAAACCAGAAAACCAAATCAGCCGACTTCATTTTTGGCAAATTGACAAACCCATCCCAAAAGGCTGCTAAAGAGATCGTCTTTACATACCTGGAGGACAAACAGGAGCTGTACAAAATTTCCGGCGGCGCTGCTGCCAATTTCAAAGTGCTTGAGCAATCGACCGATGAGCTAGGCATGGTCAACGTAAAACTCCAACAGACGTTCAAAGGAGTACCGGTCTTCGGGCATGTCCTGACTGCCCATGTCGACAAGAATGGTGTTTTGACAGCGCTTTCAGGATCGCTCGCTCCTGAATTGTTCAAGAAGAACTCCTTGAAGAAAGGTGCGACAGTAAAGCCTTCTGAAGCATCTGCGATTGCTTTGGCCGATTTGAAAGCGCAGATCAGTGAGGACGTTGAAGTGGATAAACAAGTAGGTCCTCAGCTGGCCGTTTATGTAAAAGACGGCGAAGCGAAATACGCCTACAGCACGGAGTTCCAATTCCTGCACCCGGAACCGGGCAACTATCAGTACTTCATTGATGCGAAAACAGGGGAAGTCCTGGATTCCTTCAACCAGATGCATGAAGCGAAGCCGACGAACGGCGTGACGGCTCCGACTGGCACAACGTCTACGGCTTCAGGCAAAGGGGTGCTGGGCGATACGAAATCGTTCACCACTTTGATCAACAGCAGCGGTTCGTACCTGGTCGACAAGACTCGCGGCGGCGGCATCTTCACGTATGATGCGAAAAACCGTACACGCACACCGGGTACGCTTTGGCTCGATGCTGACAATGTCTATAACGCAGCATATGATGCAGCAGCGGTCGATGCGCATGCTTATGCCGCTGAAACTTACGACTATTACAAAGAAGTCCATAACCGCAACAGCTATGACGGCAATGGCGCGCAATTGATTTCGACGGTCCACTACGGCCGCAGCTATAACAATGCATTCTGGAACGGTTCACAGATGGTTTACGGCGATGGGGACGGCGTCCAGTTCACCTCGCTTTCCGGCGGACTTGACGTCATCGCGCACGAATTGACGCACGCCGTGACGGATACGACGGCGGACCTGATTTACCAGAACGAATCCGGAGCGATCAACGAATCGATGTCGGATATTTTCGGAACCATCGTCGAGTATCATGCCAACAACAACCCGGATTGGCAGATCGGGGAAGACATCTATACACCAGGAACTGCGGGTGATGCCCTCCGTTCGATGGAGGATCCGACTTTGAACGGCGACCCGGATCATTACTCGAAACGCTATACGGGGACTGGCGATAACGGCGGCGTCCACATCAACTCGGGCATCAGCAACAAAGCGGCATACTTGCTGGCGAACGGCGGAACGCATTACGGAGTATCGGTAACGGGCATCGGCAATGCGAAAACGGCAGATATCTTCTACCGTACATTGACGCAATACTTGACGCCAAGCTCGAACTATAGCCATTACCGCATCTCTACAATCCAGGCTGCAACAGACCTCTACGGTGCAGCAAGCAGCGAAGTAGCCAGCGTTAAAGCGGCATTCTCAGCTGTTGGCGTTAACTAATTTGATAAATTAATGCAAGAGCCGCTCTTTTAGAGCGGCTCTGTAGGTTGTTGAGAAAGATATAAAATATTTGTCTCTTAATCGATATTCCGCAAAGCAGCTGCGTAAAACCCCTGTGCTCCTGCGCGCTATGCGCTCGTCGCAAAGAGATGGCTCAAACTTCCTTAGAGCCATCTCTTTGCCGCGGGCGAGCGCCAAGCCTCCTCAGTCGCTTACGCGACTTGCGGGGTCTCGGCTGTCTCGCTGTCCCGCAGGCAAGACTTACCCGAAGCCTGCAAGGGCAAGTCTTTGCGACGAAGCGCGCAGCGCTGCAACGGTTTTTCATGTCCCGAAGCTAGCGCAGCGATGCAGGGACAGGAGCAGTACGGTTTTCTCCGCTGTTTTGCTTCATATCTCAGATAGCTCTAGTAAAACGGATAAAGTTACCAGCTTTTAAAGAGCGAAACCAGCGCCGGCGCGTCAGGGGCTGGGCGAATCTATGAGTCGAGTGTCCTTCTCGGCTCATGGCGACGAGCTTGCGCAGGAGCAATCGTCTCTGCCCTTCCCAAAGCGGCCGAAGCGAGGTGAAAAGTTCATTCTTTATTAACTTATCTAAAGAAGGTTTCTCGACAGTTTAAAGACCCTCTCTTTTCTGTTGCGTAGGCATCTTTGTTTAATCTACCTATTAAAAGGGGTATAAATCAGAAACTGCTAATTTCATTAGTAGGATTTTTAGATGAGTAATTTTGACGCGGACTGCGTCAATGACAAAAGAGTCAGGGGGAAGTTAAATGACTGAAGCTAATGAGTATTTGAAAAAACCGCTTCCAAGCCAGAAGGAGCAGGAAGATTTTTACCAGAAACTGCGCGGTAAGATTCAGGACTGGCTGGACAAACGGCCGAACGGCGTCGGAAAAGTCAGCCAATATGTCTTGTTCGCCCCGGATTTCTTCCATTTGCTGACCCGCTTGATGCTTGACGGTCGGATCGACGGGAAGAGCAAGAGTTCGATTGGTGCCGGGATTCTTTATTTTATCGCCCCGATCGACTTTTTGCCGGAGATTCTGGTAGGTCCCGGAGGCTTCCTGGATGACGTGGTGGTGGCTGTCTTTATCATCAATACGCTGTTGAACAAATTCCCGGCAGAGGTTATCGAAGAGCATTGGGCAGGGGACAAAGAGTTGCTGTCGGTTGTCCGGAACATTTCGAATTCCGGCAATAAATTCGTCTCCAAACTGCCGGCAGGACGCCTCGTGAAACGTTTCATGAAATAAAAAATCAGCCCGTTTCTCAATTTTTGAGAAGAGGGCTGTTTTTATTGCAGGCACGGGAATGAAGCCGCATAAAAAACCGCAGCTCTGTATTGAGCTGCGGCGGAAATCGAGTCTTTTAGTTCAAGATGCCTTGAGCTTCTTTCCACTCAAGGAATTCATCATAGGTCAATTGCTTGTCCAAGATGCTGCCGTCTTCGCGGATTTCAATCACGCGGTTGGCAACTGTCTGGATAAACTGATGGTCATGTGAAGTGAAGACCATGGCGCCTTTGAATGCGATCATGCCGTTATTCAGAGCCTGGATCGATTCCAAGTCCAAGTGGTTGGTCGGTTCATCCAAAAGCAGGACGTTGGCATGCGATAACATCATTTTTGATAACATGCAGCGCACTTTTTCTCCTCCTGAAAGGACAGAAGGTTTCTTTTTCACTTCTTCGCCGGAGAACAGCATTCTGCCGAGGAAGCCGCGAAGGAACGTTTCGCTTTCGTCTTCCGGTGAATACTGGCGCAGCCAATCCACCAGGGATTGCTCGCTGCCTTCAAAGTAAGCCGAGTTGTCGATCGGCAAGTAAGCGCGTGAAGTGGTAACACCCCAGCGGATCAAGCCTTCAGCAGGCTCGTCTTCTTCAGCCAGGATGCGGAGAAGCGCCGATTTTGCAAGCGGATCGCCGATCAGGACGATTTTGTCGTCTTTGTTCATATTAAAATTGATGTTGTTCAATAATTTATTGCCATCAACGGTCTGGCTTAGGTCTTTCACTGTCAGCACGTCGTTGCCGATTTCGCGGCCGATCGTGAAGTTGACGAACGGATATTTCCGGGAAGAAGGGCGGATATCGTCCAACTCGATTTTATCGAGCATTTTCTTCCGGGACGTCGCTTGCTTCGATTTGGAAGCATTCGCAGAGAACCGGGCGATGAACGCTTGAAGTTCTTTGATCTTCTCTTCTTTTTTCGCATTCTGGTCGCCTGCAAGACGGGTCGCCAATTGGCTGGATTCGTACCAGAAGTCATAGTTCCCTACATACAGCTGGATTTTCCCGAAGTCAAGGTCGGCAATATGTGTACATACTTTGTTCAAGAAGTGGCGGTCATGCGAAACGACAATGACCGTGTTGTCGAAATTGATCAGGAATTCTTCCAGCCACTGGATGGCTTTCAAGTCCAAGTGGTTGGTCGGCTCATCCAGAAGAAGGACATCCGGTTTGCCGAACAAGGCTTGTGCGAGTAGCACTTTCACTTTGTCGGAACCCGAGAGTTCTGCCATTTTCTTGTCATGCAGCTCTTCGGAAATTCCAAGGCCCTGCAATAGGATTGCCGCTTCGGATTCCGCTTCCCATCCGTTCAGCTCGGCAAACTCGCCTTCAAGTTCAGCAGCGCGCATGCCGTCTTCATCTGAGAAATCCTCTTTCATATAGATGGCATTTTTTTCAGACATGATTTCGTACAATTTCTTATGGCCCATGATCACGGTTTCTAGAACCGGGTATTCTTCGTATTCAAAGTGGTCCTGTTTCAGGACGGCCAGCCGCTCGCCGGATCCCATGTAGACATTGCCGGATTGAGCTTCAAGTTCACCTGAAAGGATCTTGATGAACGTCGATTTACCGGCGCCGTTCGCGCCGATGAGTCCGTAGCAATTGCCGGGGTTGAATTGGATATTGACGTCTTCAAATAGTTTGCGGTCACCAAAGCGAAGACTTACATCATTTACTGCTATCATTTTCTTCGTACCTCCCAAATTTCACAATAAGATGAGTATACCATGAAACGCACCCAAATCGATAGCATTCAAACGCAGTCTAAGATAAACTTAATGCATTGAGGCGTTTTGCTTATGTTTTCGTTCCTTGTAAGCTTCAAGAAGTCCAAGATCTTTATTTAAAAGGTATTCCATTCGAACATAATCCCGCCGCGTAGGAATGTGGTCTTTCGTCAGCCCTTTCATTGAAAAGATGAAATAATAGCCGCCGATTTGCCGGAACAACACCACCACATGCGGGAATTCATCAAAGATCGCTTTGATGTTATAGCGTTTCGCATAGCTCCAGTTCACGAGTTTCATAAAGTCAGCCCGCCTTTCATTTCCATTTTAATGAATCGGGGCGGGGAACACAAGTTTGTGTACATAGCAGAAAAAGGGGAATAAAAATATGGGATCCAAAGGCAAGAAATCCGCACTCGGAGTGATGGTGATCGCCATCCTGTTCGTATCGCTGAATCTGCGGCCGGCCATATCATCGGTCGGTCCGCTATTGGAGACGATCCGCAGCGATCTTTCGCTTAGCAATAGCGAAATCAGTCTGCTGACATCGATTCCGGTGTTCTGCATGGGCCTTTTCGCTCCGCTGGCGATTGTGTTCAACCGGAGGATCGGCATGAAGCGGAGCATCACGGTCTTGATCGCGGCAATCGGTCTTTTGACAGCCCTGCGCGGCGTTGTGCCGGTGTATCCGGTGCTGTTGGCCAGTTCGTTTTTCATCGGCTTGGCGATTGCCGTGATCAGTCCGCTATTGTCCGCACTGATCAAGCGCAACTTCCCGACTCGCACCGCTTCGCTGATCGGTGTCTATTCATTCGGCATGGGTGCGGGGGCCACGCTTGCCTCCGGCCTGACCGGCGTCTTTTATGCCGCTTTTGACTGGCCGCTTGCGCTCGCGAGCTGGAGTGTCCTCGCGCTTTTTGCCATCGTGCTGTGGCAGCGGATTGAACAGCCTGCGGAAGAAGAGGCAGACCTCGAGAAAACCGCCGCCGTATCGCCATGGCGCAACCGCCGGGCGTGGCTGATGCTGCTGTTTTTCGGTTTCCAGTCAGCGCTGTTTTTCTCGCTGATTACGTGGCTTGCTCCGATCGCCATAGAAAGGGGCATGGACGTGCTGACCGCCGGAGCAGTTTTGACCGTCATGACTGCCGTCCAACTGGTCGGGAATTTATCGATTCCTGCATTGCTCTCCAAATTTCCGAGCCGTTTGCTATGGACGCTGGTGTCGCTTGCATCCGGTGCATCGGGACTCATTTTGCTCATTGCGGGAGGGGCAGGGACGATCTGGCTTTCTGCAGTCTTTCTCGGCATCATGCTCGGCGGGCTTTTCCCGATTGCGCTTTTGATGCCGCTTGATGAAAACAAGCGGGCGGACGATGTCAACAGCTGGACGGCAATGATCCAGTCGGGGGGCTATATCATATCAAGCGCCATGCCATTCTTCATCGGTTTCTTATACGATACATATGGCAGCCACGACATCACGCTGCTGCTTTTGCTGGGCTATATCGGCATACTCGCCGTACTGGCCGTTATACTGAATAAAAAACAACCTGCAAGGAGCCTTCCATGATACGAATACAAGCTGTAAACCAACAAAACGAAGTTGTCATCGATCCGCCTTTGGAAGAGCTGGCGGACATGAAATGGCAATGGGTCGACTTCAATATTCCGACGCCGGATGAAATCAGCCTTCTCGGCAGCCATTTCCGGTTCCATCCGCTGGCCATCGAAGACTGCATCCATTCGCTCCAGCGTCCGAAACTGGAATACTACGACAATACGACATTCATGGTCATGCACTCCCTGACAGCGGAAGACCTCGAAGCGAATGAAGTCGACTTTTTCCTCGGAGAGAATTTCATCGTGACGTTCCATTTCGAAGATCTTGATGAAGTCAATTATGCATGGGATTATTTCCTCCATCTGGACAAAACAGACCATCTGAAACCGCTGGAAGTGGCTTATAAGATCATGGATGAAATGGTCGATGCATTTTTCCCGCTCGTGGAGACACTTGAAGACCGGCTTGCATCCATCGAAGGTTCCGAACGGATCAAAAAAGCCGACAAATCAATCATGGAAGACACATTCGAAGTGCGCCGCCGGCTCTTGAAGCTTCGCCAGATCGTGGTGCCGACAAGGGATTTGGTATACCGGATCCTTGAATCGAAACGGTTCATTTTCCAGGAACAGAAACGGGCGTATTTCCAGGATGTCCATGACCATCTCATCAAACTCAGCAACATGATCGATTCCAACCGGGAATTGGCAACTGACATCCGCGACAACTACATATCGCTAAACTCCTACCGCATGAACAACATCATGAAGACGCTGACGGTCATCACCGTCATCTTCATGCCGCTGACCTTCATTGCCGGCGTTTACGGCATGAATTTCGTCAATATGCCGGAACTGAGGGCCGAAAACGGCTATTTCACCGTCCTTGCCATCATGCTCATACTCGGCATCGGCATGACGGCCTGGTTCAAATGGAAAGGCTGGTTCGACAACGATTAATATATGGAAAGAAGGCATATGTGCACATGAACAATTACCATACAATCCTTTTTGACATCGACGACACCTTGATGGATTTCAAGCTATCCGAAAAAGCGGCGCTGCACAATGCTTTTTCCGACCACGGGATGCCGACAGGTTTTTCCGATTATCATGCCAGCTACCGGAAAATCAGTTCTGTGCTTTGGAATGACTTGGAGCAGGGCAGGATTGCCCTGCGGGAACTGGGCGTCGAACGCTTCAAACGGCTGTTCCGCGAACACAAGCTCGATATCAGTGCAGACGCCTTCAGCAAAGCCTATCTCGATTATCTCGGAAAAGAGACGCATCTCATGCCGGGAGCAGAAGAGCTGATCAGCAGCCTGTCGCATTGCCGGCTGGCAGTCATTACGAATGGATTCGGCAGCGTCCAAAAAGAGCGGATTCTTAATTCGCCGATGGAAGGGCGGTTCGAGCACGTCATCATCTCGGAAGAAACAGGTTTCCAGAAACCGGACGCTGGCATCTTCGACCATGCCTTCAAAAAACTCGGCCTTTCGGAAAAAGATTCGGTGCTGATTGTCGGGGATTCGCTTACATCCGATATACAAGGCGGAGCGGATTACGGCATTGACACCTGCTGGTTCAATCCGTTCGGAAAAGAGAACCACGCCGGGGTCCATCCGACGTATGAAATCAGGGACCTGATCGACTTGGTGCCGATTGTCAATGGACACCGTTAAGCACAACTGAGGAGGGGCTGTCCTAGAAGGGCTGCAGTTCATTGCGGCGGACGCTTTCAGCGGGTTCGCTGGCCCGCTGGCAAAACTGATGCTCCTTTCTCTGCATTGCACCTGCATCGCTACGCTAGCTTCAGTGCATGAAAAACCGTCGCTGCGCTAGCTTCGAGACATGAAATGGCGTTGCATCGCTTCGCTGCTTCGTCGCAAGCAAATTGTCCGAAGTGCCTTCGCCCAACTTGCTCGCCGCCTCCATTCCCAACAGCCGTTTACAGAATATAGAAAAACCAAAGGAGAAAAAGCGTGGCTTTTTCTCCTTTGGTTTTCAGTTTTGGACTTTTTGGACAGCTCCTTTAAAGGGAAGCTGCTCGGCTGAGGGGATTTAATTTTTCACGCTGTTTTCGTCCCATACGGAATCCAGGAATTCATCTCGGCCTGATGCGGCCCGGTCTTTCTTGTAATGGTCCGGGTTTTTCTTATAATAGTCCTGGTGGTACTCTTCGGCCGGATAAAACGGTCCGGCATCGAGGATTTCCGTGTTGACCGGCTTGTTATAGCGGCCGCTTGCATCGAGGTCCCGCTTGGACTGTTCCGCCAGTTCGCGCTGCGTTTCGCTATGGACGAAGATGGCAGGGCGGTATGAAGGGCCGCGGTCCTGGAATTGGCCTTCGTTGTCGGTAGGATCGATCTGCTGCCAGAAGATATCGAGCAGCTGCTCGTACGGAAATACCTCCGGCTGGAACGTGATTTCGACCACTTCCAGATGTCCGGTCGTGCCGGATTTTACTTGTTCATATGTGGGGTTTTCGACGTGGCCGCCGCTGTAGCCGGAAATGACGCTGTCGATGCCGTCAAACTGGTCGAACGGTTTGACCATGCACCAGAAGCAGCCGCCTGCAAATGTCGCTTTTTGGGTCATAGGTGGGTTTGCTCCTCTCGAGTGGAATAGAAAAATCTTACCACTCCCCCTGTTTCCAGACAATAAATATGATTATAATGGGATTGCAGAAACTTCTTCTAGGGAAATAGCGTCCAATGTAAAGCAAGATGCAGAAAGGAATGTGTATAGTATGGAAGAAGAACTACAGCCAGCCAGAAGGGAACGGCGCAAAAAAAAGCGGTTCCGGTTCCGGGGCATCGTACTGCTGCTGCTTTTAGCAGTGATAGCAGTGGGAATTTATGTGTTTTTGCAATTTCAAAGCGGATATAAGCTAGCTGAAAATACAGAGCAACCAACTTTGGAGTTCGACGGGGACCCGGAAAACGGGGATTTCCAGAACATCCTGATTATCGGTGTAGATTCACGGGGTGAAGAACAGTCCCGTTCGGATACCATGATGCTGATGTCGCATAACAAAAATACGGACGAAATCAAATTAACATCGTTCATGCGCGACATTTACGCCGACATCCCGGGCTATCAATCGTATAAACTGAATACGGCTTATTACTTGGGCGGCGCGAACTTGCTGGCGGACACGCTGCGGGCAATGTTCGGCCTGGAGATCCATCATGTTGCCATGATCGATTTTGCGAATTTTGAACACATGGTCGATATAGCGGCGCCGGACGGCGTGGAAATCGACGTTGAAAAAGACATGTCCGAAAAAATCGGTGTTTCATTGAAACAAGGCGTCCATACGCTGAACGGCAAGGAACTTCTAGGTTATGCGCGGTTCCGTGCTGACAGCGAAGGCGATTTCGGGCGTGTACGCCGCCAGCAGCAAGTGGTTGCTGCGCTGAAAGACGAGCTGATCAATGTATCGGCAATCCCGAAATATCCGAAACTGGCAGGAGCGGTCCAAGGCTACGTCCAAACAGACTTGCCGGCAACAGAAGGCGCGAAACTGGCCATTGAACTCGCTAAAGGCGGAAAAAGCGACATCGGCCGCCTGACTGTCCCTGTTGAAGGAAGCTACTGGGACGCCCGATATCCGGATGCCGGTGCTGTCCTCGAAATCGATATCGAAGAGAACCGCCAAGCGCTGGCTGAATTTTTGTCACAACCACTCCATTAAGCAGACCTGAACTTATGCTACTATAGAAGTAGTTCATATTTTTCTGAAAGTGGGAGATTTGGTGGAACCCGAAAAACAGTCGCTTTTCTCGACAAATTTCATCCGTTTCCTAGGCGGAACGAACACCTTGTTTACACTGACGGCGCTTGTATTGCTTGGGCTCGTCATCTTCATCTTCCGGGAAGTGTCATTCATCTTCAATCCGCTCAGCGTCTTCATGAAGACGGTGGTGCTGCCGGTCGTCCTGGCGCTCATTTTCTATTATCTGCTGCGTCCTGTTCTGCGGCTGCTTGAAGAAGCGAAAATCCCGCGGCTTTGGGGAATCCTGCTGATTTTCCTAGGGGTCATCGGCTTGATCACTTTGCTGATCGTCCTGGTGCTGCCTTTCCTCCGGGAGCAGTTCCAAAAGCTGATCATGGAATTCCCGGATTACTTCATGCAATTGCTGACCAACCTGGACGCTTTTCTACGGACGTCCATTGTCGGCGACTATTACCGGGGATCAAGTTTTGATATTGAGCAATTGATCGCCACCTTGCCGGCGAATGTTGCCGACACGCTCCAGGCAACAATTGCCAGCATCATCACCGGAATCACCGGTTTCATTTCGACCATCACAAGCGTCATCCTGTCGATTGTCATCGTGCCGTTCATCCTCTTTTATTTGCTGAAGGACGGCGAGAAGCTGCCGGAGTATTTTGTGAAGCTCCTGCCACCAAGATTCCGTGACGACACGAGGGAAGTGCTCGGCGAAGCGGACCGGCAGCTGGGTGCCTATATCCAGGGCCAGATCATCGTGGCATTTTGCATCGGCGTCATGGTCTATATCGGCTTTTTGATCATCGGAATGGATTACGCACTCCTGCTTGGCGTCCTGGCGATGGTCACAAGCGTGGTGCCGTATCTCGGGCCGGCGATTGCCATAACGCCGGCGGCGATTATCGCGCTCGTGACTTCACCATTCATGCTCGTGAAGCTGGCAATCGTCTGGACCGTGGTCCAGCTCGTTGAAGGGAACCTCATCTCACCGCAGGTGATGGGGAAGACTTTGTTCATCCATCCGGTCACGATCATCTTCGTATTGCTGACAGCGGGGTCGCTGTTCGGCATTGCCGGGGTCATTCTCGGCATCCCGATGTATGCACTCGCCCGTGTACTGATTTCGCATCTCTACAAATTGTTCAAACGGCGCTATAATAGACACGAGAGCAATCTTGAGAACCAATATGATTACACGGAGCTGCTTTGAGGGTTTAACAAGAATTCCATGGTGGTATAGGAAAATTACTATGATCTGGGGGTTTCCATTTTATGAATTTCAAAAAGTTTTTAAGTTCAATTGGAATCGGTTCGTTGACCGTTGAAACAGTGGTGGAGAGGCCGAACTTAAACGAAGGTGAAACGCTGAACGGCACGATTTACATCACAGGAGGCGACAGCGACCAGAAGATCGAATACGTCGAATTGCATGTCGTCAAGCAAATCGATGAAGTACGGGAAGACAGCGATTTCCAGCTAATCGAGAATGTCGTAGCAAAACAGTCGCTGGATTTTGTCAGCACGCTGAAATCGAAAGGATCGCTCATGCAGCAATTCGAAATCGTGCCTGACGAGCGCTGGATTGTGGAAAATACGAAAACGAAGCTGCTGCTCCGAACGATTGTCCATGTGGACAATGGGGTGGATGCTGTGGACGAAGACGAATTCACCTATAGCGTTTCAGCGCTCTAAACTGAAAAAAGCGACAGCCGGATTGACTCCAATCCGGCTGTCGCTTTTTTTATATGGGCCGTGAAGCGGCCGTTATCCATGCCACCGGAAGTCGTAAAGCAGCTTTGTGCACAGTACTTTGAACTCGCGTTCCGGATATGTGTTTGCCATCAAATTCAGCAAACGGGCACCGGTTTCCGCAGCAGCTTCGAACGAACTGTAAAATCCGGAATTGAGGCCTTTGGAATACATGAACGGGGAAGAAGGTGAGTTCTTTGAAAATAAAAATATTATGTATACTTCTTTTTTCGATGCGCCAGCATAGACAGATGGTTCAATGAGCAGTTCGTTGTCCGGGAAGTAACAGATTTTATCCGGCAAAATGACACCGACCCGCTTCATGGCCCAAAGGTGGGTATAGCCTTCATGGATTTCTGCGAAAGCACGGGCCATCATTT
The DNA here is from genome assembly GCF_052078085.1 of Planococcus sp. FY231025. Lineage (NCBI taxonomy): Bacteria > Bacillati > Bacillota > Bacilli > Caryophanales > Caryophanaceae > Planococcus > Planococcus sp. FY231025. The sequence continues at coordinate 306,395 of NZ_JBQJJG010000008.1, forward strand.
GGCCGAAATCCCGTTCGAACATCACAAAGGGATCTTGGCGATTGGTCATATAAGCCAGATAAACCCGGTCATCCTTTTCGTCGAGCAAGTCCCATTCAATCATGCCGATGCCTCCTTGCTGATAGAAAAAAGTGCTTGCTTGATGTATACCCGTTTCGGCAGAACCGAAATCATGAAGAGAAACAGCCGTCTGGCTGCGGAAAATCAATAAAAAGATATAAATGTACATAATTACATAAGGTAAATATTCTAAAAAACAAAGACCGTAACAAGAAAAAAACAAAGATGAAACAAAAAACCGCGTTCCCGGAAACTAGCGGCCGGGAAGCGGCTGAAAACTATTGAGAAATCAAAACCGGAGGTATTCCATTGCACTCATCCATCAAGATAAATTCCGCCTAAGCAGCTGCTGGCCAATACGATTAGAAAGAGCAGGGCCAGCCAGAAATCGTTCCTTCCTACATGGACAGGGCGGTAATAAGCTTTCCGCCGCTCGCCCGTAAATCCTCTGGCTTCCATGGCAAACGCAGCGCGTTCTGCCTTCCGTACTGCGCCGGCAAGCATCGGGATGAGCAGACGGCGGAAGGCAGGCAACCTGTTCCCCCAATGGGGTTTGATTTGAGCGCCGCGTAGTCGGTGGGCTTCACGGATCTGGGTGAATTCCTCTTTCAATAGCGGCAAAAACTGATAGGCAACCATGACACTGTAAGCCAGTTTTGGCGAAAGCTTCATTTGCTGCATCAGGCTCATGATAAATTTCACCGGATCGGTCGTAAAAGCGAATAACAGCGACAAGCTGGAGAAAGACAGGACGCGAACGGACAACGACAAAGCCGTTTCCCATTGCTCTTTGGCCACCTCGAACCCGGCAATAGAGAAGTACACCTCATCTTGAATTCCTACCCCGAAGATGACCGCAGTCCAAAGATAGCCGAATGCTGCAAAAGCGAAAGGCAGCATGAAGAGCATCCACTTTTTCCATGAAATCCGGCTAAAGAGCACCTGCAAAAGAAGGATGCCGACCCAGAATAGGAATGGCGTCCAGGGATTGAAAAAGAAGGCAATTACGAGCATCGATGCTGCCACAAGGACAAACTTCACCGACGGGTTCATTTCATGCAAAAGATCTTGCATGCTGCACCATTCCTTTCGGTTGTATCAGCTGATGCGCCTGCATTAGCGAATCATCCGCCCAGACCCGCTCGGCAGGAAATTTCCCGCTCAGCATCCCATCTTTGATAAGCAAAACCGAATCTGCAATCCCCGCTGCAAATCCCATGTCATGGGTGACGATCAAAACCGTGGCACCCTCCTGGACGCGTTCACGGATCAAGGTAGAGAGTTCCATAAGCGCTGCGAGGTCTTGCCCGGAAGTTGGCTCGTCCATTAACAGCACGTCCCGCTTGTCAGCGAGCATCGCGCCAATGGCGACACGCCGTTTTTGTCCGTGGCTCACCGAGAACGGATGATTGCCCTTGATATCCGTCAAGCGGAGCCGTTCCATCAGCTCTTCCACTTCTGTCTGTGTGGAGGCTCCGGAAAAAGCGAGCTCAGCCTCTATGGAGGATTCAATGAATAAAAACTCGGGTGATTGGGGCACATAACCCACTTTCTGTGCGTTGATCCGGCCGCCCGTTAAAGGAGTGATCCCGCACAACGCTTTTAAGAGAGTGGTCTTCCCGCTGCCATTCGGACCGGCGATGACCACCACTTCGCCGCGTGCCGCTTCAAAGGAAAGGGGAGCTAAAAGCAGCCGGCCTTCTTTTTTTACTGAAATCGCTTCGGCCTTTAGCGCCGGCACATCTTCATAAACGGAGGGCCGCACAGGAAAGGAATAGGGCGGTCTCGTTCGGAAAGGGACGTCTGCGATGAGTGCGCCATTGCTGTCCAAAACAATTTCCCGGTTGAAAAAAGTTTCCCATAATTCCAGCCGGTGTTCGACCGCTACGACAGTCAGCCCTTGCCTTTTCTGAAGAACGGAAAGCCAGTCGACGAATTGCTTGGCAGTGAAAGGATCGAGGTGTGCAAGCGGTTCATCAAGCAGCAGTACTTCGGGTTCCATGATCAGCGCACAAGCCGTGGCCACCCGCTGTTTAATGCCGCCTGACAGCGATTGGATCACTGCATGGCGCAGTTCCACAAGGCCGGTCAATTCCAATACCCCAGCAATTCGCGCGTCCATGGCTTCAGCTGCGGCGGACAGATTCTCAAGAGTGAATGCCAGTTCCTCCTCGACCGTGCGCATGCAAAATTGGGAATCGGGATCCTGGAAGACCGTTGCGGTCCGGCGGTTGATTTCACCTGGTGCGTAGTCTTCGGCGGGTTTGTTGTACAGTTTGATGGAGCCGCCGAGAATTCCGTCGCAATTCGAAGGATAGAGGCGGTTCAGCAAGTACAGCAGCGTGCTTTTACCTGCACCGCTCGGACCGGTGATGACAACCCGTTCTCCTCTGAAAATTTCAAATGAAACCCCGTCGAGCGTCCGCTGTCCGGAATCGGGAAACCGGAAGTGGACATTATCGAGGGAAAAGACGGCATCATGCATTGGCGTCACCTTTATCTATACGGGCAATGGCATAGCCGCGAAGGGAACCGGTCGCCAGCAAGGCATCCGAGAGATACTTGCCGCCGATGCCAGCTATGATCATGCCGCTCAACACACGCAGCGTGAACATCCAGGCGACGAACGTCGGATCGAGCGCTGCATATCCCGAAACAAAAAAGCCATAAATAAAACTGAAGACGGCAGAACCTGCCCCTGCAAGCATCAGGACAGCCAAATTAAAATGCTTGTAGCCGGTCACAGCGAACGCTGCTTCCGCGCCAAGCCCTTGGATGACACCAGATAAAATCAGGCGAGGTCCGATGGCATTGCCAAGCAGCACTTCAATTGCCGCTGCCATGGTTTCAGACATCAAAGCTGCACCCGGCTTGCGGATGATGTACATGCAGATGATGGAGACGATAAACCAGATGCCAAACATCCACTCATACGCGATCGGGCCGATCATTCCGGCCCAGATATTTCCGACGTGGACAAACACCAAATAGACGATGCCAAAAACGATGGCAAAGAGCGACATCAAGACAATCTCTTTTAATTTCCAATCTTTAAGCATCGGCGCTACCTCCGTGCGATGGGCTGTTGACGCTCATCGAGATCGTCATCACAAGGTGGCGATGCTCTTCTGAGCGCGCATGGGTGAACGACTCTTCATAAAAGGCGAAGACATCGTGGATGTCGCCATGGATGCCGCTTGCGTAATGCATCGATTCATTGAACACGCCTTGGGCTTTGGCACGATCGATTTCCCGGTAGATGACTGCCATATAATCCGGATTGTTCATCGGGTATAAGGCGAACTGGGAAGAAACATACTGAGGGGTGGCGTCCTGATTAGGCAGCTCGTCGTCTTTCTCCAGATATACATCTCCCTCCGAGTCCCCCGGGCAGCCGATTGAAAACGTTCCGGAAAGCGCGACGTGTTCGCCGGTTTTTGCCGCATGGAGCACAATCGCCTTGGCCACGTTGAAAACCTGGTTCTGTTTTCCGCGGATGACGGTTGAGACGTCGTCCGTATGCATCCAGACATTTGAGGTGTCTGTCCCTTTTAACGCCCCTTTGATGATTTTGACAAAGTTCCCTGACATCGGGTGCAAAGAAAAACGGAATCCGACAATCGGGCTTGTGCCGCAGTGCATTGGTTGCATAAATCTATTCCTCCTTAAAAAAGTCCACAAAAAAGGCCGCATCCGCGAAGATGCAGCCATAATCTATGAGCGTCCCAAAAAAAGGAGTTTTCCAGAAATGTGCCGCACTTCCTCACGCAGGTCCTAACCTGATCGAGTTATAAGGGATCGAAGCTTGCGCTTGCATCTCAGCTAAAATAAGCACCCCTAGTGCAGAAAACGGTATGCAGTTTTTTTGTGTCCGGGGTTTGCCCCGATGGCTCTAGTTTAGCGGAAGGCCTGGGGGATGTAAAGGGGGTCAACACATAACTAGGGAGCAAGTGAGCGCGTGCCTGACACGTGGCCAACCGGTTTCGCCGAGCCAAGTGCAATTAGTTGGAATTTTTAATAAATAGGCGTTATGCTTGTTAATAATAATGAAAATAGGAGATTATCATGGTCCAATTCAATTGGTTTGAAAGAATAACACAAACAATCGAAGCGTATCAAAAAAACCACAATAGCGATCCGCATCGGCTGCAATTCCACTTGATGCCGGCGGTCGGTTTGTTGAATGATCCAAACGGATTGATCCATTACAAAGGCATGTATCATGTGTTTTTTCAATGGAACCCGTTTGGTACGGCGCACGGCTCTAAATGTTGGGGCCATTCTACCTCCCAGGATCTTGTTTATTGGCAAGAACACAAGCCGGCGCTTGTTCCGAGTGAATGGTATGAAAAGGATGGCTGTTTTTCGGGGAGTGCGATTGAAGTCGATGGGAAAATGGTTTTGTTTTATACAGGGCATGTGGACCACGGAAACGGCAAATTTGAAACTTATCAATGCATGGCCGTTTCCAGCAACGGTTTTGATTTTGAAAAAAAAGGCCCGGTTGTATTGCTGCCAGAAGGATACACAGCCCATTTCCGGGATCCGAAAGTGTGGGAAAGGGATGGAACTTGGTACATGGTTGTAGGGGCGCAAACTTTTTATGAAGAAGGGGCGGTTGTGCTTTATGCTTCGACAGATTTACAGGAATGGGGGCTTAAAGGAATTTTAGCTGGAAACCGCTTCAATGGATTGATGGACTTCGGCTATATGTGGGAGTGTCCAGATTTTTTTGAGCTTGATGGAAGAGACATCCTCATCGTTTCCCCTCAAGGGTTGAAAGCGAAAAATTCCTTTTACCATAATGCGCATCAGTCTGGCTATTTTGTCGGCAGATGGAAAGTTGGAACAACTGAGTTCCCCCATGGCGAATTTACAGAGTTGGATCGTGGTTTTGATTTTTATGCCCCGCAGACGTTTCAGGATAAACAAGGAAGGCGGATCATGCTTGGCTGGATGGGAATTACAGGGGAACAGGAATCCCATTTGCCCACAATTGAAAAAGGCTGGGTCCATGCCTTAACGATGCCACGCGAATTAGAGCTGAGAAAAGATCGGATTATTCAAAAGCCATTGCCGGAACTAAAGTTGTTGCGGGAAACGCAAGGGCTTTCATTCCAATCAAGCTTAGATAATGAAACAAAGACGTGGCCAGAGCTTTCGGGGAATGTAGGGGAGCTGAAGATCCATTTTCTGCAGAACCTGGCCGGCAACATAAAAATAGAAATCCGCAAAAATATAACGCTTATTTACGATCAACAGAAGAAGCGGTTAACGATGGTGCGAAAACGATTTCTAAACGGCACGGTTGAAAGCCGAAGCTGTTTTTTGGCTACGCTTGAGGAGCTTCATATTTTTCTGGACACGAGTGCCATTGAAGTTTTTGTCAATGGAGGGGAGGAAGTGTTCACGGCCCGTTTTTTTGCGCTAGCAACTGATTTAGATGTTTTCTTTACATCAGATGGGCATGTGGAGTTATTGCTTGAAAAGTGGAACTTGCGAAATCCTAAGCATTTCATGAATCATTCTGTTTAAAACTGACGCCCTCGTTTTCCGTTGAAGAAATGTATCTGGCATAAGCAAAGCATTGGATTCTACAAACCAGTTCATCAGAACATTTTGTTTTTCAATTTTAATTTCACAAAATGTACGGCAAGGAGAAGCGGAAGTCGGATGAAATGATTTTTTCATTGTTGCAGACTAACGGTTATATATATTCTTTAAATCAAATTGCATATTTAAATGTCCCAAAGCATAGAAACCGGCAGTTTATGGCATTGTGTCCAAACCTCTGCCGGTTTTATAGATTTTATTTGAATAAGCTCGGATGCCTTGTTTTGCCAAAAGAACGGTCCTTAGACAATTTAATGAAAGTCTACAAGGAACTGAAATTCAAAAAAACATCCCTTTTACAAAAAATTAATAAAACGCATATTGTGTATCGAATTAAGGATTGGTATCATGAAAATGATATAACTTTGTTAGAAATGTAAAATATATCTTAATAATAGTATTTGTACCGCAATCATATTATCCCACCATAACATTTTACAGAGTTATACAACGGTCTTTTTTTATTTAGGGGGAAGAACATGCGATATCATGACATAAGTTTGGATGAACTGGAAGAATTGGAGCAGGAGATTCACTTTCAAGCTGAAAATAACCAAGGGAATTTGGATTATTCCAAGATTGAACTTTATGATGCAATGCACACCCATCTTAAGCTGTTGGCGGCGGAAGATGCAGATTATGAACATTACTATACATACATCCAACAGAAATTGATCAATTTCCTGCTGTGCTATTGCGGCCAGGCGGCATCCAGCGATGCCAATCAGCGCTATGCGGCAGAACAAGCTTTGAAAAAAGTGCTGCATTACGACCCGGTGAATCCGCTCGCTGCATACCGCCTGGCTGGGCTATTTCACCAGCAGCATATGCACGTCGAAGCTCTTTGCCAGCTGCAACAGGCACTGGACAACCAATCCCGTTATCCGGAGAATGCTTATCAACTGAATGCCGATCAGGTAAAGCGTGCATTGCTGTATATGTCGAGCAGCTCGTTGCATATCGGCAGCCGGGCATTTGCGGCGAGTTCCGTTTCTTCAGCGGCCCTCGAAAGCGGGGACTTTACGGAAATGTTCGCAGAGCTCTGCCGCAGCACGGATGAACTCCGGAATTCCGCCTACCGCATCCTTTCGGCGGATGAACATATTCATTGCGCCCATGCACAAGTTTTGAAGGCGATTGAAAAGGATCCGAAAGATACCATCACCCTTTTTTTCAACACGGAAGGCCCAGAATTGATCTATAATGGCATCCGCGAAAAATTGCCAGCTGCCCATGCGTTCCTGCTCAAGCATTTATTGCTGAATAGTTGTGCGGAAAAACCAATGAAGCCGCTTGATGCCAAATCGTATTTTTTGGATACGCATGTTATGACAGGCGTGACGGGTCCGACATTCACCAATGCCGTAGAAGGACTGATGCAGGCGCTGCGGGAAATTGAAATCCCATCAGCGATTTGCCGGGCCGATAGCGGGAATCAGCCGGCCTATTATTTCAACGGGTCTTCGGCGTATATGGTCATCGGCAGAGTGGACGAGGAATTGAATTTCGGTTAACTAAAAAATAAAAATCTTAAAAAAGCTTTGACAACCGGCTGAATGTTCTTTACTATTGGGTACATGCTAAAAACAATTACATATGGAACATTATCAAGAGAGACCGAGGGACAGGCCCTATGACGTCCAGCAACCTCCAGAGCGATCTGGGAAGGTGCTAATTCCTGCAGAATGAATCTATTCTGAGAGATAAGCCTAATCCAATTCGGTGCCTCTTTCTTAATGGAAGAGGCATTTTTTATTGGCATAAAAAAGAGGGGGCACCGCCATGATCAGCATCACGAATCTTTCAAAAGAGTACCAGACGAAAAAAGGCACCGTCACCGGCGTGGACAATGTCTCCTTGACAGTGGGTGAAGGCGAAGTATTCGGCATTGTCGGCTACTCGGGAGCGGGGAAGAGCTCCTTGCTCCGCTGCATGAACCTGCTGGAACGCCCGACCAGCGGCGAAATCAAAATCGCCGGGGTGGATCTCACTCAATTGAAAGGCGAAGGGCTGCGGCAGGCGCGGCTGAAAATCGGCATGATCTTCCAGCATTTTTATTTGATCAGCCAGAAGACGGTCAGTGAAAACATCGCTTTTGCCTTGAAGGCGGCGAAACTTCCGAAGGCACAAGCGGCCAAACGAGTCGATGAGCTGCTTGAGATGGTGGGCCTGTCCGATAAGAAGGATGTATACCCCTCGCAGTTGAGCGGCGGGCAAAAGCAGCGCGTCGGCATTGCCAGGGCGCTTGCCAATAATCCTTCTGTCCTGCTGTGTGATGAAGCGACATCTGCGCTTGATCCGAATACGACACTGTCCATCCTGCGGCTGTTGAAGAAGATCAACCGGGAATTGAACATTACGATCGTCCTGATCACGCACGAGATGAATGTTGTCAAAGAAATCTGTGACCGGATGGCTGTGATGCAAGGCGGCAGGGTGATCGAAGAAGGCGAAGTTTACGACCTGTTCTCCTCGCCAAAAACGGCATTGACGAAGGAATTCATTTCATCGGTCGTGTCTTTTGATGTGCCGGCTCCGATACTGGCGGCCTGCACCGGGAGCGTCATCAAAGTGCAGTTCAAAGGCGCAGTCGCCGGGGAAGGCGTCATTACCGACACGGTTCAGCATTTCGATGTCAAAGGGAATTTTCTTCATGGATCCATCGAATATATCCAGGAAAAACCGCTTGGCCTGTTCCTGATGGAAATCCAGGGCAGACCGGAAAATATCAGCCGGGCCATCACTTATATGGAAGGCCGGGGCGCTACTGTGGAGGTGATTGAAAATGGGCTTTGATTTTCAGCATATGATGGAATTATGGCCGGACATTTCAAAAGCATTCGGCGAAACTTTGTATATGATCGGCGTCTCCTTGGCAATCGCCATCGTCATCGGTTTGCCGCTCGGCATCATTCTTTTCGTTACCGACCGAGGCCTGTTTCTGGAGAACCGGTTCGTTAAATCGGTCTTGGGCTTTGTTGTCAATATGGTGCGCTCCATCCCATTCATTATTCTGCTGGTCGCGCTGATTCCGCTGACGAAACTGCTGGTGGACTCCACAATCGGCCCTGCTGCAGCCAGCGTCTCGCTGTCGGTTGCCGCAATTCCGTTTTTTGCCCGCATCGTCGAGACCTCCTTGCGGGAAATCGATAAAGGCGTCATCGAAGCGGCTGTCGCGGTCGGCGCCACTCCGTGGATGATCATCAAGGATGTGCTGCTGCCGGAAGCGAAGACAGGCCTTGTCCAGGGCGTCACTATTACGATCATCTCGCTGGTCGCTTATTCTGCCATGGCAGGCGTCGTCGGTGGAGGCGGCATCGGTGATTTGGCGATCCGCTTCGGCTATTACCGCTACGACAACACGATCATGATCGTCACGGTCGTCATTTTGATTGTTCTCGTCCAAATCCTTCAGCAGCTTGGAGATTGGACGTCAAAAGCAATAGACAAACGATAGAAAAGGGAGAGAAACTCATATGAAAAAGATTGCCTTACTAGCTGCACTATTCGTACTGCTCACACTGCTTGCTGCTTGCAGCGGGGAAGAATCCAGCGCCGACTCCAAATCCATCAAACTGGGCGGCACCGCCGGCCCATACAGCGACATGCTGAACGAGGCGTTCAAACCGGCGCTTGAAGAAAAAGGCTATGAAGTGGAAATCGTAGAATTCAGCGATTACATCCAGCCGAACAATGCGTTGGATAACGGCGACCTCGATGCCAACTTGTTCCAGCATTCCGTTTACCTTGAAAACTTCTCAAAGGAAAACGGCATGGACTTGGCGGGGCTGATTACGGTGCCTACTGCTCCGATGGGCATCTACTCGAATGTATTCGGTTCGCTTGAAGAAATCAAGGACGGGGCGACCATTGCGATCCCGAACGATCCGGTGAATGCAGCCCGTACGTTCCTGGTCTTGCAGGACAACGGCTTGATCACATTGGATCCGGCAGCAGAAGAATTGACCGTATCCGAGAAGGACATCCAGACGAATACGAAAAACCTGGAGTTCCAGCCAATCGAAGCGGGCGGCTTGCCGCGGGCAGTGGAAAGCTCCGATTTGTCAGCGGTTCCGGGCAACTTTGCACTTGCCGCTGATATGGACCTGCTGGATGCACTTGTGCTTGAAGACATGCCTGACCGCTACCGTAACCTGGTGGCAGTGAAAACCGAAAACAAAGACACCGAGCTCGCCAAAGATTTAGTGGAAATTGTGGAATCATCGGAATTCGAAGCGTTGATCGATTCGGATTTCAAAGGCTTCGGCAAACCGGAATGGATGGCAACGCGCTAAGGGAGGAGATCTTTTGTGGAAGACATTATTGTAAAAGGCGCACCGGCTGAATATGTCTGTCGAGCAGGCGTTCTCGATAGCTTGGAAGAGAAACTGCTCGCTAGAAACATCAGCAAGGCGTTGATTTTGACCGGGACTAAATCATGGGAAGCGCTCCGTCCGTTTTTCCCTGCGCTGGAAAAAGTCGAAACCGCTTTTGATCTGTATCAGGGGGAATGCTCACTGGCAGAAATTGCGCGGGTCGGCGATATTGTGAGAGCTCTTGGAGCGGAAGCGATCATCGGAGCAGGCGGCGGCAAAGTGCTCGATATTGCGAAAGCTGTCGCTCACGAAACCGGAACCTCTTCGGTCCTCGTTCCGACACTCGCCTCGAACTGCGCTCCATGGACGCCGCTCAGCGTCATCTATACGGAAGAAGGGACGATGACCCATTATACGGTCTTCCCGGGAAGCGTCGACCTGCTGTTGGCGGAACCGCGGGTATTGCTCGGCGCACCGGTTCCGCTGCTCGTTGCGGGTATCGGCGACACTATCGCAAAATGGTACGAAGCCGATGTGCAAATCAGCCGGTTCGAGAATCCGCAAATCGCCTTGAAAATCGCCCATTACACCGCAAAGCTTTGCGCCGATGAAATGTTCGAATATGCAGAAGCAGCCATTGGAGATGCGAAAAAGGGCCGTCTGTCAGAGGCATTCATCAGAGTGGCGGAAACCATTATCATGGTCGGCGGCATGGTCGGGGGTTTTGGCGACAAATTCGGCCGTACAGCCGGCGCGCACTCCATCCACAATGGCATGACCATCGCGCCGGAATCCCATAAAGCGCTGCATGGCGACAAAGTGGCATACGGCACATTGGTGCAATTGCTGCTTGAAGGCAAAGGGGCTGAAGCGGAAAAACTGAAGGAGTTTTATAAAAAAGTTGGATTGCCGGCTTCATTAAAAGAAATCGGGATTCCCGGAAAATGGATTGGGGAGATTGCGATTCATGCTACGCGCGACGAAGAAACAATCCATGTGCTGCGAACTGAACCGATTGAAGCTGCTGAAGTCGCCGCAGTCATGAAGGGGATCGAAGCAAGCTTGACCGCCCGATAAAAGAGGAGATCCTGCTGCATCCGACAACGAATAGAGCCATAAAGAGAACGCCCGCAAAAGTGCCGTACACTTTTCGCGGGTGTTCTTTCTATGTTAAGGAACAATTTCCGGAAACAGGGGCCAGCTTTAGCACATAAGGCTGTGATCCTAGGAAGTGGATTTCATTCTTTTTCGGAAGGCCCTTGATTGACTGTGGTATGGTAAATATATGAAGTCGGGTTGACCCGCATTGGTTAAATCGGAAGGAGTGGAACGGTTGCGGAAATACTTAGGGTTTGTCTCTATTTTGATTCTGTTTGTTACTTTCCTGATCCTGCAGTCGCTTGTCGGAAAGTACATTGGCCAATGGTGGATTTTCTTGATAGTTGCCGGGTATTTATCGGCCGCCATCGCCTCTTCCATGAGTTCCAACGGGTTTTGGAAAAAAGCGTCAACAGCTGTCCTGATTCTGCTGCCGGTGGCATATTTGCTGTATTTGGGGATATTTATGCTCGGCCTGTACGGGTTATAAGCAGTTTTTTTCAAATGGCAAGTGAAAAAACCGGAAGGAAAACTTGGCTTTAAACGGAAATATGTGAGATGTTAACGCTAACTCCATATAGTAAATCATTGTTGCTGCAATAAAAGGTTTTTTACTCCTTCCTATCGAAATTTTGTAATTGGAGGTGGAGGCAATGGAAAAAGAGGCATATTATTTTTTGCAATTAAGCACATCCGGCCAGCGGGAATCGTGGAAGTTCAATCAGAAAGAGGATGCCCTGCATGCATACCGGGCGATTGTAGAAGAGTTCGGCCATTATGAGCACGAAAACAAAAGCGGCAAAAAGCGGGACGAAGACCGGGTGCAATTGAAAGTGGCCCGCGCCCGTGAAGAAAAACCGCAAGGCGAAACCGATACTTTCGCTCCGGAAGCGTGGTTCAAGGCAGATGCCTATCCGCGGATTTTGGATTGGGCCAACAGGCATATCGGAGAAGAAGAGCAATAGCAATCATGCCGCAAACGACAGCATCGTAGAAAACCACTTATTATTAATTAATAGATGTGCTTAAAACCGCAAATCATAGGTATCGCCAGGCTGTAGCAAAGGAGTTTCCATATGACAGAAACCAAACTGCTTGTGCAGTTCCAGAAAGATCTTTGCCGTTATTCAGACGAACACCTGAAAACCATTCCTTCACCAGGGGTCTGGTCTGTCGGGCAAATGTATGACCATCTAATTGTTGTCGCCCACGAATACCTGGATAATTTGGAAACTTGCGCCCGGTCAGCAGAAGATCAGCCGCTCGGAAAAACGGAATATGGCGAGAGATTATTCAAAGACGGCGGTTTTCCACCTGTTAAAATCAGATTGCCGGATGAACTAAATGCGCCTCCGGACAATTCAGGCAGCAGGGCAGACTTGAACGCGCGGATGGAAGAATTGATCCGGCGGATGGCCCGTTGGGAAACGGAGCTCGATGCTATCGATCCGCACACCAAAGTACGGCACGGCGGATTCGGGTGGCTGAATGCAGAGGAATGGCTTAAGTTGGTGGAAATGCATTTCCGCCACCACCTGCGGCAAAAAAACGAGCTGGATAGCTATATCTTCTAATATAAAAATAACTTTACAGTAAAGAAAGCGAGAGATTGGATGAAATTTTGGCAATGGATTGAACTGGATAACGAAATACAGCACGGTAAAACAGCAGACGGGCTGAGCTACTGGAAAAAAGAGATCCATGGATGGAACGATAACAAGACCTTGTTGGATGCAACTTCATTGGTAAGTGTGACCACTGTTGAATCTGATGGAACTGCAGAGAGTGAATTTAACATCGAATATAGCCGTCCGGAATTGCATGGAGATTTGATGATTGGAAAACTTGTCGACCAAGCTAAATCGGATTTGATTGAGGCTGTCCGTTCCAGCTGTTTGTGAAGAGGGCCGATGCATGAAAAACACATAACGTTATTACTTTACCGCTAAAGCAGCCGAACCGGCTGCTCAGACTTTAGACAAAGCCTAATTTGACTGAATAGAGATGTATAAGCCCGACCGGGCTGGCCACTTCGCTTTCCGTGGGCTCGGCTTCAGCCGCTTCCCTTGCTCCTGCGATTACTCGTCGCAAATTGAAAAAACATTCGCTTCGCTCAGTCCAGGGTCTTCAGCTCGAGTCGCTCCGCTGCTCCCACAGGAGTCTCGTAGCCATGCGCGTCAACTTAAGAATTTATAGAGGGTTAAATCCCTTTACCGGATGGTAAAGAAGAATATCATCAGGTAAAGGAGGGGTTGTCATGAAACGGGACCATTCAGCGTATCAGCTGAGACAGTTATTCCAGTTTCTTTCACCCAAAAGAACTTGATACACTCGCAAAAACGACCAAATTCATCCAACGAAAACGAAAGCTGACCGCCAGTTCCTTTATGAAGCTCTTATTCACGTCCCCGGGCGTTCTGAGTGCGCATTCTTTGACCGAACTCTGTTCGGATTTGGCCGACCAACATGTGCAGTTATCCAAAGAGGCCTTAAACAATCACTTGAATGAACGTACCGTCTGCTTCTTGAGAGAGTTGTTCTTTGAGCTTTTCCGGTATCAGAAGAGCTTAGCCCTTCCGGGCATTCGGTTAGCCACCAGCCGTTCGTTTCGTACCCTCCGTATTCTGGATGCCACGACCATTCGTCTTTCAAAAGAGTGCCAGGAAGAGTACCCGAGTTCGGTTGGGGCAGGAGCCAAGTTCCAACTGGAGATTGATTACCTGACCGGCCAGTTTCACCACCTGGAGATTCAACCCGCAAAAGCTAACGATTGCCCGTCTGGCCAAAAACGACTGGCGAACATCCGAAAGGATGAATTGTTTTTACAGGACCTCGGCTATTTTCAATACGATACCTTTGAACAGATCAATCAGGCAGAGGCCTTTTATATTAGTCGGACAAGGGCTGATGCCATGTTCTATATAGCGCATCCAACCCCTCGCTATCATCCGGATGGAACCATCGTTCAAAAGTATGCGTACGAACGACTCTTTCCGGAAGAGGAAGTGAAAACGCTCAAACCGGGTGAGATGAGAAATTATCCAAGGGTCTACCTAGGGAAACATAAGAAATTGCCGTCCCGCCTCATCCTCTATCGGATGACAGAGGAAGAGCAGCGACGCCAAGAATACCGGATCAAGCGGCGTGATCAAACCAAGCAGGGGGTTATTAAGCAAAAATCGTTAGATTTAGCGGGTGTGTCCATGTTGGTGACGAACCTGCCCGCCGAAATCCCCGCAGGGGAAGTGGTGGCGCTCTACCGGTATCGTTGGCAGATCGAGCTCTTGTTTCGTTCGTGGAAAAGTGACCTGAACCTGGACCAGTTCCGTCAAATGAAGCAAGCGCGTTGGGAATGTCATTTTACGCAGAGTTGATTCTCTTGCTTCTGAGCACCTTGATCACGTATCAATTGCGCGTCCGTTTCTATCAAGAGCACAACTTCATCTTGAGTGAACAGATTGCCCTCAAGGAAATCGCCAAAAAAATAGGGGTGCATTGGCGAGTCCGTGATGGAACGGACTGGCTAAGCACCCTTCAAAAGATCGAGAAAACCCTGAACGCCATTGGCCGGAAGAAAGAAAGAGAACCCGGGCCAATCAGCTGGTTGCGAGCCTAAGAGGCAGACAAACACGCGAATTTTGGGGAATTGGAATGTTTATTTGTCATGCCTTCAAGTTCAGGGTTGATAGTATCCCTATCCCCCGTTTTACAAAAGATGAAACGTTTTTTAGCGGTCGACCGGAAATATGGCTCGGACTCGATAAGTATTCGTATTCGTGAAGCTTAAGTTGACGCGCATGGTCTCGTAGCCAGCACGGTCGGGAGAGTCACCTGTATCTAAAAAAGGGATTAGACGCTTATCCTGCTTTGTGTAGCTAGTTCCAAGCCGCTGGCTTTAAAATCCGCAACGGAAGGCGGCGAGCAAGTTGGCCGAAGGCAGTTCGGCCGACTTGTTTGCGACGAAGCAGCGAAGAGATGCAACGCCCTTTCGTGTCTCGAAGCTAGCGCAGCGATGCAGAGACAGGAGCACCGGTTTTGCCTGCGGGATAGCGAAGTGCCGAAATCCACTCGGACGCCAGTCAATGCTTGACCGAAGCTTGCGAGGGCAAGTATTTGCGACGAGCATGCGCAGGAGCACAAGTTCTTAGTTAGTTAGGCGCGAGCCCGCGGAAAGCGTCCGCCTGAAGTGGAGGATCCAACACAGCTTTCATTAATTTTATTCATCTAATTGAAAAATTATTCTTTTGTGTACAAGCTCAGCAGCCGAATCGGCTGCTTTTTTATTTCTACTTAAAAATGCTTAAGCCCTCTTTAATAGAGCAAAGCATAGGCCAAAAGCTTTCAAAACCGATCCATAACTCCTGTTTAAAAAAACATAGATAAAAAGACTGAATAATTAGATTATATATGATATCATAAGTCTATTATTTATCAAAAAGGTCATTTTTTTATTGACATAAATAAAAATGAATAAGGTATATTAAATCGGGCAAACCCGGGTAAGAAGCTTCTGCATTTTGGAAAGCCGTACCGCCAAAAAATGGGGGCGAAATATATGGGAAATGTGATCAGGCGCAAAAAGAAGAAATGGTTAATGTGGGGAATCTTTGTCATTCTGGTTGGAGCGGTTTCGGGAGCGTTTATTTTTATGCCGAAAGGAACGGTAGCTTTCCAATCAGAGCTTGCGGAAACAAGAGATATTATGACGTTCCATAACTTTCCGGGCACTATTGACGCAAAAAACAGGGAGACAGTCTTAAGCGATAAACCCATGCAAATCTGCAACATTAACGTGAACGTTGGAGACCAAGTCCGAAAAGGCGACGTTCTAATGTCCGCTGCTTCCGGTAAAGAAATTAAAGCGGCTATAAATGGCGAAGTCGTCCTAGTACGGGTCAAAGAAAATATGCCAGTGGCAGCAGGCACAGAAATGGTGAAGTTGGTGGATTATGAAAACCTTGAAACCAACGTCAAAGTCGATGAAATGAGCATTCAATTTTTGGAAACCGGCCAGAAGATAAAAGTGACGATCAATGCATTCGCCAAAGAACTTAGCGGAACCATTGCCGCTATTTCCAACGAAGCGGTCAATGAAAACGGCGTTGCTTATTTTTCCGT
This sequence comes from Planococcus sp. FY231025, assembly GCF_052078085.1. Taxonomy (NCBI): domain Bacteria; kingdom Bacillati; phylum Bacillota; class Bacilli; order Caryophanales; family Caryophanaceae; genus Planococcus; species Planococcus sp. FY231025. The sequence continues at coordinate 322,600 of NZ_JBQJJG010000008.1, forward strand.
CGCGGTTGATCTTGAGAAAGATGAAGAATTACGCATCGGCATGAGCACTGAAGCCAAAATCATCAAAGAAGAAGCCAAAGCCGCAACTGTGCTGCCGATGGACGTGATTTTCTTTGATAATGCCAATAAGCCTTATGTGCTGCAACCGTCCGAAGAAGGGGAACCGGTGAAAAAAGGCATTACGACGGGCATCAATGACGGGATGGTAGTGGAAGTCAAGAGCGGCGTCAGAGCCGGAGAAAACGTCATGCATGCGCCGAACGAGGAAGGGCTGTTGGAACAGCTTTTCTGGAGGTGAGAGACCATGAAAGAGGAAATTTTAAAAATGTCCGGCATTTGCAAATCCTACTTTCTTGGTAAAGAAGAGCAAATGATTCTGAGCGAGATTGATTTGACGATATACAAAGGGGACTTTGTAGCAATACTTGGGCCATCGGGTTCCGGAAAATCCACCTTGATGAACTTGATCGGCTGCCTGGATACGCCGACTCGCGGCGAATACATTTTATCCCGCCAAAACGTGAAGGAGTTGGATGAAAAAGAGCTGGCCGCTATCCGGAATACGGAAATCGGCTTTGTGTTCCAGCAATTTCATTTGCTGCCGCGGCTGAGTGCAAGGGACAATGTGGAATTGCCGCTCGTGTATGCCGGCATCCATGGGAAAGAACGGAAACAACTGGCAGAAAACATCCTGGCCAGGGTCGGCCTTGAAGGAAAAATGGAGCACCGGCCGAATCAGCTTTCGGGCGGCCAGCAGCAGCGTGTGGCAATAGCACGTGCGATGGTGACCCAGCCGACAATTCTGCTTGCAGACGAACCGACGGGCGCGCTCGATCAAAAAACGGGACAGCAAATCATGGATCTTTTTCATCAGATAAACGAAGAAGGAAAGTCGATTATCATGATTACGCATGACCCTGAAACAGCAAAAAGCGCTAAGCGGATCTTCCGCCTTCTCGACGGCGTGCTGCGGGAGGAGATGGCCGGATGCTGATTGAAAATCTGCGAATGAGCTGGAAGAATGTCGTCCACAACAAAATCCGTTCGGCATTGACCATCCTGGGCATTGTCATCGGCGTAGGCTCCATCATTGCGTTGATTACGATAGTCAAGGGGGTTACCGTTGACATGACCAACGATTTCGCCTCTTTTAAAGCGGACCGGATTGTCGTTACAGCCATCGGGACGCCATCCAAAATGGGTCTGGTGCATCAGGATATAGAAAGAATTGAAGAAATCAGGAACGTGGACAGCGTATCCCCGACTGTATCCGGTTTCACTTCAATAGCGGCCAATGGCACGGTCAAAAAAGAAGTCGGCGTGAACGGGAAAAATGATGTGTACTTTTCTAAAAACCAGGACCTGATCCAAACGGGAAGAGGGATTAACCCTTTAGATATCCAAAGTGAAAATAAAGTCACTTTAATCGGGTCGTCGATTGCCAGTGAATTGTTCTATGGAGAGGACCCGATCGGGAAAGACCTGCTGATCGGCGGCATGAATTTCACAGTCATCGGCACACTTCAACAATCGCATGCATTCTCGTCCAGTTCGATCAATGAGGCGGTAATCATCCCTTATACAACTTCCATGCAGCTGCTAGGAACCAATTATATAATGGCGGCCGACGTTTATATGATAGATTCTGCGCAATCGGAAAAAACGACCCTCGCCATCGAAACAGTGCTTCGTGAAGCATTCAAGAGCCAGGAGGAAGGGTTTTTGCTGAGGAATACGCAAGATATGCTGTCGACCATCAATGGGATGATCACCACGCTGTCTTTGCTGATTGCGGGCATCGCTTCTATTTCACTTGTAGTCGGCGGAATCGGCATTATGAATATGATGCTTGTGTCCGTGACAGAACGGACTGCAGAAATCGGTCTCCGGAAAGCGCTTGGAGCACAGCCGAAACGAATCCAGCAGCAATTCCTCCTTGAAGCGGCTTTTTTGTCGCTGATTGGTGGATTTATCGGTGTAGTATCCGGCGTACTCGCCGCATTTGCCATCTGTGCATTTATGGGCACCAGCTTCTTGCTTTCCCCTTCCACTGTTATATTGGCACTCGGATTCTCAATGACAATCGGAATCGTCTTCGGTTACGCCCCTGCAAGGAAAGCCTCGAGGCTAAGCCCGATCGAAGCTTTGAGAAGCATCTAAGAGTTCCAGGAAATTGGGTTTCCAATGGAAGCGGGACACAATTGCTAAGGGAATAAAAAAGGGATGCAGAAAAAATTTTTCTGCATCCCGCCATTCTTCGCATTCAGTCTGTTTTACTGCGTACCTTTGATGCCATCACATCAGCCATTCTTTCCGAATCCGGATTTTCTTCGTTGTGCAATTGCTCGATGATGTTTGCATAATCTTTGTCGTTTCGATTCTGGCTTAGTTTATAGGCAGCCTGGATTTCCTGGACTTCTATCTGAAATCCGACAATCCCTTTGAGTTCCTTTTCCAGCATGGAAGAGGACAGTTTATCCCAGAGCAAGGGTTTTTCCCGATGCTTTTCGTATTTTTCAAGCAGCATGGACAAGTCCTGCTTTAATTCTTCAAAGCTTAATAGGCGGGCTGGACCATAAAGATGGACGGCTTGGTAATTCCATGTCGGGACATTTTCCTGCTCATACCAAGAAGATGAAATGTAGGCATGCGGGCCTTGGAAAGTTACCAAAACAGATTCAGCTTCTTCGAAAGTCCGCCATTGCGGATTGCCGTAAGCCATGTGCCCGGTTACATAATAGACATCCTCTTTCTTCACCAATTGCAACGGCAGATGCGTGGCGATCGGTTTGCCTTTCCGTGTCGTGACGAGCGTTCCGAATGAATTATGCTGGACGAAATCCCGGATTTCTTCGATGTCGCTGACCTTGAAGTGTTTTGGAATGTACATGCCGCGCCTCCTAGGGGGTTATTGTTTTGACCATAATCAAATCCACTTGTTCGTCGTCGCCCATAAAGAAGGAGTGTGATCCTTGTTGGACAAAGCCTTTTTTTCCGTAAAATGCTATGGCGTTTTCGTTGTTTTCCCAAACACCAAGCCAGATCTTCGTTTTCTTTCCGCGTGCCGCGATGTCGAACGCTTCAACCATCAGCCGTTTGCCTAAGCCGTGCTTATGGAATTTATTCTTCACATAAATGCGCTCGATTTCAAGCGCTTCGCTGCCCATCGGTTCAGTTTGTGCATCGCCGGTATTGATCTTCAGATAGCCGGCGGTTTCCGCGTTATAACAAACAAAATAGAACTCGGAGGAGGGGTTTGCCAGTTCGCTCGCCAATTGGCCGGCGTTGTATGCCTTCTCCAGATAGGCATTCAGGTGTTCGGGCGAATTATGTTCCTCGAAAGTCTCTGTAAAGGTCACTTTGCTGATTTTTTGCAGTTCACTAAGATCTTCTATTGTACATTTCTTTACCGTAATTGCCATTCGGAAAACCGCTCCTTTTCTTGGTTAATAAATTCGCTTGTTGCCTTTTTTCACCCATTCCCAATCCTTTTCCACGTTCTTCCGGATCCGTTGCAAAAGGTCGAAAGCCATTTCGGCTTCGGCAGCTGACAATCCTTCGAGCGCCACAAGGTTGGAATGGTCGTTTTCCCTTTTGATAAAAGGGTAGGCGGCTTTTCCTTTCGCAGTCGGGAAGATCCGTTTGATCTTTTTATTGTGCGGATCTTCTTTTTTTTCAACAAACCCATTGCTTTGGAGTTTTTGGATGGAGCGGGTGGCCGTGGAACGGTCAGCCTTGATCAAGTCGATCAATTGTTCCTGGATAATGCCGGGATTTTCGCAGATCCGCACCAAATACAGATACTGCCCCCGGGTCAGGTCGATTTCCTTGAACTCGATATTGCTGATGGAATCCAGGGCCCGGGCAATCATGCCGATCTCGCGCAAAATCTCTGTCATAAGGAGCTCCTTTGTGATTTACTTGATGAGCATTTTTTTAGCTTCAATATAAATATAAAACAATTATGTTGTATTTGCAACAAAAAATCAAGGAGTCACTTTTAGTTGTATCAAATTTTATTGAACTTCGTTTTAGAAGAATTTTCTTAAAAGTCTATTTGAAACTATAAATAAAAGCGATAAGATGTACAAAGAGAGGTAACATATTTGTCTTGCCGAAAAGGTACTTGAGGATGAGTAAATCATAAGCTTTATCTATAAAGTTGATTAAAAAAAGATGAATTCTAAAGGTGCGATAGTATGAAAAGAGAAAAGTGCCCATGTTGCGGATTTCCAACTTTGCAAAATAGGGGCCAGAATGAAATTTGTAGACTGTGCGATTGGGAAGACGATAACCAGGATGAGTCAGTTTCAGCGGAAATTTTAGGGGGGCCGAATGGCGATTATTCTTTGAAAGAAGCAAGAAGAAATTTTAAAAAGAATTTACATATGTATCGTGGCATAAGCAAACATTCATCGATGGGTACAAATGAAGTGAAAGTAAGATTAATGCTTGCATATGAAAGATTGGAAAAAAACAACCAGGAAAGTGAAGATTGGACTGAAATTCTCAAGCTTGAAAAAGAATTGGTGATGTTCCATTCGATTAAGGGAAATGGTTAATCAAGCCGTTAATCTTGTTGAAACAGTACACGAGATTTAAATCGGTCGGTCGTTCTAGTCCGAACGAGTTAATCCTCCTTAAAGGGTTTGTAGTGCTTGATATTTAATGAGACGGGAAGTGCCGGATTGGAAGCGGAACTGCGGACGTTGGTAAATGAATATGTAAAAGGAGCAATTAAAAGAGAATATTTAATCGGGAATGTAAACCCAAAATTTATTCGCAAACCGTATCATGAGGATTCCATATTCAATAATCTGCTAGAGATAATATTTGATGACCCCGAGGATAACGATTTGGAAATCACTAGAGGGGCCATCTTTAAGGTTTTAACAAACTATATCAACAATTCTATCAGCATTGAGGAAGTGGAATTATGGTTTTGGGATGTCCTAAATCTTAATATTTCTGGCGACATTGTGGAGGAAGAACTCATTGCTTTTCTGATTTACTTGTTTGACAATTTGGAAATCAATCGATTAACAGATGGGCAAATTCTGGATATAATAGTTGTATTAGAAATTGTGCCGCATCCAGGAGAGGCATTAGATAATATAAAAAAGCAACTAAAAATCAGTTAACTTCCTTACAGTGATAACTCGGATTTATAAAGACTTTCAGAGGAATTGTATCAATTGCAGGTGTTCAGTTGTTCAGTTGTTTGCAATCCCACAAGTGTTCTTTTTATTAATTAACTCTAATTTTGCTTTAGAATAAAAGGAAGATCATATAATACATAGTTATTTTTGAAGTTGCTCCAATTAAGGTTCTCATGCTGCTCATCAATAAATTCTTAAATAAGAAGGAGGTTAACAAATGGCTTTAGATGCTTATTTATATGACCGGAATAACAAGGAAATTTCCCATTTTTCATGGGATGAAAAAATGCACTCAGCGATGTTCGAAGAGATTGATAAAGTGTATATCCAGTTAAAGTACCTAAGAAAACTCGAGGACTATTATAGTGATAGCACGTGGAAAGGAAAAGACATCCAAAGCTTGGCAGATGACTTCGTCCGGTACAAGCCATATATGGCCGAAGACTATCATATTGCCATTGATTCCATTGCAACTAAACTTTCAGCCCCTTCTATCTATAAAGTCACATTTGTGGCTGACTAGCTCTTAAGAGCGCGGCAATGTTTCATTCAAACGCATCGCTGCAAGAATTCCAGCGCTCAACGGCAGGAAAGCCACCACTCCGATTGCCCAGTTGACATTCAGCATATCTGTCAGCAGCCCCGAAAGCATAGCCGCTATCTCTCCAGAAACGATAGACTCCCATAGAAGAAGCTCTCCAAGCAGGCTCAGCTATATCACTGACGGCAGCTTGCAGCGTCGGATAGACCATGGCTGTCCCTAATCCTAAAAGGATTGCGACCAAGACCCACCAGCCATAATTCCCGACAACCAGGATCATCCAGAGTGATAGGGCTTGAAGCCACATACCGCCGACAATCAGCCATTTTCTGCCGATTCTGTCGCTGAGCATGTCGGTGAAAAGTTGGAAAAGCCCCCAAGAAGCAGGAAAAAAGGCGACCAGTACCCCGATTTGCGGTACGGTTAAGCTGGCGCCAGCAAAAAACAGCGGGAACAGACCCCAAGCCATCCCGTCTTTAAGATTGGTGCTCAGCCCCGAGAACGTCAGGATGGATAGGTTCCGGTTTTTAAAAGTCGTATTTTTGAAAACTTCGATTGCAGAGACGGCTTTGGTTTTATTCGCCACGCTCGCCTGCATTTTCATATGGGACGCTGTGTCTTTAATGCTAAGTGATAATAGGAATCTGATGATGACAATAACTATGCTTATATAGAAAGGCTCTGGCCGGTTCGAATAGGCCGAAGCGGCAAAACCGGACAGGGCTGCCATTACGGCGACGCCGGTGTATCCGGCAAACTCGTTGAAGCCGACGGCAAATCCGCGCTGTGCCGGGTTGGAAAGGTCGATTTTCATGTTGACGGTCATGGACCAGGTAAGCCCTTGGTTGATGCCCAAAAAGACGTTTGCTACGACGATCATCCACCAGGAACTGGCGAAAATGACCAGCAGCGGAACAAACAGCCCGATTGCCCAGCCGATCAGAAGGACTTTTTTTCTGCCTAACCGGTCAGCAATGGCTCCTGCGAAATAGTTCACCACAGCTTTTGAAAAGCCGAAACTGATGATGAACGACAACGCGGCACTGGTAGAAGCCAAGCCGAAATCTTCCTCGCCGATGATCGGGAGGAGCGTCCGCTCCAAACCGACCATGGAACCGACGAAGAAATTGGCGATGACCAGCAAGATGAAGTTGAGGAGGTTATCCTTGATGCCAATTTGGATGGTTTTCATTGCTTTCACCTTTGAAAGAGGAAACGGCGAAGATCACGTTTCCAATAGATTTTCAGTTTTAAGCAGCTTTTAGGTCCGTTAACCTATCCAGTAATATCATTTTATTAGATACGGTAAATGGTTAATGGACGCACGATTCCTTCCACTCGTGGACGCCTTCTTCTATACGGAACGCTTCAAAGCCTAACGAATTCAATGTCTCGACCGCTTGTGTGGCAAACAGGCAGTACGGCCCGCGGCAATAAGCGATGATTTTCTTGTCGCGCGGAAGGGAAGCGAGATGATCTTCCAAGCTCTTAAGCGGCATGGACGAAGCACCCGGAATATGCTGCGCTTCATATTCTTCCTGCGCCCGGACGTCGATCAGAATAGCGTCTCCGTTCTTTAGGTCCTGCAGCATTTCTTCAAGCTGGACCACTCTCACGTTGTCGTCCCGTTCAATATAGTCTTTGCGCTGTTGGCCGATATCGGAAAACCGGGTTTCCGCCAGATTGCGGATTGCGTGGAGAGCTTCCACCACTTCGGCATCCGCCAACGAATAAAAGACGAAGTTTTTGTCTTTGCTGAACTTCACCAATTTGGCTTCGAGCAGAGATTGGAGATGCTGGGACGTATTGGCGACAGACATGCCCGTTTCTTTCGATAAACCTTCCACCGTTTTCGGTCCCTGGGACAAATAGTCGAGGATCTCAAACCGGCGTGGGCTGGAAAGGGCTTTAGTGATCCGGGCAAATTGCCCGTAGACGAAATCTTTAAATTCGCGTGGTTCCATGATATTCTCCCCAATCTATTAAAGTGATCAATTGAATAGTTGAATTTTATAATGTAAAATGAATTTTGTAAAGTTATTCAATCCCTATTACATAAAACAAAAGATTCGTTTGCACATCTGAGATGATAAAACTGGAAAAAGTGTTCGCGAAAATAAATATGAAAGCGATTCCGCAGAGAGGAAAGAATATACCATGAGAATTAGCGATGAAACGGTGCGCAGTTATCTGGACGATCCGGAGAAATTGAAAAAGCTCTATCACAAGGTGCTGCTGGTGATCAGTTTTTCCCAGATATTCGGCGGAGCCGGTCTTGCAGCCGGAATCACAGTAGGGGCGCTTCTGGCTGAAGAAATGCTTGGAACGAATGCGTTCGCCGGGCTGCCTGTCGCTCTTTTCACGTTAGGTTCTGCGGGAGCAGCTTTCCTGGTCGGGAGGCTTTCCCAGCGGCTCGGACGGCGTACAGGATTGACGGCCGGCTTTTTGGTCGGCGGTTTCGGCGGATTGGGCGTCGTACTTGCTGCGATACTCAACAGCATTCCGCTTTTGTTTATCGCTTTGACCGTATATGGAGCCGGTACGGCGACCAACTTGCAAGCCCGCTATGCCGGAACGGACTTGGCCGGCAAGAATCAGCGGGCCAAAGCTGTCAGCACCACGATGGTGGCGACCACAATCGGAGCGTTTGCCGGTCCAAATATGGTGGGAGTTATGGGCGAGCTGGCTTCAGCCATCGGCATTCCGGAGTTGTCGGGTCCTTTCCTGTTATCGGGTTCGGCCTTTCTTCTGGCGGGAGCGGTCATTTTCGTTTTGCTCCGGCCTGATCCGTTTCTGATCGCAAAAGCGCTGGAAGCCTACCGGAAAGAACATGATGAAGCATCTGCAGACGTCTCACAAGTACACAATCCAAAAGGCATCGCGGCCGGGGCCACCCTAATGGTGCTGACACAAATGATCATGATCGCGATCATGACAATGACACCGGTGCATATGCGGCAACATGGCCATGATTTGGCCGATATCGGACTCGTCATCGGCATCCATATCGGCGCGATGTATCTTCCGTCCCTATTTACCGGGATACTCGTCGACCGATTCGGTTCAAATTTTATGGCGGCAGTGTCCGGAGCCACGTTGGTGCTGGCAAGCGCAATCGCTGCGTTTGCGCCGGGGGATTCGCTGTTCTTCCTGATTGTGGCATTGGCATTGCTCGGAATCGGCTGGAACATCGGTTTGATCAGCGGCACCACAAAAGTGGTTGACTCCACCGATCCATTGAAACGGGCGAAAACCCAAGGCACGGTAGATGTATTTATCGCCCTTTCCGGTGCGACCGGCGGGGTTTTGTCAGGAATGGTGGTGGCAGGCTCCAGCTACACGACACTTTCGCTGCTTGGCGGATTGCTGTCCTTGATCTTAATCCCGTTGATGCTGCTGGCGCGCAGAAGCGACCAGGCAGACGCGGTGAAGTTCTAACCGTCAGTCCTGAGAGGCAGTCTTAGGCAGCACGCTTGCACAGCTAATAGGAAAAGAAATTTAGATCAAAAGTTTGAAACGCCTTGATAAGGCGTTTCAGCTTGTAGACAAAAGAATATTTATCCCTCTTTAAGAATGAAATTACATTTGAGAGAAGCTATCCCGGATCCTCCACTTCAGGCGGACGCTTTCCGCGGGCTCGCGCCGAACTAACTCGGACTCGCATCCGAGTGGATTTCGGCACTTCGCTTTCCCGCAGGAGACGCCGCCTTCCGTTGCGGATCCTAAAGCCAGCGGCTTGGAACTAGCTACACAAAGCAGGGTAAGCGTCTTATCCCTTTATTTATATACAGGTGACGCTCCCGATCGGGCTGGCCACGGAGACTCCTGTGGGACCAGCTCGAGCTGAAGGCCCCGCAGGAACGCAGTGACGAGGAGACTGAAGCCGAGCCCACGGAAAGCGAAGTGGCCAGCCCGGTCGGGCTTATACATCTCTATTCATCATAATTCGACTTTGTCTACAGTCTGAAACGCCTTGATAAGGCGTTTTTTTTATATCCTGAAAGCTGGACTGAATGAAAAATTGAAATCCGAAAAGGCAGCTGGGATTGGTTCGGAAAACGGTTTATTGAAGACGGAACGAGCAAACGGAAAAAGAGGTTTCAGTGTAGATAGAAGGAGTTGTGAATTTGACACGCAACCTTGTGGTTGCTTATAATGGAGATATGAAAAATGATGATGCAGTATTCAAAGCGCTCAGCGATTCGACTCGCCGGCTGATATTGGACGAACTTACGGAACGCAACGGATTGACACTGTATGAATTGACGGTGCGCCTCATCACTAAGCATGAATTGTCCATTTCAAGGCAGGCGATTGCCAAACACCTTGCTGTATTGGATGAAGCCGGCTTGGTGAAATCAGAACGGAAAGGGAAGTACCGCGTATTGATGTTCACTGGCGAACCGCTCAAAGATTTGCTGAAGAGATGGTTAGAGTAGCCCTTGATAAATCAGTTTTAAAAATAGGAAGGAGAGAATTGGGATGAAAATCATCGTTACAAGCTTATTCGTTGAAGATCAGGACAAGGCACTGCAGTTTTACACTGAAAAATTGGGATTTGCTAAAAAGCACGATGTGCCCATGGGTGAATTCAGATGGATTACGGTGGTTTCTCCCGAGCAGCAAGGGGGAACCGAACTTGTGCTGGAACCGAACAACCATCCGGCTGCCAAGGAATACCAGGAAAAGATATTTGCCGAAGGAATTCCGGCTACGATGTTCGGCGTGGATAACATTGAGACGGAGTATGAACGCCTCAAAGAACTCGGAGTACAGTTTACAATTGAACCGACGGAGATGGGAGAAGTCACCATTGCGGTCTTCGATGACACATGCGGCAACTTTATTCAGTTGGCCCAGCAAAAATAGTGGACATTTTCATTAATAAAAGGAGAAAACCCCGAATGCGCCGCAGCGCATTCGGGGTTTTCTATTAAAGGCCATGTCAGACCTTGAGAGGAGCAGTTTCGATGAATTGGATAGCGAGTTGGACGGTTGAAAATGTAACAAGGGAACCGTTCAATTCCTGCAATCCTGCAATTTCGATAGCAGCTTTCGGCGTAAGGCCGGTGACATACAGATTGCAGCCCATCAGCCGCATCACATCCTGGATCATCTTCAATTTGATGACCAAGGGATGGTCTTCCCAGATGACGCCGGAAATATCGATGATGACATGCTGCGTCGCATTTTTTTGGACAAATTCGCTTAGCTTGCTGATTAAGATTGTAAAACGCTCATCGTTCATCTTGCCGATCAACGAAACGGCCGCCAGACCTTCCCGGATCGGCAGTATCGGCAGCAGCAGCCGGTTGATTTCTTCCTCCTGCTCTGAGAGAAGGACCCGCTGTTGCTCTTCGGTCGAAACATTGGTCTGGGTACCGATAAAATAAGGGCGGCCTTCAATCGTCACGGGTTCAATATTCAGCCGGTTCCAAAACGGTGTCCCGTCTTTCCGGTAATTCTGGAGCATGACCGTGGTTTTTTCATTGTTCGCGATCGCTTCCTTAAGCTGGCGGATGGCTGCTGGATTGGTGTCCTCTCCTTGCAGAAAACGGCAATTCAATCCGATAACATCTTCGCGGGCATAACCGGTTAAGGTTTCGAAGGTTTGATTGGTGTAGATGATCGGGTTGTCATTTTGTTGGGGATCGGTCACTACGGTCGCTACGCGGCTTCCGTTTAACATCGCTTCAAGAATGGCAAGCCGGCTTTCAATGCTTAAATGGTTCATGTAGTATACTCCAGTCTTTGTGTGTTTTAATAGCTGGCCATTGTCCAGATACAGCTTTATGAAACTAATAGGGTTTGAAGCTATTCTCTTTAGCCGGCGCTGTTCAACGCAGTCATAATATTCATTAATAATAGCTTATACTGATTCGGAAAGCATTCAATATCCTTTTTAGCACTGTTGGACAAAGCTGCCAAACGTTCTTCTGAAGCAGAGTGTTCCTTCACTGCGAAGAAAAAGTGCATCCAGGCTAGCAAATACAATTGATGTATGTGGAAGCAGAAAACCGTGCAGTCAGCTTACCAGAGAGGGGCTGCCTGCACGGTTCTTTCATAATTAGAATTTAGGTTTATTCGGCGACTGAGGTGTAACGTATGGTTCTTTCGGGATTACGGAAATTTGTTCTGTTTCGGCATTTTGGCCGGTGGTTTTGCTTTGGCCATCTTTTGAGCTTGAAACTTTTTCCTTTACTTGGTTAGTGGCATCCGTTGCTTTTTCTTTTGCCTGGCTTGCCAAGCCTGCAGCTTTTACTTTGACTTGGTCCAGCTTTCCGCTCTTCTCACTGCTTGAGCCCGAATCACTGCTCGCTAATTTTTCCTTAACGGTCATCTGCATTTCTTTGCCGCTCTTTGGTGCCATGAGGAGGGCAGCTGCCGAACCGATTACCGCCCCGCTGATAAAGCCTGTGAAAAATCCGCTTCCGGATCTGCTCTTTTCTGCATCCGCGCGTCCCTGGATTTTGCCGGCGCGCATCAGGCGCTCTTCAACCTCATCTACAATTTCGTTGATTGTCCGTCCGCTCACTTCAATGATCGAACCATTAAAGCGTAGATCATCGTAGCTTTCCAAATTCCGTACGACCAGGATATCGTACGTTAAGCCTTTCTCCCGCTGGTCAATCATGTCCGCCTGATAGCCACTTTTGCGCAAGGCTTGCTGAATGTCAGTAAACGGTTGTTCCACTGCAATTTTCGACATAAAATCATCCCTTCTTTTGAGAATGTAATTGTTACTGTGTTTTCCCGTTTGGGCCACTCGTTCAAACCTTTTACAGCCTCAGCCGGCAAATACTTTCTGCTCGCAAAGAGCGGTTCTTCTTTCGGGCATCCTAGAAAAATACCTAGCCAAAGAAGCCTTTGAAACGTATATTAAGGAAAAGAAGGCGGAATTTTTTAGTGGGGACTAACTTCTTATGCGAAGATCCACATTAAGCCTAATATCACGCCACGAAACATATGCCAAACGGACGTCGAAGTCCAATCTTTTAAAGGAGGGATGGAAATGGGGAAAATATATTTTGGCATGATTCAGTCACTCGACGGTTTCATTGCTGATTCCACTGGGGATTTGAAGAAACTGTATGCCAGCTACACACCGCACGAAGGAATTCAGGCAGCAATGGAAAATACAGGCGCCGTGGTCATGGGACGCCATACATTCGATATGGCAGAAAATGCCGACGCTTATGCGGACCACTATGAGTATCAGGTGCCGTTGTTCATTTTGACCCATCGTCCGCCGGCTAAGCACCCCAAAGAGAACGGACAACTCACGGTTACGTTTGTCGAAGATGGAATCGAAAGTGCGATTAGCCAAGCTAAAGAAGCCGCGGACGGCAAAGATGTCCTGGTACTCGGAGCGAGCACGGGACAGCAGCTGCTTGCAGCGGGATTGGCGGATGAACTGCAAATCGCGATCGCTCCGATTCTTCTGGGCAAAGGAATTCGTCTGTTTGAAGGCCTTGAAGAGCGTGAAATTCACCTGGAAAAGTTGAAGACATTCGAAACTGCGCAGCAAGTGGAAGTTTGGTACAAAGTCATTAAATAATGGAAAGCTGCAACCATGATGAGAGCAAACAGTAGAAAGGAGCCGATGGATTGAAACAGCTTGAAGGGAAAATAGCTTTAGTGACCGGGGCAAGCAGACTTGATGGAATAGGAGCTGCAGTCTGCCGGGAGTTTGCCAAGAACGGTTGCCATGTCTTTTTCACTTATTGGGCGCCCTATGACGAGGGGATGCCATGGGGTTCGGACGCGTCTGAACCCGATCGGCTAAAAGAAGAACTTCTGCAATATGGGGTGAAGGCGGCCGGTATGGAGAAGGACTTGACCCGTTATGATGGACTGGATGGGTTGCTGGAGCAGGTAACGCAGGAAATCGGACCTCCGGACATTTTGGTGAACAACGCTGCTTATTCCACGAACAACGATTATTCGAATCTGACAGCAGAAGAGCTGGACCACCATTTCAAAGTGAATGTCGGCGCAACCGCGTTGCTCAGCAGTCAGTTTGCCAAGCGCTTCAAGAAGAAAGCAGGAGGCCGCATCATCAACCTAACCTCCGGCCAGTCCCAGGGACCGATGCCTGGTGAATTGGCCTATGCCACCACAAAAGGGGCGGTCGATGCACTAACTGTCACATTGGCGGCAGAAATTGCCCCGCTTGGCATTACGGTGAATGCCGTCAACCCGGGGCCGACTGACACCGGCTGGATGACGCCGGAGATCTCGCAAAGTTTGCAGCCGATGTTTCCATTTGGCAGAATAGGCAAGCCAAGTGATGCCGCAAAGGTCATCAAGTTTTTGGCCAGCGACGAGGCTGGCTGGATTACAGGGCAGGTCATCCATTCTGAAGGCGGCTTTATGAGATGATTTAAAAATGAAAAGACATGACCAATAGCGATTCAGATCGGTATAAAGCTTAGTTTAGATTCTAAAGCGGATTGCACTTGGAGGGATCAGGATTGGGTAGCTTAATTAAAAAACAAATAGAACTTCTCAACCTCAAAGGCATCCCTTCTCAGGTCGTGCAAGGAAAGAGAGATGAATTTCTCACGAGGTGGGAAGGCGTATTCGCTCAATCTTTGAGCGGCTCCCAAAAGAGAAAAATCCGGTTTTATCAGAGCATGTGGAATGTGTTCAGCTTAGATAAAGCAGCTAGTACTAGAGGAGAAAAAGCGATATCTGCCTTTACCGGGCTGAATAAAAAAGAATGCTTCATCTTTTATGCCGGAGAAGAAAATGCCCTTTATCTTCAAAATGCAAAGGAGTTAAAAGGGGGAGATTTGGTAGCCCATTTCGATGTTTTTATTGAAGATATTTATGTAGTAGATAGGGAATTTGCGTGGACCTTCGTGATTCCGCATGAGTTGGATTGCGGGCCTTATTTTACTGCAAAACAATCGAAATGACTCGTCGAGGTTATTCCCTTTGTTTTCTATCCGGAAAAGAAAATGAAGATAGGCATTTCAGGAAATTCGTAATCCTGCCGGGTGGCGATTTTCCAACTTTATCCTTTTAAAATACATGGGAGCCCAGCGGTTCCGATAGTTAGTTTTCAGCTCAAATGATCAGAGGAGAAAAGATCAACATGAATTTATTATCGTTAGCAATCGGAATCAGTTTTTTAGGAGTAATCATTTTTGGGGCATTATCATTCATTGAACTTTATAAAATATGTAAATTTATGTGGAATATGAAGAAGAATGAAAAGGTGCTCCAGGAGGAATGGTTCCGTCTATCACAAAAAGCCGTTTTTTATAATTTATTTTTTTTTATAGTCGGAGCTGTTTTTAGAATTCTAAAGGGAATATAGAAACATTCAAAACCTAAGGAGAAGTTTTACCACCCTTTAAAGAAAAAAGTATTCATTGGGTGGCGCACAGGAAGGATCTTGCCGAAATGTATCAGAAACTTAAGCTTTTCTCTGTATCCATCATCATTAATTCATTGATTGGATATATCTTTTTAGGCTTAAAGCAGGAAATCAATTGGCTTGAAGGGATTTGGCGGGCAATTGTACTGCTCTTTCTATTTTCGCTGCTGCGAAATCAGCATGAGCAGCAGGAAAGGATCACGGAAGTTCAGAAGCAGGTTATCTTTTTTCTTAGCCTCGTGATTGTTATTGCTGGAGGAATCGCTTATTCCGAAATTTATGCTAGATGAAGATCTTGCGGCATCGGATTACTCAGATAGAAGTATAAAAGGGGGGGATTCGATTGCAGAAAAATGGAGGTGATGGCTTTGACTTTGCTATACATAGCAATAGGGGGAATATTGGGGAATAACTTTTGGAGCAGCCGGTGCGCTTTTCGGAATCGGATTAGGCGTGGCATATAGTGTTTCTCAAGCCGCTCAAAATAAAACGGCAGAACTAGAGAGCAAAGTTGAACGCCTGGAGTTGAAAATGAACGATGAAATTGCAGCAATTAATGAATGGATAAAAGAAAAAACCTGAAAGGAGGTTCAAATGTTAAAGAGGATATTCTTTGGGTTTCTTGGTATCCTACTTTTCTTTGCGGCATCCTGGTATGTCTTTCAACGAGTTGATCGAGGCTATGTAGCAGATATGCGCGAAATGGAAGGAGGAGAGCGGCTCTTAATAATTGAGCTAAAGGAGCATGAGACGGCAAACAAAACAAAAAATGAAATACAGCGGTTGTTGGAAGAGAAAGCGGCTCAATCACAGGGGACTTATTTTTCCATCCCTTGGGTCAATGAACAATTAAACACGGAGTTTGAAAAAGGAGATCAAGTGAAGGTGTTCTGGCGGGGAATAGTAATGGAATCCGCTCCTGGCCAGATTGACGGGACCAATTTGATCCTTACGTTTGATAACTAAGTATAATTAAATTAAAAGAAGCAAAGGAGCAGCGGATAGTGATCCGCTGCTCCTTTTAATGGATCCCTTAAGTGCCGGTTCAACGGACGCTGTCTAATGAACGGCGTCGCCTAAGCGAGGCGAACTTCTCCAATACCGGCCCTAATTGGAACAATAATACCCCTCCGCTAATCAATAGGACACCGAACAAGGTTTGCCATGTGAATGGTACTTTTTCGAGGCCAAGCCAGCCAAGCGAATCCCAAGCGAGACCGAAAAGAATCTGGGATACCATGACGAGTGATATGGCGCGGCTCGGACCTAATAGTTGCACGCCTTGTGTGACACAAGTGACAACTCCGATACCGACAATTCCGCTGAACCAGAACCATGGTTCCGCTTCAAATTGGAATAATCCGGCGCCTTCTACTGTGATGCCGATGGCAAACGATGCAGCTAAGCCAAGTCCGAGGACCAAAGCAGTGGTCGACCAGACGCTGACCTGTTTTTTTACATTTGCATTGAACGTATTCTGCAGACAGACAAGTGTGCCGCCGAACAACGCTAAAAGAATGCCAAGAGCCATGTGAGCTCCTCCTATTCGTAAATATTCTGTCCGGCTTGGCGAAGCAGCGCTTTGCGGTCGAGCAAAGTTATGGTTCCGCGTTTTTTCATTATCCAGCCGTTCCGTTCGAATTGTTTCAGTACCCGGTTCAGATGCCGATAGCTCGTGCCGATCAAATCCGCCATATCAACGAGCGATGTCGAATCGATCACCGGCTTTTCAGGCGTCATGGAAAGCAGGTAGCTGGCCACGCGCACATCAACGGAATAAAGCAGGTTAAAGTTCATGGCACGCGATTTCATTTCGAATTTATGCGTGATGGTTTCAAGCAGGAATTGCAGCCAGGCCGTGTTATCGGCCATTTCAGCCCGTACCAATTCATTAGGGATGCGGATTACAACCGTATCCATTACTGCCTCTACCGTATTGATGAATGGACAATGCCGCACGTATTCAATATCGCCGACAATATCGAACGGCGATTTAAATGCGAGGATCAACCGTTTTCCTTCGGGGGAAAGCATCGAGACTTTCAGTTTTCCTTGGACCAGAAAACAAATCGTGTCGGCTGTATCGCCTTGGGTGAACAGCCGTTTTCCTGCTGCGTAGGATTCCAGCCGCATCGCTCGCTGCAACCGTTGCGGAAACATATCGGCCAAACCGAAGCCTTCCAAATGATCAGCTATTTGTTTCTCCATCCTTTGCCTCCTTACCACTTCAACACAACAACTCCGGCAATCATTAATAATACGCCTGCGACCTGTGTCCGGCCGATTTTCTTTTTGCTCATCTCAAACCATCCTCTTTGGTCGATAAGCACTGCGGCAACCAATTGGGCAATCAAAAAAACGCCGATGGTCAGGGTAACCCCCATCCGATGGACGGCAGTCATATTGCTGAACAATACCAAGGCGGCTAGAAGGCCGCCGGAAGCATATAGCGGTGAGACGCCTCTGATCTGCTTGTATGATTTATCCCGAAGAAGAAGGACAATCAGAACCGCCAGCACAAAGCCGGTCATCTGCGTCATCGCTGCAGCTTGCCAAGTTCCGATCTGCCCGCTGATTGTGGCATTAGCCACGCTTTGGAAAGTCAAAAAGAAGCCGCCTGCAAGTGCAAATAAGATTCCTTTCATCAATGCCACGCACCTTTCTTCCTTTTACTTTATATGGGTTGTGCGGAGCGGGAAAGGACATATGTCCCATTATATACTTGCAATCAAGACGAGGTCCTTTTTTAAATACAGAGACCGTTTCATGACATTTGTGCATCAAATTCCATATTAAAAACCAGCTGGCAATGGTCAGCCTGCTGGTTTCTTTGATTCTTTCATTTCAAAGGAGTGAATCGGCCGGATTTCTATTTCCCAACCGAGCTGTTCCCCTATGGCTACTTGGACTGTCGGGTGCATAGAGGCTATGTGAATCGCTTCTTCGAAATTGCTCGCTTCAATAATAAAAACACTGCCCAATACCCTTTTGTGTTCCGCGAAGAGATTCTCAAAAATCTGGATTTTCCCGTCAACCCGCTGCAAGATCTTCACTTCTTTCTCAACACCTGCATCCACCAGCAATGAGCCGCTATTACGGAGTTTTTCGAGGGGAGGCTGGCATTCCTGCATGATAGCATTTATTTCGTCTTGAGGAAGAGCATCCATTTTATCCTGATTGAAAAAGCCCATACAAAGATATTGCATATGAAAACCTCCATGTTGGCCTGGGCATCCCCAAGCGAGAAATTTTTGCGCATAACATCTTTCAAACGCTAAACAGAAACCATTTTAAATATAAAGCTGATTAAATAAATTCTCTAAATATCCTCATAGTCCTTCTCAAAACAATAATTACTTTGAATAGGCATAATTGGAAACTGAATAGCTAAGAAACAATTGATCTTATTTGAAGTCTGGTTCTTGAAAATAATGCCCAAGCAGTGAAGCATTGCTTTTCCTTCTGTTCAGACGCCTTCAGGTTGTATTGAAATGGTAATGGCTTTAAAAAGTATTCCATTTCCATCTTTTTTATTAAAATGTGAAGATAACTTGCAACGTCAATTCAAATTTCCTATAGCAGGTTTTACTTTTTAGGATAATGAAAGTGCTTCCCTAGCGCTTGCCGCACTATGGGAGAGAAGGATTTTGTTAGAGAAACTGCAATAGCGGTGGTCCTTCTTGTTGGGGGGAATTTGTTTCGTATAGACATTTCGTATGAACTTTCAAATATAGGCATATCTATTCTGTTAATGGTTCTATTGGATTGGGTAATATTAAGTGTAAACCTATATTTACATATATTACTATTAGTATCACTGAATTAGTAAATATAGGAATTACTATTTCAAGGAGGAGGATTTACTGAATGCCATTCAAATCAAGAAATTACAAGCAATTTATCGCAGCGGGTGCTGCTGTCGCTATGGTTGCGACAGCTACCGTGCCAATGGTGTCAGCTAATGAAGTAACAACGGCGGCGTTTACAGACGTGCCTGACCGTTACGATTTGGCGATCGACTATTTGGTAAACCAGAATTTGTCGAAAGGTTTGACTGCAACAACTTACGGAATCAACGAATCGATCAAGCGCGGAGATGCAGCTATCATTTTGGCGCAAGCATTGAATGTCATGGATCCTGATGCACCTTCTGCCGGTTTCACAGATGTTCCGACACGCGGAGCACTCGCGATCAATTCATTGAAAGCGGCTGGAATCATCAACGGGAAAACAGCCACGCATTTCGGCTTTAACGACACCATCACACGCGGCGAAGTCGCTTTGATGATGAGTGATGCAGATGCTTACAACCTCAAAGGCGACGTATCATCCATGACTTTCACGGACGTAAACAGCCGCTACGCTGAGGCAGTTGCCGGATTACTGGCAAACGGCGTAACTGAAGGCGTATCCGAAACAACTTTCGGAACAAACAACTCCATCAAGCGCGGCGATTTTGCAATTTTTGTTTTCAGAGCAGAAATGCTTCAAGTTGAAGCGGCAAGCGACGCTTTCATTGAAGCG
This sequence comes from Planococcus sp. FY231025, assembly GCF_052078085.1. NCBI lineage: Bacteria > Bacillati > Bacillota > Bacilli > Caryophanales > Caryophanaceae > Planococcus > Planococcus sp. FY231025. The sequence goes on from NZ_JBQJJG010000008.1 coordinate 342,209, forward strand.
ATGAACGGCTTTGCAGCACTTGGTGCAGAATTCGGCTATGAAGTGGTAGTTGATGAAAACGAACTTTATACATTCAACATCACAGGTTCTGGTGATCTTCCTATTCCGGAAAACGGAACAGGCTTCTTCGAAACTTTGGTTGACCAGAACATTGACACAATTGAAGTGAATGGCGAAGTCTTTGTCATTGCTGATGAGGCTGGCAAACCGACTGAAGACGTCCAAGCAGCAAAAGAAGCGATCCTTCTTTCGTTGTTCAGCGAAGAATCAGTTGATTTGACGTTCCACTTCCCTTACAACAACGAGGTTACACCGGTAACCTACACATTCAACTTCTTCCCGGAGTGAAAATAGCAACAAAGGCGTCCACAGCTGTGGACGTTTTTTTTATTGACCATATTTTCAATGAATTCCGAAAACTGAATTTACATTCTTGCATAATTCATTTACACTTACTGTATACAGGATACACTGTAAATTATAATTATGTAGAAAGGAGGTATTATGGAGAAGCTGGCGAAAAAAGCGACATTGGCTGAACAAGCATATGAGTACATTAAAAAACTGATTGTCACCGGGGAATTGAAGCCGGGCGAAGAATTGCCGGAAGAGAAGCTGGCGATGGAACTGGGGATCAGCAGAACGCCCTTAAGGGAAGCTCTAAGAAGACTGGCTGTTGATACGCTTATCGAATTAAGAAAACCAAAACCGGCGGTTGTCGCCGCGTTTACTGGCCAAGATGTCAAAGAAATCATGGAACTTCGAAGGATATTGGAAACTCACGGACTTGTAGAGTTATCGAAAGCAGATCAATGGCGTGTCATAGAGGAAATGAAACTGAATGCAGAACAGCAATGGCAGGCAATCCAAGCCAAGGACTTTGTAAGGTTCATGGATCTGGATCAGGAATTCCATTCACTCCTCTGCCGGAGCCATGAAAATAGGCGGCTCCGAGAAATCATAAGAGGCATCAACACAGGCGGGAGCAGGGCATTCCTGTTGCTGTCGGATGTGGTCGGCGACAGCGCAGAAAAGGCGCATGCGGAACATATGGCCATCATCAAAGCGATTGAAGAGGAAAATGTAAGCAAAGCGAAACAGCAATTGGCGGTTCATTTGAACAATATCGAAAGCCGCCTGCTGAAATACATTTCTTAGGAGGTACTATGAAAAAATTACTGGGATTTTTACTAATCGGATTAATCATTTTATCAGCATGCGGCAGGCCGGACAGCGGAGGGACCACTTCAGAGAACGGGGAAGCGGACGGGGAAACATTCACTATCAGATTGGCGCATTTGGTACCGGAGGAACAATCGTCCCATGTGGCGGCGGAAGCTTTCAAGGAAAAGCTGGAATCCGAATCGGACGGCCGCCTGAAAATCGAACTCTATCCGAACGGCCAGCTTTACGGATCGGACCGGGAAGCGATTGAAGCGGTTCAATTGGGAAATGTGGAAATGACGATCCCAGCTGTTGCTGCTATGGCGTCTTTCAATGACAAATTCCAGGTATTCGATTTGCCGTTCCTGTTTAATGACAACGAAGCTGCTTACCGCGCGTTGGATGGCGAACTGGGCCAGGAATTGATGGCCGACCTTGAAAATAATGGCATCAAGGGCTTGGTCTTCGGCGAGAACGGATTCCGCCACGTTTCAAACAACGAAGGGCCGATTGAAACGCCTGAAGACATGCAGGGGCTGAAAATGCGCACACTGGAAAGTCCGCTGCATACCGATACATTCAACGCTTTCGGCGCGAATGCATCGCCGTTTGCTTTCGGAGAGCTTTATACCGCGCTTCAGCAAGGGACGTATGATGCGATGGATTGCCCGATTTCCTTGTACTACACCAATAAATTCTATGAAGTGCAGGATTACTTGACGTTGACCGGACATGTATATGCGGCAACGGCCCTTCTGGTAAACGACGATTTCTACAATAGCTTGCCGGAAGATTTGCAGGAGCTTCTGATGGAAGCGTCGGAAGAATTCCGTACCGAACAGCGTGAACTTGCGCAACAGCAAGATACAGAATTTTTGGATCTGTTGAAAGAAGAAGGCATGCAAGTAAACGATCTGACTACTGAACAGCGCAATGCGTTCCGTGAAGCTGCAGAGCCTGTCTATGCAAAATATGAAGGGCAGATCGGCAAAGAGTTGATTGATCAGGCGCTTGCTGCCAACGAAGAATAAGGCGACTAGACAGGTGAAGAATCAAGGAAGAAATTCCTTGATTTTTCGTTTTTTGAAAGGAAGTGCAGAAATGATCAAGAAATTCGAAAAAGCAGAAGAAGCCTTTCTGGTTTTTACGCTTGTGGTGATGGTGGCATTGATATTCGGCCAGGTGGTTGGCCGCTATGTTTTTTCCAACGCGCCAAGCTGGACAGAGGAAATGGCCCGGTATATACATATTTTCCAAGTATGGATCGGGGCGAGCTATGCGGTGAAACTGCGTGAACATATCCGCGTAGAAGCATTTATAACGCGGTTCAAGGGATTGCCGAGAAAAATCTTGGAAACGGTCTCGTTGCTGATTTGGTTCGGGATGGCATTGTTTCTTGCATATTTCGGCACGGATCTGGTGTTGAGCAGTTTTGCCAATGGCCAAGTGACGCCGGCCATGCAATTGCCGATGTGGATCCCGTTTTTGGCGATTCCGATCGGCGGTATCGGCATGTGCATCCGCCTGATCCAGCAGCTGATTAAAATCTGGCAAGGCGATTATGAGATGCACAAGGGAGGCGACCTCCCGGCATGACAATAGCCCTCTTATTCGGTACTTTATTCGTTTGCTTGTTGATCGGCGTTCCAATTGCGGTTGCACTTGGGGTGTCCGCATTGACCGCCATTTACTTCGGAACAACATTGCCTTTGAGCATCATTACGCAAAAGGCTTTCACGTCACTAGACTCATTTCCGTTGCTGGCGATCCCGTTCTTTATGCTGGCCGGCATATTAATGGGCAAAGGCGGCGTTTCCAAGCGCCTTCTCGCACTAGCCTCAGCATTGGTCGGCTGGATGACCGGCGGCCTCAGCATGGTCACAATCGTCGCGTGTATGTTCTTTGCAGCTATCTCCGGGTCCGGCCCGGCGACGGTCGCGGCAATCGGCAGCTTCATGATTCCGGCGATGATTGCCCGCAAATACGACGGGGGCTTCGCTTCCGCAATTGCAGCATCCGCTGGTTCGATCGGTGTTATGATACCGCCGAGCATTCCGTTTGTCCTGTACGGTGTCATCGGCGGCGTTTCCGTCGGCAGCATGTTCCTTGCCGGCATCATCCCGGGCGTCCTGATCGGTGTAGGCTTGCTAATTACCGGTTACCTGATTTCCAGGAAGCGTGGATACAAGCCTGAACCGGGGGAAGTAGCCAGCTTTCAATTCAAGGACGTTGCCCGTACTTTCTGGGACGCAAAATGGGCGCTGCTGATTCCCGTGATCATCCTCGGCGGCATCTACGGCGGCATCTTCTCGCCGACAGAAGCTGCAGTAGTGGCAGTAGTCTACGCAGTCATTATCGGGAAATTCGTCTATAAGGAGCTTTCCTGGAAAGACTTGTATGAGAGTTTCCGGCAAGCGATTGTCATCAATGCCACAACGATGATCATCATCGGGTTGTCTGTTTCATTCGCGTATTTCATGACCATCGAACAAATACCGGGTGAAATTTCCGATTACCTGACGGCACTTTCGACCAATCCGCTGATCATCCTCCTTGCCATCAACTTGTTGCTGCTGGTCGTTGGGATGTTTATCGATACCATTTCGGCGCTTGTCATTCTGACGCCGATCCTATTGCCGATTGTGGTGGAGGTGGGCGTCGATCCAATCCATTTCGGTGTCATCCTTGTCGCCAACTTGGCTATCGGTTTTGTCACACCTCCGCTTGGCGTCAACTTGTTCGTCGCATCGAGCGTTGGGGGCGTCCGATTTGAACGAATCGCGGTTGCAGTCGTACCGTTCTTGATTTCCATGATTGTCTGCTTGCTTATCATTACATTCGTACCGGCATTGTCCACGTGGCTGCCGAGTTTGTATGAATAAGGGAAAGCTTGCAGGAAGCAACCACAAGATTTCTATGAGCAGTGACTGAATTCAAATCTTGAAATAACAAGAACCCGGAATTTTCACGATTATTTGTGAGAATTCATGGGTTTCTTTATTAAGGGATGAGTTTACATTAGAAATATTTTGCTTGAAGCCAAGTTGATTTCTGTCCATGGCCTTTTGACTCGTCTGTCTTCGCATTCAAATTTGACTATTATTCTGTTCTTTCTGGATTTAAACAGGCTCGACTGACTTGGCGATTTCAAGCCCTTTGTCAGGGAGCGGTAGATACGAAACCCGCCACTATGGAGATAAAACAGTTCATTAAAGCTTTTGAACGGTTGGGAGAATTTTGAATCGCGTTTCTAAAGTGGGCCAAAATGGCAGAAAGCTTGTCCATTTCAAATACTGGAAAGAGACGATTGCCAATAAACCACTTAGAAAGGGGTGTAAAATAGGTATAGGAAACCTCAGATGTTAAAATATTTTTAATATATTGAATTATAAAAACATTGCTCTATAATTATAATGAAGAAAGGATAGATGCCAATGAAAAAAGATGTATCTTACAGTAGTTTGCCCTTCGAGTCATATAATATTGTGAACTACTGCTAGCCGAATTCCATGACCTAATGAATAGGACTGCACGTATTTAAAGCAAAATTTCTTATCGCCATATACATAAATATGGTTTATCGGTTAATACCGGAACACAAGTACGAAATTGAAGGAAAAGTTACAGGTATTGAGCAGAAAAAATCTTTTATCGTAAATAAACTGGTTTCAAAATTCATTTAACAAGAGGCAATACGGGCATTAAAAGATAAGTAGATTTTACAAAGGGGGATATCAAATGAAGAAAAAATTAGGTTTACTTTCAGTGACATTATCTGCGGTAATGGTGCTAACGGCATGTGGCGGTTCGGAAGGCGGGTCAACAGCTGATTCGGATGAAGTATATACGTTGCAGGCAGGACATTCTCTGCCGGATGACCATCCTTACCACTTAGGTTTCTTGGAAATGGCGGAAAATGTAGAAGAACGCACGGATGGGCGAGTGAAAATCGAAGTGTTTGCCAACAGCGAAATCGGGGCAGAACGTGAATTAACGGAAGGGATGGGATTGGGGACTGTGGATTTGGTTGTTTCGTCAACCGCTCCCGTTACCAACTTTGTACCTGAGTTAGGTGTTCTCGATGTTCCGTTCTTATTTAAAGACCGTGAATCCGCAGTGGAAATTTTAGAAGGTGACATTGGAGATGAATTGTTTGCGAAGATGGAAGAAAACGGAATTGTCGGTTTGTCTTGGGGAGAAAACGGATATCGCCATATTACAAACGCGATACGCCCAATCAATACCCCGGCAGATCTGAAAGGCCTTAAAATCAGAACGCAGGAAAATGAAATCCATCTTGCGGCTTTCGAAGCGCTAGGCGCACAGCCGACGCCAATGGCATGGACAGAAGCCATTACAGCTCTTCAGCAAGGAGTCGTTGATGCCCAAGAAAACCCGGCAATTGTTGCCGATCAGTTTAGTTTATATGAAGCCAACCAAAAATACATGACATTGACAGGCCATGTGTATTCTGTAGCTGTGTACATGATGAGCAAGCAAACATACGATGAATTGCCTGAGGATTTGCGTGACATCGTAGTAGAAGAAGGGCAAAAAGCAGGTGCAGCTGAGCGTGATTTGATCGTTGAAATGGAAAAAGAGTCTTTACAAACATTGAAAGATAACGGCGTAGAAATTATCGAAGAAGTTGATCTGGCACCTTTTCAGGAAGCAGTTAAGCCGGTATATGAGCAAATTGAACATCAGGATTTGCTAAATCAGATTCTAGATGCGCAATAAACACACTTGATAAGGCTAAAAAATAAAAGAGAGAGACAGCTCTCTCTTTTTTATATCGGAGGAAAATCATGGGCAAAGTTATTGACTATATGAATATTGGAATTAAGCACTTTTTAAATATTATTTTAGCTGTGTTGGTGACTGTTGTTTTCCTGCAAGTCATTTTCCGGTTTGTTTTAGGATCCCCGCTTGCCTGGACTGAAGAACTAGCTCGGTACAGCTTGATTTGGATCACTTTTTTAGGAGCCGCTTATGCAATGTCTCTGAAAGCACATATTGGAATGGAACTCTTTGTTAATCTATTCGGCATTCCAATGCGGAAGGCGCTTTATATCCTCTCGACCATAGCCACTCTTGCTTTTTTCCTGATGATGGTGATTCAAGGAACCGATTTAGCGATGCAATCCATGTCTCAATTGTCGCCGGTATTAAGAATACCGATGGGGATCATTTACGCTGTCATTCCGTTAAGCGGCCTCATTTTGATTGTGAATATGGCATCCCAGTTCCGTAAAGACTTTAAAAGCGGGGGTGTTTAAAAATGGCCATCATATTATTTGTGCTGCTAATCATTTTATTTTTGATCAACGTGCCGATAGCTGTTGCTTTAGGATTGGCATCAGCGCTTGTCTTTTTTATCGATGGCAATGTATCCCTTATTGTCATTATGCAGCGGATGTTCAATTCCGTTGACTCTTTTCCGCTTATGGCCATTCCGTTCTTCATCTTAGCCGGCAAATTGATGGAAAGCGGAGGAATTTCCCAACGTTTGATTCATCTGGCGAATGTTATTTTTGGGCGTGTCAAAGGCGGCCTCGCCATTGTATCCATTGTAGCTTGTGCGTTTTTTGCAGCGATTTCCGGGTCTGCCGCGGCCACTACAGCTGCAGTCGGTGCTTTGCTGATTCCCGCCATGGTCAATAAAGGCTATGATAAAAGTTTTTCAACTGCGGTCCAAGCAGCAGGAGGAACCATCGGCATTATGATACCGCCAAGTGTACCGTTAGTGTTATATGGAGTGGCGGCAGGTGTTTCGGTCAGTGAATTGTTTATAGCGGGAGTTATTCCTGGTCTGCTTGTAATGGTTTCATTGATTATTTTGGTTTATATTATATCGCTAATCAAAGGATATGGAGGCGGCGAAAAATTCGGCTTTGTCGATTTTGTAAAGGCATTTGCAGATGCGTTTTTGGCGTTGATGATGCCGGTGATTATTCTGGGCGGGATATATGGCGGCATTTTCACCCCGACTGAAGCGGCGGTTGTGGCAGTGGTTTACGGCTTGATCGTAGGTCTCTTTATCTACCGTGAAATCAAGATTAAAGATTTGGTCACTATTTTTTCATCTTCTGTAGTTGTCACAGCGGTCATTATGTTCATCATCGCAGGGGCTTCCGTTTTCGGCTATTACTTAACACGGCAGCGGATTCCTGCAGAATTGACAGAGTTGACACTAGGAATTACTGAAAACTGGATCATCGCTTTATTGATTATTAATGCGATTTTGCTGATTTGCGGGATGTTCCTGGAAACTTCTGCGGCCATCATTATCCTGACGCCGATTCTTGTTCCGATTGTCAGCGCTCTGGAAATCGATTTGGTTCATTTTGGCATCATAATGATTGTTAATTTGGGGATCGGCTTTATCACGCCGCCTGTAGGAGTCAACTTGTTTGTGGCGGCGAATATAGCAGGTACAAAATTTGAAAGCTTATTGAAAGCCATTATTCCTTTCATTTTGATCATGCTGATTGATGTGCTTCTTGTTTCATTCATACCGAGCATCAGCTTGTTCTTAACTGGTTTCTTGGAATAACTATACAAGATGAATAAAAGAATCACTCGTTAAAACCGCGTCGGCCACTCTGGGTATGGCTCCCGAGAGAAGCCAGGCAAAGAACGCCTGACTTCTTACTTCGCCTAACCCTTGGACGCGCCGGCGCTTAGTTTCAAAATTTAAATTTAATATTTCAACTTAACTAATCTGGGGGCGGATGCATGGATACATATAAAATAGCGGTCATTCCGGGAGACGGGATTGGCCCGGATGTAACAAATGAAGCGATGAAAGTTTTGGAAGCTTTGCAGGAACTGGACGATGCCTTTGAGGTGAACTTCAAGCTTTTCGACTGGAGCAGCGAGTATTATTTGCAACATGGACAAATGATGCCGGATAACGGATTGGACCAATTGCAAAAGTTTGATGCGATCTTGTTCGGGGCAGTGGGTGATGCCCGGGTACCGGATGAAATTTCGATCTGGCAATTGATTATGCCGATACGGAAACAATTCCAGCAATACATCAATATGCGCCCCATCAAAAAATTGGCCGGCATCGATTCGCCTTTGAAAAATGGCAGTCCGATTGATTTTATGGTATTCCGGGAAAATGCGGAAGGTGAATATTCCAATATTGGCGGACGGCTGTACCAGGAGCAGCCACAGGAAATGGCGATTCAAAATACGGTTATCACGAGGCAAGGCGTTGAACGGATTGCGAAGTATGCCTTTGAATACGCCAAAAAGAACAATAAAACAAAAGTGACAAGCGCGACGAAATCAAATGCCATCATTCATTCAATGAAATTGTGGGATGAAACCATCGAAAAAGTAGCCGTTGATTATGAGGGCATCGCGCTTGAAAGTTACTTTATCGATGCGTTGACGGCGTATTTCGTTATGCGGCCCGAATCTTTTGAAGTAGTGGTCGCATCGAATTTGTTCGGGGATATCTTGACGGATTTGGGAGCGGCATTGGTGGGGGGGCTCGGCGTTTCTCCTTCAGGCAATATCAACCCCGAACGGAACTTCCCTTCGATGTTTGAAGCCATTCATGGTTCGGCACCGGATATTGCTGGAAAAGGAATCGCCAACCCGATTGCGCAAATCTGGTCAGCTGCTTTGATGCTGGAGCATTTAGGGCGCCCCGACCTGGCAGCTGCAATAGTGTCTTCTATAGAAAATGTGTTGCAAGAAGGTGAAGTGTTAACTCCGGACCTTGGAGGGAACTCGACCACTTCGGAAGTCGGAGATCGAATCGTTGAAGAAGTGAAGAAACAGCTGATTACCAATTAAAAGAGGAGGAACGATATGGATTTATCAAATAAAGTAGCGATTATCACCGGTGCAGGCGGCGGGATGGGGCAAGTGGTCATCCAAAAGTTTCTTGAAAGGGGCGCAAAAGTCTCCGCTGTGGACATCAATGTGGATGCAATCGGTGAGCTAGCGGAAAAATATCCGGATCAATTATTGGTTACTACAGCGAATTTGACTGATGAAGACAGCGTAAACGGGCTTGTCCAAAAAACGGTGGAGACATATAAACAAGTGGATATATTGTTGAATGTCGCTGGAGTGGCTCAATCAGCTAAAAACATCGAAGATGTTTCTTTGGCAGAATGGGAACGGATTATGGCCATCAATTCAACCGCTGTTTTTCTGACTTCAAAAGCAGTCGTTCCATTTATGAAGCAAAAGAACAGGGGCTCGATCATCAACGTCGCTTCCGTTTCAGTTGACCGGCCGCGCCCTGGCCTGAATGCTTATGTCGCTTCAAAAGGAGCCGCGATTTCACTGACAAAAGCATTGGCGATTGAATTGGCACCTTATAATATCAGGGTGAACGCAATTAATCCAGGGCCGGCTGATACCAAAATGCTGGCGGAATTTGTTCCGGCGGGAGGCGACCAAAGTGAAGCGAAAGAAAATACCTTCCGCAGCAGCGTGCCTTTAGGACGCTTGATCACTCCTGAAGATATTGCCAATTGTGCAGTCTATTTAAGCTCGGACTTAGCCCAAATGATGACCGGCAGTGTTGTAAATGTCGACGGCGGACGCGGAATCTAATAATAAGGAAGTGGCAGAATGGAAACTGAAAATCGGTTGAACTATATAAATGGCGAATGGGTTGAAAGCGTTGGACGAGAAGTATTCGAGACGAAAAATCCTGCAAACGGGGAAACTTTGGCAAAAGTCCAGAGAGGCAAGGCGGAAGATATCGACGCCGCAGTAAAAGCGGCCCGCAATGCCTTTGAATCGGAAGGATGGCAGACATTTCCGCCAATCGACAGAGGGCGCATTCTGTATAAAATCGCCGAAGAATTGCGGAACGATGCAGAAGAAATTGCCATGCTGGAAACGTTGGATACAGGAAAACCGCTGTCCCAAGGACGAAAAGACGTAGAGGCGGCTGCCTTGTATTTTGAATACTACGCAGGCATGGCAGACAAGATTTTCGGGGAGACGATACCGGTTCAGCCGGGTATTCTCGATTACACGCTTCGTGAACCGATTGGCGTGACCGCGCATATCGTCCCTTGGAATTATCCACTTCAAATACTTGCCCGCTCGACGGCGGCGGCCCTAGCCACTGGAAATACCGTGGTGGCGAAACCGGCGGAAGATACGCCCCTTACTGCAATTAAACTGGCTGAACTGATCGACAAGTCCACATTGCCAAAAGGCGTTTTCAATTTGGTAACCGGGTATGGAAGCGAAGCTGGAGCGGCGTTGTCAAATCACCGCGATGTCGACCATATTACATTTACGGGCTCTGTCCAGACAGGTTCCGCCGTCATGATTGGCGCAGCTAAAAATGTGAAGCCTGTGACACTGGAATTGGGCGGCAAGTCGCCGAATATTGTCTTTGAGGATTGCGATCAAACAGAAGCGGTGGATTGGGTGGTCCGTTCCATCATCCAAAATGCAGGGCAAACCTGTTCCGCCGGATCGCGGCTTCTGGTCCAAAACTCCATTAAAGAGGAATTCCTTCGTAAAGTGGTCGAAAAAATGAAAGCAATCACAATCGGATTGGGCGTCGATGATCCAGATCTAGGACCGATTTTAAATGAAAAACAATTTTCACGTATTTTAGAGTTTATGGAAGTAGCTAAAAATGAAGGAGCGGAATTCTTAACGGGTGGAAAGCGGGAACAAAGGAACGGTTTGGAAAACGGCTTTTTCTTCCAGCCAACAGTCATAGACAACTTGGATCCAAAAAGCTATGTAGCCCAGGAAGAAATATTCGCGCCGGTCGTCGCCGCGTTTTCGTTTGAAACCGAAGAACAGGCCATCGAGTTGGCGAATGGAACTGATTATGGGCTGGTGACAGGCATTTGGACAAAAGACGCTGCAAGAGCCCATAGAGTGGCAAACAAAATCCGCGCTGGGCAAGTGTTTATCAACAATTATGGTGCTGGCGGCGGTGTACAAATGCCGTTCGGGGGTTATAAGAAAAGCGGATTTGGGCGTGAAAAAGGGTTGGAAGCATTGCGCAACTACACGATTTTGAAAAATGTGGCTTTAAAGTATTGAATGAGTAGGGTGAATTGGATGAGGTTTTGAAGAAGCATGTAGATCCTGATAGGATTTATGTGCTTTTTTAATGGACAAAATAGTGTTTCGCCATTTATTCTTGAACGTGTGCTTGGCATTTCAAGGCATTTTTAGGCTCAAACAACTTTCATTCAAACCTGGCCAACTTTCCTGCGAGCATCACCCATCGCCATTTTAACCGTCGTGCTGGTCTGGTCTGTTCAAAGAGGGTTTTTAAGTTGCTGCCCCAGTCGAAACAAGGATTAGAGCGAAAATCAGTAAAAAGAAGAATCGGGGAATGAAGTTGGAAAAATCACTCGTCTGCATAACGGCTATTTCCAATAAATTTTGGAAAATAAAAGTACAAGGCAATATGTTCATCGTTTCATATGGAAAAATCGGGACACAAGGTTCGATTAATACCAAAGAGTTCGCTTCAGAAGAACTTTGCTGGAAAGAAGCCAACAGGCTGATCGAATCAAAACTGAAAAAAGGCTACCGGGAAAGCTTGGAACAAGACAGTGAAGTGGGCGTCATGACGGAAAGCCAATTCTGGGATCTTGTGGAGACGGCCCATCAAAAAGGCGGCGACATGGAAGAACAGCTCGAATGGCTCGACGGAAAGCTTGCGAAAAAGCCGGTGAGCGACATTATCAAGTTCGACACTCATTTTAACCGGAATTACATAAAATCATATACATCGGATTTATGGGCTGCGGCTTGGATCATCATGGGCGGCTGCTCCGATGATTCCTTCGATTATTTCCGGGCTTGGCTTCTTTTCCATGGGAAAGGGGCATATGAGGAAGCCATCCGGAATCCTGAAAGCATCATTCCCGATCTGGAAAAATTGGACGGTGAAGTTCCTGAATTCGAAGCGTTTCTTTATGCTGCCGGCGAGGCGTTTGAAGAAAAGACAGGGCAAGACCTGGACAGCTATTTGGAAATATACAGCCAGCTCTCAGGTGATGACCAGGAACAGCCGGATTTGGAGATGGAATGGGATGAGGGAGATGAAGAAGGGCTTCGCAGGAAGTTTCCAAGGTTATGGGAATTGTATGGAGAGAATCCGATAGGGTAGGACTGCAAGATACACTGTCAAATAGGCCGCAGCAGGAGGTAAGAAACTTTCTGAAGCGGCCTTTTTTGCGAGTGATTGTATGGGCATTTGAAATCTGCCAACAAAAAAACGCCCCGTAGGACGTTTTCATTTATCTGCTCCGCAATTTTGAAAGCAAACGCAGAATTTCCAGGTACAGCCAGATCAATGTCACCAAAAGCCCGAACGCGCCATACCATTCATAATACTTAGGCACGCCTTTTTCAGATGCGTTTTCGATAAAATCAAAATCCAGCACCAGATTTAGGGCAGCAATGATGACGATGACAACGCTGATGGCAATGCCGAGCGGTGTCGCTTCGTGCAGATGCGGAATTTGAAAACCGAAAAAGCTGCCGACAAAAGAAATCAGGTAGACGATGAAAATGGCGCCAGTCGCTGCTACAACCCCCAGCCTGAAGTTCTGTGTCACTTTGATAAAGCCGGATTTGTAAGCGAGCAAAAGGCTTAATAGTACACCTATTGTCAACAACACAGCCTGAAAGACGATGCCGCCGTATTGTACTTCGTATTGGGCGGATACTGCCCCTACGAACAATCCTTCAAGCAATGCATAAAGGGGCGCAGTGAAGGGCGAAACTTTCGGGATGAAGATTGTCACCAATGCGACAAGAAGGCCGCCGATTGCGCCCACGAGGATCAGCGGCATGGCGCTGTCCGGGTTGCTAAGGAATTGGTTCCAGGAATAGACGAAAGTCGCCAAAACCAACAGCAATAAAATGAAGGTTTTATTGACAGTTCCTTGAATGGTCATCTTTCGGCCTGTTCGGGCATCGGTGAATTTTTCAAATGCTTCTGGTTTCAAGCTAGGGTTTCCACTTCTCAAAATATCACCTCAATTAATAATCCGTACAACTCCATTATAGCCGTAATAGTTCTGATGGACAAAATTGTAACGGAACCAGCATTCATTTCTTCGGATCCCTTTCATGAAAAAAGCTCCAGGGGAGGGAGAATTGAGGTCAGTCATTTGCAAATGAAGATAGTCTACAGATGGAAGAAGCTCAGCATGAAGCGGCAGCTGCTATATGCCCACAAAAAAACTTCTTGAAAAATGTTATTGCACAATGCTTTTAATTAAGATAAATGATAAGAATTTACTAGACTCCTTATACAACTTCCTCAATAAATGACATTGTTTTTTAAAAATATAAAGGAATGCTTTGAAATAAAAGTATAGAAGAAAAGCATAAAGATTTCTGAATTAAAAGAATATACTATATCCCTTTACATTTTTTAGATGATAGAATAGTCTAATGGTACAGGAAAAACCATATTAAATGGTAAAAATAAATGATTTTAAGCAAAGAGTCCTATTTTCAGGATGAGAATTCTTAAATTTGTTTATTGATTTTTCTGAATAATAGTTTGTTGTATTTATTGCTCAGCTTCAATCTCTATCAAGCCGAGCGCATTGCTCCAATAAAAAAATGGAAGGAATGATCGCAGTGGTTGGTACGGAAGCACGGGAATCAATGGAAGAAAGCATCAGCAAGCTTATGGACGCAGAACTTGAATTTCATTCAGGAAAATGGCGTTTTCAGAAAAAGCGTCAAACGCCAGCGGTGGAAAAGTTAAGCATTCACTTGGACACAATGTTGGATCTTTTAGTATCCTTCGGGCCGTTCAAACAAGATGGGGAAGCAGTGAACCAAGCGGAAATTTTTCTTCTGCCGGAAGAACTGCCGATTTTCACCTTGGCATTGTTGCGGCACCCGATTTTATTTCCATCAAGCTATTCACAGCAATTGTCCATGGAACGGGGCTTGTATTGCTTGCGAATAAAGTCAGTAGAAGCTCCAGAAGGATTTGCACGGAGGCTTTCTGAGTCTCTTCGTATGCTGGAAGATTGCATTAAGCCATAAAATGCGCAGTTTGTATGTTTTGGGAAGAGTCGAGGTAAGTTATTAGTCGGATTGCCTGTGTTTGGTTGATTATCAAGCGGAACGATACTAAGGAGGATGTTGACATGAATGCTCTTATCAAAGAAGAACAAAAAATGGATCACCTTGCAAAATCTTATCTGCAGCTATACACGGAATATATAAGCGGCTATAAACAATATAAATCCGAAAAGGAAAATTCCGCTTACACAGTTTCTGAAGAAACTGAACGCACCCAGCATTGATGAATTGATCAATTCGTTTATGCACTGCCGATCCAACCGGCCGAAAGTGGGGCGGCATGCTTCAGTACCGGTATCTTTTCGCTAAAAAGCTCCATTAGTTGTTGCTAAACAACTAATGGAGCTTTTTTCGTCTGCCGATCATCCACAGAATTTGATGCAGCGAATGGAGGATGAAGGGTTTTAGGAATGGCACATAAAAGATGGTATGGATTAATGAGCAGAGAATAAAGACGGAAATATCTGTTTTTTCATCTGATTTTCACTTTTCTCGTCTATACTTCATTGAAACTGAAGTGCCGGATTCGACCTGATGAAGCGCAATGCATCAGAATTGCCGCTTTCTTAGATTCTAGCCGCAAACGGATGAGGGGGAAATTGTATGGAGGATGTCTATTTTGATGAACGATACGGCAAATTGTTCGAGCAAATCGAAAATGGTGTTGCGGAAGTTTTTGAGTACCGCCACGATGCGGGGGAAATCAGGCACCTGTTCATCAAACGTGAAATTCCGATGAATCTCCAAGGGCGGCGTTATTATGATCTGGTTACACCCTACGGCTATGGCGGCCCTCAGATCCTGCAATGTGAAGAAGGGCGGCAGGCTGAGCTGGTAGAGGCGTTCGAAGGAGCTTTTCATGAGTATTGCTCCAGCAATTACGTGGTTAGCGAATTTATCCGTTTCCATCCGCTGGCCGGCAATGCGGAAGATTTCCGTTCATGCTACGACGTTGCATATCTTCGTGAAACGGTAGGCACCAACTTGAAAGCATACGCCGACCCGATCGAAGCTGAATTCTCCAAATCAGTAAGAAAAAACATTCGACAAGCATTGAAAGCGGGAGTGGAGTACCGTACCACACTGCATCCAACAGATCTGAGTGGATTTAAAAGCATTTACTATAAAACGATGGAGCGCAATGGAGCAGATGCCTTCTATTATTTTACAGACGACTATTTCAGTCGCCTAATGGAACTACTCGGAGAACATGTGCTGCTCATAGAAGTGCTTTATGAAGGCCGTGTAATCGGTGCAGCGCTCAATCTGGTCTTTAACAACCTGGCGCATACCCACCTGTCCGGCCATCTATCCGAATTCAACCGCCTGGCGCCGGCAAGTGTGCTTTATTATGCATTGGCACTATGGGGCAAAGCCCATGGCATTGACCTGATCCACGGCGGAGGCGGTCGGACAAATGAGGCTGATGACAGTTTGCTCGAGTTCAAGAAAGGCTTCGGTGCAAAAAGCGGCTTCAAGTTCCATGCAGGCCGCAAGATCTGGAACCGAGAGATATACCAGGAATTATGCTTGCGGATGAAAGTTCCGGCGAACACCGAGTATTTTCCTTCGTACCGTTCAGTTCCCATAAATGAATTCAATTGTGTCTAAGAAGTTGCTCGAAATCGGGTTTTAAAGCTGTTTTTCCGTCTACTGTCCACAGTTACCCTTAAGGGAAATGCAAAAAAATGCTCTTAACTGGATCCTACAGCTTCCTTTTTTGCCAATCAGGCAGAAAAAGGCTTTTTGCGTTAAAATGGAAAGAAGGAAGCAGACAGTAGGAGGCATTTCATGAACAGCTTTATCGTCATGCAAGGAGAAACTTACCACGAAGAACGGAATGCAGGCATTCTTTGGACGCCACAGATTGATAAATCCGGCATGGTGCCGCATTCATGGAACCGGATGAAGGAGCTTCAAAAAGGCGACCACGTTTTCCATTATGTCAAAGGCGAGATTGTCGCCATCAGCTCAATAGAAGAAGGATGCCATAAAGGCGGAGTGCCGAACCGCACCAAAGAGGCGTTTATTGCAGGCGCAAGATATCAGGAACTCGATTTTCCACTGTCGGTTAGGGAACATTTCAGCGAAATCCAGCCGCTGCTGCCATTGAAGTATTCGCCGTTCCAGGAAGACGCAAGCGGCAACTCGGGTTACCTCTACCCATGCAACGAGGAACTGGCGATGCGAATATTGGAGCTCATAAGCACCCAAAACTTCTTTTCTGTGGAAGAAGAGCAATTGGAACTCGCAATTGAAGTGGTCAGAAGGACAAAACACAATCCGCTCTTGACCATGATTTCAGAGATGGAACTGGACATCAAAACAAAAATGCGGCGTGGCAAGGCACAGTTTCGCAAGAACCTCCAAACACTTTGGCAAGAAGGCTGCCCGCTTTGCGGCATTGCGATCGAGGAAGCGATGACCGCGAGCTATGCGAAACCATGGAAAGACAGCACGGACGCCGAACGGTTGGATCCTTATAACGGCATCCTTTTATGCGCCAACCATGCGGCGCTTTACACAGCCGGCTTGATCGCGTTTACCGGAGGCGGTAGTTTGCGCGTGGCCAGCCGAATACCGAAACAGCTCTATCCGGTCTATGGCCTCGCTAAAGGCGCCAAAGTTCCGGCGGCACCGGAACACGCCCCGTATTTCCGTTGGCACAAGCGAAATATTTTTGTCGAGCCACGACAGGTCCGGCTCCTCAAACCCTTAGAACAAACAGAAGGCGACTAACATGTCCGATATAAACAACCTCCATTTGGAATGCGGCACAGACTGTAGACAAAGTCTACTTTTAATGAATAGAGATGCATAAGCCCGACCGGGCTGGCCACTTCGCTTTCCGTGGGCTCGGCTTCAGCCGCTTCCCTTGCTTCCCTCGCTTCGCTCAGTCCAGCGTTTAATGTGATTTAAGTCAAGCGCTGTCTATGCCGATTTTTGACAACACA
>NZ_JBQJJG010000009.1:0-333006 GCF_052078085.1 Planococcus sp. FY231025
GAAATGACAGGATTTCTGTCATCTCGGCTCTTTTGATGCCTCCCGGTGATGTAGAGGGAGGGTTTTTCAGTGGCCTCGGATTTTCCCGACAGCCTTTTTCATATGATCTTTAGCCTTTCACCGCACCTGCAGTCATGCCGGCAACGAAGAAACGCTGCAGGAAGACATAGGCGACGACCATTGGCGCCGATGCGATGATAACTCCGGTGAAGAGCATCGGGTAGTTGGTCGAATACTGCCCTTGGAATTCAAGCAAAGCAAGAGGCAAAGTTTTATAGGCATTGTCTGTGATGAAGAGCAATGGGTAAAGCAAGTCGTTCCAGTGCATGACAAAAAGGAAAATGGCTGTTGCTGAAAGGGATGGTAAGGACAGCGGAATCGCGATTTTTGCAAACATCTGCCAGTTGCCCGCACCGTCGATTGTAGATGCCTCAAACAATTCCCGCGGCAAGGTTTTCATAAAGCCGGTCAAAATGAATACGGCAATCGGCAGTGTCGATGAAATGTTTACAAGGATCAAGCCGACCAAGCTGTTGGTCAATCCGAAATCGAGCATCAACGAATAAAGCGGCACCATGATCACTTGTGCAGGAATCATCATCCCGAGCGTGAACAGGGCGAAAAGGACATTGCCCATCCAGCTGTTAAGGCGAGTGATGCCGTAAGCGATCATCGAAGCAAACAACAGTGTAAGGACCACGGAAAACAGCGTGACGATCGTACTGTTCATGAAATAGCCAGCCATGGTCTGCTCTTGGAAAATAGCTACGTAGTTCTCGAACTTCAATCCGTCCTTTGGAAAGCCGAGCGGGTTGGCGAATGTTTCCTGAAGCGTTTTAACAGATGTCAGCAAAACGACAAGCAACGGAATCAATATTAACAAAGCATAGACGATGAGGGAAAACCTTCGGAAAAGCAAACTGTTTTCCTCCTTTCTTTAATAAGAGACCCGATCCGATCGCAATGCTTTGAATTGCAGGA
This sequence comes from Planococcus sp. FY231025, assembly GCF_052078085.1. Lineage (NCBI taxonomy): Bacteria > Bacillati > Bacillota > Bacilli > Caryophanales > Caryophanaceae > Planococcus > Planococcus sp. FY231025. The sequence continues at coordinate 982 of NZ_JBQJJG010000009.1, forward strand.
ACGTGATAAAGGCAATAATCAACATGAAAATGACGGAAATGGCGCTGGCATAGCCAAATTGATAGCCATTGAATGCCACACCAAAAATATAAGTGGCAATGATTTCAGTCGAATAGTTCGGTCCGCCGCCGGTCATCGCAAATACCAAGTCGAATGCCTTGAACGATTGGATGGTGGTATACGCGACAACGATTGTGGCGGAAGGGGCAAGCAGCGGCCAGGTCACCTTGCGGAAAGTCTGCCACTTGTTTGCACCTTCGATTTTGGCCACTTCATACATTTCCTGCGGAATCGCCTGAAGTCCAGCGACAAAGATGATGAGCATCTGTCCGGCATGGAACCAGATCTGCGTGATGGCCAAGGAGTAGATGGCGATGTCGGAATTTCCAAGCCAGTTTTGGGCAAGGAATCCAAGGCCGATTGCTTCCATGCCGCGGTTCAAGATGCCCAGAGAAGGGTCATAGATGAACGCCCAGATAAAGGCCACGGAAACAGATGACAAAATCGTCGGGAAAAAGTACAAAGCCCGCAGGAAAACGGTCGTCTTCGTATTTTTCAGGACAATCAGTGCAAACGCGAGCGCAACGAGCGTCTGGAAAATCACCACGACAAACATGAATTTCAAGTTGTTGCCGACGGTTTTCCTGAAAATCGAATCGGCTGTAAGCGCCCGTTCATAATTATCAATTCCTACAAACTGGAACGCTTCACTAAAGCCGTCCCAGTCGGTGAAGGAATAGAAGATTGCGCTGGCTGTCGGATACAGGAAAAAGACGCTGTATAACAGAAGGCCAGGCAAGAAGAATAAATAAATGGTCTTTGAAGTTCTCATGACATCATTCCCTGTTTTCGTCTACGATTTTTTGGGCAGCTTCGGCTGCAGCCTTCGGATCTTCTCCGCCCAGAACGTTTTCAATCGAGCTAAGCACGGCTTCTTCGATCTGTGCATTGGTAATCAGGAAGCGCGGCTGGAAACGTGTTTTCTTTTCATCGATCCAGTAAGCCGTATTCTTCAACGCATCCGATTCGTACGCCACGTCTTTCACCGTTAAATGCTGGCCGGTTTCATTCGCATATTTCGATGCGATTTCGGGCTGGCTTAGGAACTCGATGAATTTCTTGGCTTCTTCTTTTTTCTCCGACTTGCTGTTGACGGCAAGCATGAATGTAGCGGTGTTGATGCCTTCGTAAACCGCTTCACTTTCTTCGACAGTGATCGGAGCCAGCAGATCAAGCTGTAGGTCCGGGTTCAATTTCAATAGGGAGGCCATATGGTAGGAACCAGTCGCAAGCATCGCCGCTTCTTCGTTTGCTACCATCGACATAGCCGCATCCTGGTTGGTGCCGAGGGCATTTTCCTGAATATAGCCTTTGTCCGCCAATAATTTAAAGTCTTCTAAGGTTTTGACCCACCATTCGTTGGTCAAGGATTCCTCGCCGTTCTGAAGCTTCGCAAAAACTTCTTCGTCTGGTGCATTGTTCATCATCATGCTGTTCATGAATTGGTTAGGGCCGATGTCCGCGCCTGGGAAAGCGATTGGCGTTATGCCGTTCTCAAGCAATGTGTCCGCCATTTCCTGGAACTCGGTCCAGCTTTTCGGCACTTCCAATCCAAGTTCTTCGAACATGCCTTTGTTGTAGATCGGCATATTGAAGACCAGCTGATACGGTACAGCAAATTGCTTGCCGTCTTTCTGGCCGACTGAGATGAGGTTTTCATCAAAGTTCGACAGGAATTCTTCGCCGCTCAAATCTTCAAAAAGTCCGGCTCCTTGAATCGATTCGAATTGGGCTCCCGGGAAAGAGGTAAAGACGTCGCCGGTCGCACCGTCTGCAAGCATCCGCTGTGCAGTCCCTTGGTACTGGTCGGAAGGATAGACGTTCATTTCCACTGTGATGTCGGGATTGGCTTTTTCGAATTCGCTGATGATTTCATCGAAAACCGCCTTGTCCTCACCGCGCCAGTGGATAAAGCTGATTTGCGTCTTATCGGCGGAATCGCCGCTGCTGTCGCTATCGCTGCTGCCGCCGCTTTCGCCTGCACACCCCGACAGGATCAGCAATAAAGCCAAAATTCCTACCATCAAAAAAGAATACTTCTTCATCTTGTCTTTGCCCCCTTGTTAAGTGATGGTATTACTTACTACTAGATTACCTTAAAATCACATTCAAAAACAAATTTTCATACTATTTATGCTTTGAGTTGACAAAATCCCGGGGATTACATAAGATAGGAGCAACCTTTTTGTACGGAATAGGGCAGAAGGCGCCGGGAGCGGCGCCGCCTTAGTACAGCAGAGCCGAGCATAGCAGAGCAAATCGCCGAGTAAGAAGAGTAGCGCATACCGACCTCTCAAAGAGAGCCAGTGGCAGGTGGAAACTGGTGGGGTGTATGTGTGAATGGGCTTACGAGTGGCCTTCTGAAATTGGAGTAGGAAGGCCCGTCTCCCCCGCGTTATTGGGGGCCGAGTGGAAGCTATGGCAGCTTTAACATGAGGTGGTACCGCGGTCAATCCGTCCTCTGCAAGGAACAGTCCTGTTCTTTGCAGAGGCTTTTTTATTGGCTGGCGGTGCAGTAGTTGGAGAATAGAGGAGATGAGCAGAGATGGAGATCAGAAAAGTTGAAGGAGATTCACTGACGCCGATTGCTGTGTTCAACCGGCTCGAAGGCCCGAGGAAGTGCCTGCTGGAAAGTTCGTTGAAAACTTCGCTGACAGGGCGCTATTCCTTTATTGGCGCTGATCCGGCAAAGACGTTCATCGGATCCGGTGATCGACTGAAGGAAATCGATTTCAGGACCGGAGAAGAGGCAGTCCATACAGGAAAGCCGCTGGAACTGCTAAAAGAGCGTGTGCCGGTCCGGAAGGCCAATATAGAGAACTTGCCGTTTACGGGCGGAGCGCTCGGCTACATCGGCTATGATGCCATTAGCGCATACGAGCCGATAAAGGCTGCAAAGGAAAATAGCCTGCAGATGCCGGACATTCATCTGCATTTATACGAAACGATAGTGGTGTTCGACCATGTGAAAAATGATGTGACCATCATTTCGTTTGAAGGCAAAGCGGAGGAAGTCGAAGCGCAGCTGCGCGTGCCGGAACCGGCAACGGAACAGGAAGGGCAGCGCCCGCTCGTCTTCCGGTCAAAAACAGATGCTGATTCGTTTAAAGCCAAGGTGAAGCAGGCCAAAAACCATATCGAAAACGGCGATATCTTTCAAATCGTTTTATCGCAGCGCCTGACGGCTGACTATGCGGGCGACGCCTTCAGTTTGTACCGGAAATTGCGGAAGCAGAATCCCTCGCCTTACCAGTTTTACGTCGATTTTACGGATTACGCGGTTGTCGGAGCATCGCCTGAGAGTTTATTGACCATACGGGACGGCCATATGGTGACCAATCCGATTGCAGGTACGCGGAAGCGCGGAAGGACAGAAGTGGAAGATGTGCTGCTGGCCCGAGATCTCGAGCAGGATGAGAAAGAACGGGCTGAGCATCAAATGCTGGTGGATCTGAGCCGCAACGACGTCGGGCGTGTAGCCGCGGTCGGTTCGGTGAAAATCCCGAAATACATGGTGATTGAGCGCTATCAGCACGTCATGCATCTGGTGTCTGAAGTGACAGGCGAACTTGGCGAAGCGATGCATCCGCTTGACGCGCTGGTTTCCTGCTTGCCGGCAGGAACCGTTTCAGGCGCGCCGAAAGTCCGGGCGATGCAATTGATCCAGCATTTTGAAGAAGAACGGAGAGGCGTCTACGGGGGCGCTGTGGGGTATCTCGGATTTAATGGCAACCTGGATGTGGCGCTCGCCATCCGGACGTTCGTCGCGAAGGATGGGCAGGTCCATGTCCAGGCGGGTGCCGGCATTGTCTATGATTCCGACCCGCAAGCGGAGTTTGAAGAGACGCTGCATAAAGCGCGTTCTTTGACGGAGGTGTTCGGATGATCCTCCTGATCGATCATTTTGATTCATTTACTTATAATATCTACCAAGCGGTGGCGGAAATGGGGCAGGATGTAGAAGTCGTCCGCTACGGAGTATTGTCAGTTGAAGAGATTCTTGGGAAACAGCCGGAGGCCATCATCCTGTCTCCCGGACCCGGTCATCCTCAGGCAGTGCCCGAGTCCATCCGGCTTGTCCAGGAAGCCTATCAGGAGATTCCGATTCTTGGCATCTGCCTCGGCCATCAGCTGATCGGTACAGCTTTTGAAGGAAGTGTTGTCCATGCACCGGTCATCCGGCACGGAAAAGTATCGGAAATCTCCCATGGCAATAAAGGCCTTTTTTCTGAAATGGCGGAACCGTTCCCTGCCATGCGCTATCATTCGCTGGTGCTGGAAGCGGAAACGCTCCCGGCTTGCCTCGAAGTCCAGGCTGTGTCAAAGGATGATGGCATGATCATGGCAGTGAAGCATAGAGAGCATCCGGTATACGGCATCCAGTTCCACCCCGAATCGATCGGAACTCCGGAAGGCGCTAAACTGATTGAGAAATTTTTTGAAACTGCCAAGAAAGAAAAATCTTCCCTTTAAAAAAGGATGAACCGCTGAGGCGGTCCATCCTTTTTTTATTTCCGGATCAAGGGCATCGTGCAGCAGCGGAACGCTCCGCCGGATTTAATGATCTCAGAGAAGTCCACTTCGATAACATTAAAGCCGTGGCGCTCCAATTGCTGATTGACGTTTGTGTTCTGCGGCTGGCTGAAGACGCGTCTGTCGCCGATCGATAGCACATTGGTCCCGAGTGCAAACTGCTCTTTCGCATCGACCCGGATCAGGGTATACCGCTCAGCGAGCATCGCGACCGTTTCCGGATTCAACGCCTCCGGGAAAATCAGGGCTTCGGTCGGCGATAAAATATTGAAAACACAGTCTAAGTGAAGGTATTTTTCATTGAACGCGATGGGGACGATTTCAAAATCCGGCAATTTTTTGCGGAGTTCCTGGATGGCATGGCGGGAAGTCCGCGAGCTGATGCCGACAAAAATCGTATCCTGGTCGATGATGACATCACCGCCTTCAACCCGGTGGCTGCCAAGCTGTTGGGAGCGGATGTGCTGGCTTTGGAGCCATTTCTGCAGTTCCACTTCTTCGCCTTGGCGTATGTCAGAAGCCATTTCGCCGATGAATACCGTATCGCCGACTGTAAAACCGATGTCCCGGGTAAAGACTTGCTCAGGGAAATGTTCCGAAGGATTGATCAATGCCGTTTCCACGCCATTCTCTTGCAAGGCTTTGACAAATTGTTCGTGCTGCTGCAACGCTTTATCAACATTTATATTTTCCTTTAGGTACTTTTTCTGGACGTCGTTGATCACTTCTTTGATCTCCATATAATGAGGGGGGCATAACAACACCATTTGAAGCGGATCGTATTCACTCCGGCACCAGGCAGAAGGCGTTTCTTTTGCATAAGACGACATGTTGTTTCCTCCTAAATTCCTAATAATTATTACAGTATTCCCGTTTTGCTGTGGGCTTAAAACATTAAGGCGGCGTATAATAATTTAAGAAAAGGCAATCCTATTTTCAGAGGAGGCACAATATGAAAATCATCCAGCAAGACGGCCAGGAAAACCGGGACTTCATCCGGCAGAAAGTGATTGAACATAATATGGCGAGTTTAGCCGATCAGCCCAAAACACCAAAAGAGGAAGTCGGTTTTATCGCGTACAGCGACGAAGGAGAAATCATTGGAGGCATTACGGGGACTGCCTACTGGGGGCATATGCACATCGATTTCCTGTGGGTGGCCACGGATGCGCGGGGACAGCGGATTGCCGAACAATTGATGCAGCAGATTGAAGAGCATTCACGCATCAGGAAATACCGCCTGATTGTGGTCGACACGTTCAGTTTCCAGGCGCCGGATTTCTATCGGAAGCAAGGGTACCAGGAATACGGCGTGCTCGAGGACCATCCAAAAGGCCATACCCGGTATTTCTTTGAGAAAAGGCTGGCCGACTGAAAAATGCACAATAAAAAAAGGCGCCGGTTGGGCGCCTTTTAATCTTCTTTATAAAACACTTTGTCGACATTGTATTTCGCTTTTTGGGTATTGATCAAATACGTTTCGTAGATGTCGCGTTCCATCGGATCTTCGACAATCGAAACCGTAATGCGGTAAACCTCTTCGCGGTGGTTTTTCAACGGTGATACGTTGTCTTCAAAATGCTTTTTCACGCGCTGGCGGAGCTTGCGGGCTTTGCCGACAAACAAGAGCTCGCCGCTGTGGTTGAAGAATTGGATGATGCCGCCTTTGTCGCGCGGAATCTCATGCAGGTCGATAAATCCGTAAAGCGGCTTGATGATCGCTTCGTCGCCTGTGGTTTCCTGTTTGCGCTGTGTAATGGTGACATCAGCTTTAGGTGGTTGAATATTAATCATGCTTATCACGTCCTCTATTATCGTAAAGCTTATTTTACCATAAAAAAGAGCAAAAAACCATGGGCTCTTTTTTCGTTGATTGCTTACTCAGGCCTATAAGGAGTCAAGCTCTGCGCCGGCTTCATTCTTGCCTTGCAGGACTTCAAATGTTTTCCCGTAGGTGTTCGGGCGGTCAAGCACTTCGACCAGGATATGGGCTACGTCTGCACGCGGGATGGACCGGTCGCCGATAGAAGAAAAGCCTTGGGCTGAAACTTCGATCTGGGCAGTTTTCGCTTCATCGGAAAGCGGGCCGGGGCGGACAATCGTGTAATCAAGCCCTGTTGCCTGCAGCAATTCATCTGCTGTGCGTTTGGCAACCAGGTAAGGCTTCATTTCCTCACCGCCGGAATCGGGGTCTGCAGAACCCATCGAACCAAGCTGCACAAATCGTTTGACGCCTTTTTCTTCCGCGTATTTCGCCGCTTTCGCCGCGCCCCATAAGTCGATGGTCAAGGTTTTGTCAGCCCCTGTAGATGGACCGGAGCCGGCAGCAAAAATGGCTGCATCCACACCGTCAAAAGCAGAACTGAAATCCTGTTCCAAATCGGCAAGGACAACATCTGCAGCCCCCAACTCTTTCAATTTATCCACTTGTTCTTCCTTGCGCACCATCGCAATCGCTTCATGCGGCGTATTGGCCAGCTCCTGAACGATCTGCTTGCCCACTTGCCCATTTGCACCAATTACTAATACTTTCATGTTTTTCCACTCCTCAAATTTTGTCTCTTTTAAGAGTATTCCCCCGAGCAGCATCGTTAAACGGCCACAAGAGGAAAGAACCCTCAACTAGCGTCAGTGTTCCGTTTTGGGCTTAAGCTATCCAAAACCGAGCAGAAAGGCTAAAATAGAAACATGGAGGTGCACTTATGGACATTACAAATTATAGTTTTTTCGCAATAAAAGACCCTACCGGCATCATGGTAGGGGACCGGTATGAGTTTCTGCTTGATGTAGAAGTGGATGAAGAAGATGAATTGTATACCTCTGGCGGGCTTGAACTCCGTGTTATTTTAGCAGTGGACGAAAACGGTCCGCGCATTGCCCACTATAACTTCGCTGACAAATTGTCGAATGAGATTTTGGAATTCGGCCTTGAAGAAGATGAAGAAGAGGAAGTGCTGGCATACTGCCAGAGCAAATTGTAACCAAGCAGAAAACCCCGGCTAAGTGGCCGGGGTTTTTGCATTTTTAGATTTTTACGTCGATTTTCGCTTCTTTTTTCAGTTCTTCAATCCGTTTCGATACGGCTTGCTGGGTCTTGTCCTGTTCGAGCGACTGGCGGATAGCTGGCTCCATTTCTTCCAAAGCCGGAGCTTCTTCAGCCGTTGCGGCATATCCGTCGTATGCTTCCTGAACTTCTTTATCCGTCACTTCCGCCGGTTTCAGTTCTTTGGCGATGTAGTTCTCGTAAGTTACTTGGTCATGGAGCTGTTCTTCCATGTCGTCCAATGTAAAGCCGCTTTGTTCAAGGGCTTCATTCATGGCTTCTTCGCTTTCGAATTGGCCTTTCAACTCTTCGAGCCGTTCTTTAACGGCGGCGTCATCTGCAGTATGGCCTTTTTCTTCCGCATCCTGAAGGATGAGGCGGTTGCCGACCAGGACTTCCATCGCCTGCTCTTTCAGCATTTTGGCATTTTCCGGCGTAGTCGGGTCCTGGCCCTGCGATGTCAATGTGCTTTCCATCTGGCGAGCCACGCTATTGTAGACGTTGCCCAGTACCTCTTCATCGTTGATGACAGCCACTACATCTTTTTCTTCCGGCAACTCAAGTGCGGTTTGCCGCTCGCCCGCTGTCTCTTCCGTGGTTTCTGCTGTCTTCTCTTCTTTTGGTGCTGCCTCTTCGCTATCTGAACAAGCGCCAAGTACTGCCGCAATAAGCAGCGGCGCAAATATGAATTTCATTTTTTTAATCATAGGAAAACTCCTCTTCAAGTTGTCTCGTTACAGTTAACCATATTTAGCGGCAGGATACAAATAAGAGCATGCAATCCATATAACACGGCGTCATTCTGTATAATGGATACAAATCGGTTCGAACGGGTTGGAGGGCGATGGATGAAGAAGTATTTTACCCGGTCAATGGGGCTGTTGCTCTTTTTGGTCATCATTTGGGGCCTCAGCTGGTCTATCTATAAAATGGCGCTTGATTACACGCCGCCAATCCTGTTTGCCGGTATGCGGTCATTCTTGGGCGGGGCGTTGCTGGCGCTGGTGCTCCTGCCGACATGGAGGCGCATCAAGTGGCGGCAGAACTGGCAGGCGTATTCGATTTCCGCTCTCCTGAATGCGGTGCTGTTCTACGGCCTGCAAACTGCGGGGCTCGAGTACCTGCCTGGAGGGCTGTTTTCTGTTGTCGTCTATTTTCAGCCGGTGCTGATTGGCATATTCGCCTGGCTGTGGCTCGGCGAAAAAATGACGGCGTTCAAAATTTCGGGGCTGCTCCTGGGGTTTTCCGGCATTCTGGTCATAAGCGCGGATAGCCTGACAGGGACGATTTCCATAACGGGCCTCGTCATGGCGCTGTTGGCCGCACTCAGCTGGGCGCTAGGGGTCATCTATGTAAAGAAAATCGGCAGCCGTGTCGATTCGATGTGGATGGTAGCGCTGCAATTTTTGATCGGTGGAGCCGTTTTGATGGCAGGCGGAAGCGTATTCGAAAACGGATCGGACATTACGTGGAATGTGCCGTATCTCATCGGCCTCGGGTTTGGGGCAACATTCGGGGTGCCGGTCGCTTTTGTCATCTATTTTCATCTGATGAATCACGGGGAAGCGAGCAAAGTGGCAGCGTTTACGTTCCTTGTGCCCTTGATCGCGGTACTTGCCGGAGCTGTTTTCATGGAGGAGGACGTAACTGGGACGCTCGCTGCGGGATTGGTGCTGATCGTTTTTAGCATTTACCTGGTGAATAGGCGCCCGAAAGCTGCCCCCTATTGAAAAACAAGCAATTGAAGATTTTATGGGTGCCGCAACGGCAGCCGGACTGGTATAGTAAGAAGGTAGTTAAATAAAAATTCAATCAATGATCTCGATCATAATGGAGGCGCTCATATGGAAAACCGCAGAAATATTCAGCCGCGCAGAACTTTGGATATTATCCAACCGTATTCCCCCGGGAAACCGATCTGGGAAGTGCAGAAAGAACTGGGCTTGGACCGTGTCATCAAATTGGCATCAAACGAAAATCCGCTCGGGCCATCGCCTAAGGCGGTAGAAGCGATCAAAAACAGCCTGTCGGAATTGAACCGCTATCCGGATGCGGACGCGACGGCTTTGAAAACGGCCATCGCTGAGCAGTACGGTGTGACGCCGGCGCAGATCATCCCGACGAACGGGGCGGACGAATTGATCACGCTGGTTTCGGAAGCGTTCTTGGAACAAGGGGACGAGATCATCGTCCCATCGCCTTCATTCAGCGAATATGATTTCGGCGCACACATCATGGGCGCGAAAGTGGTGCCGGTGCCATTCGCGGAGAACTTCGAATTCGATGTTGATGCGATTTTGGCGGCTGTTACGGATAAAACCAAAATCATCTATATCTGCACGCCGAACAATCCGACCGGGACGATTATGGCTAAGGCGGATATCGAAAAAGTGTTGAACGCTGTAAATGACATCCTGGTCGTTATTGACGGAGCTTACAGCCATTTCGCCGATTTGCCGGAATATACAGCAGGCGTCGAATTTGCAAAAGCGGGCCATCCGGTCATCGTCTTGCAGACGTTCTCGAAAATCTACGGCATTGCCGGCCTGCGCGTCGGTTTCGGCATTGCACCAGAAGAGATCATCCAGTCGGTCCTGAAAGTGAAGGAGCCGTTCAACGTCAACGCGTTGGCGCAAATAGCCGCTACAGCTGCCATTACGGACACCGAGCACGTGCGCGCTTCCCGTGAAGCCAATAAAGCCGGGCGCGAGCTTTTCTATAAAACGTTTAAAGAACTCGGCTTGAAGTATACCGAAAGCGAGGCGAACTTCGTCTTGGTGGAAGTCGGCCCGAACGGCGAAGAAATCTATAAAGCCCTCATGGCGCAAGGCGTCATTGTCCGCTATGGAAAAACATGGGGCTTGCCGGAATTTATCCGTGTATCCGTCGGGACACCTGAAGAGAATACATTTTTCATTGAAGTGCTGAATGGCTTGTTGGCCAAGCAGGCATAAGTCGGCGGCGCTGAATCTAATGGGATTCAGCGCCGTTTTTGGATTCAGTGGATGGCGCCGCGCCGTTCAGTTTATCAGCAGCCCAAACCGGGAAAATTCATGGAATAAGAAAGTGATGGAGGATGGCTGACATGCGATACGATTGCGTAATAATCGGCGGCGGGCCCGCAGGCTTGAATGCCGCTTTAGTGTTGGGGCGGTCGAGGAGGAAGACGTTGATTTTCGATGACAATCATGGCCGCAACCTGGTAACCCGTGCCTCTCATGGATTTATTACCCGCGACGGCGTCCAGCCTTCGGAACTCAAGCGGCTGGCGTATGAAGAACTTGTTAAATATGAAAGCGTCGAGGTGAAGAAAGACCGCATCGCAGATATCGAACATGTAACGGATACCCATTACAAGCTGACAACGGGAAAAGGGGAAGTCTATCACAGCATCAAAATTCTGATTGCCACAGGGCTGAAAGAAGAACTGCCCAATATACCGGATATTGAACATTATTACGGCACCAGTTTGTTCAGCTGCCCTTATTGCGACGGCTGGGAGCTTCGGGACAAGCCGCTTGCAGTCATAGCGGATAAAAATGTATTTGAAGTGGCCAAGAAAGTCTTTAACTGGAGCAGGGATCTGATGGTTTTCACGGATGGGGAAGGGCGGCTGGAGCTGGAAGACCGCGATAACCTGGAAGCGAAGGGGATCATCGTATACGAAGATGTGATTGACGGCCTCGAAGGGGAGGACGGGCAATTGCGCAGCGTCCGGCTCGAAGACGGCACGCTCATTGACCGGACCGGCGGCTTTGTGACGCCGCATTGGAGCCATGCAACACCGTTTGCCAAGAAACTCGGCATCCGGTTGAACGCACACGGCGGCATTCTGACGGACGGCTATGGGCGCACCAACGTCTGGAACGTCTATTCCGCGGGCGATGCTTCTTTGATCGTCCCTTCACAGCTCATCATCGCGGCAGGCGAAGGAAGTGCCGCCGCCATCGGAATCAATGGAGACTTGACGAACGAATACTTCGATGCCGAATTCCCAAGGGAAGACTGGGATTGAGCCGGTCGGGTTGAAGGCGTAGGCAACAGAGCTTTCCGCAGAAACAGGGATGGATCAGCCGGACATTAAATAAGAAGGAAGGCCTCCGCGGCGGGGGCCTTTTTCTGATGGATCCATGAACAGCGCTGCATTTTCCGGAACGTTTACACTGGCCCCGAATCGGGAAGGTTTAGGGATAATCTCAAAATAAAGGATGGATGATATGCGATATGATTGCGCAATAATCGGAGGAGGTCCGGCTGGCTTGAATGCCGCTCTCGTGCTGGGGAGATCGAGGCGGAATGTGATTCTTTTTGACGATGACAACGGGCGGAATCTTGTGACACGGGAATCACACGGTTTTCTAACCCGGGATGGCATCACCCCCACAGAGCTCAAACGCTTGGCGCATGAAGAGATAGCCAAATACGACTCGGTCACGATCAAGCAGGACCGCGCTTTGACGATCAACCGGGTGTCCGATACCCATTACGAACTGACAACGGCAAGCGGTGAAACGTACCATAGCATCAAAGTGCTGCTGGCAACCGGCTTGAAGGAAGAGCAGCCGAATATTCCAGATATTGAAAAGTTCTATGGCACCAGCCTATTCAGTTGCCCTTATTGCGACGGCTGGGAAATGCGCGATCAGCCATTGGCCGTCATCGCGGACAAAAACGTCTACGAGTTGGCCAAGAAAGTCTACAGCTGGAGCAAGGATCTGGTCGTCTTTACAAATGGGGAAGGCCGCTTGGAGCTTGAAGACCGGGACAAATTGACAGCGAAAGGCATCCAGGTGCGGGAAGAGGCGATCGACGGTTTAGAAGGCGAAAACGGACAATTGCGCAACGTCAGACTTGAAGACGGGACGCTCATTGAGCGGATAGGAGGATTTGTCACGCCGCTTTGGCGGCACGCAGCGGATTTCGGAAAAGAGCTGGGCTGCGAGGAGAATGCATACGGCGGCATCAAAACGGACGGCTATGGCAGGACCAGTGTCTGGAATGTCTATGCTGCAGGGGATACTTCGCTGATCGTCCCGTCTCAGCTAATTATTGCAGCAGGAGAAGGAAGTGCAGCCGCTATCGGCATCAACGGCGATTTGATCAACGAATACTTTGAAGCTGACCTGTAGAAAAGAAGGCTGCCGCTTTAGCGGACAGCTTTTTTTTCTGTGCCGATGAAAAACTTTTTCCAAAAAAGATACTGCCCGGCAAAAAGGAGAAAAGCGGCAATTCCAAGGTTCAGGTAATACCAGATGCCGCTTCCGAAGAAACTTAAAGGCGTAGCGGCCTCCGGCAATCGGGAAAGGTATAAATAATTGGCCCCGGCAGCCGGATTGACGAGAAAACCGATAATGAGTGCATAACCGACAAGCAAGGAATAAACCAGAAACAGGGACCGCAACGAAATGACAGCCGGTTTCCGCAACGCCAAAAATAGACAGGCCCAGGGGATTGCCATGTGGTGAATGAAAAATTTCCAGAACCGGAAATGCTGAAAATCATGGGGCAGCTCGGGCGTGATAAGCGTTAGAACAGCAGGCAGGATGCCGATGAAGAAGGAAATTTGGATCCATAACGGGCGCAGCGTCAAAAGACCGACCATCGCTGTGATCGAGGCGATGCCGCAGAGATGCAAGGGGACGTGTCCACTGAAGCTCCAGACGCCATTTGAAATCGCCCATGCCTGATAGGAGGTTTCTGAAACGAGCAGCAGGACGAACAAGGTCCAGCGGAGGCGCGAGAAAAAAAGCGGCGATTCACGGAGCTGGTTTCTTTGGGCCAATAGGAAAACAAAGCCGCCGATCGCCGCGACGAGCATCAATAGATGACTGATTGAAAAAGGCACAAAAACGGAAGGGGAAGTGGCGCCGAACCAATTGTCCATCAAGACCGCTCCTTTACGGTATATATAAGTACGAAAAGTGTACCATTCTGCTGTTTTACCGTCTAATTGGCAAAGGCCGGACTTTTGCATGCAGAAAGGGAAATGGGCTATACTCAGGGCAGCGCAACGGAAGGAGGAGAGCCGGCATGCACCATTCAACGTTGCTGTCATCGATCACATACACGGACACCGAACGGCTTATTGAAGCAGGGGAAATGAAAATCATCCACCGTGAAAGCCGCCTTCAATTGTTCGAGCACGGGGTAGCCACGCCGGAATCCGCCTTTCCGTTATCGGCTGTCTGGGATGTCTCCTATAAATCGCTTTCTACAGACGCCAACATGCTCTACTTGCATACACACCGGGGAGTCATTACGTATCAAGTATATGAAGATCCGGCGCAGTTCGTTAAGGCATTTAAAAAACTGAAAAACGTCCATTACTAAAAAGCCCATTTGCCAATGAGCTGAGCTTGTAGAAAAAAGAATAAATAAGTTTTAAATTTTATAAATATGCATGAAATAAAAGAAATACCGAATCCTCCACTTCAGGCGGACGCTTTCCGCGGGCTCGCGCCGAACTAACTAAGAACCTGTGCTCCTGTCTCTGCATCGCTGCGCTAGCTTCGAGACATGAAAGGGCGTTGCATCGCTTCGCTGCTTCGTCGCAAACAAGTTGGCCGCCTTCCGTTCCGGATCCTGAAGCTAGCAGCTTGTTCCCGGGAGATTAAAGCAGGATCAGCGTCCTTATCTTATCTATTAGATACAGATGACGCTCCCGGTCGGGCTAATGCATCCCTATTCATGATATTTAGACTTTGTTTACAGTCTGAGCCCATTTGCAAATGGGCTTTTTGTTTTGCCGCAAAAAATTGCTGAAAATCCCATTTTATTGTGTTAAAATTCAGAAAAGATAATTTATTCAAATTGCGGAGGAGGGTCCAAGACGTGGAAAATATCATTGAAACGGCAGATGCCTGGACAGAGCGGGTAAATGCAAAAGATGTAGAAGGCGTCCTCAAAGTGTCCGATCACAATATCGAACTGATCGGCCCGCAAGGCACCGGAGTAGGCCATGACACATTGCAGCAATGGGTGGAAAACTCGGGCATTCATCTGGAAACCCGGACCCGATACCGAAAAGCCGACAAAGTGGTTTACGAGCAGCAAGGCACCTGGCAAGACCAACGCGGCGAAGTGACCATCTACACCTACATGGAAATAAAAAACGGGAAAGTGTGCGAGATTGCCCGGTATGATACGCTGGATGATGCTTTCGGCAGCTCCGGATTAAGTGAAAAAGATAAAATATGAGCAATGAAAAGACCTTTTGTCTGCACGGCAAAAGGTCTTTTTTTATAAACATAAAATTTTCTGAATAAAGGGTTGATTTTGGAAGGGCTTTCATTTATACTTTCACTAAACCGATTTACTAAACCGGTTTAGTAGCGAGGTGAACCGTTGAAAAAGATAACAATGCAAGATGTAGCAGAGAGAGCTGGGGTTTCAAAAAGCACAGTTTCCCAGTATATAAACAACCGGTTTGAATTTATGGCAGTCCCGACAAAGTTGCGGATCGAACAAGCTATCAAAGAGCTGGATTATATTCCAAACTATGCAGCTAAAAGTTTGAAGCAGAAAAAGTCCGGCACCATCGGCGTCATTGTAGCAAATATTCTTCACACCTTTTCAACTGAAATTATCCGGGCGATTGAAGATTTCTGCGGGAAAAGCGGGTTTCATTTATTTGTCTGCAATGCAGATGACCAGCCGGAAAAAGAACGAGCTTATATCGATATGCTGATGGCGAAGCAAGTCGATGGGCTGATCATCTTTCCGACCAATGGCAACGATGATTTATATAAGCAATTAAAGAAAGCTGGCTTTCCGATTGTTTTCGTCGACAGAAAGATCAATCAGCCGATTTTCCCGATGCTTCTTCTGGACAATGAAAGCGCTTCACAGATTGCGGTTTCCCAGATTGAAAAGAAGGGCTATAAAAAAATCGGCCTTGTGTCCACTTCGATTGCCAAAAAAGTGACGCCGCGGGTAGAACGCATTAATGGGTTCAGGAAAACGGTCCGGGAACTTGGCCTTGTTCTTAGGGAAGACTGGATCATCGCTGAAGAGCGCAACCGCATCGGGGAAAAGCTGCAAGCGATCTGGGATTCGAAAGACCGGCCGGACGCCTTTTTTGCCACAAATGATTTGGCGCTGATCGAATTGCTGAAATTTGTGAAAAAAAATCAATTGTCGATTCCGGAGGATGTCGGCGTCGTTACTATCGATGATTCGCCTTTCTTGGAAATCGTCGCCACTCCGATCACAGTCATCAAGCAGCCGACATTCGAAATCGGGAAAGATGCAGCGGAAACGCTTTTAAAACTGATCGAAAGCAAGTCGTTTGAAACGGAATATGAAGCACGGCGGTATTCTCCGATTTTAGTCGAAAGAGAATCCATTTAAAGCAAGCAGGGAGTGTAGCAAAGTGTCAATGGAATTTGGAGTGTTAACAATAGGCGATGCCATGATTACGATGAACCCCACATCAACCGGGCCATTGAGGTATGTCACCCATTTTGAACGGAAAGTCGGAGGGGCGGAACTGAATTTTGCCATCGGCTGTGCCCGGCTGGGCCTCAGAAGTAAATGGATCAGCCGCTTGGGAAAAGATGATTTCGGCAAAGTGATCTACAATTTTGCGCGCGGCGAAGGAGTGGATGTAACGGCGGTGGAATTCATCGAAGGCATACCGACTTCGTTGAACTTTAAGGAAATCCATGAAGGCGGAGCCGGCAAGACTTATTACTATCGCGAGCCGTCGCCAGTTACCGCGATTACACCTGAAGACATCACAGAAGAGCTTTTTGACGGCATACAAGCAGTCCATCTGACAGGCGTCTACTTGGCCATCAACAAACAGCACCTTTCAGTCGCCCGAAAAGTGATCGAAATTGCTAAGCGAAAAGGGATCCTGGTCGCGTTCGATCCGAACATCCGGCTGAAGCTTTGGAGCATTGAAGACGCCCGTGCCGCCTATGAAGCAATATTCCCGGATATTGATATCTTGCTGACGGGCATGGATGAACTCCGGATGATTTCCGGAAAAGAATCACTCGAAGATTTGGCCGGTTATAGTGAAAGTTTCCATATCAGAGACCTGGTCATTAAAGATGGCGAGAATGGTTCACGGCTTTACCGGGACGGCAAATGGATCGCAGCTCCAGGATTTTCTGTCAAGCCGGTGGATACGGTCGGCGCCGGAGACGGGTTTGATGCCGGTTATATCTATGGGGTATTGAACGGGCTGGATGCAACGGCGCTGCTGCAATTTGCCAACGGAGTCGGAGCACTCGTGACAACAGTATCAGGCGATAACGAAGGCCTTCCTTATTTGGAAGATGTACAGGATTTCGTAGCGAATAAAAAAGCCGTCGAGCGGTAAGGGAGGCTGAGTGATGAAGACGCCTTTTACGGTGCTGGAAGAAATGGAACGGATCCTGAAAGGGATCGATGCCGAACAATATGATTCTTTGGTTCAATTGCTCTCGAGGGATTCCCGCTTTTTCATTTTCGGCGAAGGGCGTTCAGGTTTGATCGGCAAGGCGATTGCGATGAGGCTGATGCATTGCGGCAAAAATGTCTATGCGGTTGGCGAAACCATCACCCCTCCCATCCGAAGAGAAGACGTGCTCCTGCTAGTTTCAGGATCCGGAAGTTCTGCCCAGCTGGATGGCCTTTGCAGGAATGCGGTGAAGCAAGGCGCCCATATCGCGCTGGTTACGGCAAACAAAGAGAAGTTGCAAGAAGAGTGGTGCAGCAGCGGTCTCTTTGTACCCGCAGCCACGAAACGGCGGAGAGCAGAAGAGCCTTCTACGATCCAGCCTCTGGGCAACCAGTTCGACCAGGCAGTGCATCTGGTACTCGATGCTGCAATCATCGACGGACCCTATGCAGGCCTCGCAAACGACAACGTCATCGAGAACCACACCAACCTGGAGTAGGAGGAACAGAATGGCGACTGTAACAGTTCCCCATCAAGAAGTTGAAGAGTTGATTGGAAATAAATTAATTTCTGCAGGTGTCCGGAAAGAACATGCTGCCAAAATAGCCGAAGTCCTGGTCCATGCCGATCTAAGAGGAGTCAACTCCCACGGTGCCCTTCGGACGGAGCATTACGTGAACCGCCTCCAGGCAGGCGGCATCAATCCGGATCCTTCAATCTCGTTTAAAGCCACAGGGCCGGTCACCGGCGTGGTGGACGGCGATGATGGCTTCGGCCATTTGGTCGGCGACGCTGCCATGGGACATGCCATTGAAATGGCCAAAGCGAACGGGGTCGGCATGGTCACCGCGATGAACAGCAGCCATTGCGGAGCGCTCAGTTATTTTGTCCAGGAAGCGGCGCGGCAAGGCCTGATCGGCATTGCCATGACGCATACCGATAAAATCATGGTTCCTTTCGGCGGGAAAGAGCCGTTCCTCGGCACCAACCCGATCGCGTACGGCGTCCCGGCAAAAACCGAAAAGCCGTTCATCCTTGATATGGCGACTTCGACTGTCGCTTTAGGGAAAATCTTGCAGCATAAAGAAGAAGGCAAAAGCATCCCTGAAGGATGGGGTGTCGATGAATCTGGAGAAAGTGTAGCGGACCCTTCAAAAGTGGTTTCCCTTACGCCGTTCGGCGGGCCGAAAGGCTATGGATTGGCCATGATTGTCGATATCTTCTCCGGCTTGCTGGCCGGCATGGCTTTCGGCCCGCACATCAACCAGATGTATGGGGACCTGGATCAGAAAAGAAAGCTTGGTCATTATTTCTGCGCCATCAACCCGTCCTTTTTCACGGACCCGGACCAGTTTTTGGAGCAGATGGACCGCATGATGAAAGAAGTCCGGGAAGTCGAGCCGGCAGAAGGGTTTTCCGGGGTGCTGGTGCCCGGTGAAATCGAGCAGAAGAACGAAGAGCGGAATTTGGCCGAAGGCATCAGGATTGCTGCGACAACGTATGATTACTTGAAGGCTGCGGCTTCCAAGAAATGATAAAACAAAAAATTACATTCAAAGGGGAGAATAAAATGAAGAAAAAGTGGTTAACAGGAATTTTCGCGTCAGTTTTGGTTTTGGGAGCATGCGGATCAGATAATGCAAGCGAAGGCGGAGGCGAATCAGCTTCAGGCGAAACAATCGAATGGCGATTCGGTCACTTGGCGGATGAAAATCATATTTGGCACAAAACTGCACAGAAATTCGAAGAGCTAGTAGAAGAGAATTCCGACGGGCAGATGGAAATCACGATTTATCCGAACAACTCATTGGGCGGGGAAACAGATACGATCAACTCGATCCAAGCCGGCACGGCTGATATGGTAATTTCAGGCGAAACCTTGCAGAACTGGGCACCGAATGCTGCATTGATGGCTGTGCCTTATGCGTTCCGTGACCTCGAACACGTCCAAACGGTCGTAGAAGGGGAAATCGGAGAGCAGATCAAACAGGAAATCAGCGATGAAGCAGGATTGACGGCGCTTTACTACCACACACGCGCACCGCGGAACTTGACGTCAAATGAACCGATCGAAACTCCGGAAGACCTTAAAGGATTCAGCATGCGTGTACCGAACGTTCCATTGTTCCTGGATGTTTGGCAAGCAGCAGGCGCGTCTCCACAAGTAATGGACTTTAACGAAGTGTTCACTGGCTTGCAGCAAGGGGTGATCGACGGACAGGAAAACCCGGTTGACTTGATCCAGAGCGCGGGCTTGTCGGAAGTTCAGGATTACGTGAACCGTACAGAACACGTTTACTCTTGGATCTACATTTTAGTCGGCAATGAGCAGTACAATGCCCTTTCAGATGAATTGAAAGAAGTGGTGCAATCGGCTGCCGAAGAAGCACAGGTATTCGGTGAAGAATTGTACAATACAGAAATTGAAGCAATCGAGCAGGAATTGATGGATTCAGGCATGGAATTCGTGGATGTTGACCAAGACGCGTTCCGCGAAGCGATGACGCCGGCAGTTGAATCTTCTTTGACACCTGAACAATTGGAATTGTACGAAAAGATTCTGGCTGTAGAATAACATGGGCATAAGGCACTTTTGGCCATCCGGCCAAATGTGCCTTTCCATTAGGAAAGGATGAATCGGATGTCGCTGTTCCGAAAATTGATCGATGGGACGCTCGCTTTTTTGACAATTGCCAGCTTCTCGGGAGTCATTATAATTGTCACTGTTCAAATTATCTCGCGCTTTGCTCCATTTTCTTTTATTTGGACCGAAGAATTAACGCGTTATTTATTCCTATACGGCATCGCTTTTGGAGCGCCGCTGGCTTTGATGCGAAACGAGTTTATCAATGTGGATATGATTCTTAACCGGATGCCCGACAACTTCCGGAGATATTACGAAGTGGCCATCTATTTAACCATCATCTTGCTGAGCTTGATCATGGTGAAAGAAGGGTACAGTTTCACGCTGCTTGGTGAAAACCAGCGGTCGGCAACCATGCCGTTCCAAATGTCGGTAGTCCATGCATCGCTTTTAATCATGGCTGTGTTTTTAGTGTTCTATGCAGTTTTGAAAATCATCGATTTAGTGAAAAACAAACAAGATTACAGCCAGAACTACGGAGGCGATGATTACTAATGGCTACTCTGTTATTTGTTTCGTTCATAGTACTTATCTTTTTAGGGGTTCCGGTGGCGTTTAGCTTGGGGCTTGCCTCCTTGCTGTACCTTTTCCTTGCCGAAATCCCGCTCAATATCATTCCGCAACGCATGTTCGGCGGGTTGAACTCGTTCGTGCTGCTTTGTATTCCAGGATTCATCCTGGCGGGGAACTTGATGAACGCGGGCGGCATCACTGAACGCATCATTAAATTCGCCAATGATTTATTCGGCCATATCCGCGGGGGCCTAGGTCTTGCAAACGTCGGAGCCTCGATGGGGTTTGCGGGGATTTCGGGAACGGCTTTGGCTGATACAGCAAGCATCGGGTCGATATTGATTCCGGCGATGAAAAAAGAAGGTTACGGCGCCGGATTTTCCGCTGCAGTCACGGCTTCTTCTTCAACAGTAGGGCCAATCATCCCGCCTTCATTGCCAATGATCATTGTCGGAACCCTTGCTTCGCTATCCATCGGAGACCTGTTTTTGGCCGGAGCGGTTCCGGGCATCCTATTGGGCCTAGGATTGATGATTCCAACATACCTGATTTCCGTTAAACGGAAATATCCTAAAGGTGAACGCCAATCAGTGAAAACGATCGGCAAAAGTTTCATCGGCGCTTTCTGGGCGCTCCTAATGACCGTTATCATCTTGTACGGCATTTTGGGCGGATTCTTTACGCCGACAGAAGCTTCCATTATTGCCGTGCTTTATGCGTTTGTCATCGGCATTTTCGTTTATAAAGAACTGCCGATCAAAAAGATTCCTGAGATCATGCTTTCCTCGATGACAGCAACCGCTTCGATCATGCTCCTTGTCGGGTTTGCGAACTTGTTCGGTTGGATCATGGTGCGCGAACAAATTCCGCAATTGGTAGCAGAATCGATCCTTGGCATTTCGACAAATGCCATCATCGTCATCTTATTGATCAATCTGCTTCTGCTTTTTGTCGGAACGTTCATGGAGACGATTGCGGCACTGGTCATCTTGTTCCCGGTATTGCTTCCGGTGGCACTGACTGTGGGAATGGACCCAATCCAGTTCGGGGTCATGATGGTATTGAATCTTGTCATCGGTCTAGTGACTCCGCCGGTCGGCGTCTGCCTCTTCGTTGCTTCCCAAATCGGGAAAGTGTCTATTGGCAAGACGGCGCGCGAACTTCTCCCATTCCTGGGTGTAAGCCTCGTGGTCTTAATGCTAGTCGCCTTTGTTCCGCAAATTACATTATTCTTGCCAAGTCTATTTGAATAGGTGGTTATATGATGAAAGCAGTACAAGTTCCAACAGCGCACGAATTACGGATTATTGAACAGGAGCGCCCGGCTGTGGTGAATGCTGACGACGTCTTGGTGAAAATCAAGCGCGTCGGCATCTGCGGCTCGGATATGCACATTTACCATGGCACCAATCCTTTAGCAACCTATCCGCGCATCGTCGGCCATGAAGTGGCTGGTGAAGTGGCGGAAGTGGGCAGTGCAGTAACAGGCCTTCAGCCTGGCGACCATGTAGTAGTCGAACCGATCAATTATTGCGGCGAGTGCTATGCCTGCCGCAAAGGCCGCCCAAATGTTTGTGAGAAACTCTCTGTCTTTGGTGTCCACGAAGACGGTGGCATGCGTGAATATGCCGTGCTGCCTGAAAAACAACTCCATCCGGTAAATAAGGACTTGAGCTGGGATGAAATCGTTTTGGCGGAACCATACACAATCGGCGCACAAGCAGTATGGCGCGGGAACGTCGAAGCGGGGGACACTGTCCTCATCCAAGGCTGTGGGCCTATCGGGATCTGTATCTTGAAGCTGGCGAAAATTGCCGGTGCTCACGTCTTTATGACAGACTTGAGCGAAGAGCGCATGGCGTTCGCCAAAGAAAGCGGCGCGGACGAAGTCATCAACGCCGGCAAGGAATCTGTTAAAGATCGCATCCTGGAATTGACGGACGGATCAGGCCCGAACGTGGTCATCGATGCAGTAGGCATGCCAGCTACAGTGGAATTGAGCATCGATCTGGTCTCTCCTGCAGGGTATGTAGTAGTACTGGGCTTCGATGAACGCCCGTCAGCCATCCCGCAATTGCCTATCACGAAAAAAGAGATCACGATTGTCGGTTCGAGGCTCCAGACCAACCAGTTCGGCAAAGTGGTGGATTTATTGAATAGCGGCGAACTCCGGTCCGACGGTTTGATCACCCATAAATTTGCGCTGGATGATGTACAGGAAGCTTTCAGTTATGTAGAAAACAATCCGGACAAAGTGCGTAAAGCATTGATTGTCTTTGAATGAGGAGCAGTGACATGATTCCAAAAATGGAAATTTATCAGCAATTGCTCGATTCGAAAGTAGTTGCCGTCATCCGCGGGAAAGATGCAGCAGAAGCGATGGCTGTTGCGGAAGCTGCCGTAGCGGGAGGGTTGCGGGCAGTTGAATTGACTTACACAACACCGAACGTAGCCGAAGTGTTCGGGCAATTGAGCGGTTCGGAAGCGCTTGTCGGCGCCGGGACGGTGTTGGACGCTGAAACAGCCCGCCATGCGCTGCTGCACGGCGCCAAGTTTGTCGTCAGCCCCCATTTTGATGCGGAAATCGCCGTCATGTGCAACCGCTATAATGTGCCTTACCTTCCGGGATGCATGACCATCAAGGAGATGGTGCAAGCTTCGGAGGCGGGCTGCGATATCTTGAAGCTGTTTCCGGCCAACGGTTTTGAGCCGTCGTTTATCGGCTCTGTCAACGGGCCGCTGCCGAACGTGCGAATCATGCCGACTGGCGGCATCAATATCAACAATATGAATGCCTGGCTCGATGCCGGGGCAGTCGCAGTCGGAATCGGCAGCGATCTGACAAAGGCCTACCGGTCTTCCGGCAAAGAAGCCGTGGTCCAGCTCGTGAAAGATTACCTTGGCAAATTAGCATAAAGGAGGATCCATATGAATATTACGTTCCGTTGGTATGGACGCGGCAATGACAGTGTCCAGTTAGAGCAGATCAAGCAAATTCCAGGCACGAAAGGCATTGTATGGGCACTCCACCATAAACCTGCTGGAGAAGTCTGGACCAAAGAAGAAATCCAGTCTGAAGTCGAGTACATCCAATCATTCGGATTCCATGCGGACGTTGTTGAAAGCGTCAATGTGCACGAATCCATTAAACTCGGCGACGCGGAGCGCGACCGCTATATCGAGAATTACAAAGAAACAATCCGCAATTTGGGCGAAGCAGGAGTGAAAGTCATCTGCTACAATTTCATGCCGATTTTCGACTGGACGCGCACTTCGCTCTACCACCCGCTCCCTGATGGCTCGACAGCGCTGTTTTTGGAAAAGGAGAAAATCGCATCATTGGATCCGGCTGAACTGATCGAGACGGTCGCTTCGGCTTCGGATCTGACCTTGCCGGGCTGGGAGCCGGAAAAAATGGCGCGCATCCAGGAATTATTCGCGGCATACGATGGAATGGACGAGGAGCAGCTATGGGGAAATCTCGAATATTTCCTGAAGGCAATCCTTCCGACTGCAGAAGCAAGCGGCATTCAGATGGCCATCCATCCGGATGATCCGCCGTGGTCGATCTTCGGGCTGCCACGCATCATGACCGGCGAGAGGAGCTGGGAACGGCTGCTTTCCATTTCGGATTCTCCGTCAAACGGCATTACCTTCTGTACCGGCTCGATGGGGGCGAACCCTGAAAACGATATGGTGGATCTGGCTTCGAAATATGCGAAGCATTCGCCTTTTGCCCATTTGCGCAATGTGAAAATATTCGATAACGGGGATTTCATCGAAACTTCCCACTACACGCAAGACGGCTCAATCGACTTGAATGGCGTCGTAAAAGAGCTGTCTGACCAGAATTACACCGGCTATGCCCGTCCAGATCACGGCCGCCACATTTGGAACGAAGAATGCCGCCCGGGCTACGGACTTTACGACCGCGCGCTGGGCATCATGTACTTGTTAGGGTTATGGGACGCACATCAATCGAAATAAAGGAGGACGCTATGTTTTCTTCTCATGAAAATCTCGCAGGGCGAACAGCCGTCATTACCGGAGGCAGTGGCGTACTATGTTCTGAAATGGCGCGCCAATTGGCCGCCCAAGGTGTAAAAGTCGCCGTCTTGAACCGGACAGCTGAAAAAGGTCAGGATGTCGCAGACGACATCCGCGCCAATGGCGGGGAAGCGATTGCCGTTGCCGCCGATGTGCTCGACCGTGCCTCGTTGGAAGGGGCGAAAAAGCAGATCTTGGAAGCTTACGGCCGCATCGACATCCTGATCAACGGCGCTGGAGGGAACCATCCGGATGCCATCACGGATATCGAAATCCACGACGAAGAGGCAGAAGGAAAGACGTTCTTCGATTTGCAGGAAGACGGTTTTTCACGTGTGTTTGCCAGCAACTTCAACGGCTCTTTTCTTGCGAGCCAAGTATTCGGAAAAGAACTGTTGAAACAGAATGCTCCTGTGATTTTGAACATCTCTTCGATGAGCGCATATTCTCCGATGACGAAAGTTCCGGCCTACAGCGCAGCGAAATCAGCCATCAATAATTTTACGATGTGGATGGCTGTCCATTTTGCTGAGCAAAATCTCCGGGTCAATGCCATCGCGCCAGGATTTTTCCTGACGGCGCAGAACAAGGACTTGTTGACGAATGCAGACGGGTCACTGACGCCGCGTTCTGGCAAAATCATGAACAGCACGCCGATGAAGCGCTTCGGCAAGCCTGAAGACCTGATCGGCACTATGCTTTGGCTCCTTGATGAAAACTACTCAGGATTCGTTACGGGCATTACCGTGCCTGTCGACGGCGGATTTCTGGCGTATTCAGGGGTCTAATAAAAAAACCACATTCTTTTGGATGTGGTTTTTTCTATAAGGGGGTAAAAGATGAAAATCCAGCTCGCGTTGGACCGTTTGCCGAAAGAGGACTGTTTTCGGCTCGTCGGAGAAACATTCGATTTTATTGATTTGATTGAAATCGGGACCGGGGTCATCAAAGAATATGGAATGGACATTGTCAGGGAAATGAAGCAAAGGCATTCCGGGAAGCTGCTGCTCGCCGATATGAAAACCTGCGATGCCGGAAAAAGTGAAGCAAGCCAGGCCTTCAGCGCCGGAGCGGATATTGTAACCGTCATGGGTTTTGCGGGGGACGCTACGGTGAGCGGCGCCTTGGAAGCGGCAGCACAATTCGGAAAAACAGTCATGGTCGATTTACTGGAAGTCCGGGAACCTGCACGGGTGAAAGAGCTCAGCGATTTGGGAGTGGACTTGTTCTGCATCCATATCGGGAAAGATAACCAAGAAAAAGGGCGGACAGCCGGAACAGCATCTTTGGACTTGATGGCAGATGTGCCTTCGGCCAGGATTGCAGTGGCAGGCGGGTTGGACAAAGAGGCGGTGAAAGGGCTTGCTGGCAGTCGGGTCGAAATAGCGATCGTCGGCAGCGCCATCACCGGCAGCCAAAACCCAAAAGAAGCGGCGCGGCAGATCCGGCAAGCCATTGATGCTGCCCACTGACGCTGAACCGTTGAAAAAAAGCCCAGCCGGAATTTTCCGGCTGGGCTTTTTAACGCATGAGTGTTTATGATTTCGTTTTGCTTTCAATCAGTCTTTCCAATTCATCCCATTCTTTGATGCGGGGATGCGCCAAATGGCGGTTATAGGATTGATCCTTCATGATGACTGTCAGCGAGTCGCGCGTCAAGTGCTCCACAACTGCCGGCTTGTCGTCAAAATAGTAATCGAGCCCGAGCTCTTCGATGATGTGCACTTTTTCGGCATCTTTCATCCCGCAATAGAAACGGCCGTCTGCAACAGGGAACCCTTGCTGTTTCATCCACAATTTCGTGCGCTTCGCATGCTTGCCGGGACGGGCAGTCAAATAGTAGATTTCATGGCCTTGCCGGGCGAGCTTCTGCAGCAGCTCGACTGCTCCTGGGTAAACCGGGCATTCCGTAAAATACAATTCCTCAAGAACACTATTCCACATCTGATGTCCCTCTTCATCCGTCATGCCGAAAAGGCTGTGGATTTCCACGCGGTCAAGCCGGTGGAAATGCTCCGCTTCGACAGACTTGCCCAGCTTTTCCTGGTAGAGGCCAAAAGCATATTCACGCAAGTTGATCAGTGTATCGTCTATATCAAATCCGAATTTCATTTTGTAAACTCCTTTTTCACCGGGTAGCCCGTGAACTTAAAGTCTTTCCCGACTTTTGTGAATTCTCCCCGCTCCAAATCGACTGCATCTTTCATCAGATCAAAGCCGGAACCTTCAAGGAATGTCGGTGCATTTTTTCCGCCGACCAATTTCGGCGCAAAATAGAGGACCGCCTTATCGACAAGGCCTTTTTCGAGAAAAGCTGCATTGACGGTTCCGCCGCCTTCGATAAAGAGGGAAGAGACGGATTTTTCGCCGAGGATCCGCACAACGTCGGAGACATCGGTCTGCACTGCGCCGCTGGTTTCGAATACGGATACGCCGAGGCGTTCAAGCGCCGCCTTTTTGTCGGGATCTGTCTGCCGGCTGGTGAAGATCCATGTTTCGGCTTGGCCGTCCGTCACCACTTTGGCATCGAGCGGAATGCGCAGCGATGAATCGAGGACAAGACGGATCGGGTTGCGCCCGTTCGGAATGCGTGATGTCAATTCCGGATCGTCCGCTAACACTGTGCCGAGGCCGACAAGAATGGCCTGGTTTTCGCTTCGGAGAACGTGCACATCTTCGCGTGCTTCTGCCGATGTGATCCACTTCGAGTCGAATGTATGCGTGGCGATCTTGCCGTCCAGCGTCGCTGCTGCTTTCAAGGTGACGAAGGGGCGACTTTCAACGATGAATTTATTGAACACTTCGTTCATCTGGCGGGATTCTTCCTCGCGGACTCCTACCACCACCTCGATGCCGGCTTCTTCGAGCATGGCGACCCCATTGCCGGATACGACGGGATTCGGGTCGAGTGTCGCAATGACTACTTTCTTCAGTCCGGCTTCAACAATGGCTGCCGCGCACGGGCCCGTACGGCCGAAATGCGAGCAGGGCTCAAGGGTGACGTAGATGGTGCCCCCTTTGGCAGCTTCCCCAGCCATCCGCAGGGCGTGGATTTCCGCATGCGGTTCGCCCGCTTTCATATGGGCGCCGATGCCGACAATCCGGTTGTCATTGACAATGACGGAGCCAACTAGCGGATTCGGATCGGTCTGGCCCTTCATTGTCCGGGCATTGTTCAATGCCAGGTCCATATAGAAACTATCGTGCGGCATGGACAGTATCCTCCTCATCCTCCAGGTGGCCAGAACGTTCGATTTTCGTCTGGAGGTACTTCTCGTTGAATTCCGACTTGTCACCCCATAAAGCGACTCTGCCGGCAATCGCCAAATCGGAATTTTCAAGCGCAGACAGTTTTTTCGGGTTGTTGGTCATTAACAGGACCGGCTTTTGGCGCAGCTGCTGAAGCACTGCAATTGCATCGGAATAATTCCGTGAATCGTCGACAAAGCCCAGGCTTTCATTGGCTTCGACCGTATCGTATCCGTTTTCTTGCAGGACGTAGGCCATCGCTTTGCTGAAAAGGCCGATGCCGCGCCCTTCATGATTGGCCAGGTAAAAAAGCGCTCCGGCTCCATGGTCGGCGATTTGCTGCATCGATTGTTTCAGCTGGAATCCGCAGTCACAGCGTTTGCTGCCGAAAATATCACCGGTGTGGCAGATTGAGTGCATGCGGATCAAAGCTTCTTCCGCATTTTCAAAATCGCCGTAGACAAGCACGCTTGATTGTTGGTATTCAGCCAAGTTGGACGACGACAAAGTTTCAATGATGGCTTCGTAATTTTCGGTCACTTGGTCTTGCTTCAGCCAGCTATACCACTGGAAGACCGCGGTCTCGCCGTTCAGATTGACCGGCAGGCGGATCGGCCCTACCAGGTAGATCGCCTGGTCTTCGACTTTTATCAATTGAATTTTATCTTTTAAAACCGCAAATACTTCCGGTTCCAGTTTCATTGCTGCCATTGGATTTCCCCCTTTTAACCTTCTGCAAGTTATTATACTACAACTAGTTACTAAAAGTAATCAAAAAAGATTTGCGTTTTTAAAAAGGAAGTATAAATAATAATAATTATCAATTAGAATAAACAAAAAGCTTTTATTAATGAACATCATTCTCAATTAGATCCAATATTCTCATTATCTTTGCCTTTTTAAAAGGAGTGTGTTATATTGATCTATATTAGAATGATTCTAAATAAGGAAGAGGAGGAATGTACGATGTTACCAGCAAAACTGACGTTAGCGTTAAATGACCAGTTCAACAACGAATTGCAAGCAGCCCATGCCTACACAGCAATGGCGGCCTATTTTTCGAAAAAAGGGTATCACGGATTCGCCAATTTTTATTTAGTCCAATCACGGGAAGAGCATCAGCACGCCATGAAATTCTATGAGTATTTGGTGACAATGGACGAAAAGCCGGTGCTCCAGGCGCTGTCCGAACCGAAAAACCATTTTAGCAATGCTTTGGATGTACTGGAAAGTTCATTGGCGCAGGAAAAGGACGTCACCAGCAATATCTACGCACTGGTCACACTGGCCGATGAATTGCAGGAACACGCCACACTGTCCTTTCTGGACTGGTTTATAGAAGAACAAATGGAGGAAGAGAAATCTTTCCGCGATATAATCGTCCGCATGCGGCACATTGAAGAAGGCGGCGAGTATTTCTTGAAAATGGACGATGAGTTCGCTTCAAGAAAACTGGAAGGCTGAATGTTTTGAAACAGCACACGGAACAATGTGTGCTGTTTTTTGTGGAAAGGAAGTGTAGGGAATGGCAATCGATTACAAACCGGCTATCCACTTTAACCATATCGGCTACAGCGTGGACAGCCATCCGATTTTGAAAAGCATTACGGGCTCGTTCCCTGAAGGCAAGATCACGACGCTGGTCGGGCCATCGGGCGCCGGCAAGACGACGTTGTTGAAACTTTGCAACGGCCTGATCTCGCCGGATGCGGGCGAACTTTACATTAAAGGGGAAGCGGTTGACAGCTTCAACCCGGTCGACTTGCGCCGGATCGTCGGCATCGCCCTGCAAAGTGCACCAATGGTCAGCGGCACGGTCTACGAGAATTTGAATCTGCCGCTGGAACTCCAAAGCAAAAAATTGCCCAAAGAAGAAGCGGAGCAGCTCCTGCACGATGTCGGGCTAGATGGCGATTTCCTGGACCGCAATGTCAAGGACCTGTCAGGCGGACAGCGTCAGAAAGTATCCATCGCCCGCACGCTGGTCAATCAACCGGAAGTGCTGCTATTAGACGAAATCACTTCTTCGCTCGACCGGACATCGCTCCGGGAAATCGAAGAACTGATTGTGAAAATCAATAAAAAATACGGGACCACCATCATCTGGATCACCCATAACCTGCAGCAAGCGCTTGATATCGGTGATTATACCTGGGTCATGATGGACGGGGAAGTTATGGAGACCGGCGAAAGCGCGCTGCTGAATGATCCGGTCAATGAAAAAGTAAGGCGTTTTGTGAGGGGGGAAGTCGAATGAGTTATTTTACATTATCGCTCACACTGATTTTTGTACTGATTCCGCTCGTCCTCTCCAAGACGTTCAATTTGGGATTAGGAAAAGACACCATGATTGCGACCGTCCGTTCAATTATCCAATTGCTGGCGGTCGGCTATGTACTCAAATTCGTCTTCGCCTCTAATAGCCTGATTTATATCTTCCTGATGGTGACGTTGATGATTGTCGCAGCTACTCATAATGCGCAGAAAAAAGGCGCCGCCATCCAAGGCATCACTTCAAAGGTTGCCGCAACGTTGGTGTTTGTCGAAGTATTGACTCAAAGCATCTTGATCGGCTTTGATATCACTCCGGCAACCGCCCAGTACATCATTCCGATCAGCGGCATGGTCATCGGCAACTCAATGGTGCTGTCAATCCTGTTCCTCAACCGTTTTACTGCAGAAGTGGAATCCCAACAGGACCAGACCGAATTGATTCTGTCGCTTGGCGGAACGCCGAAACAGGCGATCCACCGCCAATTGATCCGATCGATCAAAGCGAGCATGATTCCGACCATCGAAAGCCAGAAGACCGTCGGCCTCGTCCAGCTTCCGGGCATGATGAGCGGGCAGATCATTGCCGGCGCCGATCCGATCCAAGCGGTGCAATTCCAATTACTGATCATGTTCCTTCTTCTGACGACCGCCGCGGTAACGAGCATTTCGCTCGGCTTCCTGTCCTATCCGACACTCTTCAACCGGCGGATGCAGATTGTAAAAAGCTGACCTCAAAAAGGCCAGCTTTTTTGCGTATCAAGGATAAAAGGTTTCGACCTCGAACTTCCCTGAGCCCGGAAGCCCTTCGACAAGTTCCGCGCCGAATAGTTGGGCCGGAGTCCAGCTCCCCGGTGCATGTTCTTCTTCAAGCAAACGCCTGCAGACTTCCAAGGCGCCGTATACTGTCAGATCATAGACGTTTGCAGTTTGGATGCGCACTGTTTTACGGATGCCAGCCGCATTGGCGGCTTCGCCCCAGATATAGGCAGGCGCGTTCGCCCGAAGTTCCTCGTCAGGGCCAGCGACTTTCTGTTCCACCCATCTCCGCAGCATTTGTTGAACGGCAGGCGCAGAGAGTACGGGGCGCAAAATGCCCGATGCGCGTGCGGCAACCGCAGCAGGCTTCGCCATCGGGATCCACGTGGAAATGTCCGGAATGCGGGTGGTGTAGAAAGCGGTTGCTACGTCGCCCCATGGAATGCCCATGGCAGACCGGCTTCCGCGGCCAAAGTCGATGGTCCGCTGTTGGCTGCCGAGCGGAACGGCAACGAGCTTGCCTTCCCGTCGGACAGCGCTCCCGGAACCGAGCCCTTGGATCATCGTCTTGAATGTGCCGGGCGAAATACCCGAATCCGAATCAAAGCCCAGCGCCAGACGAGTGGCGTCCGGCAGCAGCTCCTTCAGCCGCAAGGCCGTGCAATCAGTGGGGATGACATCAAAACCGACACCTGAACAAAGCACAATGCCCGCATCCACTGCGCGCCCGTGCTGAGCGTGTGTGTGTTCAAAAACGGGAATCTCCCCTGTGATGTCGAGATAATGCGTGCGGGCCTCGAGGCAGGCTTGGATCATCGGTCCGCTTGTTTCACTGAATGGCCCTGCGCAATGAAGCAGGACATCGATATCCCGAAGATGTGAGGCAGCAGCTGCCTCTGCCGGGAAAACGCGCATTTCAAGGCCGAGTTCTGCGGCAAGGACTTTCACTTTCTGTTGGTTCCGTCCCGCGAGTACAGGCGTTAGCCCTCTCCGGACAGCTTCTCTGGCAATCAATTCCCCCGTATAGCCGTATGCACCGTAAATCAGCCATTTGCTTCCCATTCCCAGCACTTCCCTTCTTATAAAAAACCAGCTGTTCAGACAGCGGCATATCCTTTAATAAAAGAATGCTACTGAGATTCGGAAAAAGCGAGCGGCACCATGTTTCCTAAAATTTTAAAAGGGAATTCTATTGAATAATAGTCGAAATCATCCAAAAGATGATAGAGGAGGAATAACGATGCAAAACCATGACATCCACCTGATTCCGTTCCGTGTTGAAGAAATCGTTTCGGCTCCGCCGCAGATTCCGGAAGGGGTGCGTATGATCCAGGCACCGGCCGTCTGGGAAGAAGCGGAGCACGGAAAAGGAAATGTAGTGGCAATCCTTGATACGGGCTGCCAGCCGGATCACCCCGATATACAAGGCCGGATTATCGGCGGCCGGAACTTTACAGCAGATTTTAATGGGGATTCCGCGAATTTCGATGACAATAATGGCCACGGCACCCATGTCGCCGGAACCGTGGCAGCTGCTCTCCGTGCAGGCGGCGGCATCGCCGGAGTGGCGCCGGAAGCCAAAATGCTGATTGTCAAAGTATTGAATGGCGAAGGAAGCGGAGACTATGCAGGCATCATCAGCGGCATTCATTATGCCATCGATTGGACGGGTCCGGCGGGCGAGAAGACAGACGTCATTTCAATGTCACTGGGCGGCCCGGAAGACGTCCCGGAGCTGCACGAAGCGGTAAAGCGCGCCGTTGATGCGGGAATTCCCATCGTCTGCGCAGCAGGCAATGAAGGGGACGACAGCCATTCGACCGACGAGTTTGCCTATCCTGGTGCATATGGGGAAGTGATTCAAGTTGGAGCAGTCGATTTCAACCGAAAAATGGCGCCTTTTAGCAATACGAACAACGAAATTGATTTGGTGGCGCCGGGCATCAATATTTATTCGGCTTATCCCGGCAGCCAATACGCCACGCTATCCGGAACTTCCATGGCTACACCTCATGTATCGGGTGCCTTGGTGCTGATCAAGAATATCGCTGAAAAGGAATTCGCCCGCAGCCTGACAGAAGCCGAGCTTTATGCGCAACTAGTGCGCCGCACTGTGCCGCTCGGCTATCCGAAAACGGCGGAAGGGAATGGATTGCTGGCTCTTGATATCCTCAGCAAGTTCGAACAATTGTTCAAGCTGTTCAATTCCACTTTCCATGAAGAGCTTTCGGTTAAGAAAGAAGTATGAAATCCCTTTATCCGAACCCGATGCTGTAATTCACAGCATTCGGGTTTTTTTGGGCACTGGGACTTTTGACTTTAGTCTCTTCTGGTATTTAATTACATATATTCTAATTGCCTTATTGACGGAAGAAACAGGAAATGCTTTAATTGTTCTTAGATTCTGAAAATATCGAAAACAAGGGGTGGGGAGAATGGCTAAAACGGCAGCGGAAACGAATGCGGCAACGGTTCAAAGACAACAGGAAAGACAGGCGGTGCAAGCCGAACGCCAACGCGAAGGAGAGGGGCATGTCCCGGATTTCCAGGCAATTGAAGCGTCTGCAGGGTTCCGGGAGTTGATGAAGAAGAAGAAAGCATTTCTGATTCCGACGACGGCTTTATTTTTAGGTTTGTACTTATTATTCAATATCATCATTTCTTATACCGACTTGCTGGATGCCCGATTTATCGGCGATATCTCGTGGGTATGGGTATTTGCATTCGGCCTTTTTGCAATGACGTGGATTCTTGTAACCGTCTACATGAAGCGGGCGGCGAAATTCGATGAAATGGCCAATGATACGTTAAAAGAATTCCATTACGGTGAGGAGGAAAGCCGATGAATGCTACGGTAATCAGTATATTTTTAGTAATTGTGGCAATGACGCTTGTCATCACCTATTACGCGGCAAAGCGCACAAATAGTGCAAGCGACTTCTATACAGCGGGCGGCGGGCTGTCCGGCTGGCAAAACGGTCTGGCGATTGCCGGAGATTACCTATCCGCTGCCTCGTTCCTGGGGATTGCAGGTTCCATCGCGCTTTTCGGGTTTGACGGATTTTTATTCTCCATCGGCTATCTGGTTGCCTATTTAGTGGTGCTTTTCGTGGTGGCAGAGCCGCTTCGGAATTTGGGCAAATACACGCTGGCGGATATGATCAATGCTCGATTCAATGCCAAGAAAGTGCGCGGAGCGGCAGCGCTCAGCTCCATCACGATCGTCATCTTCTATATGATTGCGCAATTGGTTGGGGCGGGCGCGCTGATCCAGCTGCTGTTCGGCATCGATTACCTTTGGGCTGTCCTGCTCGTCGGAATCATGATGACAGTTTATGTCTTGTTCGGCGGAATGACGGCCACAAGCTGGGTGCAGATCATCAAAGCTGTGCTCTTGATGGTCGGAACAGTGATTTTGTCTTTCTTGGTGCTGCAGCGTTTCGGCTTCAGCATTCTGGAGATGTTCTCTCAAGTGAAATCTGCTACGCCGCACGGGGAAGCGTTCCTGAATCCGGGCGTCAAATACAAGATTCCATTGGATACGATTTCCTTGATGCTCGCTTTGGTTCTTGGTACGGCAGGCTTGCCACACATTCTGATGCGCTTCTTTACCGTTCGGGATGCTAAGACAGCGAGAAGTTCCGTTATGTGGGCGACATGGATTGTCGGGATTTTCTACGTCATGACCATTTTCCTCGGTTTCGGGGCAGCAGCATTTGTCGGCTCAGAAACCATCATCAGCACAAACGCAGCCGGGAATATGGCAGCGCCGCTGCTCGCACAAGCGCTGGGTGGAGATATTTTAATGTCGTTCATCTCGGCTGTGGCATTCGCAACAATCCTGGCCGTCGTGGCAGGGCTCGTTTTGACCGGTGCATCCGCATTTGCCCATGATATTTACGGACAAATCATCAAAAAAGGCCAGGCAACAGAGCGGCAGCAAATGCTCGCAGCCCGTTATGCTTCTGTCGGGGTATCGATATTCTCCATTATCCTCGCCATTTTTGCCCAGAGCCTAAACGTGGCGTTTTTGGTATCACTGGCTTTCTGTATCGCAGCCAGTGCCAACCTGCCGGTTATCGTCTATACGATTTTCTGGAAGAAATTCAACACGACCGGAGCGGTTTCCGCCATCATCACCGGCCTTGTTTCGGCACTTGTTCTGGTGTCCATCAGTCCGAGCGTCATGAATCCGGAAGCAGGAGCGGCCATCATTACCGGAACTCCGCTATTCCCGCTGACCAATCCGGCGATCGTGTCAATTCCGCTCGGGTTCCTGGGTGGAGTAGTAGGGACGCTTCTTTCGAAAGAAGCCAACGAGAAGAAGTTCTCGGAAGTCAATGTCCGCGCAAATACGGGTGGATTCAGACAGCTATAAGGTTGAAATGAGAAAAGCCGCTTTCCTGAAATTCAGGAAAGCGGCTTTTTTTCGCTTAGAGCGAAGAGTTTCGCAAAAGTTTGCAGGCAAGCTGGATATTCAGCAAGTCATCCGGATTGTGCAAGTCGACTTCGAGCAATTCAGCAGCCCGTTTCAGCCGATAATGCAATGTATTCAGATGAATATGCAGCTCTTTGGCCGCTTGGCCTGGAAACGAGATGGATTGGGTATAAGCGACCAGCGTTTTCAGCAATTCGGAATTTTTTTGGCGGTCATGTTCAATGACAGGGCCTAGTGTTGAATAAATGAAGGCCTCAATATCTTTTTCTTTATTCGGGACGAGCAGGCGTTCAAAGCCAAGCGATTGGTTATCGATCACTTGGTCTTTGACATTTGAAGAACGCATAAAGTGCAGGACTTTCATGGAATCTTCAATGGAACCCGGCAAGTCATCAATTTTGGAGACGCATTGGCCGACTCCAAGTTTAAAGAAGGCGTCCAGCTGCTGGTGTGTGATGGCAGCTTGCAATTCCTCCGCCATGCGCTTGATTTTCTCAAGTAAATACTGTTTGGGCTTCTTGTCCCTTACAGAAAGCAGAAAGATGAAGTACTGCTCTTTTGATACGATCAGGCTGCCGGGAAAACGCCGATTCACTTCAACTTGAAAGAGGTGTGCTAGTTCCCGTTTGGCCATCAGTTCTGCCAGTGCATTGTCGTTTGCCTCCATTATCGCTTCAGCCGCTACCGGCAAGAGCTGATGGCGTGTATCCAACCCGAGATCCTTTGCCCGTTTGATAAAATTCTCGGTCAGCATGCCATTCATCAAGTCATCCATCAGTTCTGATCGGAAACGATGCTCCATCTCCCGGAAGGCGGATTCCCGGTTGATTTCAAGCGTGAAGTACAGTACGCTCTGTTGGATAAAATAAAGATCGGTGTCAGAAAGCTGTTCGCCTGCTTCCGTAGCAACCAGCAGTTTGCCCAACAAAAAACGGCCGCTTTGTATCGGGAACTCATGCCGATGATTCTGCTCTATCAGTTTTCCTAATTGCAGATCTTCGCCGTATATCGTCAATAGCGACAGCGGCTTTTGAATCTGCTTGGCGAGTTGTTCGAGCATCTGCAAAAGGCCGACGCCCTCGCTCATCTTCAATAGCAGCTGCTGCTGGTATTGAATGATTTGCTCGAACTGCTCATTTTTCTTTTTTAAATCCTGATGAAGATGGGCTTTGGCAAGCGCAATGGCTGCCTGTCCGGCGATTGCCTGAAGCAGCCGCAGATCTTTTTCTGTAAACGTGCCTTCTTCTGCAAAGCCATTGAGCGTGATGACCCCAATGCAGTCGTCATTTTCAGTTACAAGAGGAACACACATTGCGCGGTAAGCATTGCTGCCACTGTGCTGGGACATTGAGGCGTTTAACAGCTCTTTGTTTTGGTGGCTCATGGACTCAGTTCCGACTTGAAGGCCGGAAGCGGATGTGATGAGCACCGGTTCCCGAGTGGAAAAGCATTTACCGGTGAAAGATTCGTGAGGGTCAAGGTAGATGTCTTTGACGGCGCTATTGAAATTGACAAATGATAAGCAGACGAGTTTCCCAATTTGTTCATTGTATAAGAATAAAACGCCGCCATCGGCGTTGGGAATAGCTTGGATCGATTCTTTCAAGGTGAGTTGGAAAAGCTCATCCAAATTCAATGTCGAGTTGACGGCTTCCGCCACCCGGATGAGCGCTTCCATTTGAGAGGGGGAAAAGGTTTTCTCAGGCATCGGGTTCATCGAAAAACCTCCACTTTTTTCACCTATTTTAGCATATAAGCTATAAATGCAGGAAGATTCAAAAAAACGGTTCCCGTGGAGGAACCGTTTTTTTGATTGTTGAGAAAGATTTATAATACTTGTCTCTTAACCGATATTCCGCAAAACCGCTGCGCTTGCCGCGGGCTCGCGGCTAAGCCTCCTCAGTCGCTCCGCTCCCTGCGGGGTCTCAGCCGTCTCGCTATCCCGCAGGCGTCTCCGCTGTTTTACTCCATATCTCAGATAGTGCTACTAAAACGGATAAAGTTATCAGCATTTGAAGAGCGAAACCAGCGCCGGCGCGGCCAGGGGCTAGGCGAAGCAATGAGACGAGTGGTCTTCTCGGCTTATTGCGTGAGCCATGCCCAAAGCGGCCGAAGCGGCATAACTACTTTCTTCTATTCGTTAATCAGCCTCCAAGAGGTTTTTTTATTCCGCCAGACTGTATTCAAAAAGAATGGCAGCAAATGATTTGGCTGTATTGAGCATGGCCGTTTCGTCGAAGTCGAACATGGCGTGATGGTGCGGGTATACTTTTTCGGCTTCGGCCAGCTGGGCGCCAGCGAAGATGAAGGTGCCGGGCACGTGCTGTGTATAATAGGAAAAATCTTCTCCAGGCATGACGGAAGGGGTTTCCACAGCCGCTTCGTTGCCAAGGACGCCTTGGATTGCGCGTTTCGCTATGTTGGTTTCCTCTGGATGGTTCCAGAGCGCATCATATCCTTTTTCAAGAACAGTGTCTGCTTCCGCGCCAAATGCTTTGGCCACTTGCGAAGCAATGCCAGCCAGTCTTTCACCAGCCAAGCTGCGGACTTCCGGTTCATAGGAACGGATGGTGCCGGTCATGACTGCGGATGTCGGGATGACGTTATTGGCCTTGCCGCTATTGATCGAACCAACAGACACCACCAGCTGTTTCAAAGGATCTGTATTTCGGCTGACAATCGACTGCAGGGCAGTGACGATATGGGAAGCGGTGACGATAGGGTCGACCGTTTCCTGGGGAATAGCGCCGTGTCCGCCTTTACCGTTGACAGTAATGGTGAACGTATCAACTGCCGCCTGAATATAACCTTCTTTGTAAAACATCGTTCCTGCCGGCATGGTGCTTTGGAGATGGCAGCCGTAAATTGCATCCACCCCTTCAAGGCAACCATCCGCAATCATGGCTTGAGCGCCGCCGGGATATTCTTCTTCGCCAAACTGGTGGATGAAAACGGCGTTGTGGTCGATATGTTCGGCATTTTCAACCAAGCTTTTAGCGAAAATCATGAGTGCTGCGGTATGTCCGTCGTGTCCGCAAGCATGCATGGCGCCGGGAACTGTTGACTTGTACGGAACGTCTTTTTGATCCTCAATTGGCAATGCGTCGAAATCTGCGCGGAAGGCAATCGTCTTTTGGGCCTTAGGGGCCTGGAATTTAGCGACTACCCCGCGGCCGCCGACACCGGTTCTGACTTCCAAGCCCAGTGCATGGTAATAGTCTGCAATGTATTTCGGCGTTTCCACTTCTTGGTGGGAGAGCTCCGGATGTTGGTGCAGGTGACGGCGGATGCTGACCATTTCGGGATAAAGAGATTCCAGCGTGTTCGCCACCTGTTCAAGCCTCTTATTTTGTATAGATGGATTCTTTGTGCTGATTGCCATGGATAAATTCTCCTCCTTTGTAAACAGCTTCAACTGCTCGGAAAGCAGAAAGATTTTCTTCCGGGTCCGCCGACAAGACAATGAAATCTGCCGTTTTCCCTTTTTCCAGTGAGCCTGTTTCGGCTTGGACATTCAAAACGGCAGCTGCATCATAGGTAGCGGAAGCGATGATGTCACGGATGCTCATGCCGCCCTCATGCATCAATTCAAGCTCCTTGGCAAAATCGCCGTGCAAGTTGAAAGGAGTCCCAGCATCAGTACCGGCTGCAATCTTCACGCCCGCTTCCACCGCTTTTCGGAAACTTTCTTTATGGGCTTCATAGCAGTAAATGGCTTTTTTGACTGCATGCGGCGGAATAGCGCCGGAATCAGCATTTTTCACAATGTAATATGGCGCAGCAAGGGTAGGGACCAGCACAGTTCCGTACTTGATCATCAATTCAATCGTTTCATCATCCAGGAAGATGCCGTGTTCGATTGTCGTAATGCC
The DNA here is from genome assembly GCF_052078085.1 of Planococcus sp. FY231025. Taxonomy (NCBI): domain Bacteria; kingdom Bacillati; phylum Bacillota; class Bacilli; order Caryophanales; family Caryophanaceae; genus Planococcus; species Planococcus sp. FY231025. The sequence continues at coordinate 39,799 of NZ_JBQJJG010000009.1, forward strand.
TGCACGTACTGCATTTTGAATACCAATCGTGCCTTGTGCATGCGAAGCGGTTGTTTTTCCGGCGTGGAGCGCTTCTTCAACAGCTGCACGCATTTCTTTTTCGGAAAGCTGAGGCGATCCCGGATCGACACCCGGCGTCATGACGCCGCCAGTAGCCATCAGCTTCAGGACATCAGCCCCTTGTTTCAATGTTTGGCGTGCGGCTTTGCGGACTTCCTCTTCGCCATCCGCTTCAGAAGCGAGAGGGTATCCGTGGCCGCCGGTCATCACGATGGGTTGGCCGGAACCGTAAACGGTCGGCCCAATCAATAGTCCCGAGTTGACTGCATCACGGTAGGCCAGATCAATATGCCATTTCGATCCCAGATTTCGGACGCTGGTGACACCAGATTTGAGTTGCTTCTGCGCATTGGCTTGATGGCGGTACGCGGAAGTCGCTTGGCTGTCCGTGGCAATTTGAGCGAATGGATCAGCAATGCCATCCATCCCAAGGTGAATATGCATATCGAAGAAACCGGGCAATATGGTTTTTCCGTTTCCATCAATCACAACCTCCGCATTACGGTTTGCTGCTTCTTCACCGACAGCAACAATTTTGTTTTCTTCAATGACAATGGCAGACTGTATGAATTTCTCGCCTCTGCCGGTATAAATCGTGGCATTCTCTAATTTTAAAGACAATGTAATTCCTCCTTTGAATTATGGCAAATAGATGTTTCCTCCGGGACCAAGCGGCAATCCGAGCAAGAACCAGATTGTGAACAGGAGCAGCCAGAAAATCGCGAATGCGATCGAATATGGCAATAGGGAAGCGAGCAGTGTTCCGATTCCGATGTTTTTGTCGTATTTTTTCGCGAACGTCAACAGGATGGCAAAATAGGCAAGCATCGGTGTAATCGGATTCGTAATGGAGTCGGCAATGCGATACGCCACTTGCGTCACTGCCGGGTCATAGCCGAGCAGCATGAACATTGGCACAAACACCGGGGCCAGCAAGGCCCATTTGGCAGAAGCACTTGCAATCAGCAAATTGATCAAAGCGGCAATGACGATGAATCCAAGAATCAATGGCAGCCCTTCAAAGCCGATGCCTTTTAGGAAGCCGGCCCCTTCAATCGCGATGATCGGGCCCAGGTTGCTCATGCCAAAGAAAGCGATCATTTGAGCGGCAACAAAGGCTAGGACGATATAGCCGCCCATACCGGCCATTGATTTGGTCAAATGCTCGGCAACATCTTTATCACTCTTCAGGACTTTCGCGCCAAACCCATAGGCAAGCGCAGGGAGCAGGAAGCCGAACAGCATAATCGGCACAATGCCGGTCATAAATGGCGATACAATGATTCCGCCGGTTTCCTGGTTGCGCAGGACACCATTTTCCGGAAGCACCAGAAGCAAGATGGCAACTGTGTACAATGCAAGGGCAATGCCCGCCCACAGCAATCCGCGCTTTTCTTCAGGAGTTGTTTTCTCCAGTTTTTCAACTTTGCCGGTATAAACGCCGAGGCGGGGCTCGGTGATCTTCGTTGTTACGAACATGGAAACCGGAATAATGACAAAAGTGGAGGCAATCATGAAATACCAGTTGATGGCGGGATTGGCGACATAATTCGGATCGATCAAATTCGCTCCCGCTTGGGTAAAGCCGGATAAAAGCGGATCGAGCATGCTTACGATCAAGTTCGCGCTGAATGCTCCGGTGACCGTGGCATAGCCTGCAATGAGCCCAGCAATGGGATTGCGTCCAAGCGCTGCAAAAATCATCGCTGCAATCGGAGGTAGCACAACCTGCGCCGCGTCAGCTGCCGTATTCCCCAAAACGGCAATCAGCAGGATGGTCGGCAGTATGACTTTTACTGGAGCATTTAAAATGGTTGTTTTCATAAACGTGGTCACAAGGCCGGTAGACTCAGCAAGGCCGACACCCAGCATAACCACTAAAACAAGTCCGAGCGGGGGGAAACCAGTGAAGTTGGGCACCAAGGTTTCGAAAATGGTCCGAATACCTTCACCGTTTAGCATGTTGACTACTTGGATTTCTTCTCCGGTTCCAGGGTGGGTTGATTTGACTCCTAATGATGCGAAAATCGCAGAGGCTACCAGAATGATGAGTGTAAAGACAGCAAAAAGGGTGACAGGATCCGGCAGCCTATTTCCATAGACTTCTACTTTATTTAGGACCTTTTGAAAAAAGCCAGGCTTTTCGCTTTTTTGCTGTGAAGCTATTGTTTCAGTAATTTTAGTCATAAATCAACCCTCCATAATTTGAATTATTAAAATATTATTATTTTTATGTCTTTCACTATATAGGAGAAGTTACAAAAAGATTGAAATTCTTTTGTGATTATCTACAAATAAAGTTTAGATTCTTACTAAATGGGTAAAAAGAAGAAGTTAAACCGCCTTAAAAGTTCAAGTTGCTTAAATAAATTACAACTAACTAATTTGAATAATAACTTCATTGCTTTAATAGCATCTTCCCGGCTGCTGGTCCGCTAATGGCAAGTTTGGCTGTGGCAGGAGTACATTGGATCAAATGGGGACCGGGGTAAAAAAGAATAAAACAAGCTGCAGATGAGGTCTAGTACCCTTTCTGCAGCTTGTTTTATTTTGGCTGATCGAGCGAGCCCAGCCGTTTGTTGTCTTGCGGTTCATAAGGGCGGCCGTTAGCAATTGGACGCATTCTCCAATTGTATTTTCAACGGTGTCGACTTCCATGTCGTAAATTTCTTGTTGTTGATGGACAAAACCGAGCTGCGCTGCCGCTTGGCCAATCCGCCGGTCTCCGCGTGCTTGCTCCCGTTGTGCAAGGACCTCCGCCGGACAATGCACTCCGACGAACAGCACCGGATAATCCCGAAGAACTGCCATGCAATCCTGCATCGTTGGGACGTCGTGCCAAATCTAGTCAACGATCAAATGAATTCCGCTGTCTGAGAACATGGCAATAGACCGATGGAAAAAATGCTCTGTCGGAACAGGGATCAAATGCCCTTGCACCCGGTCTTCCATTTGCTCGATCACCAAATCGAAATCATCAATGCTAAGAGGGAAAAATTCCGGGTACTCCTTGCCAAACTCCCGCGAAAACGTCGACTTTCCGGCACTTGAAACGCCGTTCAATAAAATAATTGTTCCTTTTGCCATTTGTGCATCCCCCAAGATTCGTCGTTTAATCCCATCTTAAAAGAGTCATCTTAAATAAGGTAGACGGAGAAGGGGCGATGCGGCAAAAAAATTCCTCCCCTTGAATTATTATGGTAGAATTTCTTCAGATGTGTAAAACTAGCAGCGTTTTAGAAAGTGCAGGTGCGACATGATAGTTGGAATTGATGCAGGAGGCACGCTCGTCAAAGTGGCTTTTTTGGACGGCAGCGGCATCCAGTTCGCTAAATACCCGATTTCGGAAATCGAACGGGTGGCTGAATGGATAAACGGGGTGGACGGCGCTGAAATTTGCGTGACCGGAGGCAAGTCTGAGGTGCTGCGGTCTTTCCTCCACAAAGAGGCGCGCGAGATGGTCGAATTTGAAGCCACGCATCTTGGCGTCCAGTTTCTGCTCGGGCAGATGGGGCGCAGCGATGATGCTTATTTGGTGACCAATGTAGGGACGGGAACTTCCATCCATTGCATCCAGGACAATACCCAGGAACGTCTGGGCGGCACCGGCATCGGCGGCGGAACATTGATCGGACTGAGCCATTTGCTGACAGGCCTGACAGATTTCGAGGAAATCGTCCGCTTGGCAGGCAACGGCTCGCGCGAACGGATCGACCTTAAAGTGAAGCATATATATGAAGGCAAAGAACCGCCGATATCAGGCGAGTTGACCGCAAGCAATTTCGGCCAGGACCTTTTTTCGATCTCGGGCGAACTGTCCAAAGAAGAACTGCTGGCTACAGTCATTGGCCTTGTCGGAGAGACCGTCAGCACCATCAGTGTACAAGCGGCCCGGCAATGCAGAAGTTCCACCATCATCTACATCGGTTCGTCGTTCATCGACAACAGCTTATTAAAAGAAGTGGTGGAGAGCTATACGATCCTGCGCGGTTCAACGCCGCTGTTCCTTGAAAACGGAGAGTTTTCAGGCGCGGTCGGAGCGATGATCAGTTTGCAGTAAAAAAAGAAGATGGCGCAGGTGCCATCTTCTTTTTCCTTATTCGCTGATAATCTGCAATTTTTCCCGGATATCCGTGCGTTCGCGTTTTTCAGGCACGTGCTGCGGATAGCCGATCATCATTGTGGCGACAACCTTTTCACCAGGCGCCACTCCGATGGCTTCCCGGAAGACCGGATTGTAGACCCAATCGTTTGAACGCCAGATCATGCCAATCCCGCGCTCCCAAGCAGCCAGCTGCAGGTTTTGCAAGAGCGACGAGATGGCGCCGTAATCTTCATCCCAGCGGCGCTGACGAGGATCTTCCGGCATGATGGCCACAAGGTGCAGCGGAATGTCCCGGAAATACTGGGCTTTATTCAATGCTTTCGCAGGGATGGAACCATCCCCCAACGTCATAGCGGCCAGGAAGGCTTGGACGAACTTTTCCTTTCCAGCACCCGTATATAACTGGAAGCGCCAAGGCTCATTGACCGTGTGGTTCGGGGCCCATTTGGCGACGTTCAGCAAATCGATGATTTCTTCCGGGGCAATCGGGTCCAGCTTGAATTTCTTGATCGTCCGGCGCTCCATGATGTTCTGGTCGATAGGGTTTAACATTATATTGCCTCCTTTGGTTCTTTACAGCTATTACTTTAATCAAACCAGTAGAGGCGCGGAAACGCAATGAAAGAGTAGCAAAACAGACAAAATATTTCCGGAAGCGGCTTGGAATTATTGCTAAAATGAAGACAATAGTAAGGAGTGGATGGCAGATGGCTAGAGTGGCAGTAATCGGCGGCGGCATCACAGGCCTTTCGGCGATGCATTATCTCGAAAAAGTGAACAAGAAACAAGGGGTCGGTTTGGAACTGATATTAATCGAGCGCGACAACACGCTTGGCGGCAAAATTCGGACCGTGAAACAAGGGGAATTCATCATGGAAGCAGGGGCAGATTCGATTGTGGCGCGCCACGCAAGCGTCATGCCGCTGATTGAGGATTTGGGCCTGCTGGACCGCGTCGTCTATAACGGCACCGGCATTTCCTACCTCTATGCGAACAACCAGCTCCATGCCATCCCGGCCGATACCGTATTCGGCATACCGATGGACAAAGAAGCATTGTTCAGCTCGACGCTCGTTTCGGATGCCGGCAAACAGGCCGCATTAAAAGACTTCGATACCCCGAACGAATCCTTCACGCGCGACAGTTCCATCGGTGAATTTCTCAAGGCGTTCCTTGGCGAAGAGCTGGTGGACAAACAGATTGCCCCAGTCCTCTCGGGTGTCTATTCCGGTAGCCTGGACGAATTGAAGCTCGCGTCGACGCTGCCTTACCTGGTGGACTATAAAAATAAATACGGCAGCATCATGAAGGGCTTTGAAGCGAACAAAGCGCATTTCCAAGGCGCCGCCAACAAGAAATTCCTGTCATTCGACGCTGGCATGGCCGTTTTGATCGACGGGCTCGAAGCCGCCTTGGAAGGTGCAACGGTTCTGAAAGGGGCCGAAACAGCGGCCATCGAAAAAGAAGAAGGGCATTACCGGATCAGATTAGCAAACGGGGAATCCCTGACAGCGGATTATGTCGTTTTGGCTGCACCGCATGAAGCGGCACAAAAGATGCTGGCCCAAAAAGAATTGGACGCGGCGTTCGATGAAATGATGAACTCGTCCTTGATCAGCGTATATCTTGGCTTTGATATTTCAGACGAAGAACTTCCGGCTGACGGCACCGGTTTTATCGTTTCTGAAGGCAGCGATGTCCTGTGCAATGCCTGCACGTGGACCAGCCGCAAATGGGAGCATACATCGGGCAACGGACGGCTGCTCGTCCGTCTGTTCTATAAAAGTTCCAATCCGGCATACGAAAAGCTGGACGGCTTGACGGAGGCGGAGTTGACGGCAGTGGCGTTGGAGGATGTCCGGAAAAGCCTCGGCATCCAGGCGCAGCCTGTAACCGTAGAAGTGACGGGCTGGAAAGGGCTGATGCCGAATTATCATATGGGGCATAAAGCGGCAGTCGATGCACTCGAAGAGAAAATGAAAGAGCTGCTGCCTGGCGTACTGCTCGCCGGCTCCTCTTTCTACGGCGTCGGCATCGGAGCATGCATTCAAAACGGCAAAGAGGTCGCAGAAAAAATCTGCCATGAAATCCTGGATAAAGAACAGAAATAAGAGAAGGGCATCTGCCCTTCTTTTTCAAAACCTTTTATAGATAGATTAATGAAAAGAATACAATAGTTACACCACTCCGGGCGCTTTGGGCAGAGCAAAGACGATTGCTCCTGCGCAAGCTCGTCGCAAAGGCGCTGCCGAAAGTGCCCGGCATCACCTTGGCTCCCGCAATGAGCCGAGAAGGGCACTCGTCTCATCGCAAAACCCTTCTGCTCCTGCATCGCTGCGCTAGCTTCGTCGCAAATAAAATGGCCCAAACTGCTTTTGGGCAATTTTATTGCCTAGCCCGTGGACGCGCCTACACTGGAGAACCTTTCAATCAGGAAAATATTCATGTTACGAAGCTTATTGAGTAAAATTCTCTAAGTTAAGGAGCAAAACAATGTTGCGTGCCCCGTGAAAAGCTGTTTTGCAAAATATTAGTTTATTAATTAAAGCAAAGACAATTTATAGCTTTTTCAACACGTGGAAAAGAGAAGGGCATCTGCCCTTCTCTTTTAATTTTCTCTTCTTTCTTGTTGTAATCGAACCAATATCAACACATCCTATAACTGCCCATTATCTCTACGAAAAAAAGCCGCCATTTCCCGGGAAATGACGGCTAATTGAGAATTAGCGTGCTAATTGATTATAACGTTTCAGTCAGGCTTGGAACGGTGAGGCCCAAACCGGTAGCGACGCGTGTGCCGAGGTCCGCATCCACTTTGTAAAGATGGTCGATCATGCGCAGTTGGATATGCCCGTGTGTCACCGCACTCAAGCCGCCAGTGAATGTTGCCACTAAGCGATCTTGCTCTTCCGGCGTTTGCAGACGGTAAAGGTCTCCCGGCTGTGTATAGTAATCTTCTTTGAAATATGGAACAGAATCCGTTACTCCGGACACTTCAATTGGAGCTGGTTTAGCAGCTGTTGTTTCAGCCGGTCCGCCGAAGCTGTTCGGCTCGTAGTAGACAGAACCGCCGCCGTTTGAACCGAAGTTCATTTGGCCGTCGCGCTGGTAGTTGTTCACCTGGTTTTTCGCTGCGTTGATCGGCAGCATCTGGTGGTTGGCGCCCACGCGGTAACGGTGTGCATCGTGGTATGCGAACAAACGGCCTTGAAGCATTTTATCCGGTGATACATCGATGCCCGGAACCAATGTGCCTGGAGAGAATGTCGCCTGTTCAACTTCAGCGAAATAGTTTTCAGGATTGCGGTTTAAGACCATGCGGCCTACTTCGATCAATGGGTAATCTTTGTGCGACCAAGTTTTGGTTACATCAAATGGATCGAAGCGGTATGTGTTCGCATCTTCCAAAGGCATGATTTGAACGTACATTTTCCAAGCCGGAAAGTCGCCTTCTTCAATCGCATTGAACAGGTCTTCCGTATGGAAGTCAGGGTTTTCGCCGGCAATTTTATCGGCTACGTCCTGAGTGATGTTTTTGATGCCTTGTTCCGTCAGCATATGATATTTCACCCAATGGGATACGCCTTCTGCATTTGTCCATTTGAATGTATGGCTGCCGAATCCGTGCATATGGCGCAATGTTGCAGGGATTCCGCGATCGCCCATCAAGTATGTAACTTGGTGCAATGATTCTGGCGACAATGACCAGAAGTCCCACACTGCGTTAGGGTTTTTTAGATGCGTTCTTGGATCGCGTTTTTGCGTATGGATGAAGTCCGGGAATTTGATGGCATCCTGGATGAAGAAGATCGGCGTATTGTTTCCGACTAGATCGTAGTTTCCTTCTTCTGTATAGAACTTCAAAGCAAATCCACGCGGGTCGCGGACAGTATCTGCAGAACCGTTTTCACCGGCTACAGTGGAAAATCGGGCAAACATATCCGTTTTCTTTCCGACTTCGGCCAAGAAAGCGGCTTTCGTGTATTGGGTCACATCATTCGTCACTTCAAAATAGCCGTGTGCGCCTGCACCTTTAGCATGGACGACGCGTTCAGGAACACGTTCGCGGTTGAAATGCGCCAGTTTTTCCAACAGGTGGACATCCTGCAATAGGACCGGTCCACGCTGTCCGGCAGTTTGCGAGTTTTGGTTGTCTCCGACCGGGGCACCCCAGCTGGTTGTTAGAGCTCTTTTGTCTGTACTCATGAATTCGAACACCTCATTCTCATTATTTATGAAACACTACATCTTTAATGATAACATTAATCAAATTAAAATCAATCCTTAATGATAATCATTATAAATAAAGGGTTAACTTCTATAGAATGACGGGAATTTCATCGTTTGCTGTGGACGCTGAGGGCGCAAAAAGATATTGCAAAATAAAATCGGAATCGCTAGTATTGAAATTAAGTAATAATTTTCAGAAAAATAAATCTTTTGATGAGATCAAGGTATGCGAGGCAACCAACAAGGGGGATGAAGGAATGTTCATTACAGAAAGCATTGCAGAATTTGCGGCGTCCCAGCCGGAAAAAGTGTTCATCAGCTATCAGGATAGAGACACGACGTATGGGGACTTCTACGAAAAGGCGAAGCGCATCGCGACATTTTTCCAGCAGAAAGGTTATCGGAAAGGTGACATTATTGCATTGTATGCCTTGAACTCCGATGTTTTCCTCATCAGCTATTTCGGCATCCAGCTGGGCGGCTTTACGGCGATGCCGATCAACACGAAGCTTGCAGCGCCTGAAGTGGAATATATTTTCTCTAACTCGCAAGCCAGAGCTCTGATCTACGATGTCCGGATCGAAGAGGTCATCCGGAACACATCCCATCACTTTGAAGATGTACTGACAATCGGCGGGGACGATACGCTCGGCCAAGTGATCGCCGACACCTCACTGCAATTCATGCCGGTCCCTTTGCAATCAGACGATACGGCAGTGGTCATGTATACTTCAGGCACTACCGGCAAGCCGAAAGGCGTCATGCTGACGAACGGCAATATCGGTTCGACGGCTGACATCTGGGCGGAAGCGATGGACATCAGCGGCGACGATCGCATGCTGGTCTCGACTCCCTTGTTCCATTGCGCGGCCAGCCATGTCTTCGTGGTGCCCGTCACCAATAAAGGCGGTTCCATTGTCATTGAAGAAGCCTTTTCACCCGATCAGACGCTTGGCATGCTGAAGTCGTCACGGCCGACGATGTTCTTCGGCGTCCCGGCGATGTACAGCATCCTGCTGAACCGTCCGGACATCAAAGACGCTGAATTATCTTCCTTGCGGCTGTTCTGCTATGGGGCAGCGCCGATGCCTTACGAGCTCGTTAAGCAATTGAAGGAGACTTTCCCGGACGTGAAGGTGCAGAATTGCTATGGCCAGACTGAAAATGCGCCGGCTGCCTCCTCGCTGAAAGACCATTTCGCCCTTGAGAAAATCGGTTCTGTAGGCGAAGTGCTGCCACAGACGGAAATCCGGGTGGTCGACGAATTCGGCGAGCCGCTTCCGGAGGGCCAAGTCGGCGAAATCGTTGTCAAAGGCCCTCAGGTGATGAAAGGCTATTTGCGGAACGAGGAAGCCACGCGCCAGGCAATCAGAAACGGTTGGCTTTACAGCGGCGACCTGGGGAAATTCGATGGCGACGGTTTATTGTATATTGTGGACCGGAAAAAGGACATGATCATCCGCGGCGGAGAGAATGTCTATCCGGTGGAAGTCGAAGAAGTGCTGTACCAGGTTCCGCAATTGCTGGAAGCGGCAGTGGTCGGCGTCCCGCATGAGGTATACGGGGAAGTCCCGAAAGCTTATGTGGTCTTGAAAGAAGGGCAGTCGGCCACGGAAGAGGAAATCCGCGATTATTGTGCGACGCAGCTCGCAAAATACAAAGTGCCGCTGGAAATCGATTTTATGGACGAATTGCCGCGGAATGCATCCGGCAAAGTACTGAAGCACACGTTACGCACAACAGCTCAGGAAGCAGGAGGGAAATGACCATGCTGAAACTGCCTTTGATCGTTTCGCCGATGTTTCTCGTTTCGACTCCGGAATTGGTCATTGAATCCGGAAAGGCGGGAGTTATCGGATCGTTTCCGCTGCTGAATGCACGTCCAGCGGAAACCTGCGCCGAATGGCTCAAGGAAATAAAAGCGGCGCTCGGAGACATCCCGTGGGCCGTCAACTTCATCAGCCATAAGGGTTCGAACAAACGGTACGATGAAGATGTCGAATTGATCCGCCGATACGAACCGCCGATCGTGATTACGTCGCTCGGCTCCCCGGCGGCCATCCTTGAAATCGTCCATGCCTACGGCGGATTGGTGTATTCCGATGTGGCGAATGTCCGCCATGCGAAAAAAGCCGCCGAAAGCGGCGTTGATGGCCTGATTCTGGTATGCGCCGGAGCAGGGGGACACGGCGGGACGCTCAATCCGTTCGCTTTTATCGCAGCGGTGAAGAAATTCTACGACGGCACCATCATTCTGTCAGGCGCGCTGTCGACGGGAGCGGATATTGCAGCTGCACGCCTCATGGGAGCGGATTATGCCTATATGGGCACCCGTTTCCTGGCGGCGGAAGAAAGCAGCGCTCCGGAAGAATACAAGCAGATGGTCATCGATTCGACAGTCGAAGACGTGCTTTATACCGATTCATTCAGCGGGGTGCCGGTCAATGTGCTGGTTCCGAGCCTCATCAAGCAGGGCATCGACCCGGCCGGCTTGAAGCCGAAACCGGAAGTGGACCTCTCCCACTTGGTTAATGCAAAGGCATGGCGCGATATCTGGTCAGCCGGCCATGGCGTCACGACGGTGACGAAAAAGGAGACGACCAAGGAAATCGTGGACACGCTCGTTGCTGAATACGAATCAAGCCTGGCAGAACTCAGTTCAATAAAATAATAGAGACGAACGTAAAAGAGGCGTCGCCGGTTCACCGGCGTCGCCTCTTTGTGTGAAAAAACCTGCTGCTCAAAAGAGCAACAGGGGTGTTAGTCAATTCATAGTGTAAAGGCGCTTGAATCCGTCAAAATGCTTGCCCCAGTAAACGTCGTCTAAGCTGGTGATCTGAACCTGGGTGCCTCCGGCATGGACGAATTTATTGTCGCCGATATAGATGCCCATATGGGAAATTCCGGCTTTATAAGTGTTGGAGAAGAACACCAAATCGCCTACTTGAGGAGTATCGACGTCATAAGAGCGTGCTTCGAACCCGACTGTATCAGTGCGGGAAACTTGTACCCCCGCCTGGTTGTATACGTAATAAATATAGCCGCTGCAGTCGAATCCGTTGATGGACGATCCGCCCCAGACATACGGCGTGCCGACCAGGGAAAGGCCGAGCGATACGACTTCCCCTGCAGTACCTCTGCCTGTTGAAGCCGGTGCAGAAACGGGCGCCGCCTGAGATTGGGGAGCTACCGCCGTGTTTTGGACTTTCAGAACTTGGCCGACGCGGATATTCGTCGAAGTCAAGTTGTTCCAATTCATCAGCTGGGTCATGGAAATGCCGTGCCGCACTGCGATACCCGACAATGTATCGCCTTTTACGACCTGATAGCTGCCGTTTGTCTGGATTGGAGAAGAAGCCGGAACAGGTGCCGGTTTAGCTGCTGGCGCCGGCTTGGCTGGAGTCGCTGCTGCCGTTTTTACAATCAGGAGTTGGCCGACATAAATATTCGTAGAAGATAAGCTGTTCCAGCTCATCAACTGGGCAAGCGTCGTTCCGTTGCGCTGGGCAATGCTTGATAGAGTATCACCTTTTGCAACTTTATATGATTTGGCGGCTTGTGCAGGAGCGGAAGCAGGTACCGGTTTCGCAGCCGGTGCCGTTTTTGCCGGCGCTACCGCAGGAGCTTTTACTTTCAGGACTTGGCCGACCCGGATATTGGCGGTGGCCAGGCTGTTCCAGCTCATCAGCTGGGCAGCGGTGATGCCGTGGCGCGACGCGATGCCTGAAACAGTATCGCCTTTTGCGACTTTATAAGTAGTAGGGGCGGCGACAGAAGCAGGTGCCTGCTTGGCAGGCGGTTTTGCAGCAGCTGCAGGGGCAGTCCCCCCGACTTTTAATTGCTGGCCAGCAAAAATATGGGGTGTCGCCATATTGTTCAATTTCTGGATTTCCCCGACTGATGTTTTATGTAAGAGGGCAATGCGTGAAAGCGTATCGCCGGATTTAACGGTATATGTAGTGGAACCGGCGGCAGGCGTTTGTGCCGGCTTAGCGCTTTTTGCTGCCGGCTTAGCGCTTTTTGCTGCCGGTGCCGGTTTGGCTGCTTGAGGCGGTGCCAGTTTCAGTACTTGGTTGGCGTAGAGAGTGTCGGACTTTAAGCCGTTCCATTTTTTCAGATCTGCTACAGAAATTTTATTGGATGAAGCGATTTTCCAAAGGCTGTCACCAGGTTTTGCTGTGTATGAGCTTGCTTCTGCATCTGTAACATTTAAAAGCAGTGCCAAAGAACCCGTTGCAAGTACCGAAAAAGCCATTTTCTTCATCTTTTATCCTCATCTCATTGTAGAATTTACTAAAAAAATAGTAAGAAAATACTGACATTTTTATGCTTATTTAATTGTATAGGTATTAAAAAGAATAGGCAATATGATTTAATATTACAATTGTGTTACAAATCGATGTGAATTGGTTTAATTGTAATTAATGTAAAAAAGGACAAAATATGATGCAAGGGTATTTCCGTCATGGAAGGTAGAAAGAGAGGGAAAGGTGTTTTTAACAAGCACCAAAATAAGGTTGAAAAATTTCCAGGCAATGGACATACTGAATGGTATGTAAAATGATTTGAAAAAGGAGGAACTTCAAAAATGGAAATGAAATCGAAAGAAGAAACGATTATCGGGACGTTGGGGATTGAATTTCTGGAAACGAGTGCGGACCGGGTAGTGGCAACAATGCCGGTCAATTCGGCAACACATCAGCCGTTTGGCTTGCTGCACGGAGGTGCGTCTGTCGTTTTGGCGGAATCGGTGGCGAGCGTCGGAACTTGGCAAGGAATCGATCAAGACAAGGAAATCGCCGTTGGGCTCGAAATCAATGCCAACCACATCAGAGGCAAAGCGTCGGGCATTGTAACGGCGACCGGGACTCCGCTCCACAAAGGGCGCAGTACGATGGTATGGGATATTAAAATTACAGACGAAGAGGACAAACTGATTTGTGTTTCAAGGTGCACCGTGGCTATCGTAAAAAGGACCCGTTAAAATCTTTAGAAGAAATGCACGTAGAACCTACTTGCAGCCGATAATCCAATGGCTCTATAAAATCTCTCGCCTTGCCAAAAACAGAGCGGGAGATTTTTTATGGAATTTTCAGGAACTTTTTCCCATTTCAAACGTACAAATAAGTACTGAAGAAATTGGAGAAGGAGGGAGACGATGAAAAAGCTGGTCTATGGGATCCTAATAATGGGAATTTTGCTGATGGCAGCCTGCTCGGCTGAAGCGACAGGAGAAATCAGAAAAATTGGGGATACGGATGCGGAGGCATTCGCGGAACTTGCCGGCACCCAAGTAGGGGACAATTCCAAAGTGATTGAGATCGTTCAATTGCTGCCGGGAGCGGAAACGATGAAAGAGCTCGATTTGCGTGGAGAGAAAATCAGAGTTTCATATGGCGCAAAAAAAGATTCGATCCCCCAAGAAGAGATTTTTGCATTTTGGTTTGATGAGAATGACGCCATGGAAAAAAACTTTTTTTACAACGCAGTATACCTGACGCTGCTTGTTCCGAACTCCAACAAGTATATTCTGGCTATTGAAGATTTTTCGTTCAGCATTCAGCGGGAAGAGATGTTGGCGGCGTTGGCTGAAAGATTTCCGGCGTTCCCGGCAGGCGAAGCTGCGAATGAGGAAGCGGCAATCGCGGAGTTCATTCATGCCCATGAAGCGGAAATTGAGGAATGGACCAGTGCGAATGTTTCCCGGAACAAGTTTTTCCTTGCCCATCCAATCGCTTATACTTCGAGATGAACAAGCCATTATCCAGCTGGCTTGTTTTTCTTTAAGGATTAAATTATCAGAAAAAATAAAATCTTTATTGAAAAATTGGGAAACAGTAGGTTATACTAATTTTCAAGAAAAGATAAAGCGCTTACATCCGGCTTTCGAAAAGAAGCTGGATAAATTTTTACAAATAACATACCGGTCGTTTAGTATTTACATACCGAACGTTCAGTATAAAGTGGAGGAATGATAAATGGAGAAAGCATTGTTTGATTTGAGGGGCCGAACGGCACTCGTCACAGGCGGCGGCAGCGGTCTGGGGCGGGCTATTGCAGAGGCATTTGCGGAATACGGCGCAGACATCGCTGTCTGTTCGCGAAAAGTGGAGAATTGCCAGGAAACAGCTGATTGGATTGAAAAAACCTTTGGAGTCAAAGCGAAAGCCTATCCATGCGATGTCAGCAGCGAAGAACAGATAACAGAAACCGTGGAACGTGTCCTTCAGGATTTTGGAAAAATCGACATCCTAGTCAATAATAGCGGTGCGACTTGGGGGGAATATGTGCAGGACATGCCGCTTGCTGCCTGGCAAAAAGTTCTGAACGTCAACGTCACGGGCACGTTTCTCATGTCCAAGGCAGTAGGCAATCACATGATTTCAAACGGCTACGGCAAAATCATCAATATCGGGTCCGTTGCAGGAATCCGTGCAGAGCCGCCGGAAGTGCTCAATGCTATCGGCTACAGCACCAGCAAAGCGGCGGTGCACCATTTCACAAGAGATCTTGCACGCAAATGGGCAGGGCACGGGCTTTACGTCAACGCCATTGCGCCAGGATTTTTCGAAACGAAAATGACCAAGCACGTCATTGCCCGGAATGCCGAGAAAATTGTCCACAATAACCCGATGAAAAAACTGGGGGACATGAAATCCCTCCAAGGAGCCGCCCTTTTTCTGGCCGGAGCGGCAAGCGATTACATCACCGGACAGGTCATTGCGGTGGACGGGGGAAGTTCACTCTAGAAGGAGGGGAAGAAAAATGATGGAAAGGCCATGGCTGCAGCATGTAGTACCAGGAAATCCGAAAGAAGTGCAGATTCCGGAACTTCCGCTGGCTCAATTTTACAGACAATCGGCCCGGCAATATCCCGGCCATACAGCAGTGACATTTTTTCAGAACACATATACATACAGTGAGCTGTCGGACCGGATTGATCGCGCAGCTCGCCTGCTCTATGCCCAAGGCATCCGGAAAGGGGACCGGGTGGCGATCATGCTGCCGAACTGTCCGCAATACCCGGTCAGCTTTTACGGCGCCCTTGCCTGCGGAGCGACGGTCGTCCAGCTGAACCCAATGTTCCAGCCGGCGGAACTGCTGCATATCCTGAATGATTCCGAAACGAAAATGCTGATCATCCTGGACCGGCTGCTGCCGCTTTTTGACAGCATCAAAGACAAGACGCCGGTAGAGGAAGTCCTCGCAGTAGGATTGGAAGATGATTTCGTCCAAGAAGAACTTTTGGGGGAGATGCCCGAACCTGCAATCAATCCGAAAGAAGATGTGGCGGTCCTGCAGTATACCGGCGGAACGACAGGGCTTCCCAAAGGCGCCATGCTCACCCATTACAACATCGTCGCCAATACGGTGCAGAGTGCTGCAACGGGTCACGTGAAAACCCGGCGCGGCGAAGAGCGGGTGCTGACAATCTCTCCGCTCTTCCATGTGTATGGCATGACGAGCGGGATGTCGGTGACATTCTTCAATGGCGGAAATTTGATCCTCGTCCCGAAATTCGAAGTGGCACAAGTCGTTGAGCTGATCGAAGCGACCAAGCCGACGGCATTTCCGGGTGTTCCGACCATGTATATCGCCTTGCTGAATTATTACAAGACGAAAAGATTCGATTTAAGCTGCCTCTCTACTTGCACCAGCGGATCGGCGCCTTTGCCGCTTGAAGTCATCGAAAAGTTCAACGCCATCAGCGGAACGAAAGTCGCTGAAGGTTACGGCCTATCGGAAGCTTCACCGGTGACCCACCGCAATCCGATCGAGGGAATGCAGAAAAACGGCAGCATCGGAATTCCCTTGCCGAACACAGATGCCCGCATTGTCGATGTGGCGACCGGTTTGGAGACTCTGCCGGCGGGCAGGGTCGGTGAACTTGTCATCAAAGGCCCGCAGGTAATGAAGGGCTATTGGAACAAACCGGAAGAAACCGCGCAAGCTATCCGCGACGGCTGGCTGTTCACAGGGGACTTGGCGAAGATGGATGAGGACGGCTTCTTTTACATCGCTGGCCGGAAAAAAGAGATGATTTTAGCGGGCGGCTTCAATGTCTACCCGATCGAAGTGGAAAATGCTATTTACCGGCATCCCGCCGTACTTGAGGCAGCCGTGTTCGGGATGCCGGATGAATACCGGGGCGAAACCGTCCGGGCAGCTATTGTGCTGAAGGAAGGGGCAGAACTTACCGAAGAGGAACTGATTGCTTTTTGCCGCAAGGAACTTGCGGCGTACAAAGTGCCGGACGGTGTAGTTTTTGTAGATGAACTGCCGAAGACAACAGTCGGGAAGATATTAAAACGCGCATTGAAAGAACATTTCACCAAACAGACCTAAAAAGAAATGGGGAAGCTATTATGCATTTGCGATTGACAGAAGAACAGGAAATGGTCCGCAAAACGATCCGGAGATTTGTAGATAAGGAATTGATTCCGCTTGAGAATGAAGTATTGAAAAATGAACGCGAAGGGCGCCCGGGAATTTCCAAGGAAAAAATGAAAGAGCTGCAGCAAAGAGCGCGGGAATTCGGCTTTTGGGGCATCAATACCCCTGAAGAATATGGCGGAGCGGACATGGGCCAGATGATGATGGCGCTCGTTTTGATGGAAGTGTCGAAAACTTTCGTGCCGTTCACGTTCGGCGGATCGGCAGATAACATCCTTTACTACGGCAACGAGGAGCAGAAACAGAAATACTTGATTCCGACCATCAACGGCGAAAAGAAATCCTGCTTCGCCATGACGGAGCCGGACGCAGGATCGGATACGCAGAACTTGAAAATGACGGCTGTCAAAGACGGCGATGAATGGGTGCTGAACGGCGAAAAAACGTTTATCACCGGAGGCAATGAAGCGGATTTCGTGATGGTCATTGCCATTACGGACAAAGAGCTGCATTCGAAAACCGGACGTGAAGGCGTGACGTGCTTTATCGTCGATCGGGACATGGGCTGGAAATCGGAATATATCGATACGATGGGCGAATGGGGGCCGGCCGGGCTGGTGTTCGACAACGTGCGGGTGCCGGAGGCGAATATTCTCGGCGAAGTCAACGGCGGCTACAACCTCGGATTGGAATGGATCGGCTTTGCGCGCTGGGTGGTCGGGGCACGCGCAGTCGGCATGGCGGAACGCCTGCTGCAAATGGCCATCGACTATTCGAAAGAGCGCAAGACGTTCGGCAAACCGATTGCCGAACGCCAAGCGATTCAATGGCCGATTGCAGACTCCGCAGTAGAAATCGAGGCGGCGAAATGGCTGGTGCTGAATGCGGCATTTACGCTCGATCAAGGAGAAGACAATCGCCATTTGGCATCGATGGCAAAATTGTACGGCGCAAATATGGGCAACCGCGTTGTTGACCGAGTGCTTCAGATTCATGGAGGCATGGGCTACACACGGGAATTGCCGATTGAGCGCTGGTACCGTGAAGCCCGGCTTTGGAGAATTTACGACGGCACGGATGAAATTCAGCGCATGATCATTTCGCGGAACTTGTTGAAAGGGCATGTGAAAATAGGGCAATTCATCTAAATCCAAGGAATGAAAGGGAGTCATTGATATGGGAAACAATTTTAAAGGAAGAACCGCATTCGTCACCGGGGGCAGCCGGGGAATTGGCAAGGAGATTGCTGAACGGTTTGCCAGTGAAGGGGCGAATGTCGCCATCATTGACGTCAACGCGGAAGCGCTGAATGAAACAGAAACGGAATTTCAGGGAAAAGGCTATTCCGTCTATACGAAAAATGCCAGCGTCACCGACAAAGAGCAAATTGAAGGAGCGATGAAAGAGGTTTTCGAGAAATACGGCTCTATCGATATTCTGGTCAATAATGCAGGCGTGATCCGTGACAATATGCTGTTTAAAATGACGGATGACGACTGGCTGACTGTGATGGATGTCCACTTGAAAGGCGCATTCTATGCAACCCGGGCTGCCCAAACATACATGACGCAGAATAAATACGGCCGCATCATCAATATTTCTTCCACTTCGGCTCTAGGAAACCGGGGACAAGCGAACTATGCCACTGCCAAGTCCGGCCTCCAAGGGTTTACGAAGACATTGGCGATCGAACTCGGCAAGTTCGGCATCACCGCCAACTCAGTGGCGCCAGGGTTTATTGAAACGGACATGACGAAAGCGACAGCGGAACGGATCGGCATTCCGTTTGAAGAATTGATTAAAGCGAGCGTGTCCGCCATTCCGGTCAACCGGAGCGGCCGGCCGGCGGATATCGCTAATGCCGTAGCGTTTTTTGCAGATGAACGTTCATCGTTTGTCAGCGGGCAAGTGCTGTATGTAGCGGGCGGGCCGAAAAATTAACCGAGGGAGGCGAATGCTGTGCTGAAAGCGAGCATTGGTAAACGATCCGAGAAAGTGAAAAATACGATTGAAAGGGGAGCCGTCCGGAAATTTGCGGAAGCGATCGGTGATCCGGCGCCCATATATCTTGATGAAGAGGCGGCAGCGAATTCTAAATTTGGGCGGAATATCGCCCCGCCGACTTTTCCGGTGACATTCGACGCCGGGACCATTCCGGAATTGAAACTGCCGGCAAAAGGCTTGATCCACGGCGAACAGATCTACCATTACACGCGCCCGCTATTTGTCGGGGAAAATGTGTATTGCTGGATGGAAGTCAAAGATTATTACGAAAAAAGCGGCGGCTTCGGCGAAATGGGCTTTTTGGTCATGACGAAATACGGGGAAGATGCGGAAGGTGAATTGCTCTTCACCGAAGAACGAATCGTCATCATCAACGAAGCAGCCAGAAAGGAGATGCCGGTATGAAACGCATAATGGATCTTGGAGTAGGAGAGGCTTTGGACGAGATCGAAATGGCGCCAGTTACGCGCCTCGATTTGATTAAATATGCAGGGGCTTCGGGTGATTTCAACCCGATTCACACCATTGACGCAGAAGCGGAAGGAGCAGGGCTCCCGGGTATTATCGCACACGGCATGTGGACGATGGGCAACCTGGCAAAATTATTCACCCCTCACCTTACGGAAGGGTTTCTGCAGGATTATGCCATCCGCTTCAAAGGCATGGTGTTCATCGGAGACGTCATCACCTTGAAAGCCGTAGTAGCGGACCGGCAGGAAGGGCAAGTGAAATTCACGGTACAGGCAGTCAATCAGCAAGGAAAAGATGTGTTGAAAGGAGATGCCGTTTTTTCTCTTTGAAAACGCATCCCGGAAAAGGAGGAATGGACATTGGCAAATAACAGAGACGCAGTCATCGTTTCAGCGGTACGGACGGCGATCGGCCGGCAAGGCGGAGCACTCGCTTCGGTCCCGGCCCATGTTTTCGGCGCTGAGGCGGTAAAAGAAGCATTGAAGCGTGCGAAAGTGGATTCGGAATTGGTGGATGATATCATCCTGGGCAACGTACTGAGCGGGGGAGGGAATATAGCGCGGCTAACTGCTTTGCAGACGGGCCTGGGGACGCATCTGTCGGGGCTTACAGTAGACCGCCAATGCGGGTCGGGCATCAACGCCGTCAACTTGGCGGCCCAGGCTATCGCAGCAGGCGACGGGGATATTTACATAGCTGGCGGAGTGGAAAGCATGAGCCAGGCGCCTTATTTGATGGCACGGCCGGAAAAAGCATACAATGCCGCCCCGCCGAAATTCCGGAAATCCCAATTGGCACCGAAAGAAATCGGGGATCCGCCAATGGGCATTACTGCTGAAAACCTGGCAGAGAAATATGAGATCAGCCGTGAAGAACAGGACGCATTTGCGCTTCAAAGCCAGGAGCGGGCCGCAAAGGCCATGGAAGAAGGCCGGTTTGACGAGCAGATTGTGCCGATTACCATTCCAGTCCGAAAAGGGGAGCCGACTGTCTTTGATAAAGATGAGCACCCGCGCCCGCAGACGACAAAAGAGGCATTGGCCAAATTGCCCCCCGTGTTTCTTGAAGGCGGTACGGTAACAGCCGGAAGCAGCTCAGGGTTGAATGATGCAGCCTCGGCCGTAGTGCTGATGTCGAGGGAAAAAGCCGAGGAACTGGGGCTGGCTTCATTGGGGGTAATCCGTGCGCATGCCGTGGCAGGCGTCGACCCGAACATTATGGGAATCGGCCCGGTGCCGGCCACGCAGAAAGTGTTGGAGAAAGCCGGGCTTTCTTTGGATGACATCGATGTCATCGAAATCAATGAGGCATTTGCTTCGCAAGTGCTTGCCTGTGATAAGGAACTCGGAATGGATATGGACAAAGTGAATATCAACGGCGGGGCCATCGCACTCGGCCATCCACTCGGGGCAACGGGAGCGATCCTGCTGACGAAAGCGGTTTATGAGTTGGAACGCTCGGGGGGGAGATATGCCCTGGTCACCGCCTGCATCGGCGGCGGACAAGGCATTGCAACAATCATCGAACGGGAAGGATGACGCAGCGTGAAAGAAAAACCGGAAATCAATGTATATGTAAGGTTTTGTGAAACCGATGCCGGCGGCCATGTCAGCAATACCAGCTATTTCTTTTATATGGAAGAAGCCCGGTCAAAGTTCTTCCAGGCGATCGGCTTTACCGGAGCTGAAAACCGGGGGAACATCGATTTTATCATCGCTTCGACAGCTTGTGATTTTCTGGCTCAAGCCTATGCCGGCCAGACGCTTCTGGTCAAGACGACCGTCGACCGGATCGGCTCCAAAAGCTTCAAGCTGGTGCATGAATTGACAGAAGCGGAATCCGGAACAAAGATCGCTTCAGGAAGCGCGACCATCGTATGCTTCGATTACCAAAAGCAGCAAACCGAACCGATTCCAGACCGATTGCGCAAATCGCTGGAGGAATTTCTTATCCCCGCCTGATAAGGCGGACAAGGAAAGGGCTGGCGCAATGGATTTTACACTGGATCAGGACATTCAATCTCTCCGGCGAAGCGTCCGGGACTTTATCCAAAACGAAGTGGAGGCAACGGCACAGCAGATCGAAGATGACAATGAAATTCCCGAGCGCATCGTCAGGCTCTCAAAGGAAATGGGGCTGTTCGGATTGAGCATCCCCGAGGAATATGGCGGACTCGGCATCAATATGGTCGGTAAATGCGCATTATACGAGGAAATCGGCGCGACCCATAACGGCTATACGACGTTGATCGGTGCCCATACCGGCATCGGCACCGTCGGCATTGTGGAAATGGGCGATGAACGGCAAAAGCGCTTGTATCTTCCGGACATGGCAGCCGGCGACCGCGTTGGCGCGTTTGCGCTGACCGAGCCGCAAGCAGGTTCGCAAGCGACGAATTTGAAAACGACGGCCGTTAAAAAGGGCGATAAGTATATTCTCAACGGCACTAAGCATTACATCACCAATGCGACCAAAGCGGATGTGTTTACGGTTATGGCTGTCACGGATCCGTCCAAAGGCGCGAAAGGCATTACATCGTTCATTGTGGAAAAAGGGTTTCCGGGTTTTCGGGTCGGCGCGGTCGAAAAGAAAATGGGGCTTCGCGGTTCCCATTCGGCTGAAGTGATTATGGAAGACTGCGAAGTGCCCGCTGGAAATGTCCTTGGAGAAGAAGGGCAAGGCTATGTCAATGCCTTGAAAATCCTGGCGAATGGCAGAGCAGGCTTGGCAGCCCGGAATTTGGGCTCTTCCCAAAAACTGCTTGATATGTCTGTGAAATACGCCAAAGGACGCATCCAGTTTGACAAACCGATCATGGAACACCAAGCGGTCGCCCATATGCTGGCGGAAATGGCAGTGGATGTGGAAGTGCTGCGGTCATTCGTGTACCGGGTGGCCTGGCTGGTTGATGAAGACCGGCAAGTGATCAAAGAAGCGGCGATGCTGAAGCTGTTCGGCTCAGAAGCTTACAGCCGGGTGGCCGACAAAGCGGTGCAGGTCCACGGCGGCCTCGGCTATATCGCTGATTATCCGATTGAGCGGTTTTACCGGGATGCCCGTATTGCCCGTATCTACGAAGGAACTTCTGAAATTCAGAAGAACATCATCGCCGGCCGGCTGGACAAGGAATATTCGTAAGTGAGGAGGGGAAAGCATGGATTTATTTCTTCAGCAAGTATTTAACGGACTCACTCTTGGAAGCGTTTACACGCTGGTCGCCATCGGATTGACACTCGTTTTCGGGATTCTCCATATCCCGAACTTTGCCCATGGCGCGCTGTACTTGATCGGGGGCTATGTCACACTCGTTGCCATGCAAAGCATGGGGGTGCATTATTTTGTGGCGATTCTTATTTCCATCATCGTGGTGGCGCTGATCGGGGTGCTGATGGAGCGCCTTGTATTCCATCCGCTCCGGAATTCGCCGCCGATACATGACAAAATAGCGGCCATCGGTCTTGTGCTGTTTTTCGAAGCACTCGTTCAGCTCATCTGGGGCACCGAGTATCAGCGGATGATCACGCCTTTCGGCAATAATATTTCGATAGCGGGCGTATCGATGACCAGCCAGCGGGTGTTGGTGATTGCGGTCGCGGTGGTCGTCGTGTTCCTGTTGACGCTGTTCTTGAAAAAGACCATGATCGGCGCCTCGATCCTGGCGATGGCCCAGAACCGTGAAGGTGCATTCCTGGTCGGCATCAACGCCAATGCCGTCGCGATGATGACGTTCGCCATCTCCGGCGCGCTCGCAGCAATCGCGGCTTCCCTTGCTTCTCCGATCAACCTGGTTTTTCCGGCAATGGGGCATCTGGTCATTTTGAAAGCGTTCGTCGTCGTTATCATCGGCGGCATGGGAAGCATCCCGGGCGCGATCATCGCCGGCCTTCTCCTCGGGCTGACCGAAAGCATGGGTGCGACGTATATTTCGAACGACTACAAGGATATGATTGCTTTCCTTCTGCTGATCGTCATTATGACGGTACGTCCTAAAGGGCTCTTTGCGAAGGGGGTTTACTAAATGGGGAAAATCTTCACCCAGCGCAACGTCATCATCGCCCTTATCATTTTCGCCTTGGTGTTTCCGCTGATCTATGCCGATAACCGCTACGTGCTCCACGTCATGACGATCGGCTTTATTTTCACCATCAGTGTTTATGGAATGAATATCATTGCCGGCTTCACCGGCCAATTGTCGCTTGCCCATGCCGGCTTTTTTGCAATCGGCGCTTATACGCTGGGCATTCTTACTACGAGAAATGAAATGAACTTCTGGCTCGCCCTTTTGCTGGCCGTCCTTCTGACCAGCGTCGCCGGCCTTGTGCTCGGTTTGATTGCGCTTCGCACAAAAGAGCATTTCTTTGCGATCTATACATTGATCGTCGGCTATCTGATCTATCTGCTGATCGACAAATGGGATGGCCTGACCGGCGGTGTGCGCGGGCTCATCGGCATTCCGATGCCCGATCCGATCGGTCCGCTGGCATTCGAGTCGGCAACCTCGATGTATTACCTGGTCCTGGCCTTTTTGCTGCTGTCAATTTTCGTAGCGGTGCGGATTGTCCGTTCTTTGACCGGCAGAACCTACATCGCCATCCGAAACAGCGAAGAGCTGGCGCAGACACTCGGCATCAATACCCGGTTCAACAAACTCGTGTCGTTTGTCATATCGGTCGCCTATGCGGGGCTGGCGGGAGCTTTATATGCGGCGCTCACCCGCTTTATCGGCCCGGACGTCGCCAGCACGAACATGGTCTTCAACTTTCTCATGTACCTGATTGTCGGCGGCATCGGCACATTGTCCGGCCCGATTGTAGGTACCATGCTGTTTGTCTGGCTTGAGCAATTTCTGCGTAGCTACCAGGAATACCATTTGCTGATTTTCGGGCCGATCCTGGTCATCATGGTTATTTTCTTTCCGACCGGAATCGTCGGCGGGTTCTATAAATTCAAAGCGAAACTCCAGCATAAGAAATTGCCGCGGGAGAATAAATACTTCAATCCGGTGCCAGTGAAATCCACGAAAAAATAACGCAGGGGGAATCCAATGTGGCATTTATCGAAGTGAAAGGAATTACCAAGAAATTCGGCGGCTTGACTGCGGTGGATAGTGTGGATTTCGAGATTGAACAAGGCAAGATCACGGCGATCATCGGTCCGAACGGGGCAGGCAAATCAACGTTCTTCAATTTGATCAACGGCTTCCACAAACCGACATCCGGAAGCATCTTCTTTGAAGGGCGGGACATCACTAAGCTGCCGGTCCATCAAGGCGCCCGGCTCGGAATCGCCCGGACTTTCCAGACCACCCACCTGTTCGAGCAGTCAACGGTGATCGACAACGTCATTGTCGGCCATCGGCTGCGGACAAAATCGACTCTGTTCGACGCCATCTTCCGAACCAAAAGGGAAAAGGAAGAAGAACAATTGGCATACCGGAAAGCGATGGAAGCGCTCGAGTTTGCGGGCATTGTCCAGCTGGCAGAGACACCGGTATCGACCATCACCCAAGAAGCGAAAAAGCGCGTAGCGATCGCGCTTGCCCTTGCGACAGAGCCGAAAGTCATGTTTCTGGATGAGCCAGCAGCCGGCATCAACCCGGAAGAAACGGAAGGGTTGGCGCAGTTGATGAAAAAGCTGGCAGCAAGCGGCATTACAGTCTGCACGATTGAACACAAAATGCAGATGATTATGGGCATGGCGGATAAAATCATGGTATTGAACCAAGGCGCAAAAATCGCTGAAGGCACGCCGGATGAAATCAAGAACAATCCGGTGGTCATCGAAGCGTATCTGGGGGGCGAAGCCATTGCTGAAGCTAACTGACACAACTGTGAAATTCGGCGCATTCGAAGCCTTGTCGAAAATCAATATCGAAGTGCAGGAAGGAGAACTGGTCGTGCTCCTCGGGGCGAACGGCGCGGGCAAGAGCACCATCTTCAATACGATCAGCGGCTTGAACAAGCCGGCATCCGGGGAGATCACTTTCCTAGGCAAACGGGTCAACGGCTATTCGCCGGACCGGATGGTCAAAGAAGGAATTGTCCAATGTCCCGAGGGCAAAAAACTGTTTCCCGATATGTCGGTCCAACAGAACTTGATGATGGGCGGCTTTGTCCACCGGCGCCATAAAGGGCAGTTGAAGGAATCCCTTGAAGAAGTGTATGAACTGTTTCCAATCTTGAAAGAGAAAAGGGAAAATGCAGCCGGTTCCTTGAGCGGCGGGCAGCAGCAGATGGTGGCGATTGGACGTGCCCTCATGGCTCGGCCAAAGCTGATCATGCTGGATGAGCCTTCGATCGGTTTGGCGCCGCTCATTGTCGAGCAGATGTTTTCAACCATCAAACAAATCAACCAAAGCGGGACGACTGTCCTGCTGGCCGAGCAAAATGCCAACGCAGCCTTGAAAATCGCAGGCCGCGCTTACGTAATCGAAAACGGGTCAGTGGTCCTGCAGGGCAGAAGCGAAGAATTATTTAACAATGATGCAATCCGCAAAGCGTACATCGGCGCCTGATGGAAATTGGCGGGAGGAAGGCTTAAAGGAGGTGAAGACCGCCTTCGCAATTGGTTGAGCATGACATTCATCAAACAAAGGGGAGAGATTTGAATGCATTCATTGAAAAAAAGCGTGTTCGGCAGTTTCTTGTTGTTGTTGATTTTGATACTGGCAGCTTGCGGCGAGGAAGAAGGATCGACGGATGCTGATGCAAGCGGCGGCGGTTCAGGCGGCGGAGAAGTGACGATCGGCTATAGCGGCCCTTTGAGCGGACCGGCGGCTTCCTATGGAGAAGAAACGTTGAAAGGTTTGAAGATTGCAGTAGAAGACATCAATGAAGAAGGCGGCATTGAAGTGGATGGAAAAACCTACACTTTCAAGCTTGAAACAATCGATGATAAATACTTGCCGAACGAAACGGCTGCGAATGCCAAGCGTCTCGTGCAAGAAGAAAATGCCAAATTCATCTACAGCCCTCATAGCGGCGGAATCTACGCCATGCAAGTGTTCAACGAAATGGAAGACTTCGTCATCATGGGCTATACGAGTGAGCCGGGCGTAACGGAACAGGGCAATGCACTGAATGTCCGCATCCCGCCTCGCTACGACCAATACCTCGAACCGTTCACGGATTACGAAATGGAACGTTTCGGCAAAAAAATCGCATTCCTTCCGACAGCCAGCCAATACGGCAAAGACTGGGCGGAAATGCTTAAGCCGGTATGGGAAGAAAAAGGCGGCGAAGTGGTCTTCGATGAGTCGATCGACTTCAGCAAAGATACCGATTTCCAGACCATCGTAGCGAACGCATTGGAAGAAAAACCGGATGTGCTCTTTATCGGAGGTCCATCAGAGCCAACAGCGCTTGTTGCCAAACAGGCACGCGACCTTGGATTTGAAGGCGGTTTCCTGATCATGGACCAGGCGAAATTGGATGAAATGGCGGCTGTCCTTGGCGGCAATTATGACTTGCTTGAAGGCGCGATTTCTACGACGCCATTGGTCAACACAGAATTCCCAGGCACGGCTGCTTATATCGAAAGATACAAAGAAAACAACGACCGCGACCCGAGCGCGGAATCGGCCTTCCATTATGTCTCGTTATATGTCTTAGCGGAAGCGATGAAAGAGGCCGGTTCTGTCGATGATACAAAAGCGATCATGGCGGCCATGGACAAAGGGGCGAAAAACCTGCCTGAAGAGAAGCAAGTGTACGTGATTCCTGAAGTGGCGGAAGATGGCGGCTTCGGCTCAATGCTCCGCATGGCGTATATCGAGGATGGCGAACTGCAGATTATGGAGTAAGGGCGCATCAAGCGGAAAGGGAGAGTACATGCTGTACTCTCTAGGAGGTCGAGAAATCTTCTATAAATTTCTCGATGAACGAAATAAACTTTCACACCGCTTCGGCCGCTTTGGGCATGGCTTTCGCCATGAGCCGGGAAAGAACACCCGTCTCATAGCTTCGCCTAGCCCATGGACGCGCCGGCGCTGGAGAGGTTTTCTAAAAGAGAAATATTCATGTTTATGACTCTAATTAATATTCTCTTAAGATATGGAGCAAAACAGCGGAGAAAACCGTACTGCTCCTGCAGCGCTGCGCGCTTCGTCGCAAAGTACCGGCCAAATGCTGTTTGGCCGATACTTGCCAGCGGGATAGCGAGACAGCCGAGACCCCGCAAGCCGCCGTGCGGCTGAGGAGGCGCAGCTAAAACATATGCTCCTGCAGCGCTACGCGCTTCGTCGCAAAGCTATCGGCCAAACTACCTTCGGCCAATAGCTTCGCAGCTGTTTTGCGGAATATCGGATTATCAATTAAAGGACAGGCAATATATCTTTCTCATCAAGTTGGAGAGTACATGCTGTACTCTCTTTTGCTTTTCAAACAGGTAATTTTACAGAATGAGATGTTATAATAATCGGCAGGATAGAGAGAAAGGCAGTGAACGCATGAAAGCAGAGCTCATCAAGGAAAGCATAAATCTCTTTGTGGAGAAAGGGTACAGTGCCACCTCCATCCAAGATATCGTGGATAAACTTGGTGTGACGAAAGGCTCCTTCTATTATCACTTCAAGAGCAAAGAGGCGCTTCTTATGCATATTCATGTGTCGTATATCGATGATTTGCTGAGAAGGCAGAAAATGATTTTGCAAAACGAAGAAGACGCGCGCAGCAAACTTGTCAAAGTGGTGGAATTGTTGATCCACGACATTGAAAACCAAGGCGCAATCGGCCGGGTCTACTACCGGGAAATCCGGCACTTGTCCCCGGAAAATGCGGCGGCCATCCGGAAAAAACGGGCAGAATTCCGGGACAATATCGAAGCGATCATCAAAGAAGGCATGGAGAACAAGGAGTTCCGCCAAGGGTTGGAATCGAAGATGATCACCTTTGCCATCCTGGGCATCACGAACTGGAGCTATCAATGGTTCAATCCATCAGGCGATCTGTCGGTGCAGAAGCTCGCGGATATGTATACGGATTTTATCCTTAACGGCATCGATGCCTCTAAAAATGATTCACAGTAAGAGGCGATGCAGGAAATGGCATGGCCGAAAATTGCAGTAAAAAAGGGAGCCCTCCGAACCAGCCTATTGATGGCTTATCGGAAGGCTCCTTTTTTCATGTTCCGGAGATCTCGGTTTCAAGTCCCAGCAGGAACCTTTTCAGTTCCAACCCGCCGCGGTAGCCTGTGATAGCGCCGCTTTTTCCGATCACCCGGTGGCATGGGACAGCGATGAGCACCGGATTCGCCCCGATGGCTGTTCCGACTGCCCGGACAGCCGAAGGGCGGTTGATCAGCGTTGCAATCTCCGAATACGAGACGGTTTTACCGTAGGGGATCTGGCAGAGTGCCTTCCAGACCTCTTCCTGGAATACGGTCCCTTTGGCATCGACCTGCAAGGTGAGGGAAGTGCGGGTGCCGCTGAAATACTCGCCGAGCTCCCGGGTATAGGCGGCAAGCGCTGCTGCATTCTCTTCCAGTTCTGCGTCAGGGAACCGCTTGCGGGTGAAGGCTTCCATCTCTTCGAACGAGGCGCCAGGAGATCCGATATAGCAAAGCCCCTGCGCTGTTTTTGCAATATAAAGCTTCCATTGGCCGTGATGGAGAAGTGTCCATTCAATTTTGCCGGTTGCCATGGCACTCAGCTCCTTCTGCTAGTTTTTGGGCGGTCCGGAATTGCCCTGGAGTCATCCCTCTTGTTTTTCTGAACAGTGTGATGAAATAAGGCGTATTGCCGAATCCTGCCTGGTGCCCTGCTTCTGCAACGGACAAGGTGTCCGATTTCAGGAGCTCTTCCGCTTTTTCCAGGCGCAGCTTCTGTACGTATTCGGACGGGGAAACATTTTTGAACCGCTTGAACAACCGCTGCAGATGATACGGGCTGCCATGGGAAATTTCAGCCAGCCGTTGGAGTGTGGCCGGTTCTGTGTAATGGTGGTCGAGCCATTCAGTAATCTGTTCGACCCATTCGGCAGCCGGCAGGTTCAGGCCTTCCGGTTTGCAGCGCTTGCAGGGCCTGTAGCCTGCTCCAAGCGCTGCGTAGGCATTTTTGAAGATGCGGACATTTTCTTTTTTGGGCATTCTTGATCTGCAGGAAGGCCGGCAGAAGATGCCGGTGGATTCAACGCCGTAAAAGAATTCATCATCAAACGCTGCATCATTTGTGCAGATGGCATTCCAATAATCAGCCGGGATAGAAACCCTTTGCAGCACCGCCATGCGCGATCACCCCTTTCCCCAATTATATACCTTTTTGCTTGCCAACTTAAGGTTTAGGGGATGAAAACGCAAGATAACAAAATCGGGTGAAAATTAAACCTGCATTTCCTGTTTTATTGGTTTTGATTCGGGAATAGGACATATAACACCAACGAGGAGGGATTACATGGCCAGAGACAAAAACAAAGATGAGTTGAAGGACAATGTGCTCGAACATGAATTCAGAGAACAAGCCCAAGAATCGATGGAAGAAGTAAGGTTTTCAAATGACAAGAAGCAAAACGACGATGAAGCGAAAGAAGGCAACAAGTAAGCCCTGACTCAAAACAATCCCGCATGCCGCATTCCGGTGTGCGGGTTTTTGCATCAAGTGCTTTTTCTTTTCAACTCCAATGCCCATGATAAAATGTACATAATGAAAAAGCGGAAAGGGGGGATTTGCATGTTTGAAACGTTGCCGGAATTGATGCAGGCGAAAGGCTACCAAGACAAACGGGCCATACCATGGAATAAGGTCTGCGAAGAAGAACAGCTTTCGCCGGGCTTCCTCCGCGACAATCATACATTGGTCAACTGGCACCTTGTTTCTGCGCATCAGGAGTTGCCGGAAGCGTTCATCCGGGAATGGAGCGGAAAGCTTTACTGGGAGCCGGTGATCGTCCGGCAAAAAGTCTCCGAAAGATTTATCGAAGAATTTGCCGACAAGGATAAATGGCGGGAAGATACGGAAGGGTTGAGCAAACGCCAGCTGAAGACGCTGGAAAAGGAAGGGCGCCCGTTCGACGAAAGGGTTTACTGGACACTGGTTTCCCAGAAGCAGGAACTGGCCAATGGACAGGGATTGTCGCCTGCATTCATGGAGCGGCACCAGAACGAGCTGCGGTGGGATCTGCTTTCGCATTTTCAAAAGCTGCCCATGTCATTGATCGGCAGGCACGCCAATAAGGTGGATTGGAACACTGTCACGCGCCGGCAGGTCCTCTCCGAGCGGTTCATCGAAAAATACCGCAACCGGGTCGAATGGGAAACGATTTCGTTCCACCAGGAACTTTCCGAGCGCTTTATCAACCGCTACCACACCAAGATGAGCTTCATCTCGGCGGAACGGAAACGGTCGGAAGCGTTCCTCTACACCCACTTGGAGAAAATGGATGCGGCATCCGTGATAGAGCACCAGACCATCTGGAACGTGAAGCAATACAAACCGTTCGATGTCTACGTGATCCGGAAGAACAACCGCAAAAAGTACATCTTGAAGTTCCATGAGCGGCCCTATCCCGAAGCGCCCGAAGTCCATGTGGCAGGCGAAGAAGAGTTGTTCGAATTCCTTGAAGAAAACGGACTGGAAGCGGCCATTGAAGAGGATTTCCCGGAATTGATATCAGACGAAGAATTTGGTTTTTAAAGCTGCAGGCTGAATGAGGAGAAGGACTGCCCCCGGTTGCCGGAGGGCAGCCTTTTTAATATTTCCATGCGGTTTTGGCAAAAAGCAGTTATACTGAAAAGAAAAATGGAAAGTTGGGACAATGAATGACGTTTACGGATTTGTCGATTGCTGCTGGTGTCAAAATGCTGCCGATCAAGGAGATTGCTGAACGAGCAGGAATCCCTGAAGAAGCGCTTGAGCTTTACGGGAATTTCAAAGCGAAAATCAATGTCAATGCCTTGCCGCCTGCAGCGGATTTCGGAAAGGTGGTTCTGGTCACTGCCATCAGCCCGACACCAGCAGGAGAAGGGAAGTCTACTGTAACGGTAGGCCTTGCCGATGCCTTCAATCAACTGGGCGAGTCGGTCGTTGTGGCGCTGCGGGAGCCTTCGCTTGGACCGGTCATGGGAATGAAAGGCGGAGCGACTGGAGGAGGGTTTGCCCAAGTGCTGCCGATGGAAGACATCAACCTGCATTTCACCGGGGATATCCATGCCATCACATCCGCCAATAATGCCCTCGCGGCGTTTATTGACAATCACCTTCATCAAGGCAACCGGCTGCATATCGATCCGCGCCGCATTACGTGGAAGCGGGCGCTCGACATCAACGACCGTGCACTCCGCCACGTGACGATCGGACTCGGCGGACCGGCCCAAGGCGTGCCGCGGGAGGACGGATTCGATATTACGGTGGCTTCGGAAATCATGGCGGTCTTGTGCTTGGCGACTTCTCTGGAAGACCTGAAGGAGCGCTTGGCACAGATGGTCATCGGCTACACCTATGACCGTGAACCGGTGACCGTGCGCGATCTGGAAGTGGAAGGGGCGCTTGCACTGCTTTTGAAAGAGGCGTTCAAGCCGAACCTGGTCCAAACCATCGAAGGCACGCCGGCATTAATCCACGGCGGCCCGTTTGCGAATATCGCACACGGCTGCAATTCATTGGCTGCGACGAACACGGCCCGCCAGCTGGCGGATATCGTCGTGACGGAAGCCGGCTTCGGCGCAGACCTGGGAGCGGAGAAGTTCATGCACATCAAGTCCCGCAAAGGCGGATTCAACCCGGATGCGGTAGTGATCGTGGCAACTGTGCGCGCATTGAAGATGCACGGCGGCATCGCAAAAGACGCATTGGCGGAAACGGATCCGGATGCAGTGCGGCGCGGCATGGTGAATTTGGCGAAGCATGTCGACACCATCCGGCAGTTCGGCATCGAACCCGTTGTTGCGCTGAACCGTTTTGTCACGGATTCCGAAGGGGAATTGGCGGAAATCATGGCGTGGGCGAAAGCGGAAGGCGTCGCCATTGCCTTGACCAATGTCTGGGAGCAAGGCGGAAAAGGGGGCCTGGAGCTCGCGGAATTGGTGAAGCAGGAACTGGAGCGCCCGACAAATTTTGCGTTTCTTTACAATGAAACGGATTCGGTGGAAGAAAAGCTGCGGGCGATTGTCCAGAAGGTCTATGGCGGAGTGGATGTCCAGCTTTCCGATAAAGCGCAGAAGCAATTGGTGGAGATCAAGAAATGTGGATGGGATGAACTGCCGATTTGCATGGCGAAGACCCAGTATTCATTAACCGATCAGCCGAAACTGCTGGGACGTCCGCAAGGGTTCACCATTTCCATCCGGGAAATCATTCCGAAGCTTGGTGCAGGATTTCTCGTATGCCTGACAGGCGACATCATGACGATGCCCGGCTTGCCGAAACAGCCGGCGGCGCTGAAAATGGACGTCGGCCCGAACGGCGAAGCTATCGGATTGTTTTAACAGGAGGGCCTATGGAACATCAAGTTACCCTTATCGACTATGCCGAGCGCGGCACAGCCCTTTATATCCAGGCGGAAGTTTTCGATGCCGGCCAGGGGGAGCGGTTCAGGGAGGAAGTCCGCTTTCTGGGCGATTTGTTGTACGGCGATCTGGTCCATCCGGAAAAGTCGCCGTTGACCCAAAGCTGCCGGCTCTATGTAATTTCATATTTGAAAACCCACTTCAATCGCTGAAGTGGGTTTTTGTTTAGCTTTTAAAAGCTTGGGCGGCAGCAGTCAGAAAAGCGGCAACATCATCTTCTGTCGTGTCGAATGAAGCGACGAGCCGGATTTCATTCAAGGTTTCGTTCCATACTGCAAAAGTATAGGTTTGTTGCAGCTTCTCGATCTGGGGCCGCGGCATCGAAGCGAAAACAGCGTTCGATTCCACCGGCTGGGTAAGTGCCACGCCCAGCAATTTCACCAGGCCATCCGCAAGCAGACGGGCCATGGCATTCGCTTGGCGGGCATTTTCGAGCCAGAGGTCGTCTGTCAGCAAGCGCTCGAACTGCGCCGACAAAAAACGCATTTTCGAACCGAGCTGCATCCCTTGTTTGCGGATATATGCAAGTTCTGTGGCCAGTTCCTCACGGAAACAGACGATAGCTTCGCCGGCCATCAAGCCGTTTTTCGTGCCGCCGAATGCCAGCATATCGATTCCGGCATCGGCCGTCATCTCTTTCAGACTGCAGCCGAGATGGGCCGCGGCGTTGCTGATCCGTGCGCCATCCATATGTACATACAAGCCATTGGCATGGGCAAAGGATGTCAATGCCTTGATTTCTTCAATCGTGTAGACGGTCCCGAGTTCGGTGCACTGGGAAATGGACACGGCTTTCGGCTGGCTGCGCTGCTGATTGCCGATATTCGGCAATTGCCTTTCGATATCGGCGATGGTCAGCTTGCCGTCTTTAGTTGGGGAGATCAGCAATTTTCCGCCGATAAACCCTTCCGCCGCGCCGCCTTCATCCGAATGGATATGGGCGCCGTCCGTGCAGATGATGGCTTGGTGGGAGCGGACCATCGCCTTCAGGCCGGTGACATTGGCACCGGTGCCGTTAAAGACGAACAGGACGCTGCAGTCCTCCCCGAAGTGCTCCTTGAATTTCCCTATGGCCGCATCGGTGAATGAATCGCTGCCGTATGCCGGGGCATGCCCCGAGTTGGCCGCAGCAATCGCTTCCATGATAGCGGGGTGGATGCCCGAATTATTGTCGCTTGCAAACATCTTCATCGTCATTATAATCGCCTCCTGAAACCAGTTTAGAATAGAATCCGCTTGCGGAACAGCTTTTCTGCAGAAGCATGGGCTGTTTTCTGTTCGAGGGGTCCGGGACATGGCGGACTTAAAAAAACGATTGCAAAGAATTTTGGTTTTATTGATAGGAATAGCAGAAAAAACAGATATGTTTCCGATCTTGCTGTTAAAATATGTATAGTTGGAAAATTGAGAATACAGGGAGATGATAAAATGGGGAATTTCGGAAACCGAGTTCAATTCGAGGTGTACCAAACCATGCCTAATCCGGCGCCTGACCGGCTGCCGGTAGTGTTTGAGGAGTGGGAAGCCCGGGCGCGTGAAGCGCTGGAAGACGGGCCATATTATTATGTGGCCGGAGGAGCGGGAGGAGAACGGACCATTGCGTCAAACTTGCAGGCGTTCGACCGCTGGAAACTTGTGCCGCGGATGCTGAGGAATGTCGAAGAGCGGGATTTAAGTATTGAGCTTTTTGGCGTGAAACAAGAATTTCCGCTGCTTCTTGCGCCGGTCGGCGTCCAGTCCATCATTCATGAAGACGGGGAAATCGCGACGGCGAAAGCATGTGCCGCCCTCGGAATCCCTTTTATCACGAGTTCTGCTTCGTCTGTACCGATGGAGCAGATTGCTGCAGCCATGGGAGAAGCGCCTAGATGGTTCCAGTTATACTGGAGCAAAGATGAAGAGATTACCGCAAGTTTCTTGAAAAGGGCAGAAGCATCCGGGCATTCTGCGATTGTTGTGACTCTTGATACGCCGATGATGGCATGGCGCGAATATGATTTGAAGAATGTCTATCTGCCGTTTCTTATCGGTGAAGGCGTCGGCAATTATTTGAGCGATCCGGCCTTTTGTGCAAAGTTGGAAAAGTCGCCGCAGGAAGATCCGCAAGCTGCCATCATGTATTGGACCCAGATCTTCGGCAATGCCGGGCTGACTTGGGAAAACCTTGCGTTCCTCCGGGAACATACGGAGCTTCCGATTCTCCTGAAAGGGATCTTGCATCCAGAAGATGCCCAGCTGGCGATTGAGCATGGAGTGGATGGCATCATCGTCTCGAACCACGGCGGGCGGCAAGTAGATGGTTCGATCAGTGCTTTGGAGGCATTGCCGCTTGTATGCGAAGCGGTGGATGGCCGGATTCCAGTGCTGATGGACAGCGGCATCCGGCGTGGATCCGATGTCATCAAAGCGATGGCGCTCGGGGCGCAAGCCGTATTGATAGGCAGGCCGGCAATGTATGGGCTGGCGGTTGCTGGCGAACAGGGTGTGAAAGAAGTGCTGCGCAATATGATTGCCGATTTGGACATCACCTTGGCTTTGACGGGAGAAAAATCAGTACAAGATTTAGAGCGATCCTTCTTATTTGAGGCTGGAGAAAAGTAAGAATGGCGGAAACGCAGGTTCTTGGAGGGTTTATTCAATGAAAGGACGTGGGTCGATGAAATTTCAATCGGAAAGAAAAGACCGGAGCTCGCTCGGATTGACGATCTACCAAAATGGATTTGGGCTGGTAAAAGAAACGCGGCGCATCGTTTCGCCCCAAGCCACCGATGAAATCCATTTTCTTGATGTTGCCCGCACCATCGAGGCGGACTCTGCGATGATAAGAGGCATCCAGGTGCTCGAACAGAATTACGATTTTGATTTTGCCGATAATCAGCAGCTGCTCTCCAAGTATATCGGGCAAGTGGTGGCAGTCCGAGATCCGGAACTGGATGAAGAGCGGCAAATGCGTTTGTTGAATGCTACGGGTGGCATTGCCATGGAATGCCTTGATACGGGCCGCACCTTCGTCGACCCGTCAGGCGATTTGATTTTGCCTCCGTTGCCTGAAGCGTTATACAAACAGCCGACATTAAGCTGGAAAATCGCGCCGGCCAAACTGGATCAGGAGGTGCATGTCTCCTACCTTGCCCAGGGGCTGGAATGGGAAGCGGTATATGTGGTGGAGGTCCTTGATGGAAAGATG
The DNA here is from genome assembly GCF_052078085.1 of Planococcus sp. FY231025. Lineage (NCBI taxonomy): Bacteria > Bacillati > Bacillota > Bacilli > Caryophanales > Caryophanaceae > Planococcus > Planococcus sp. FY231025. Next base: position 75,747 of record NZ_JBQJJG010000009.1, read on the forward strand.
GCCCTCGTGGGATGGGCGAAAATCAGCAACCGGACCGGCATGGAGTTTTCTGGAGCCAAGCTGAAGCTGGTCGCGGGGGAAGCCAATCGGCCGTCTTTACAGCTTTTCCATATGGCGGAATTTTCAGCGCAGAACAATATGAAAAGGGCCGCACAATTTGAAGAACATGCATTTTCGGACTATCATGTGTACCGGCTTGGCGAACCCGCCACTTTGCAGAACGGCCAATCAAAGCAGATCCGCTTTTTGTCGGCAGAAGGCATACCAGCCAAAAAAACATACGAAGTGGAAAGGAACAGCAGGCAGGCTGCAGTCAAATTGCATTTCGCCAATACAGCGGAAAATGGGCTGGGCATGCCGCTTCCCAAAGGCTTTGCCAAAATCTTCGGGCATGACACGGACGGGGATTGGGAGTTCCTTGGAGAAGACGCCGTACGTGAGACACCGGCGGATGGACAATGTTCACTTGTCATCGGAAAAGCTTTCGATATCCGGTCGGACAGCCGGGAAACGCTGCGTGAACAGCAGGAAGGCTTTGAATACGTCACTTATGTCTACGAACTCGCAAACCGGAAAAGTGAAAACATACGGATTGATATCGCTCACCGTTTCCATGAACCCAATTGGAAGATGCAGTCGTCAACGCATGATTACGAAGTGAAAGATGCCGAGTCCATCGAATTCAAGGTGCGCCTCGGGGCCGGAAAAGAAGTGGCTGTGGAATTTACGTACCAGGTAGACCGGCGAAGAGGAGCGGTTTACTGAGCCCTTTCAAAAAGCCGTAGAAAAAGCGGGCATCGGAGCGAGGGTGCCTGCTTTTTGAGTGCAATGGAAAATCGGGGCTGCTGCAGATTTTCTTGTTGCTTTCAGAAATCTTTTGGTAAACTGGAAGGAGCAGGGAATCTACAGTTCCCATGAAAAAGGAGAAGATACATATGTTCAAGAAAATGGCTTCAGAAGCTCTGGGTTTATCGGATATCGGAAAAATCATCGATCCAAAAGACTATGACAAGACAGATGCGGACGATTATGTGATGCATGAAGACCAGGAAAAAATCTTTTTTCTAATCAAGACAAAAGCGGATGAGTACTGCTTTACAAACTTGGCGCTTATCCATGTAGACGGAGAAAGTGCAATGTCTTCAAAACGGACGCTCAAACGCTATCCTTATTCGCAGCATTCCATTTCTGACGTCATCATGGAAACTGCCGGAAAAATCGACTTGGATGTCGAAATCGGATTTAAAATAGGCCAGCTGCCGTTTAAGATCGATGTGCAAAAAGACCAGATCGAGAAGCTCAAAGACCTTTACAAATCGCTTTTGCGTATTGCCGAACTCACTTATGAAAATCAGATCCTGATCACGATGGCTGACGAGAGCTTGAACAAGGCCGTGACCGTACTGCAGAATTCCCGTCCGAACGATGTGGCGCTGGCCGACCAGTATTCCCAGCTGACGGATTTCGGATTTACCTGGATGACTTCTGTCCGCAATCAATACCATGTGAAAGATTTCGGGGATGTTTTCGAGAAGTACATCAATAATTGAGCGTTGCCAAGCCTTCCTCCGTTAAGGAGAGAAGGCTTTTTTAATCCGGTTTCCATGCACCTCCGAGGCTGCGCGTATTTTTTTGATGCAGGTTTCAGAAAAAAGGATTACAATAAGACGTGCTTGTATGGCCGGAGAAAGAAGTCTTTTTCACTGCGATTCGTATAAGTAATTATGGTGGGAATGTATCAGGAGGGAAAACCATGTTGAAAGATGTGTTTATCGGGTTGTCTAAAAACCAATTTTTAACCAGTGCGGCTAAGAAATATGGCCTTAAATTAGGGGCGCAAACGGTTGTAGCGGGAACAAATATCGAAGAAACGATCAAAAGCATCCGGGAATTGAATGCGCATGGCATCAGCTGCACAGTCGACAACTTAGGCGAGTTCGTTTTTGAAAAAGAAGAAGCTTTGAAAGCAAAGGAAAGCATTCTGGAAGTGATTGAAAGCATCCATGAAAACGGAGTAGATGCCCATATTTCCTTGAAGCCAACGCAAATCGGCTTGGACATCGACTATGATTTCTGCTACGAAAACCTCCGCGAAATCGTTGATGCAGCAAGCAAATACAATATGCATATCAACATCGATATGGAAGACTATGCACACGTGCAGCCTTCATATGATTTGATGGAAACACTCCTTAAGGAATATGATAATGTCGGAACGGTCATCCAGTCGTATTTTTACCGTGCGATGGATGATCTCCAAGAACATAAAGACCTGCGCCTGCGCATTGTTAAAGGCGCATATAAAGAGCCGGCAGAATACGCGTACCAGACAATGGATGAGATCGATGCGAACTTCATCAAGCTGATCGAGTACCATTTGCTGAACGGGAAATTCACTTCGATTGCGACACACGACCACAACATCATCAACCATGTGATCGAATTCGTAAAAGAGAACAACATCCCGCGTGAGAAATTCGAGTTCCAAATGCTTTACGGTTTCCGCAAAGACATGCAATTGGACTTAGCGGGCCAAGGCTATAACTTCTGTACTTACGTGCCATTCGGCGATGACTGGTACGGCTATTTCATGCGCCGCCTTGCTGAGCGCCCGCAGAACTTGAACCTTGTGGCTAAACAAGTCTTCAACAAACGGACAAATACAGCAATCGGCATTTTTGCAGGAGCATTCCTGCTTGGACGCGTTACTAAAAAAAGCAAAAAGCGTAAATAAGCAAAAGGATGGCCCGATGGGGGCCATCCTTTTTTCAGGCTGTCGAGAAACCTTCTTTAGATAAGTTAATAAAAAAATGAACTTTTCACCTCGCTTCGGCCGCTTTGGGAAGGGCAAAGACGATTGCTCCTGCGCAAGCTCGTCGCAAAAGAGGTGCCCAAAAACTTTTGTGCACCTCTTTGGCTTCCGCCATGAGCCGGGAAAAACACCCGTCTCATAGCTTCGCCTAGCCCGTGGACGCGCCGGCGCTGGTTTCGCTCTTTAAAAGCTGGTAACTTTGTCCGTTTTAGTAGAGTTATCTGAGATACGAAACTGCTTTGCGGAATATCGATTAAGAGGCAAGTATTTTATATCTTTCTCAACAAGCTAGAAAAAGGATGGCCCAAAGCGGGCCATCCTTTTTTATTCGGCGAGTTTGCGCTTGCCGAAGATGAAGTAGTAGTAGAGAGCTGAAATCAAATAAAGGACCGAAGTGATCGTAAATGCGTATGCATAGCCCCAGTAGGAGCCGAAAGCGATGACGAGCCCGGCGGCGGCCGGCCCCATAGTCGCCCAGCCGATGTTGAAGACCATCTGGTTCGCGGAGTTGGCGAGCCCCTTATATTTATCATGGACAACTTCCATCGCAATGGCGCTTTGGATCGGATTGCCGGCATTCATTAGCGCCTGGCGCAGCAAAAAGCCGAGAGAGGCAAGCATGAGCGATGTCGTATAGGCGGTCAGTACCAGGAACGGAATCGACAGGAGCTGGAACAGCAGCATGGCCTTCACTTTGCCGACCTTGGCGACCAAGAGCGGCCCGATAAGGGTAGCGACTACCGTCATGGCGGATCCGAGCGCCAGAATGAGCCCGATATAGGTGTTCGAAGCATCAAAGCGGTTGGCGAAGTAAAGATTGAGGTAAGGCACGACAAGCCCTGATCCCAAGCCGATCAGCAAGCTGGCGAATGAAAAATGGAAAATGACAATCAAATTTTTCTTTAGGCTGGCATCGGCAACATCGATCTCAATCCGCGTGTTCACTTTCTCCTCGGCAGCGGGCGGCCGGCTGTCGAGCCGGATTAGCGGGAGCAACGCCAGTGTAAACAGCAATGCGCCGAACAACAGCGACCAGCGGATAGCCAGTGCCGCATCCATCGCCAACAGCAGCTGAAAAGCATCGGAAATGAGGCCGCCGAACAAGCTGCCGGCGACATTGGCAAGCGTCATCAGCGCGAAATAGACGCTGAACATATGGACGCGCTCTGATGCTTTGGAATGTTCGGCAAGAAACGGGATGCCTGACACCTGGACAAATGCCATGAACAAGCCGGTCAGAAAAGCAGCTGCCACAAGCGGCGTTTCGGCAACTGCAAAGCTCCGGTAAAAAAGAGTAGCGGCACCCAAAGAAGCGCCGATGACAAGAATCCATTTGCGGCCGAACCGGTCGCTGAGGAAACCGGCAGGAATCAGCATAAGGGCGGAAGCAGTGGCGGTCATGGAAATGACTTTGCCGTTTACCGTCTCCGGCATGCCGAGTTCTTTTATGTAGAGGTTGTACATGACCATGAAAACGCCCAGGCCGATCTGGATCATCACATTGGCCAGCATGAACAACTTGATATTGCGGTTGAAAGACATGATTTTCATTTTCATGTCTGCGGCCCAAACCATCATGGTGCTTCACTCTTTCCGTCTGCAAGATATTTCGTCTCTCTAAATATAGTGGGTTTCAGCGTGAAAAGCAATGTCCAAACAGAGCCGGCAAATGCTAAACTGAATGTATACATTGCATAGAGGAGGAGAGGTATGTACGAAACGGTTCTATCGCCCAGGGTATCCGAAACGGACGGCGTCGGACACATCAACAACACGACGCTGCCGGTATGGTTTGAAGCAGCCCGCAATCCGTTGTTTGCACTGTTTACACCTGATCATGATTTCACCCGGTGGAAAATGGTCATCGTCAAAACAACACTTGAGTTCATCAGCCAGATCTATTTCGGACAAGATGTGGAAATCAAGGTCTGGATCAAAAAGATTGGCAATAGCAGTTTAGAACTTTACGAGGAACTGCATCAAAACGGCAGCTTATGCGCCAGAAATACTGCTGTCTACGTCAATTACGACTTGCAGGCCCAAAAATCAGAGAAGATACCAGAGGAAATCCGGGAGGAATTGAAGAAGCATATGTACAGCGGAAACGAAGGGACAGCCTGAGCCATCAATGAAAACGCCTCCATTTATCGGAATTCTCTTTTATTTTTTTGCGGCTTGAATTGCTCCTTTGAAATGCTATAATTAGACCAATTCTATACAATCTACTCATATAATCGCGGGGATATGGCCTGCAAGTTTCTACCGGTTTGCCGAAAACAAACTGACTATGAGAAGCAATGAAATGATAGGGAAGTGCCTGTTGGCACGTTTCTTTGTCGTTCTCTTTCGAAGTTCGGCTCGAAAGGCTTGCTCCGCTCATGGTATGAATGGATGCACGTCTTCCGGGCTTTTTTCTATGCTCCGGGGCGTGACGAAAGGAGTGCTGACAGCATGGAAAAATTACAGGAAAAAATAGTGGCAGACGGCAAGGTATTATCGGACTCGGTCCTGAAGGTTGATAGTTTTTTGAATCACCAAATCGATCCTGTTCTGATGCAGGCAATCGGTGAAGAATTCGCTTCACGCTTCAGCGGGGAAGGCATTACAAAGATTTTGACATTGGAATCATCCGGCATTGCGCCTGCTATGATGACCGGGCTCGTACTCGGAGTGCCGGCAGTTTTTGCCCGCAAGCGCAAATCACTGACGCTGGTCAATCGGTTGTATACAGCAAGTGTCCATTCCTTTACAAAGAATGAAACAAACGATATCTCCGTCTCCCGGGATTTTATTGATGAAACTGACGTCGTGCTGGTCATCGATGACTTTCTGGCAAACGGCCAGGCGGCCCTTGGGCTGATTGATATTGTAGAACAAGCCGGTGCAGCGCTGGGCGGCGTGGGCATCGTCATTGAAAAAGGCTTCCAGGAAGGCGGCGCCATGCTCCGCGCCCGCGGTGTGCGCGTGGAATCGCTGGCAAACATCTCATCTCTGGCAAATGGAAAAGTTGAATTTTTTGAGGAGGCCAAAGCGATATGAAAAACGGATTAGCAGCAACAGCTTTAGGCTTTCAGCATCTTCTTGCGATGTATGCCGGAGCGGTTCTTGTCCCGCTGATTGTCGGGGAAGCATTAGGGCTAACTTCAGAACAACTGACTTATTTAGTGGCTATCGACATCATGCTTTGCGGCGTCGCTACCATCTTGCAAATCGTCAACAACCGCTTTTTCGGCATCGGGCTCCCTGTGGTCCTTGGATGTACGTTCACCGCTGTTGGACCCATGATTGCCATTGGCGCAGAATACGGAATTTCAGCCATATACGGCTCTATCTTGGTATCAGGCATCTTTGTCGTGCTGATCAGCGGTTTCTTCGGAAGCCTTGTCCGCTTCTTTCCGCCGGTTGTCACAGGTTCAGTGGTCACGATTATCGGAATCACCCTGATTCCGGTGGCCATCAATAATATGGGCGGCGGGCAAGGGGCAAGCGATTTCGGTTCCCTTACGAACATCGCTTTATCTTTCGGAACGCTCCTGTTCATCATTTTGGTTTATAAATTTGCGACCGGATTTATGCGGGCAATTTCCATCCTTCTCGGTTTGGCAGCGGGAACCCTTGCTGCGACATTTATGGGTGTGGTTGATTTTTCAGCAATCGGAGAAGCGTCATACTTCCATATGGTCGAGCCGTTTTACTTTGGAGCGCCGACGTTTGAATGGTCGGCCATCATCACGATGATCTTGGTCGCTTTGGTTTCCCTTGTGGAATCGACAGGCACGTATTTCGCGCTGAGCGACATCACGGAGAAGAAGATATACGAGAAAGATTTGGCGAAAGGCTATCGTGCAGAAGGGCTTGCCATTGTCCTGGGCGGGATTTTCAACTCATTCCCGTACACCACTTTTTCACAGAACGTCGGCTTGATCCAGATGTCCGGCGTGAAATCGAGAAAAATCATTTTGATCACCGGCTTGATGTTGATCACTTTAGGATTTGTACCAAAAATTGCGGCAGCTACAACCATCATTCCTCCGGCTGTCCTCGGCGGGGCGATGATCGCCATGTTCGGCATGGTCATTTCCCAAGGCATCAAAATGCTCAGCAAGATCATTACAGAGTCACAGGAAAATTCCATGATCATCGCTTGTTCTGTCGGAATAGGCCTCGGGGTGACCGTTGTTCCTGAACTTTTCGCACAGTTGCCGGCAAGCTTGCAAATTTTGACGAGCAATGGCATCGTCGCGGGAAGCGTAACGGCGATTGCGCTGAACATCGTCTTTAATATGGTTCCGACCAAACGGAAAGAAAAAGCGGCACGGCCGGTACAGGAAACCGCTGTCCATAATTAACACACAAAAAGAAGCTTTTGCTCCCGGAGCAAAAGCTTCTTTTTTTATTGGGCAGCCATGTGGGCGGACAGGAAACTCACCGTTTTCTCGAATGTTTCCTGGGCGTCTACAGTATTAAGCGTGAATTGATATTGATGGCCGAGCCCTTTGCCTGAATCGTCGAAAAATACGCGGTCAACGGGCACACCTTGCGATTCGAGCACGTCTGCCAGTTCGACCGACTGTGTAGTCAGCCTGTCGGCATCTCCCGATGAGATAAAGACGGGCGGATAGTCCGGTGTTACGTGATTGACGGTGGAAAGTTCGCCGATCCGGCTATGCTCTTCAAAGCGCTCCATGCCGGTGTACGTATTCAGGAATAGATCGATGCGCGGATAAGCTGTTGCCCGAACGGTCTCCATATTGTACAATCCGCAAAACAGCATGGCGCCGCGCAGGGTTTCCAAGCCGGCGGCCGGAGTGATTCCCATGGCGGCAGCGAGTGCCGGGTTGGAAATGACCGCTGCCAATTGGCTTGAAATCTGGGCACCGGCGGAGTCTCCGCCGATGAAGAGGCGGGACATATCGCCTCCGTAGGCTATAGCATGGGTCTGCAAAAATTTGAGTGCGGCATTCGCTTGGATAATGGGGCCAGGGTAAAGTTGTTCCGGGGCCAGGGCATAATCGATATTCGCTACGACAAAGCCTTCATTTGCCAGGGCCATGCCATAATCCTGCCGGCTGTTTTTGGTCCCGCCAATATACCCGCCGCCATGGATCCACAAAATGACAGGGAGGGTGCTGGCCATTTCTTCCGGATAGTAGATGTCCAAAAAGCTATTGGGTGAATCGTTGTAGACCAGGTTTTTTTCTACCTGGACATTTTGCTCGATTTCAGCCATGTTCGGAGGCGGGGCGTATGCGCTGGAGCCGGCCGTTTTTTTGGAAGCCGAAGCATCGGTGGGCGCGGATAATTGTTCCATGGTGACACCGAACAAGAGGAGAGCCATGAAAAAGATTGCGAACATGCGCTTTTTATATGTATGGAGGTTCTTCAAATTGGCCATTGTGCACTTCCTTTGACAATAAAATAACTAATCAGAATAGTAGTTCTATCTTAACTGGGAGAATAGGCGGAATGATAGGGACGATATGCCTAAATAGAGCTTTGCAAGAAACTTTTTTGATAATTCGAGTAAGATTCAACTTCTGGAATGTCGGGTATGGAAAGAGTTGAAGCTAAAAGCAGGGAAGTGAAAAGGATGTTCGGACTCTCAGATTTGGTGTCATTGGTTATTTCCGCATTTCTGATTTTACCGATTGTCGTGTTTTTACGGGAATCCGGCTATTTGATTGTCAGTGCCGTTTTCGGTGTCAAAAATCCGCGCTTGACCATCGGTTCAGGGCCTCGGATTTTTAAGATCGGCATGTTTGATGTAAGAAAGTATTATCATCTGTATAGTTGGTATTCATATGATGACCTGAAGAGGAAAGGGCGGTTTGCCTATACGGCGGTTTATGCAGGGCCAATCCTCGTCAACCTCATCGTAGCGTTCACCATCAATGCGCTCTTGGCCAATGGCATCATCCAGGAATACCAGACGTTTTGGGACCGGTTCACCTTTTACGCATTCTATTACGTCCTCTTCGATATCGTGCCGATGAAGACGGCGAATGGAAAACCGAACAACGGCATGATCATTTACGAAATGCTGCGTTATGGCAAAAGGGTGGATTACAATGACGAGCCGTTCATACCGGCGACTTCGGATGTGGAAGAGGAATACCAGCAGGAAATGGAGAAAATAGAAGAAATAAAAGAGCGTGAGAAAGAAGCGGTCATCGATTCAGATGGACAAGGGAGAACGGCAGAAAAAGAACAGAAGAAAGAGATTGAACGGGAGAAGCAGGCTGAGCTGAAACAGCTTCAAAATGATAAGGAAGACCAGAAACGGACAGAATAAATGATTGGAGGGGCAGTGCATGGCAAAAAAGACAGAAGGTATCCATCATATTACTGCAATCGTAGGGGATCCGCAGGAAAACGTGGATTTTTATGCGGGAGTCCTCGGATTGAGGCTAGTGAAGAAAACCATCAACTTCGATGATCCGGGAACGTACCACTTATACTTTGGAAACCATAGCGGAGAACCCGGGACCATCATGACATTTTTTCCATGGGGCGATGCTTATAAAGGACGGATCGGCGATGGCCAGGTTGGCGTCACTGCGTACGCCGTTCCGGTTAACGCTTTGCCGTTTTGGGAAAAGAGATTGGCTGCATTCGGAATTGCTTTTGAAAAAACGGAACGGTTCGGGGAAGCTTCTTTGCAATTCAACGACCCCCATGGCCTTCGCCTTGAATTGGTGGAACGGGCAGAGGGAGAAAAGAATGACTGGGCCTTTGGCGGAACCGGACCTGACACGGCGATCAAAGGATTCGGGGGTGCTACATTGTTCTCGGCCAATGCCGAAAAAACATCGGAGCTCCTTGAGACGGTATTGGGATTTGAACGAGTGGGAGAAGAAGCCGGCTTGATGCGCTTCCGGTCCTCTGCGGACATCGGCAATATCGTCGATGTGAAATTATCACCGACAGGTATGGGGCAGATGGGCGTCGGAACGGTGCATCACATTGCCTGGCGTGCAAAGGACAATGAAGACCAGCTGGACTGGAAGCGGCATGTGGAAGCGTACGGCCTTGGCGTAACCCCTGTGCAGGACCGCAGCTATTTCAATGCCATCTATTTTCGGGAATATGGGGACCTTCTATTTGAAATTGCGACGGACCCGCCGGGGTTTGCGACAGACGAAACGATGGAGGCACTGGGCGAGCAATTGATGCTGCCGCCTCAATACGAACGCTACCGAAGCCGCCTCGATGAAGACCTCGTGCCTTTAAGCGTACGCGAGTTGAAATAAAAAAAGCGCAGCGGAAGCAATTCCGTTGCGCTTTTTTGCGGATTATTTGGAAACCAGGCTTTTCAGCGCCAGGTTCAGGTTCTGTGGACGTTCTGCCAGCCGGCGCATGTAATAGCCGTACCAGTCTTCTCCGAATGGGACGTAGGTCGTAAAGTTAAAGCCTTCCCGCGCCAATTCTTTCTGCATTTCGCTGCGGAAGCCGTAAAGCATCTGGAACTCAAAGCGGTTGAGCGGAATGTCGTTCTCTTTCACAAAACGCTTCACTTCATTGATGATGACGTGGTCATGAGTTGCGATTGAAGTGAATACGGGAAACTGCAGGCGGCTTTTGATCAGCTTCAAGTAATTGCTATCGATATCGCCTGCACTTTGCAGTGACACGTCCGGAATTTCCTTGTATGCGCCTTTTACGAGGCGGAGCCTCACATTTCGGAGAGCTTCCATGTCTTTTTCCGAGCGGTATAAATAAGCCTGGATGACGGTTCCCACGTTATCGTACTCTTTCAAAAGGGCTTCCAGGATATCCAACGTCTGCTGAAGATGGCTGTAATCCTCCATGTCGATATTGATGAAAATAGCGTAATTGGCTGCCACTGCCACGATCTCCTGCATATTTTCCAGACAGAAACCGAAGTCTACATCCAGGCCGACCTGGGTAAGTTTGACGGACATATGGGCTGATACCCCGTGCTTTTGGATGGCTTCAAGCGTTTCCAGGATATCATTTTTTGCTGTCAGCGCTTCTTCGCGGCTGTAAACAAATTCCCCCAAATTATCGATTGTTGCACTGATGCCTTCGGCGTTCAGTTCTTTTACGGACTTCATCATGCTGTCGATGTCCGTCCCGGCTACCATTTTACTGGCTCCGAGTTTCAAGCCCCATTTCTTTGCACCGCTGTTCAACGCTTGATTCTTTGACAAAGCGATAAAAAAGTCTCTTGTAAGCCCCACTTTTTTTCCTCCTATACTTTACGAAAAATCCACTTGGATGGCCTGGAAAACAAAAGGCGCGAGTGTCCTTCGGGTTCATATGCATCGTTGGGACCGGAATTTCATCCCTGCTACTATTATAGTCGATGACAAAGCAAGCACCTAACTTAAAACATACTGGACGAAAATTGAAAGCGGCCCATCCTTCCCGTATACTGGTAAAAGACGGAATATTCTAAAATGAGAAGTTTTTATTGATGAAAAGTTAGCACCGACATTCAGAAAAGGAGGGGGCGCATGCATTACTTGCTGACAGGCTCCTATTCAGGGCCAGAAGAAAATGGGATCAAGCTTTGGCGTTTCGATTCTGCTGCAGGGAAACTAACCGAAGGAGAAGGGATGGCAGGGGTCGATCGGCCTTCTTTCCTGGCAATCCATCCGAATGGTTCGGGTTTTGCAGCGGCGAGCGAAACCGGCAACGGCGAACTGGTCGCCTGCTGGTGCAATCCGGCCGATGGCGTGTTTGAAGAAATCAACCGGCAGCCTTCAAACGGTGATCATCCGGCTCACGTCACCATAGCTGAATCGGAGAACTGGCTGCTTGCGGTCAATTATTCAGGCGGCAACGTCAATGTCTATCCACTATCGCCGGAGGGAGAAATCGGGGAACTGGCCGATTCCGTCCGCCATGAAGGAAGCGGTCCGAATAGGGAAAGGCAAGATGCTGCCCATCCGCATTCCGTCTCCCAAATTCCTGGGACTTCATTTTTCATAGTGCCGGACCTTGGGACAGACACGCTTTATATCTACCGGCTGGATGATTCGGCGGGCAAGCTGTCGCTGCAGCATGAAGTTCCATGCAGTCCGGGCAGCGGCCCGCGCCATGCCGCCTTCCATCCCTATAAAAAAATCATTTACGTATTGCAGGAGTTGAACTCTTCCGTAACGGTATACTCTTTGGGCGAAGGGGCTTCGATGGAAGCTTTGCAAACAGTTTCCCTTCTTCCGGAGGAGTGGTCGGGGGAAAATACAAGTGCGGAAGTGGCTGTATCGGAAGACGGCCGTTTTCTGTATGCTTCAAACCGGGGCCATGACAGCATCGCCGCCTTTTCAATCGGCAACGGCGGCAAGTTGGATCTCCTCGGCTTCGCAGCTTCAGGAGGCGCAGGGCCGCGCCATTTCACGCTGATTCCCGGCGGTGAATGGCTTGTTGCAGCCAATGAGCGGTCCGATTCCCTCCATGTGCTGAAGCTGGCGCCGGACGGAATGCCGGAACCTCACGGAGAACCGGTGGCAACCAAAGCGCCGGTTTGTGTAAAACGGATTGGCGGATAAAAAAGCAGGCAGCGGAAACCCGCTGCCTGCTTTGGTATTCACCAGTCTATCGATTCCTTTTGGATAAAGCCGAGTTCTTTCAAAAAGTCCACTGCAAAACTGTCGTTATTGCCTTCGAAAGCTTTTTCCGTGCATTCGTTGATGGGCGGGTAGCCGATCTCTTCCGCTCCCTTCAATGTCCCGTCTTCGATGAAGTTGGTCGCATCCGACACTTCAAAACAGGAAGGCGCAATGTAAGCGCGGTGGGTATGCTCCAGAATGACCCTGGAATCCGGGGAAGGAACGTTTTCCCTTGGCATCATCAGAAGTGCGATCAGTGCAGCAGCTCCTAGCACGGCAGCCAACACCCATAATTTTTTCCTATTCATCGTTTATTCCTCCGCCAGAAGGATCTTCGCATCAGAAATGATATCCTCGACCGGCGGGTTGACGCCATCATAGGTTTTCATGATCACGCCATTTTGATCCACGAGGTAGAAGCCTGTCCCGTGAAGCACTTGATCCGAATCTTCAGGCTTGCGGGCGACAGTCCGGAAATTGTCCATGGCAAAGCGGTCAAGGAATTCAGGTGCGTATCCTGTCAATAGATCCCAGGAAGCGAGGTCGGCTCCGTAGTTTTCAGCATATGACTTCAGCACCTCAGGTTTGTCGACTGTCGGATCGACGCTGAACGAAACAATCCGGACGTCCATCCCTTCGTCCTTGAACTGCTGCTGCAGGTCCACCATATTCGGAGTCATCGTCAAACAGACGGTCGTGCAATTGGTGAAAACGAAATCTGCAAGCCAAACTTCTCCTTTGAGGTCGGCCAATCCGACTTCCTCATTATCCTGATTCGTAAAAGTGAAATCTTCTATCTCCCAATTCAAGGGATCTTCAATGCCGCTGTTGCAGCCGGTAAGCAATAAAGCGAGAAGCGCAAGCGGCAGAATCCAGAATGTTTTTCTCAAGATGCCCAAATCCTTTCTGTTTTTAACACGTTTGCCTTAAGCGTAGAGGATTCACGGACTTCGGACAAGTACCTAAGCGGAGGTTTATGTGTAAATATTGCGAACGTCTGGAGAGAGTTGTAAAAGGATTGCCATATATTCATTATTTTTTTATTATTCCGATTTTTTCAAGGGTTTTTGGTGCATTGTGTGGAATAATAGTATTTACTAATGATAATAAATGCCAGTACTTTTGGAGGTGCTTGATTGGGCAACAAGAAGCTGGAACTGACTTCCGACAAAATCGCTGAATTTCATCAAGGCCGCATGGTGGATGCGTATCTGTATTTTGGCGCCCATCCGTTTCCGGAAGAAACCACCTTTGCTGTGTGGGTGCCGGAAGCTGCAGAAGTTTCGGTGCTATGCTGGCATCCGCAAAACCCTGGAGAAGAGCGGTACCGGATGGAGCGGCATCCGGCAGACGATTCAATCTGGCAATGCAGCATTCCGGGAGACCGGACAGGTTCCGTGTATGTTTATGAAATCGAGACGGCGGTAGGGGAGCTGCTCAGGAAATCGGACCCTTTCGCAAGAGCCGGAGAAATGCGGCCGGCAAACCGCTCCGTGGTCGCGCCTGTTTCAGCTTACCGCTGGACAGCCGGCGCTTTGCAATTCAAGCGCAATCATTCAGCGCGGCACGCCGAAAAGCCGATGGCGATCTATGAATTGCATATCGGCACATGGAAAAGAAAGAAAAGCGGCGACTTCCTGTCGTACCGGGAGCTTGCTGAATTACTGATTCCTTATGTGAAGAAACAAGGGTTCACCCATATCGAAGTACTGCCGATCACGGAACATCCGCTGGATGAATCATGGGGCTACCAGACAACCGGATATTTTGCGCCGACGAGCCGCTACGGCACAGGCGATGATTTGAAATATTTTATTGGAAAATGTGCAGAAAGCGGTCTCGGGCTTTTCCTGGACTGGGTGCCGGGCCATTTTTGCCAGGATTTGCATGCCCTTGCTTTGTTCAACGGCCAGCCATTGTACGAAGATTCACGGGAAGGTAGAACCATCAACCCCGAATGGGGAACGCTGAATTTCGATGTCAGACGGGGTGAAGTAATAAGTTTTTTGTTGTCGAGCGCCCATTACTGGGTGGAGGAATTCAAATTTGATGGTTTCCGGATGGATGCCTTGATGAAATTGCTGTATATCCCGAACGACGATGCACGAGTCCATAATCCCGAAGGAAAGGCGTTCTTGCAAGGGCTGACCACATCGCTGCGCCGGCATTTTCCGTCCGCGATCTTGATTGCCGAAGATGCCTGGCATTATCCGAAAGTGACAGCTTCCGTGGAAGAAGACGGGATCGGATTCCACTACAAATGGAATTTCGGGTGGATGCACGATACGCTCGGCTATTTCGAAACACCTCCTTCGGCACGTCCAGATGTCCACGACAAGCTGAGTTTTGCATTGACGTATTATTACGATGAAAAGTATATTTCGGTTTTCTCCCACGATCAAGTGGTGGACGGGCAGCAATCCCTGCTCAATCGGCTGCCGGGGAGCCAGGAAGAGAAATTCAAACAGCTCCGGCTCCTGCTGGGGTTCTGGGTTGTTCACCCCGGGAAAAAATTGATTTTTATGGGCCAGGAATTCGGCCATGCCGAGGAATGGAAATTTCAGCCGGAACTGGATTGGTATTTATTCGATTACAAAGCCCACAGGGAAATAGCTTTGTTTACGAAAGATCTGCTCTCGCTGTACCGAAGCGAAAAGGCGCTGTATGAGCTCGACGACGACCGGGAAGGCTTCCTGTGGCTGGACCCGCATAACCATGAACAATCCGTGATAGCGTTTATCCGAAGAGGGAAGCTGCCGGAAGATGAATGCATCATTATTTGCAATTTTTCCGATACCCATTATGGCGCTTTCGGAGTGGGCGTTCCGAGAAATGCGGCGTACCGGCAAACGTTCACAAGCAATGCGTCTATTTATGGCGGGACAGAAAAAGTGGCCGGAACCATCAAAAAAGCAAGGCAAGCTCCGCTCGACGGGCAGGACTATTCCGTTGAAATCGATTTGCCGGCTTATACGATCAGCATCTGGAAACAAAAAAGAGACGGGAGTGACGGGCATGAATAGAAAAGTAGTGGCTATGCTGTTAGCGGGAGGCCAGGGGAGCCGGCTGAAATCGCTGACTTACAATATTGCCAAACCGGCGATACCGTTCGGCGGAAAATATCGGATTATCGATTTCCCATTATCAAATTGCGTTAACTCTGAAATCCGGACGGTCGGTGTGCTTACCCAATACCAGCCGCATATGCTGCACCGGTATATCGGGCTTGGCACCCCTTGGGACCTTGACAGAAGGAACGGCGGGGTGACGATTCTCACGCCTTACGCAGAAATGGATGGGATCAAATGGTATAACGGCACGGCCAATGCAATTTACCAGAATTTGGCTTATTTATTGGAACAGGATCCTGAATTCGTTCTCATTCTATCGGGCGACCATATCTACAAAATGGATTACCAAAAAATGCTGGAATTCCATAAAGCGAATGGAGCAGATGCCACCATTTCCGTCATTGAAGTGCCATGGGAAGAAGCCAGCCGGTTTGGCATCATGAACACTGACGAAAACCTGGAAGTGACGGAATTCGTTGAAAAGCCGAAAGAGCCGCAAAGCAATCTGGCCTCAATGGGCGTCTACATTTTCAATTGGCAGAAGCTGAAGAAATACCTGGAGCTGGACAATAAGAACGAGGAATCTTCCCATGACTTCGGGAAGGACATCATCCCGCTCATGCTCGGGGAAGGCGAAAAATTGGTCGCCTATCCTTATAAGGGGTATTGGAAAGACGTCGGGACTGTAGAAAGTTTATGGGAAGCGAATATGGATTTGTTGAATACGGAATCGGGGCTGAACCTGCATGATCCGGGCTGGCGGATTTTTTCAGCGAACCGGCAGCTGCCGCCGCAAGTGGTCACGGAAACAGGCGAACTGAAAGAAGTATTCGTCAATGAAGGCTGCCTCATTGAAGGGAAAGTGGAGAAATCGATCATTTTCCAAGAAGTGAACGTCCAAGAAGGGGCGGCGCTTTATGAATGTGTCGTCATGAATTGCGTGGTGGTCGGCCGAGGGGCGAAGCTGACTCGGACCATTGTTCCGCCGGATCTTATCATACCGGAGAACTTCGAAATCGGAGTGCCGGGGGGCGAGATCATTCTCCTGACACAAGACATCATAGATGAATGGAAAGGGCGTGCACAAATATGAAATTAGTTGCCGTAGTCGATGCAACTGTAAAATTGCCAGAGCTGGAAGATTTGACGCTATACCGCACTGCCGCTTCCATTCCGTTTGCCGGACGCTACCGGCTGATTGATTTTGTTCTATCGAACGTCGTGAATTCCTCGATCAATTCTGTCGGTGTGTTCCCATCCTCCCCATTCGTATCTCTGATGGATCATATCGGCAGGGGGAAAAGCTGGGATCTTGACCGCAGGCGGGACGGACTGTTTTTCCTGCCTGTTTCGTCCAAAGATATCGGCCAGATGAGTGTCGGCGCGTTTCCGGCATTGGCGGAACACATGAATTTCTTTGAACGGAGCCGCCAGGAATATGTCGTTATCACCAATTGTTTCACGGTGTGCCAGCTGGACTTCGAAGATATGCTGGAATCCCATACCCAATCCGGGGCAGATATAACAGAGGCGGTGAGCGGTGAGACTTCCTTGAAAAGCTATATCTTAAAGAAGGAGCTCCTGATCGATCTGCTGCATACGTACCGTGACAAGCAGATATACAGCATTGAAGACTGTGTCAAGCGGAAAAAGAATTCGTATGTGTTCGGTACATACGAATATACAGGGTATTTTGCCATTATTGATTCCATCCAAAGTTACTTTAATGAATCAATGGCGCTTTTGGATAAAGAAAAGCGGGAGCAGCTGTTCCTGCAGGACCGTCCGATCTACACGAAGGTGAAGGACGAACCGCCTACTCGTTATATGGTAGGATCTTCCGTCAAACGAGCAATGGTGGCAAACGGCTGTACCATTGAAGGGACGGTCCAGGAAAGTATTATCAGCAGAGCCGTAGCCATCAAAAAAGGCGTGAAGCTGGACCATTGCATCATCATGCAAAAATGCACAATTGAAGAAGGATGCGATTTGGCTTATGTCATTGCCGACAAAGGTGTGCATGTCGGTGCCGGCGTCGTCCTCCGCGGAACTGCGGATAAACCGATTGTGCTCCGCAAAGGGGAAAGTGTTTCAAAGGAGGATTATAGATGAACATCATCATGGCCGCGGCAGAATGTGTACCGTTTATAAAAGCAGGAGGGCTGGCAGACGTTATGGGTTCACTTCCGAAAGCCCTAGTGAAACTCGGGCACGAAGTGAAAGTCGTTCTGCCGAAATACGATACAATCCCGCCTGAATACGTTGCGCAGCTTATAGAAGAAAAAGAGCTGGAAGTTCCTTTCAACGGCGGAATGCAGCGAAGCAAAACCTACAGCCTGGTCCTTGAAGGAGCTGAATACTTATTTATTGAAAATGAAGCCTTGTTTTCAAGGGGGAAAATTTACGGCGAGCCGGACGACCATACACGCTTCGGATTTTTGAGCCGTGCCGTATTGGCCGTCGCAGCAGTGCAAGAAGAGCAAGTGGACATTCTGCACGCCCATGATTGGCATACAGCAATCATTCCCTTCCTGCTCAAAGAAGATAGCCGTTATGCAGCGTTGCAGAAGCATACGAAGACCGTGCTGACCATCCATAACCTGCAGTTCCAAGGGAACTTTCCGAAGGACGTCTTTATGGAAGATTTTGAAATGGACGAGTCCTATTATGATGATGGGAATGTCAGCTGGAAAGGGCATTTCAACCATCTGAAGACCGGCATCCTGTATGCAGACCAAGTGACGACTGTCAGTCCGACATACAGGGATGAAATCTTGACGGCGCAATACGGTGAAGGGCTGGAGACGCTCCTGCAGGAAAAAGGGGAAGGGCTGATCGGCATTTTGAACGGGCTGGATACGGCATTCTATAATCCGGCAACCGACTTGGTTATCGAAATGGAATACGACCAGACCACGCTGGAACGGAAAGCGGTCAACAAACGGGCGCTCCAGAAGAAATTCGGGCTGCCGGAACGCGGGGATATCCCGTTGCTGACAATGGTGTCCAGGCTGACCGACCAGAAAGGGATCGATGTGCTGCAAGAGCTTTTGCCGAATCTGCTGAAGTCGGAAGATGTGCAATTTTTGCTGCTCGGTTCCGGGCGGGAGCATTACGAGGGATTTTTCAAAGACCTTTCAAATAGCTTCCCGGAAAAAGTGAAAGTCCATATCGGATTTGACGAGGATTTGGCTCATCTGCTTTATGCAGGAGCAGACATCTTCCTGATGCCGTCGCTGTTCGAGCCTTGCGGATTGAGCCAGCTCATCTCAATGCGCTACGGCACCATTCCTGTAGCCAATAAAACCGGGGGCTTGAAAGACACCATCATCGAATACGATCCGGTCCTGCGGTCAGGCAATGGATTTTTAAGCGATTTTTCAAATCAGCAGACTTTTGAAGATGCTTTAGGGCGCGCGTTATCGCTGTATCAGCAAGAAAGCCACTGGGAAACGATCAAACAGAACTGCATGCAGGGCGATTATTCTTGGCCCCGTTCAGCTGAGAAATATGCGGAGGTCTACAAGAAAATCACTGAAAGGTGAGGATGGCGGATGTTCGAGACAAAAGAGCGGTTCAAAAAGGACTTCATGACGCGCTTGGAACAACGGGAAGAAATAGAATCGCTTCATACCGCCTATTCGGTCCTGAGTGAAATGGTGAAAGAATGGATCAATGACGACTGGCAAGAGACAAAACGGGTGCAGCGGGAAGAGGCGCACAAACAGCTTTATTATTTCTCGATTGAATTCCTGACAGGGCGCATTTTGGGCCAGAATCTGATGAACTTGTCTGTCTATCCCCTCGTCTCGGACGGGTTGGAGGAAATGGGCTTCAGTTTAGCGGAAATTGAGGAACAGGAATTAGAGCCTGGGCTTGGCAATGGCGGTCTCGGGCGGCTGGCTGCCTGCTTCATGGACTCCTTGGCATCGCTCGGATTGCCCGGCCATGGCTATGGCATCCGGTACAAGGGCGGTTTGTTCACCCAGTTCATTAAAGACGGCTACCAGGGAGAAACGCCGACACATTGGATCGATGAAAAAGAAGACTGGGGGGTCCGCCAGGAAAAGTTGGCAAAGAATGTCCCTTTTTACGGAGAAGTCTATCTTGAAGTGGAGGATAACCGGCTGAAACCGGTGCTGCGGGATGCGGTTTGGGTCAAAGCAGTCCCTTATGATATGCCGGTTGTCGGGGCGGGCGGAAAAACGGTCAATACGCTGCGGCTATGGCAGGCGGAGTCGGCATCCTACCCGCTTCCTGAAGGCATGGAACAGCATTTCTACCAGCAGGCAGTGTCAGAGATCTCTGACCGCCTGTACCCTGATGATTCTCAACATGCCGGGAAAGTCCTCCGCTTGCGGCAGCAATATTTTCTTTGCAGTTCATCGCTCCAGACAATTCTCCAAGAACGGGATTATCCGCTTTCGGAGTTGGCAAAGCATGTAGCGATCCAAATCAACGATACCCACCCCGCCCTCGCCATTCCGGAATTGATGCGGCTGCTGATGGATGAACAGGGAATGGTATGGGAAGACGCTTGGGAGATCACCACCCATACGATTTCCTACACCAACCACACCATCCTGCAGGAAGCCATGGAGCGATGGGACAGTGCGCTGCTTGAAGCGTTGCTTCCGCGCATCTATATGATCATTCAGGAAATCGACCGCCGCTTCCATGAAAAGGTCCAGCAGCAGGACTTTGATGAAGCTGCCCTCAAAAAACTGTCCATCATTGAAGGGGGAGTTGTACACATGGCCACCCTGGCAGTGGTCGGAAGCTATAAAGTGAACGGGGTCGCCCGGCTCCATACCGATATATTGAAAATGCGCGAAATGAAAGAACTGAACGATTATTTTCCTCATAAATTCCATAACATCACGAATGGCATCGCCCATCGGCGCTGGCTGGTGAAAGCGAATCCTGAACTTGCCGGTTTGATTTCATCCGCCATCGGTGATGAATGGATCCGGGAGCCGATAAAATTACACGGGTTGAATCCTTTTAGCGGCGATCCTTCTTTCCTACAGGAGCTGCAATCGGTGAAGCTCCTGAAAAAACGGCAACTGGCGGAATGGATCCGCAAACAGCATGGAGCCATAGTCGACCCGGAATCGGTTTTTGACGCGCACATTAAACGGATTCATGGCTATAAGCGGCAGTTGATGAACATTCTCCATATCCAGCTGCTTTTCAACCATCTTCATTCAGATCAAAATTTCCGCCCTCATCCCCGGACGTTCATATTCGGAGGGAAGGCAGCGCCAAGCTATCATTTTGCGAAACAAGTTTTGAAGCTCATCAATGCCATGGCTGATAAAGTGAACAACGACCTGCTGGCCAAAAATCATCTTCGTATTGTGTTTATCGAAGATTACAGCGTCAGCAAAGCGGAAAGGATTTTTCCTGCTTCCGATGTCAGCGAACAGATTTCCACCGCCTCGAAGGAAGCATCCGGGACGGGAAACATGAAGTTCATGATGAACGGAGCCGTCACCATCGGCACTTACGACGGGGCAAATGTAGAAATCGTCGAGCAGATCGGCGAAGACAATGCATTCATCTTCGGGCTGAGCGCCAAACAAGTGATGCAATTTGAAAAGGAAAAAAATTATTTCACGAGTGATACGGTGGCCCACGACCCGGAATTGCAGCTTTTGCTGTCTCAATTGCTGGGCGGAGAATTGAGCGGCGGGATCGATAATGTTTCCTATATCAAAAAGCAGCTGGTCGATGAAAACGATCCGTTCTTTGTTTTGAAAGACCTCCAGCCTTACCGCAAGGCCCATGCAAGGCTGCTGGCAGTTTACGAAGATCCGTCGGCATGGCTGGAAATGAGCGCTGTCAATATTGCGCAGTCGGGCATCTTCTCGAGTGACCGCACCATCCAGCAGTATTCGGACCATGTCTGGAACCTGGAGGAACTGACAAACCATTATACGTAAGGGAAGGAGAAAAGGCATGGCAGATTTGGATTTTGACAACACGGATTTGAAGGATTATAAAGCGAGCGGCGCCCTTGAAGGGAAAGTGGCAATTGTAACAGGCGGCAATAGCGGAATCGGGCAGGCTGTCGCCATCGCCTATGCAAAAGAAGGGGCGAAAGTCGTCATCGGATACTTGGGCGATGAAGAAGCGACTGAAAAAACCTTGAACCTTATTGAAAAGTACGGCGGCGAAGCGAAAGCGCTTAGCGGGGACTTAGGAAAATCGGAGAATTGCGAAAAACTGGTCCGTTTTGCGCTCGACTCGTTCGGGCAGATCGATATTCTGGTCAACAATGCTGGCTATCAATACCCTGAAACATCGCCGCTCGATATCACGGATGAGAACATGTTGAAGACGTTTGAAATCAAGGCGTTTGCCATGCTCTACCTGACGCGGGCGGCGCTGCCGCATTTGAAGAGGGGCGCACGCATTATCAACACAGCTTCCATCAATGCGTACCGAGGCCATTCGGATTTGATCGATTATGCCGGGGCGAACGGGGCTATGGTCTCCATGACGCGCTCGCTCGCCCGGCGCCTCGTCCGCGAGGAAATTGCAGTGAATGGCATTGCACCGGGGCCGATCTGGACGCCCCTCATCACGAAGACATTCGGAGGATTGAATGAAAAGGTCGCTGAAGACTTCGGCCAGGATGTTCCCGCGGGGCGCCCGGGGCAGCCGTATGAGCTTGCAAAAGCGTACGTCTTTTTGGCGGATCCGCAAAATTCCTATATGACCGGGCAGTTTTTGCACATCAATGGCGGAGATTACATGTCTTCCTAAAACACGAAAGGGGCCGTCTAAAAAGGCCGCTGTCCATTGCGGCGGACGCTTTCCGCGGGCTCGCGCCGAACTAGCAAAGAACTTGTGCTCCTGCGCAAGCTCGTCGCAAATACTTGCCCTCGCAAGCTTCGGTCAAGCATTGACTAGCGTCCGAGTGGATTTCGGCACTTCGCTATCCCGCTGGTAAAACCGGTGCTCCTGTCTCTGCATTGCACCTGCATCGCTATGCTAGCTTCGGTGCATGAAAAACCGTCGCTGCGCTAGCTTCGAGACATGAAAGGGCGTTGCATCGCTTCGCTGCTTCGTCGCAAACAAGTTGGCCGAACTGCCTTCGGCCAACTTGTTCGCCGCCTCCATTCCCAGCAGTCATTTATAGCAAATTGAAAAGACCGGAGGAGAAAAAGCATTGCTTTTTCTCCTCCGGTCTTTAGTTTGGAGCTTTTTAGAAAGCCCCTTTTTCCATTCCCTTAAACGCGGAATAGATGGTCCATCTTATTGGTCTGCCTTTTTACCGCTTCAAGTTCTTTAAATAGGAGGTTGACGTCAGCTTCCACATCCCGGTTTTTCGCCCGTACATCTTGCCGGATATCGGTCAGGTTCTCCATCGTCAATGCGCTGTTATGCCGCAGCAAGTCTTTCAGCTCTTTTTGCCCGGCTTCCAGCTTTTCCAATTTGCCGTTAGTTTCTTCACGGAAATCCCGCAGTTCAGCCAACATCAATTTCAACAAGTCCTCCAAGCTGACGCCCTCCTTTTCCAACGGATGTTTTTTTCCATTCTATCATAAATCAGGCTCGAAGAAGAACGCCTGGCGCCCGATATGGTAAAATTCAGTAAGGAAAGAGGAGAGGGAATGTGAAAAAAACAAGATTGAAAGAGCTCTATTTATTGTTGCTGCCATTGCTTTTAGCAGGCTGTTTGAACCAGCCGGGAACAGAACCGAAGAGCGGAAGTGAAGGGGCGGAAACCGGTGAGCCGGCTGCTGGCGGAAAAAGCGGAGACGGGCTTGTTGCCCACTTTATCGACGTTGGCCAGGGGGATGCGACGCTCTTTGAATTTGATGGCTATACGGTGCTGATCGATACGGGAAATTGGAACGGTGAAGAGACCGTTGAATACCTGGAAGCGCAAGGCGTGGAGAAACTCGATATTGTTGTCGGTACCCATCCGGATGCCGACCATATCGGCCAGCTTGACCAAGTGCTGGAACAAATCGAAACCGGCGAAGTGTGGATGTCTGGAAACGCCAGTACATCAGACGTTTTCATCCGGGCTCTCGAAGCGATTGAAGCAAACGAAGTGGATTATTATGAACCGCGGGCCGGAGAAACGTTTGACGTCGGGAAAATGGAGATCGAAGTGCTCCATCCCGAAGAAGTGACCGGCCAGGCGAACGAGGAGTCCATCTCGCTGAAACTTACGTATGGGAACGTCCGGTTCATCATGACCGGGGATGCGGGAGTGAAAGAAGAGCAGGAGATGATCGACAGAGGCGCGGATTTGGATGCGGAAATCCTCCATTTGGGGCACCACGGTTCGAACACATCCACAAGCAACGCCTTTTTGAAGGCCGTCTCGCCGGAGGTGGCGATCTACAGCGCCGGGCTTGATAATTCATATGGCCATCCACATGCTGAAGTCTTAGCCGCTGTCGAGAATGCCGGTGCCGAAGTATATGGGACCGATGTAAACGGCACTATCCGTGTGAAGACTGATGGGACATCTTATGAAATCGTGGAGAAACAAGAAGGGGTTCCTGTTGAAGGGAAAAACCGCTGCATCGATATCAACATTGCCTCATCAGCCGAGCTGCAGGAGATTGACGGAATCGGGCCGGCATTTGCGGAAGACATCATTGCGGCCCGGCCGTTTGAGTCGCTTGACGAACTCGATGCGATCAAGGGAATCGGGCAAGGAACAATCGACGCCATCAATGAACAAGGGCTGGCATGCATAGGGGAGTGAATGGGATGAAAGGGATACTGGACCGGATTGAAGATGGCCGGCAGGCGGTCATTCTGATCGAAGAGGAGCAGCGGGAAATCATTTTCCCGGCAGATCGCCTCCCGCCGGGAAGCAAAGTGAATTCCTGGTTCGATATTGTGCTTGAAGACGAAGAAATCACATCGATTTCCCTTGATGCGGAAACCGCGGCAGCAAAAGAGCGCCAAGTGCAGGGCTTGCTGCAAAGGCTAAGGGGAAGGCGGAGCAGAAGCCGCTTCAAGCGGAAATAAAACGAGGGTCCGGCTGCTGCCGGACCCTCGTTTTGTTCTATCTAAGTTTTTATTAAAGAAGGGCTACTGGCGTGCCGCTTCATCTTTTTCGGTCAATTCCAGATGATAGTCGGCGACTTCATTGCCGAGGTAAAGGTTTGTCACTGAAGTGGAATAATTGGTGATGGCCGCCTGGAAATCTAGGTTTTTCTCGGGCACACGGACATGGAACTCCATCTCGTACAATAGAACGGCCACATCATGGTAATCTTCGCTTGTCACTTTGAAATCAAGGACGATCTTTTGGCGCTTCGGTTCGGCGGTTTGTTCTTCTGAAAAACGGACGGCTTCTATCAGCCGGTCATTGAGGTAAACATGGACAGGCATTTGCTTCACTCCTTTTTCTGGCTAGATTCAATGGCCTGCTGTGCGAGCCGGGCCTTCACCATGTCTTCCATCGGCGGATTGTAGAGCCCGGCCCGCACATTCAGGTAATGGCGATGCATCGGGTTGGCTTCTGACAATGCGCGGGAACCGACGATTTTCATGGCTTGGTCGACAACAGTCATGGCCGCTTGGGTGACGGCGATTTTCGTGGCATCCAGCGCTCCTTGCAGCACTGATTTATCCGAAGCGTTTTCATAGCGTTCGACAGTGCCGTATAGCAAATGGCGGGCCGTTTCGAGCTCGAGCTCCATTTCGCCGATGGCCTGGCGGATGTTGGGCGTCTCAGCAATGGGCTTCCCTAAAGATGCAGGGGTATACGAAACAGCAAAGTCAATGGCATAGGTCCGGGCTGCTGCCGCTATCCCGATATAGCAGGCAGGGATGTGGAGCAGCCAGCCTTTTGCCGGGACCGCGGCATTTGACGGCTTCAATACGTGTGAAGCAGGAATCCGGACGCCTTCGAGCCGCAGCGTCTGGCTGGCCGTGCCTCTCATGGACATACTGTCCCAAGATTCAAGGATCTTGACGCCGGCCGCAACACGCGGGATGATGACGGTGATCACTTCATCTTTGGCGGTGCTGGCCGTTACAAAAAAGAAATCCAGGGCCGGCGCCATGGAGACATAAGTTTTTTCGCCAGTGATGATTAGGTCACTGCCTTCCGGAACCGCTGTGGTACGGGGCAGCGCGCCTCGCGTCGGGCTCCCGGCGTTGCTTTCGGTTGCCGCCGTATTAATCAATGCCCCGCCGCGGAGTTCTTTCATCAGCCATTGGGCTGAATGGGCATGCCAATGGCGGTTTTCAGCAAACTCCAGCACGATTCCGGTGTGCCACCCGATTGACAGGCCGGTCGGACCCGAGGCTTCCGAGATGGCTTCCTGGGCCAATATGTATTCATAAAGCCCGAATCCTTGGCCGCCGTATTCCTTGGGGAGCGTCAGCGTATGGTAGTCCAATTTCTTCAAATCTTCAATATTGCGGAACGGAAACGAACCCGCCGCATCTAGCGCCGGCTCCCGCTGCTGAAAGGAAGGGCCCAGCGCACGGATGCCCTCGATCAGTTTTTGCTGTTCCGCTGTTTTGATAAACGCATCCATAACATGGCTCCTTCCAAAAAGGTTACTAAAACCATAACATGAAAAGCCGCCAAAGCGGGTGCAGCATGCTTTGGCGGCTTTCATTCAATTGCTGTTCAGGCTGCTTTTCACTAATGCGGGTTTGCCCGGCCTTTTGATGTCTGTCCAGATCAGCGCTGCTACCAGGAAGAACCCCAGGTAACCGACAATCGGATAGAACATATTCACCAGTTCGGTGAAACCGACAAAACTCAATACGTACGAAACAATTCCGACAACCACGACGAAAATCTTGAACTTCGGCGTGCCGGAGTGCATGAAGCGCGCAGAGAACGCATAGACCATGCTGACCGCGGTATTGAAAATCATTCCAAACAAAATGAACGACATGGCCCAGCCGACGATAGGTGAAATATCATTCGCGATTTGAAGCATCGGCATTTCTGCGCCGCCGACTTCGTCCACTTTCGCGAAAATCGCCAAATGGCTCAAAATGATCAAAACGCCTAGCCCAAGGCCGCCGAAAAGGCCGCCGCGTGCTGCAATTTTTTCGTCTTTTTCAGTACTGCCCATGACAATGGCCATTGAAGCGCCGACGGCAATGTTGAAAGAGGCATAATTAAGTGCTGATAAGAACCAGTTTGGCACTGCTGACAACTGCTCTTTAGCAATCGGGTCCAAAGCGGCAAAGGACGAATCCATCGTAGCCAGGCTATAAATCGCAAGGACGATGACCGTCAGGATGAGGAAAGGCGTGATGCTGCCGATGATGGCGATTACTTTTTCCACATTGAGCATAATGGTCAAGATGACCAAGACCACCATCACTGTGCTTCCCAACGCTGCCGGAAGATTGAATTGCTGGGTGAAAATCGAGCCGGCTCCTGCAATCATGACGACGCCGACGCCGAACAATGTAAAGATGATTATGTAATCGACAATCGTGCCAAGCAATCTTCCGCTGATGCCGTAGATAACTTCTTTGTGGGAAGTTTTTTGCATGCGGCTGCCAAGCCGCGTCAAGCTCATGCCAAGGTAGGCGAACATGGTAGTCGATATAAGAGCAGCTAAAATGCCCATGATGCCAAAACTTGTGAAATACTGCAAAATCTCTTGTCCGGAAGCAAAACCTGCACCAACAATAATGCCGATAAATGCGCTTCCCATTTTCAAACTCTTCTTCATGATGTTCCCCCTTATAGGTATTTTCTTATTCTTGAGAGGTTTCAAAAACGTGAATTTAGAAAATTAACCTTTTTCAAATATAGCAATATCAGCTGCTTAAAACAATGATTAATATGTAAGGGGTTACAATGGACCTATAATTACTGGCAGTATTCATGTATTATCCATGAAAAGTTTGTGAATCCATGCATAAACAAATAGGCTGCAATAACTTTAGGGAAATGCAAAAAACCGCCCTGCATAAGGGCGGCCCTACCTGTCATGGTTCATTAATCTTTCTTAGCGATAATCACCAATTTGCCTTTGTCGAGCTCTTCTTCATACTGGTCTGCCTCTTCTTTAGTCAATCCGACAGACTGCATTTCAGAACGCAATTGGTCACCGCGCGATGTCGTCAAGTTTTTCAGTTTGCTCATGAAGCCGGAATCAGCATCTTCTGCATCCAATGCTTCAGCGATATCGTGCTGTCTGCGCGGGTCATGTGCAAAAATGTAAATATCGTCGTCGTCGTACCCTTGGCTTTCCAGTCGTTCAATTTCGCTTTTTGCTTGCAGTGCATTTTCTACTGTCAGTTTTACTATCAAAGTAATCCCTCCAATTTTATGAGCTTCATTATTGTATATACCCCGTGCTCTATCAGGTAAACAACAAGCTGCTTAGACAATCAGGTATAATGGAGAAAAATAAAAAGGGAGTGGTTTTTTGAAAATCACAACGATCGGCATCTGGGGAGGCTATCCCAATAAGAACGAAGCCACATCATCTTTTCTGTTGGAACATGAAGGCTTCCGCTGCCTGGTGGACTGCGGCAGCGGAGTGCTAGCGGCGGTACAGAATTACACGGAGCTGCGCGACTTGGATGCGGCCATCATCACTCATTACCATCCGGATCATATCGCGGATATCGGTGTACTTCAACACGCGGCCATGGTCGGCATGCAATTGAAGGAATGGAAGACGCCATTCCCGATTTACGCCCACGACCGGGATGAAGAAGCTTTCCGCAATCTTTCCTATAAAGGGGTTACAGAAGGGCGGGCTGTCGAAGCATCGCAAACGCTCAAAATTGGTCCATTTGAAGTGTCGTTCTGCGAGACAGTGCACCCGGTTTATTGCCTGGCGCTGAAATTCACAGTCGGCAGAAAGTCCGTGGTGTTCACAGCGGATACGGCATGGAAAGATGAATTGATCGGATTTTCCGAAGGGGCGGACTTATTAGTGGCCGAAGCCAATCTGTACGAAAAATATGTCGGCATCATCCAAGGGCATATGAGCGGGAGGCAAGCTGGGGAGTTGGCAGAAAAAGCAGGCGTAAAAGAGCTTTGGCTGACCCACGTGCCGCAGTACGGAGATATCCTGGAAATTCTGGACGCCGCTTGCGGCGCTTATCAGGGAAAAGCGGATTTTGCAAAGATCGGCCATAGCGCAGAGATCTGACGGGTCCGAAGCAAATGGCTTGTCTCGGGCGTATTTTGGTCCTATTGTTAATTTAGAGCGATAGGAAAGGAAGTTTATCAATGAACCAAAAAAATACATCGATGCCGGTCTCCATTTTGGACCTGGTACCAATCAGAGAAGGATTTACTGCAAAAGATGCGTTTGACGACATGGTGGGGCTTGCCCGGCATGCCGAAAAATTGGGCTACCGGAGATTCTGGCTGTCCGAACACCATAATACCCCGACACTCGCGAGCTCCGCGACGTCGATATTGATTTCCAAAGTGCTTGACCATACCGAGACGATCGAAGTCGGATCTGGCGGCATCATGCTGCCAAACCACACGCCGTTGGTGGTGGCGGAACAATTCGGGACATTGGCAACGATGTATCCGGGCCGCGTCAATCTCGGCCTTGGCCGTGCGCCGGGAACGGATATGCAGACGGCCCATGCACTCCGCCGGACCACGCAGGAAACGGCATATGCCTTTCCGCAAGATGTGGTGGAGCTGCAGAATTACCTGAAGCCTATTGAACACCAAAGCATGGTCCATGCTTATCCGGGCGTCGGGACAGAGGTGCCGATCTTCATCTTGGGATCGAGCACTTCGAGTGCACAGCTTGCAGCGCGGCTCGGGCTTCCGTATGCCTTCGCTGCCCACTTCGCCCCTCAGCAGCTGAAAGAAGCCCTTCGGATTTACCGGGATCATTTCCAGCCTTCCGAGTACCTGGAAGAGCCTTATGTCATTGTCTGTGTAAATGCAGTGGCTGCAGAAACTAATGAAGAAGCTCGGAAACTTGTGACATCCAGCCAGATGTTCTACCTGAATGTCGTGCGCGGCACCAAGAATCTGCTGCAGCCGCCTGTCGATTCAATGGACGGCAAGTGGAGCCTGTACGAAGAAAACGTGGCGCGCAATATGTCCCAGTACACATTTATCGGGGACCGTGAAACGGTCGCCAGCCAATTGGAGCCATTTATCGAAGAGCTGCAAGTGGACGAATTGATGGCTGTTTCTTATATTTACGACCAGGAAAAACGCAAGCGTTCGTATGAAATTCTGAAAGAAGCTGTAGATCAATTCTAAATTAAAAATGGAGGCGGCAGGCATGAAAATCGGAATTATCGGAGCAACGGGGAAAGCAGGCAGTTTCATTATGAAAGAAGCGCTGTTGCGCGGGCATGACGTAACGGCGATTGTCCGTGATGCCTCAAAGCTTGGTGAAAAGCGGGCAAGCGTCATGGAAAAAGATCTATTTGAGCTGACAACAGGAGATTTGAGGGAGTTTGATGTCATCGTCAACGCGTTCGGGGTCCCTCCGGAAAAAGCCGAGCAGCACATGGAAGCAGGCAAGGCTTTGATCGAGGCGTTGAAAGGGGCGCCGGGCACACGGCTGATTGTAGTCGGAGGAGCCGGCAGTTTGTTTGTTGATGAAGCGAAAACGACCCGGCTGATCGAAACACCGGAATTTCCGGATGCCTTCAAGGCGATAGCAGCAGGCCAGAGCCAAAACCTTGCAGACCTTGAAGCAACAGACGGGATCAAATGGACGTTTCTAAGCCCGGCCGCTTTTTTTGATCCGGATGGCTCCCGGACCGGCCGCTACCAGATTGGGGAAGACAGCATCCTCTTTAATTCGAAAAATAAAAGCTATGTCAGCTATCCGGATTATGCACTCGCATTGCTGGATGAGATCGAACATCCCCGGCATCTGAACAAACGCTTCACGGTCGTGTCGGAAAATCATTGAACAGTGCACGGAAGGCTGGCAAATACTTACGCGAATCGCCAAAGGTTTGCCACTAAATGTTCACGTTCGCCGGCAATTTGAAATTTCCTATCCTGTATAATGAGAAGAAATTCAAACCTAAAGGCGGGAACAACCAAATGGAATTTCTGTATTTTCCTGAAGATAAATCTGAATATATTCCGGGAATCATTTCGATTCTTGTCATCTTTGTATTATCCATCTTTATTGTCCGCCTGCTGATGAGAGCTTCGCGCAAGGAAGTGCAGCAGCTCGAACAACAAGGCTACCCAGCGTTCTATAACGGGACCAACGACGCCATTGAAAAAAAGCAGGATGAAGCGGGCGCGCCTAAAGAGCAGCACGTAAAATCAGAAGGTGCAAAAAGCGAACCGGACAAAAAGCCCTGAGCAATCAGGGTTTTTTCTTTTGGCCGAAAATAAAAAAGCAAGGCCCCTGGGGACCTTGCTACTCATTTTCCTGCTTCGATTTCATCAGTCAGCGAAACCAGCTCGTCGATCAATTCGCCGATGTAAGCGATGGTGTCGCGCAACGGCTGTTCGGTCGTGATATCCACTCCTGCCATTTGCGCCAGTTCAACCGGCGTTTTGGTGCCGCCCGTTTTCAGTACTTCGAGCCATTCGTCGACTGCGGTCTGGCCTTCCGATAAAATCCGCTTGGAGACTTGCGTCGAAATTGTCAAGCCCGCGCTGTAAGTGTACGGGTACAAGCCCATATAATAATGCGGCTGACGCATCCATGTCAACTCCGCCCCCGGCGTAATTTCCACATCTTCTCCCCAGAATTCTTCCAGGACGCCGCGTTTCAGGTTGTTCAACACACCGGCATTGACGCTTTGTCCGGCATCGATCCGCTCATAGACTTTCCGCTGATAAGCCGCTTCGAGCAGATGCGTCACGAAATTATGGTAATACGTACGTGCGACAATCGATGAAATGACCCAGCGTTTGAATTTAGGATCGTCCGAGTTTTGGAGCAGGTGATTTGCCACCAGCATCTCGTTCATCGTTGACGGCGCTTCGATAAAATACAGCGAAGGGCGGGCGTTGAAAATGTTCTGTTCGCGGTTGGCATTATAAAAATGTCCGGCATGACCGAGTTCGTGCGCCAGTACGAACACCTCATTCATGCGGCCGGTCCATGAAATCAGGATATACGGGTGGTAGCCGTAAGGGCTTGAACAGAACGCACCGGTCGACTTCCCGGTATTCTGCGCAAAGTCGATCCAGCGTTCCGAGTAGGAGCGCTCGACCATTTCCAAATAATCGTCTCCCATGATGCCCAGTGCATCATTGATGTATTTCTTGGACTCTTCCACGGTGATTTCCGGTTCGTAAGACGGATCGAGCGATATTTTCAAATCCGCGAACGTCATCTTCTCAAGGCCGTGCACTTTCTGCAGCAGCTTGGCATATTTGCGCATATGCGGCGCCAACTCTTTGGTGATCAAATCGATTTGGCGGTTGTAAAGCGATCGGTCGACTTCCTGGTTGAACAGCAAATAATCAAAGATAGTGTCATAACCGCGCAAGTCGGATGTAGTTTTCTCGATCTGCAGTTTCATGTCGTAAGTTTTGGCAGTGGTGTGCTGATAATCTTTCAGCTTTTCCGAAAAAGCGTCGAACGCTGCCCGGCGCAATTCCGCATCCGGTTCTGCCTCCCAGTCGCCTTCAAACGAAACATAGCTGAGCGGGTACTTCTTGCCGCGGGATTCAAAATCGTCAAAAGACATATCGACCATTTTGGTTGTATTGTAAAGGCCGTAAGGGGCGTTGAAGGTCGATGAGTAGGCAGCCAGGGCCTTCTCGGCTTCCGGGTGCAGTTGATACGGTTTTTCGCGCAGCACATGCTTCAGGAAATTTTCGAATTTCGCCGATTTTTCGGAAGCGGCTTTCAAGGTTTCTTCCGGCAATTCGAGCAATTCACTGGTGACAAACGAAAGCTGGCTGCCGATTTTGGCAGACACCGAGCCGAATCGGCTCGAACGCATTTGTGCTTCATCATTCGTCTGGTCGGTGCTGAGGGACAAACTTGCATATGTACTGATCGGTACCAATTGTTCGTAAAGAGCTGAGTAGGCTTTTAATGTTTCGATGACTGATTCCGCATCTCGGATGTTGCCCTTGAATTGCTGGTGGAAGCTGCCGGTTTTTTCCTCTATATCCTGGAGTGCTTCATCAAATGCTTCGCTTGATGCAAATAAAGGCTCTAAATCCCATGTATCTTCTTTTGGAACTTCTGAGCGGGGCGGTAAACTTTTAACCATCGAATATCTCTCCTCTATTTAAAATAATACGGTTATCGAACTATTTCCTAGTATAAAGAACGGGAGAAAAAAAGTAAAAAATAAATTAAAAATTCTAAAAAACAGGTTTAGAAAGATTGGGTTGGTGGAATAGTTAAAGTACAAGGCGGAATAACGTAGGGAAACGCGTATAAACGATGTAAGTTTATGAACGCATCCAGACGATGACTTGCACAGCCTTGGCGGGAAATTTTGCTTTACTGGCGATATGCAACTCTTGTCAGAGACCATGCAACAAAAGGTTTCGATCCAGACAGTATCAAATCAGTAAAAGGTAAGTTTTTTGTGGAAGTGCATCTAATTACGCTAGCTGCAGAAACATCAATTTCGCTGAGAGGTATATGCGAAGCAAAAGCCTTAAGGGCAAATGACAGTTAGCAAAACGAACGTGCATTGGCGAGGGTTAACAAATTCGTCAGGCATCACAATTGTAGAAGAATTGAATAAAAATTTTCCGCGTGCATTCCCCCTCACTGGAAGTTTGAGGGGCGGTAAAAGGAAAGGCATGGCCTGTCGAAAAGGGTCATGCTTTTTCCTTTGCCATTTTCAGCGCCATTCCCGTCTGAATAATCATTTTATTTCTTTCAAGTTGTGATAGGATGAAAAAAAGACTGTTAAATTCAACGGGAAAGAAGGAGATTCCATGACTGAAAATGTGAAACAGGCAATCCAAGATGAGTATCCCGAAGATTTTGCCTGGTGCTATGGCTGCGGGCGAATGAACAAAGAAGGCCATCATTTCCGGACAGGGTGGGATGGAGAAGAAACCGTCACCTATTACCAGCCCGAACCGGAGCACACAGCCATTCCTGGATTTGTATACGGCGGCTTGATCGCTTCTTTGATCGATTGCCACGGCACTGGATCCGCATCACTCGCACTGCACCGGAAAAACGGATTCGAACCGGGAAGCGGAGAGGAGCCGCCGCGCTTCGTCACTGCATCATTGCACGTCGACTTCAAAAAACCGACGCCGCAGGACACGGTGTTAAAAGCAGTAGGAAGAGTAGAGGAAATCCATCCGAAAAAATTCAAAGTGGCTGTTGAAGTGTTTACCGGAGACACGGTGTGTGCAACAGGCGAAGTCGTCGCTGTCGTAATGCCAGCTTCATTTGCAAAGTAAGGCATCTTCTAGGCAGCACAGTCGAATTCGTATTAAAACCATCTTCGGATGGTTTTTTTATTTTTTAATAACCTAGTTCACTGGTAAGAATAATCTGTTTATTATATAATCACTTTATTCCTTTAAAAAAGTGAATTTTTTCATGATTGAGATTTCAATAGAAGAAGGGAAGAGAGCAGAGATGAGATATGGATTTTGGCTGCCGATTTTCGGCGGATGGTTGAGAAACGTAGAAGATGAGAACATGCCGGCAACATTTGATTATGCCAAAAAAGTTGTCCAGTCAGCAGAAAAATGGGGCTATGACACCACTTTGATCGCTGAGCTGAACTTGAACGATATAAAAGGGATGGAAGCTGATTCACTCGAAGCTTGGTCCACAGCGGCTGCATTGGCGGCTGTTACGGAGAAAATCGAAATCATGACGGCGATCCGTCCAGCTTTCCACAATCCGGCTATAACTGCCAAAATGGCCGCCAATATCGACCGGATTTCAAATGGGCGATTTACTTTGAATGTCGTGTCTGCGTGGTGGGCGGAAGAAGCGCGCCAGTACGGCGGCGAGTTTACGGAGCATGATGAGCGCTACGACCGGACCGACGAGTTCCTTCAAGTTGTCAAAGGCATGTGGAGTCAAGACGAATTCTCATTCAAAGGGAAGTATTACGATATCCAGAATGCGCGCTTGGAGCCGAAGCCGGTCCAAACACCCAACCCAATTCTTTACGCTGGCGGGGAAAGCCCTCGCGGCAAGAAATCAATCGTGGAATCGTGCGATGCATATGTCATGCACGGCGGCACCGTAGAAGAAATTAAAACAAAGATCGAAGACATGAAAAGATTGCGTGAAGAAACCGGAAAAGCGCCGCTGCAATCATTCGGCATGGCGGCATACGTGGTATGCCGTGATACCGAAGAAGAAGTGAAAGCGGAATACGCCCGCATCGTCGACATGAAAGATGCAAGCGGCTATGTCGGCTACAACGATTTTGTCTCAAAATCACAATTGGAGCAGCAAGTGAAGTTGGAGGATTATTCTGTATCGAACCGCGGGCTTCGTCCGAATTTGATCGGAACGCCTGAAGAGATTGCGGACCGCATTCTTGCTTATGAAGAAGCAGGTCTGGATTTGTTGTTGCTGCAATTTTCACCGCAGCTGGAAGAGATGGAACGCTTTTCACAGAAAGTGATGCCATTGGTAGAAGAAAAACGCAAAGCGCTTCAAACGCTTTCCAACTAGGAGGAAGACAATGACTGAAAAAATATACGTCATCCATGAAAATGAAGAATGGACAACCCACCTGTTCAAACGCCTGGACGAACTGGGGCTGCCTTATGAAAACTGGTTTATCAATGAAGGATTGGTTGATTTGACCGAAGCGCCACCGGAAGGCGTCTTTTACAGCCGGATGAGTGCATCTTCCCATACAAGAGGCCACCGCTACGCGCCGGAATTGACGGAGTCCTTGCTTGCATGGCTTGAGTATCATGGCCGGAAGGTCTTTAACGGCAGCCGCGCGTTGCGTTTGGAAGTCAGCAAAGTCAATCAATATATGGCATTGAATGCTGCCGGCATCCAGACGCCGAAAACGATCGCTGCCAACGGCAAAGAGCAAATCGTAAAAGCGGCGGAAAAATTGGGCGAGTCTTCTTTCATTATCAAACACAACCGTGCCGGTAAAGGGCTAGGCGTGCAATTGTTCCATTCGATGGAAGCTTTGCATGAATACTTGAACGGCGGCGGTTTTGAACCGTCGATTGATGGCATTACCCTGGTCCAGCAGTACATCCAGGCGCCGGAACCGTTTATCACGCGCTGCGAATTTGTCGGCGGCAAATTTGTCTATGCCGTGCAAGTGGATACGTCGGAAGGCTTTGAACTTTGCCCGGCGGATGCATGCCGCATTGATGATCTGTTCTGTCCGGTCGGCGAAGGAGTGGAAGAAAAACCGAAATTCCAAGTGGTGGAAGGGTTCGATGATCCGATCATCGCCAAATATGAAGAATTCCTTCGCCAAAACGGGATTGCGGTTGCCGGAATCGAGTTTATCCGCAATGCAGAAGGCGATATTTTCACATACGATGTCAACACAAATACCAATTACAATGCAGATGCCGAAGCCGCACATGGCACGTACGGCATGCTGGAACTTGCGAAATTCCTGGAAGCGGAATTGAAGGGCCTGAAAGTGGCAAATTACTGATTTTCGAAGCATCGCTTATGCGGTGCTTTTTTCGTGGGGTTTAAAGGGAATGCCTTAAGGGAAAAATTCTGTAACAGGCTGATTAGAAAAGGAAAGGGCGATGGAGCATGGAAGAAAAACGAAATGAAGAAGCGGTAGAGACAGAAACAATCAACGAAGAACCCAAAGCAACGGAAGAGCCCAAAGCGGTAGAGGCAGATACGGTGGAGCCGGAAGAAATCGAGGAAGAGCCTGGAGAACCCGATATGGACGCGCGCCTGAATAAAATCTACAGCAATGTGGCTTCCAACCGTTATGAGAACTTGCGCACGAGCTATATTGAGAACAAAGCAAAAGAGCTTCGCAGACGAACAAAATAAAGACCGGGTGCCTGAGCACTCGATCTTTATTTTTCGGGAAGCTTTTCAATTTCTTCCACAACCACAAAAGCCAAATCATCGTTGCCGAACATTTGGAGGATTTCCAGGATAGTGGCATGATCGATTTCAATGTCTTCCGGCTCGGCGGCCGCTTCTTCGGCAGCAAGCGCAAGTGCTTCATTCTTGGCTTGGCCGGGGTAAGCGCGCTGGTATAAAGCGAGCGGATCTAAATTATAGTTCAAACACCAGTGGACGAACAGTTGGATCATGGTATTTTCATCTTGTTGATATTTTTTAATGATGTATTCATCGCGGTTTTCAAATTCCATAACCAGCACTTCCTTTCAACATGGTGCATCTGATTCCACTATATCAAACGGAATCATCCAAGTACATGCATGGACTTCTGTCCTAGTTTGCTCTAGAATGTACGCGAGAGCAATGATAAGATCGGGGGATAAAAAAATGAAATTACTGCAAGTGCGAAAAGGGCAATTCGTCTATTTCAAAAACGAATTGCATAAAGTGTATTCCGTCAAACCGCTGGCGAAAAAATCGGTGCTGATGTTCCGGGTGAAAGACATGGAACAGTTCGAAGCCAAAGCGGACGAAGTGACGTATTACAAACCGAAGCATCTGGATTCATTAATGCTGATGGGAACAAGATACACTTTGCGGGAAGATGTCGGAGCGGAAGCCGGCGGATTAATCTTGATTACCAAGCCGGACCCGGATTATACCGACCATTACGGGCTCAACGAATTTGAAAAAGTTGAATCTGTTGAAGGCAAGGACGTTATCACGACGCGCCAGAACACGGTGAAATCGAAGGAATTTTATGTCATGGTGCCGGGAGAAGAACCTGGAAGCAACGACATTTCGTATTTCGACAAGTCGCAAGTGCCTTCGGAGCAATTGGAGCAGGATGCCAATCTTGAAGAGCAGCTGCGGGAAGCGAATGCGATCAAGCCTTCGATTGGGGATGTCTACTTGAATCTGGATAATGGGTCGACCGCTATGGTAGTCGCGATTGAGCAGGACGTCGTAACGCTCGGTTCAGGCGAGAAGCTGACGTTCCACGCCCTGTACAAATCGGATAGCTGGAACTTCTTATATTCATTAAACCCTGGCTCAGGAGAATTTTAATCGAAAAACCTTCGTTAGATAAGTTAATCAAAGAAAAAATTCTTACCCCGCTTCGGCCGCTTAGGGCATGGCTTTCGCCATGAGCCGGGAAAAGCACCCGTCGCATAGCTTCGCCTAGCCCGTAGACGCGCCGGCGCTGGTTTCTCTCTTAAAAGCTAATAACTCTATCCGTTTTAACAGTGCTAGCTGAGATATGGAGCAAAACAGCGGAGAAAATCGTACTGTTTCTGCATCGCTGCGCTAGCTTCGAAACATGAAAGGGCGCTGCTCCTGCGCAAGCTCGTCGCAAAGACTTGCCCTCGCAGGCTTCGAGTAAGTCTTGCCTGCGGGAAAGCGAGACCGCCAAGACCCCACAGGGAATGGTTGAGCAAATGGAATTTGCTCAACCATTTGCGACGAGCGCATAGCGCGCAGGAGCACAGGGTTTTACGCAGCTGTTTTGCGGAATATCGGTTAAGAGATATGCATTTTATATCTTTCTCAACAATCTGGAAAAACCGGACCTCTTGAAGGTCCGGTTTTTTGCGTTTTATGAAAAAATCTCGCTAATTGCGTTGATTTCCTGAGGTGTCAGCTGGATATCGAGTGCACTCAAATTGGCGAGCACTTGGTCAGCGCGTTTTGCGCCGGGAATGACAGCGTCTATTTCAGGGCGAGCCAAATACCAGGCAAGTACGAGCGGAGCAGTGTCCGCGCCTTTGTCTTCGGCGATGGCCTTTAATTTCGCCACTTTATCCAAATTGCGTTCGAATTCCTCACCCTGCAGATGCGGCATGTTCTTCCGCAGGTCATTGAATGTCATGTCTTTCGTATATTTCCCAGCGAGCAGCCCGGCTGCAAAAGGGAAATACGGGACAAAGGAAATCTGCTGCTCAAGTACGTAAGGCAGCAATTCGTTTTCCGCTTGGCGTTTGATCAGGTTGTATTCGCCTTGGAACACATCGACATAGCCATCCTTGTTCGCCTGCTTCAGCTGTTCCATCGAGAAGTTGGAAACGCCGATCGCCCGGATTTTCCCTTCTTCCCGCATTCGCTGCAGCTCGCCGACCGCTTCGTCTTTTGGCGTGTCTTCATCCGGGAAGTGGATATAGAACAAGTCGATGTAATCGGTCTGCAGGCGCTTCAAGCTGTCTTCGACCGTCTGTCGCAAGAAAGCAGGGGAGTTGTCGCGAATGATGCCGGAATCGCCTTGGCGCTGGGCGCCTTTTGTCGCGACGACCACTTCATCACGCGCGCCGGACTCCTGCAAGACTTCGCCTACCAATTCTTCTGAACGTCCGTAGCCGTAGCTATAGGCGGTATCGATGAAATTCAGCCCGTTGTCGATGCCGGCGTGAAGAAGCTCTTTGCCGGTGTCTTCGTTGAGGTCCGGGTAGAGATTATGCCCTCCGACCGCGTTTGCCCCGAGACCGATTGGGTTTACCTGCAGATCCGTCTTGCCGATTTGAACTTTTGCCATGGACTAGCCATCTCCTTTTCATCAAACAGAATAAAATTATCATAACATTCTTGTTTTTTTATTCCCACCCGGCGCGCTTGGCGGATGAGAAAACCGCACCTCGATGGGCGCGGCAGTACAAACGTCATTTCTCGGATCCGACGATGTGGAATTCCTGGAGCATGGCATAGAAGCGGGCGCCGTGGCCTTCTGCTGCTTCAAGGAAATAGCGTTCCGTGATGACATAGCTTCCTCCGTTGCCATTGCTGATGACGTAGGCGTGGACCACCGGGTCATCCCATGATTGTCCGCCATTTGCGATGCCGTGCAGCTGGTAGCCGGCCACTGGACCCTCGACCTGTTCCACTTCCCGCAAGTCAGGGAATTCGGCTTTCAATTCCTCTTCAATTCGTCCCACTAAAACGTCCGGTGCGGTATCCAGCACTTGTTCGATAGTCATCGAGACTTCGGGAAATTTTTCCGGAAGCGGTTCTTTTGTGGTGATGACATCCGGCTCATCGCCTGCACCTTTGATCATTTTATAGCGCTCTTCGTCGATATAGATGACGTATTCGGAGTTTTTTCCTTCGTTCAGCTGCACTTCGTTTTTTTCGTCCATCCCTTCGATGCTTTGGACCACTTCTTTCTCCGGCTCGAACAGCTCCTTGATCCGGTCGATGAGCGCCAGTCCGGTATCGGTCCCGAAGCTGAAGACCAAAAGCAAAACAGCGGCCGCCGCAAAGAGGGCGGGCAGGATTCGCGGTTTCATTTTATGCACCTTCTCCGGTTTTATTTCTTCGTTAAACAGTTCGGTGTCCAAGCGGTTCCAGATTTCGTCTTTCATGTTCTCGGGAGGGGTGGTGTGCTTCATCAAGGCGCGCTTTGCTTTGTCATCCATTTTTTTCACGTCCTATGCCTCCTTTCCGGCGGGATCCAAGAGTTCCCGCAAACGATTGCGTCCGGTGAACAGCCGTGATTTAACGGTATTTTGATTGATATCAAGGATTTCCGCAATTTCCTGTTCGCTGAATCCTTTGATGTACTTCAGGATGAGCGGGATGCGGTATAAATCTTTCAGGTTCTGGATGGTCCGGATCAGCTCCGCCAAGTTTTCGGATGAAGGCTCTGCAACCCGCGGATCATTTTCAAGGTCCGGGTGGTGATAGCTAGAAAGCTTGGTTTCTTTTTTCAGCAGCCGGTTGCATTCGTTCACGAGGATCCGGTAAAGCCATGGTTCGAACGGCAGATCAGGATCATAGGAGGAATAATTGCGGTATACCCGGATAAAAGTCTCCTGGACGGCATCCTTTGCCATTTCGTTATTGCGGGTGATGGCGATTGCCGTCCGGATGGCGAAATCGACATGGGCCTCATAAAGCTTTTGAAAGTCGTCTCTGTTAATGGAATTCCGTTTTCCCATCGCTTTGGTTCACCTCTTTCCACAATGCATTGCGTCCTCTTACTAGTATTACCTCAGAAGAAGGGAAAAAGTTCGATTTATTTTCATTCGAATCAAAAAAGACAGGCAGCATGGCCTGTCTTTACGGTTTATTCAATGGTGTGTTTGACCGGTACGGGATCGAGTGCTTTTGTTTCGTTGATAAAGATAAAAGCATCGTAGCGCCGGGATATTCTCGATGGGACATAATTGCCGTATGCTTCGTGTTCCGGGTTGTAGACGACGCCGATGGCCCGGTGGCCCGTCCACCGGTCGAAGGCGGAGAAATTATCGGAATCGAAGATCAGGTATTTATCGTGGGCGCCGGTGCGGTGCAGGATTTCCTCCCAGGAATTGGTGCGGGCAGGAGGTACGTCCATCACTTCGTGCGGGATGCCCCAAGCTTCTGAAGCGATGACTGTGCCTTGGTATGTGCCGAATCCGACCGCGAATACATCTTCCGGCCGGTTTTGTTCCCGGAGCACCTGGCCGACATTCAGCATGCCGTCGTTCCGCATGTCTGTCGCCCGGGCATCGCCGATGTGCGTATTGTGCTCCCAGATGATGATTTTGGCGTCTTTCCCGTGGTAATCCCGCACCTCGTTGATCGCTTCGACCATGTGTTCATCCCGGATGTTCCAGGAAATTTCGCCGCTCTTCATCACGGACCGGTAGTAATCCTCGGCGTTTTTGGCAACCAGCGCATTGATGCCCAAATTCAAATCGCCTTCCTGTTCGTCCTGATAATGTTCCTGGTTTGCCCGTATTGACGCCAGCAACTTCGACACTTCATCCATACAAGCAGC
Organism: Planococcus sp. FY231025; assembly: GCF_052078085.1. Taxonomy (NCBI): domain Bacteria; kingdom Bacillati; phylum Bacillota; class Bacilli; order Caryophanales; family Caryophanaceae; genus Planococcus; species Planococcus sp. FY231025. The sequence continues at coordinate 116,921 of NZ_JBQJJG010000009.1, forward strand.
GGAAAAATTAGCGCTTGCGATGGAGTAGCTGTCTGATTTGCGGTTGAACGGCTCGAAGCAGGAAAACGCTGCTTTCGCCAGCTCCAAATCGCCGCCGGCCGGGTCAGTATGCGTGAGGTGATGGACGATTTCATCCATCGACTCCCATAAACTGTAGATGTCGATGCCGTAAAAACCGGTCTTCGCCTCACTTCGGGTATTGTGTTCTTTCAGCCAGACAATAAAATCGGCGATTTCTTCATTCGCCCACATCCAAGTCGGCCAGCGCGAAAAAGCCTGCAACACTTCGTGTGCGGTTTTCCCTTCTTGCCCGTAGCCTTTGATAAAGCGGTTTACTTGATGGGTGGAGGGCCAGTCGCCTTCCACGGCAATGAGTGAAAACCCTTTTTCCTGGATCAGGCGCTTGGATAGCTCCGCCCGCACGGTATAGAATTCCGATGTGCCATGGCTCGCTTCACCGAGCATGACGATCTTGGCGTCGCCGATCGCCTCGAGGAGCGGCGACAGTTCTGCAGGTGAACCAAAAGGTTTTGCATGGATTCTGACGGCTTCTTCAAGTGACTGTTCCACGTTGAAAACTCCTTTCCGTATCCCTTGTTACTCCTAGTGTTCCCGCATCCGCCTGTCTAAAACAAAGCCCGGAAAGCCCCGTGCAATAAAAAAACACCTGCTTTACGCAGGTGCTGGGTCATTTAGCTAAAACATCGTGAAATTCCGGGGTTTTTTCAATGACCGATCTTGCAAATGGGCATTTGGGATCGATGGTCTTGCCTTCGTCCCGTGCATATTGAACAACATGTTTAACCAGTTTTTTTCCCATGCCTTTGCCTTCCAGTTTCGACGAAACTTCTGTATGGTCCACCGTCAGAACATCTCCGTCCGGCACACATGAGATAAATCCAAGTTCCTCTGAATCCTCTGTTACCACAAACCGGTCGGTGTCTTGTATGATTTCCATCGGACTGCCTCCTTTGGTTTTGCTTTCCCTTCTGTATTCCCGGTTTTGGGGAAGTTATTCATACCTGCATGCAACGGCTTCTAGACGCTGACGATATCTGCGCCTTGCTTCTGTTCAAAGGGCGCTTTTTGGAGGAAAGCCTGGATAACGTCGATGGCTTTTGCTGCTTGATAGTTTTTCCGGCTTTCAAAATTCTTGAAGGACTGGCTTCCGCCGCCGACAATCCGGTAGGTCTTGCCGGGATCGAATCCTTCGCCCGCGATTTGCAGGCTCTGGATTCGGTGCCCTTTCGGATTATATGGCTTGAATGTCATCCGTATGTCGCTTGACCGGAGGACATATCCGCCTTTTTGCTCGAATGGATCAGAAGAATAAACTTGTTCCTGGTTGTTCTCCAGAGCTTTCCACAATTCCTGCCTGTCAGTTCCAATGTGAACAGTTCAGGGTTGGTCGGAATGATGGTGTGCAGGTCATAGAGCGTAAGCGGGCCTGCAGGCATCGGATGTCCATAGCGCCAACCATGGGAGAATGCGGCGCTTTTGCAATTTCTTTGGATATCCACTGCCGCAACAATTATCATCGGCAGCCTGATTCATTTCTATTTGACGAAAAAGTTGATGCGCCCTTTAAAAGAGCTGATCGAATCGACCAAAGCCATGAAAGACGGGCGCTATCCTGAAACGATCGAGGTCCGGACCGAAGGTGAAATGGGTGAATTGATCGGCCATTTCAACGAACTTGTGCAGCAATTGAAACTCAAAGAGCAGTCCAGGCAGAAAGTCGTTTCAGACCTTTCCCATGAATTCCGGACGCCGTTGTCGAATTTGAACGGTTATATGAATGCTCTCAGCAACGGGGTAATTGAGGGGAATCCTGCATTATTCCAATCTCTCCAAGGGGAAGCGAAACGCCTGACCGCGATGGTGGAGCAGCTGGAGCAATTGAAAGAATGGGATTTTGCCGCTGTGGAAACGCTGGCGGAAGCTGAGCGGGAAGAGATGAGCCAATTGATCCGGCAGGCAGCGGACATGTTCCATTGGCGGCTCGAGGAAAAGGGCATCCGTGTCGAAATTGAAGCGGATCAAGGGTTTGTCGCAGTCTACAACAGCGGCATCCAGCAGGTTCTGGGGAATCTGATCGATAATGCCATCCGTTATTACGAAGGCTCCGGCCCGATCCGGATAGTCGGAAAGAAATCCGGTACCGGCTACAGGGTATCGATTATCAGCGAAGGGCAGGAGATTCCTGAAACGGATGCGGAGAAAATCTTCAACCGCTTTTACCGGACCGATCCTTCACGGAACCGGAACACCGGCGGCAGCGGACTCGGGTTGGCCATTTCAAAGGAAATCATCGAGCGCCACGGTGGCCGGATCGGGCTGGATTCAACGAATCGGCGCTATGCGTTCTGGTTTTCCTTGCCGCTTGATGAAAGCGCTCTTTGAAAAGAGGGCCTGCCCGGCGTTATGAAGCGGCAGTGCAAGATGGAGATGTGCGCAAATATCAAACCGCCGGCAGCTGAACTTTGGCTGCCGGCGGTTTTTTTATTGCTGGAAAAAAGGGATAGAGCGCTGCGGGAGAGAAGGAATAGGCAAACGGCAGCGAAAGGAGGCGCCCATGTGAGGAGTGTCATACAGACGGACAGTGTTTCAAAGTACTATAAAGGCGTTCGGGCAGTGGACGGGGTGTCGCTCGAAGTGGCTGAGGGGGAAATTTACGGCTTTATCGGCTTGAATGGATCAGGAAAGACGACCACGATCCGCATGTTGCTGGGCATGATCCAGCCGACACACGGTCACTGCTTCCTCGGCGGCCAGAAGGTCAATTTGTCGAACCACAGCATATGGGAGAACGTAGGCTATCTGGTGGAAACGCCGTATGCATACCCGGAGCTCACCGTGAAAGAGAATTTGGAGATTTTCCGGCGGCTTCGGAGAATTTCTGATTCCGGAGCGGTATTGCGGACAGTGGAGCAGCTCGGGCTCACTCCCTATATCAATAGGAAAGCGAAGCATCTTTCGTTGGGCAATGCCCAGCGCCTTGGAATCGCAAAAGCCCTTTTGCACAATCCGGCTATCTTAATCCTTGACGAACCGGTCAACAGCCTGGATCCCGCAGGCATTGCCGAAGTACGGGAACTGCTCCGTCATTTGGCTTTGAATGAAAACAAGACGGTCTTCGTTTCCAGCCACTTGTTGAGCGAAGTCGCGAAAATCGCTGCTAAAATTGGCGTCATCCATGAAGGTCGGCTGCTGCAGGAATTGCAGGCCGAAGAGCTGAACCGGCTTCTCAAGCAGCGGCTGGTGCTCGATGCCCGGCAACAAGGACGGGCCATTTCAGTTTTGGCTGAAGCGGGCATCCATGGTTTTCTGAATCCGCAAGGGCTGATAGAGACTGATGATCCATCCGCAATCCAATATCCGGACCAAATCGCCCGGCTTCTCGTCGGAAAAGATTGCCCGCCAATCCGGCTGTCGGTGGAAGAAGAGGATCTCGAGTCGTATTTCCTGAGGGTGATCGGCAAGAAAGGGGCGGAAATTCCGTGAAGCATGTGATGGCAGCATTCGGGATTGAAAACCTGAAAGTGCGCAAATCGAAGATGATCTGGGTGACGCTCGCCGCCTTCACCTTTGCCCCTTTGATGGCCGGATTCTTTATGTTCATCTTGAAAAATCCGGAACTGGCGGAGCAGTCGGGATTAGTGGGGGAGAAAGCGCAAATTCTGGGGGAAGCGAACTGGCCGGCTTACTTCAGCATGCTCGCGCAAATCATTGCCGTGGGCGGCATCCTGGTCTTCGGTTTTGTGGCAAGTTGGGTGTTCGGGAGAGAGTACTCAGACCGTACGCTGAAAGATCTGCTGGCCCTCCCCTATCACCGGACCACAATTCCGGCGGCTAAGTTTCTGACGGTTTTTGCCGTCAATCTGCTATTGAGCATCCATGTGGCAGTAGTGGGCATTCTCATCGGCTGGTTCGTCGGCCTTCCCGGCTGGTCGACAGCCGGTCTGGCGGAAGGGCTGGCCATGCTGTTGATTACAACGCTGCTTGCCATTGCTCTCAGCACGCCAGCCGCTTTTTTTGCCTGCTGGGGAAAAGGGTATCTTGCTCCGCTTGGATTCATGATTTTCATGGTCGTTGTTGCCCAAGTCACAGCAGCGATCGGGTATGGCCAATATTTCCCGTGGGCCGTGCCGGCACTGTTCAGCGGCGTGGCGGGAGAAGCGCCGGTTTTGCCGTGGAGCAGCTTGCTCCTTGTTCTGGCAGCGAGTCTGGCAGGGATTGCAGCCACTCTCAGTTGGTGGCTGTGGGCGGATCATCAATGAGAGGTGCAATGCGGTCCTTGAAGGAAGCGAGAAGTATAATAAGAGCAGAACACCCACCACTGAAAAACAGAAGGGATAGGCTGAAGTGAAGAGCAAGAAAAGTATTTTCAAGAAAATCATGTTTTTTTTAGCGTTATCATTCGTTGTACTGGGAGTTGTCATTTTGCTGATTCTCAATCTGCACCCGTCTTTCGGCGGGAATCCGACCAAAGAACAAGAAGAGCTGTATGGTACATTTGATAATTACAAAGACGGCAAATTCATCAATCCCGAATCGGCGGAGCCGGCAGCAAGTGTGGAAATTCCTTCAACCTTCCCGTATCCAGATTCGACAGCGGAGGCAAAGGAGCCACCTGCCCTGCTTCCCATTGCTGAAATTGACTGGGATAAAATCAACAGTGCCGAAGACAGCCTGACTTGGCTCGGACATTCCGCCTTTATCCTTAGCCTCGATGATAAGAAAATCCTTATTGATCCGATGCTGGGCCCTGTCGCTTCGCCGGTTTCCTTTATAGGGCCGAAACGCTACAGTGAAGATCTTCTGGGAATTGTAGAAGAAATGCCGCCGATTGATGCGGTCTTTATCACCCATGACCATTACGATCACTTGGATTATCAATCGATAAAGAAGCTGGAGGGCAAGGTTGCCCATTTCTTTGTTCCTTACGGCATCGGCAATCATCTGGTTCGATGGGGAGTGGAAAAAGAAAAAATTACGGAACTCAATTGGTGGGATGAAACGGAATTCGAAGGGCTCTCTATCGCACTGACTCCGGCCAAGCATTTTTCAGGAAGAGGGATTTTCAACCGGAATTCGACCCTTTGGGGAGGGTGGGTCATCTTGGGCAGCCAAACCCGTTTTTTTACGAGCGGAGATGGCAGCTATGGAGGGCATTTCAAGGAAATTGGCGACAAGTACGGCCCTTTTGATATCGCTTTGATAGAAGGCGGCCAATACGATAAACGCTGGCCCGAGTCCCATATGCTTCCGGAAGAATCCGTCCAGGCCAATCTCGATGTACAGGGCGATCAAATGCTGTTGACGCATTGGGGGGCTTTTACCCTGGCTAGGCATGGCTGGACAGAACCGATTGAACGGGCATTGGCTGCGGCCGGCAAAAACGATGTAAATCTCATTGCTCCCCGAATTGGCGCTACTATTGATTTGAACGGCAGCTTGCCGCTTCCTGTTTCGCCTTGGTGGAGATAAAGGGCTGGACTTTAACATTTCCAAAGCCGGTTCGAAAAGCGATATCCACTTCTGAATTTTAAATTTTGAAAGGTTTTTAATTTGCCGGCCAAAAGGGTATAGCACGCATAAGAGGTGAGGACATGGACAAACAACCATTAGCTGAAACAGCAGTGGACCGGATTGAGACAGTTTTCGGGGAGCACCGGACCTACCGGCGTGCCCATGCAAGAGGTGTGATCTATGAAGCTGAATTCACAGCAAACGGCCTGGCAGCGAAGTATACGGCAGCGCCGCATTTTCAGGGCGGGAAAGTGAAGGCGCTCGCCCGCTTTTCCCATAGTTCCCCGGACCCGACGTGGACGGATGTGATGTCGCCGGTAAAAGGCCTGGGTGTACAATTCCGGTTGCCTGGAGGGGATATTACGAATATCGTGGGCGTCAATTCCCCGATATTTTTCGCCAAAACACCGGAAGCCTTTACGGAAATCCTAGGCATTGTCACGTCTTTCAAAGATGGAAAGCCGCGCCTTCGTGAATTGGCCAAGCTGCTGATCCGTCACCCGGAAAGCCGTGCGGCGTTCAAGATCCTGAAAAAAATGCATGCGCCGGCCAGTTTTGCGACAGGACGGTACCATTCGATCCATGCTTTCTACTTTATCAGCCGGGACGGAAAACGCACGCCGATCAAGTACGAATGGGAACCGGATGCCGGTATGGAAACCTTGTCGCCAAAGAGCGCCGGTTCATTGCCGTTCGGCTATTATGAATGGGAAATCGAAGACCGGCTGCAGAAAGGGCCGGTGAGCTTCACCCTCAATATTGTCCTAGGGGAAGAAGGGGATCCGACCGATGACCCGACAGTGGCCTGGCCCGAAGAGCGGCAGAAGGTGGCCATAGGCAAATTGGAGATCGGCCGGCCGGCGCCTGAAGCGGAGCTGGAGAAATTCGATCCGACGGTTATGACAGACGGAATTGAATGTTCAGAAGACCGAATCCTCCATTTCCGCCACCCGGTTTATACGGTTTCCCATGAACGGAGAAAAAGTGAGAATTGAAAAATATTGAGAAAGATATAGGTTTTATTTCTTTTAAAATGATAAACCGATATTCCGCAAAACAGCTAAGTAAAAACGTACTGTTTCTGCATCGCTCCGCTGCTTCGAAACATGAAAGTGCGCTGCTCATGTCCCTGCAGCGCTTTGCGCTTCGTCACAGGTGTCTCCGCTATTTTGCTTCATATCTAAGAGAAGCTAATGAACCAGGTTGATGTTTAGGATCATTTCTCTTCTAGAAAGCCTATCCAGCGCCGGCGCGTCCGTGGGCTGGGCGAAGCTATGAGACGAGTGTTTTTCTCGGCTCATGGCGGGAGCTCTGCCCTAAGCGACCGAAGCGGTGTAAAAAGTTCATTCTTGTTATGAAGTCATTTTATAAAAAGTTTCTCGACAGCCTAAAAAAACGTTGAAGCCATTCCCGGCTTCAACGTTTTTCTGTTTAGGAGTTTCCGGTCAGTAAAGCTTCCCTTGGCGGTATAAGACCGTTGATAGGCGGGTAACGGCATGGATAAAGCAATTTTGGCGGAGCGGGAAAGGGTCTCCGAAAAACTGCGGCAAGATGATATCCATGGTCGATTTCATTTTTTCCAAAAGCAGCCGGAACACTTCAGCTTCGGTATAGAATTGTGTTTCGCGGCCTTGCAGCCATTCGAAATACGAGACGATGACCCCGCCGGCATTGGCAAGGATATCCGGAATGATGATAACCCCTTGGTCACTCAGGTATTTATCAGCTTCCTGCGTTGTCGGTGCATTGGCCCCTTCAACAATGACCCGTGCCTGAATGTCTTTCATATTGCCTTCGTGGATCTGGTTTTCGAGGGCGGCGAGAATCAGCACGTCGACCGGCAAGGTCAACAATTCATCGCGGCCTTTGATGGACGCTGCCACTCCAGCGTGGGCCAATTGCTCCTCGGTAGACGGCAAGTCGCCGCGGTGTTCATCAGCAAATCCGATCAATGCAGGAATATCCAACCCGCTTTCGTTAAATAGGGTGACATTGCGGTCGCTGACAGCGACGACGCGGTTGTCGGTTTCTGTGCTGTTATAAGCTTCTAATGCTGCAATTGATCCGACATTGCCGAACCCTTGTACCGCCAACGACAATGGACGGTTGGCATGGGCTAAAGCTGTAGCGGCGAAAGGATTGTCAGAAGCTGCCAATTCATCGGCATGGTCTCTCACATAGTCGGAGAATAAATAGCGGAACGTAAAGTAAACCCCTTTTCCGGTAGCTTCTTTTCGTCCCAGCGATCCGCCGTTTGCGACACTTTTTCCGGTAAAGCTTCCAAGGTAAGGGGAACCGTGTTTGATTTTCTTGTACTCGGCCATCATCCAGTCCATCTCGCGTTCTCCTGAACCTACATCCGGTGCCGGGATGTCTTTGTCCGGCCCGATGACATCCGAGAAATAACGGACATATTTGCGGCAAATCAAGTTTAGTTCTTTTTCCGAGTAATGCCGCGGATTTAAGATGATGCCGCCCTTACCTCCGCCGAATGGCACATTATGCAGTGCATTTTTCAAGGTCATTAAAAAGGCCAAGTTCACCACTTCTTCTTCATTTACGCTCTCATGGAAGCGGATGCCGCCTTTATATGGCCCGAGTGCATCGTTGTGCTGAGCGCGGAAAGCGGGAATCCGCACGACGCTCCCATCATCCAGCGGTATGCGAAGAAATGATTTGTGTATGCTGTTTGGTGTGGAAAGAATCGAACTCAAGGAAGTAAATGCCTGAATACGCATTCGGTCCTGGAGTTCCGGCAAAAAGGATTTATTCTCCAGCAATGCATTCAACGAACTTTGAATAATCGCTCTCGTCTGTCCTTCAACTTCTTCCACCCCAGTCGGGTCTTCCGTTCCTGCACCCGGCGAATTAAGGTTTTTTTCCATTTTGACTGCACCTCCAAATTTTTCACTATTACCCTATACCCTGTCTCCAATAAAAAATGTATGCTAAAAGCCCCCCAGTATCAAAAACTGGAGGGCTGGCAATTTTATTTTTTGGCAGGTCTGCCTTGTTTGACTTCAGCGTCCAAAGCCTTGAACAAGGAGATGATCATCAAGATGATAACGAACGAGAAAGGCAGCGCCGCGACAATGATCGTATTTTGTACAGCGGTCAATCCGCCGACGGACAACAGGATTGCAGCGACAAGTGACTGCGCGATGCCCCAGAGAATCTTGATCTGGTTGCTCGGAAGCAGCGAACCATTGGTCGACTGCATGCCGAGGACGAATGTCGCGGAATCAGCTGATGTAATGAAAAACGTGCTGACCAGCAGAATGGCGAAGATTGACATCACAAAGCCGAGCGGCATTTCGCTGAACATGGCGAATAGCGTCTGCTCTGCCGGGAATTTGGATAAATCCACGCCACTTTTCTGGATATCGATGGCTGTCGTGCCGAACACCGCAAACCAGAACGCTCCGAAAATGGTCGGCGTCAAGACGACGCCAATAAGGAATTCACGGATGGTGCGACCTTTGGAAATGCGGGCGATGAACATGCTGACGAACGGCGCCCAGGAGATCCACCATGCCCAGTAGAAGATCGTCCACATATTCAGCCAAGAGCGGTTTTCCGCATCGAGCGGCGCCGACTGGAAGCTGAGGCTGATCAAGTTCTGTACATAATTGCCGAACGTTTCCGTAAACAAATTGAGAATCAGCAATGTCGGTCCGAGAACAAGGACCAGGATCAGCAGAATGACGGCCAGCACCATATTCGTATTGGACAGGTACTTGATGCCTTTATTCAGTCCGGACCAGGCTGAAATGATGAACAGCACCGTCACAGCAAGGATGATGACAAACTGGACCCATGATTCCTGCGGCACGCCGAACAAGTAGGCAAGGCCGCCGTTAATTTGAGCAGCGCCGAAGCCGAGTGAAGTGGCGACGCCGAAAACGGTGGCAAATACAGCCAGCACGTCGACGAGCGTCCCTAGAGGGCCTTCCATTTTCTTTCCGAAAATCGGCTTCAATGTTGATGAAATTAACGCAGGTTCCCCTTTGCGGAACTGGAAGAATGCAAGCGACAAGGCGATGATTCCGTACATAGCCCAAACATGGATGCCCCAATGGTAATAGGTGCGCTGGAGCGATTCCTTGAATGCGGCGTCGGTTCCAGATTCCGCCGTTGCGGGCTGTATCGCGAAATGGCTCAAAGGTTCAGAAGCCCCGTAGAAGACAAGTCCGATGCCCATGCCTGCAGAGAACAGCATGGAGATCCAGGATATGGTCGAGAATTCCGGCCGGTCCATGTCTTTCCCAAGGCGTATTTTACCGTAAGGGCTGACGATGATGATAAAGGTCAAAATCAGGATGACGGCCATCAGCATCAAATAAAACCAGCCGAAGCCCGTATCAATGAAACTGCGGATATTGCCGGTCGCTTTTTCGAAGGCTTCCGGAGCGATGACGCCAAACGCAACCGTAAGGATAACTAATGCAAAAGTGATGTAAAAGACTTTCGAAGCTTTTTTCATGGTTCCTCCTTTTTTGTGTAGCACTGGCATAGTTTATAAGATTATCGAAAATGATTGACAGCGTCAACTACTTGCCGGAGGCAGGGAAGTGCAGGTTCACTGTTCCCATTCGTTCATCTGCTCCTCTTCCGCAGCAATCCGCAAATCGTCTGCTGTAATCGTCAGGACTTGGTAATCATTTGTTTCGGCATACCGTTCGGCTTCTTTCTTGGCGAATTTCGGAGAGCCGTCCGTCTCTTCGTCATAGACGATCAGCATGCCGTCCGAATTGCGCAAGAAGAATTTGTTCTTCTCGATAAATTGCCAAGGCGCCTCGTATGGCCGATTCGTCAAGCTGCGATGGAAATCGGCGCCTTCCAGGATCATTTCATACTTTTCTTTCTTGGCTTCATTCCACTTTTCTTCCTGGCCGAGAAAAGGTGTGAGGACCGCGTACTTCAGCTGAGGAAATTCCTCCTGGAGGTCAAGCACGACTTCAGCGGCCCACGTCTCGACCCCAAGCTGTCCGCTGACAATGACCCATTCAAGGCCTTCATCGATCAGTACGCGGAGCCGGTCTTCCAATGCTTTCTTGATGATGCGGACACCCGGGTTCTTATCATCAAAAATTCCGAGTTCGTGCTGCTTATAGCCGGTGATGACCAATCTTTTTAGCATGCCTGTTCCTCCTTTCCTGCGCGGCTGCCGGCAGTATGCGGGCGGCGGCACGGTCATTTGGCAACTTCCCATTCTACCTTATCCCTAACTTATATCATACCCAACTTCCCCGGATGATAAAATTAGAATCGTCCCTCAATTTCGACGGGATGTGTTAAAATGGGGGCAACAAAGGAGGGGGAAGCCATGGCAAGTCTTGAAGATGTACGCCGTGCAAGAGCGAATATCCACGATATTGTCCACGAAACGCCGGTCCTGACATCGTCTTTATTGGATGAACATTGCGGGAACGAGGTGTTTCTGAAAGCTGAGCATCTCCAAAAGACCGGCTCGTTCAAAATCCGTGGGGCGGCCAATGCCGTGAAGAATGCTGTCCGTGAAGGGGCAGCCTCTGTAACCGCCGCTTCTTCGGGGAACCATGGCCAAGCCGTCGCCTATATCGCAAACCGGCTCGGCATCCCGGCGACAATTGTGGTTCCGGAAGACGCAAACCGGGCAAAGGTGGCGGCGATCGAAGCGTATAACGGGCATGTGGTCTATTGCGGCATGACTTCTGCGGAACGGATACCGAAAGCTCGGCAATTGGCGGATGAAAACAATGGCATCTACATTCCGCCTTATGATCACGCAGACATCATCGCAGGGCAGGGAACCATCGGGCTCGAACTGCTTGAACAAATACCAGCGCTTGATCTGGTGTTCGTTCCGGTCGGCGGAGGCGGACTGATCAGCGGCATCCTGACCGCAATCAAAGCGCTCAATCCGCAAGTCAAGGTCATCGGCGTCGAACCGGAATCGGCAAACGATACATACTTATCGCTGCAGCGGGGCGAAATTACAGCGATTCCGCCTTCCGCGACGATAGCGGACGGCCTGCGGACTGCACAGCCGGGCGACATGACGTTCCCAATCCTGCAAAAGCATCTCGATGGGCTTCTGCTGGTGACAGAAGCGGAGATCAAAGAAGCACTCCAGTTCCTAATGGAAAGGACCAAGCAAATTGTCGAACCTTCCAGTGCGGTGGCTGCAGCTCCGTTGATTTCCGGGAAGGCGGACGTGAAGGGCAAGCGCGTGGCCGTGGTCTTGTCTGGCGGCAACGTGGACTTGCATCAGCTGGCCGGCTTTTTGCCGGACAAACTCCATGTTTAGCCAGAACTGAAACGGGAACAGGAAGAGTACACTTTTAACACCAGAAAGGAGCGGGGAAAAATGGCAGAAGAAAAACAGCCTCACGAAAAACTGGCGGACAAAGAACTCGATCTGAAGGCAGCGCAGGAAGTCCATTACGCGGATGATTTTAAAAAAGCCGATAAGGCAGGCAAAGAACAAAAAGGTGAAGACGACAATAAGGCAAAAGAAGAAAAATGAACACGGACAACCGGCACGGGCGCCAATCGCTCTTGCCGGTTGTTTTTTATGCAAGGAAGGAAAAGCTTTCTTAAACGTGCCTTGCAATCAATCTTTGAAAGCGTTAACATATGTTTAAGTATTCTGAACATACCAACTAGTTAGTATGTAAAAGGATAAGAGAAAATGGATGGAGGAATTACGGATGAATGTAATGGATCTTTTTAAGTTGGAAGGCAAAACAGCCATCGTGACCGGAGGCGGGCGGGGGTTAGGCGCGCAGATCGCGGAAGGGTTCGCGGAGGCAGGCGCGAACGTGGTCCTTTGTTCGAGAAAAGTGGAGGCATGCGAAGAAATGGCAGAGAAGCTGAAGGGGATGGGCGTTAAAACGCTTGCGCTGGCATGCGATGTCACCAAACCGGAGGACGTGGAAAACGTCGTGAAAAGGACTTTGGAAGAATTCGGGACGATCGATATTCTCGTGAACAACTCAGGCGCAACTTGGGGAGCGCCGGTACTTGAGATGCCGCTTGACGCCTGGTACAAAGTGCTTGATGTCAACGTCACCGGGACATTCCTGATGAGCCAGGCGGTCGGGGAGTCGATGGTCAAGCAAGGCAGCGGCAAAATCATCAACATCGCGTCAGTCGCCGGGCTTGGCGGAATCGATCCGCGCTTGATGGACACGATCGGCTACAACACGAGCAAAGGCGCTGTCATTACCTTCACAAAAGACTTGGCTGCAAAATGGGGACAGCACAATATTAACGTCAATGCCATTGCGCCGGGCTTTTTTCCGACTAAAATGTCGAAAGGCCTCCTTGAAAAAGGAGGCAGCGGATTTCTGGAGTTGACGCCGCTGAAGCGTTTCGGGACAGACGAAGATTTAAAAGGGGCTGCCTTGTTTTTGGCATCAAAAGCTTCTGATTATGTGACCGGCGACGTGGTCATTGTCGATGGCGGCATGCACGCCGTCTAGAATGCGGGGGATGGGCATGAAAGCGGAAATCAAGCAGGAAAGCATTTTATTGTTCGAGAAAAAGGGCTTCAGTGAAACATCCATCCAGGATATCGTCGAAGCGCTCGGCGTCACGAAAGGGACATTCTACTATTACTTTCAGAGCAAAGAGGAATTGTTGATGGACATCCACTTAGGCTATATCGATGACCTGCTTGAACGGCAGCGAAGGATTATGCAGGAGGCCGCGAACAGCCGCGGACAGCTGATCCGCATCGTGGAGTTGCTGATCGGGGATATCGAAGAGCACGGACCGAGCGGCCGGGTCTTTTTCAGGGAAATGCGGCATCTGGGGGAAGCGAACGCAGAAGAAGTGAAGGATAAGCGCGAACGCTTCCGGCTGGAAATTGAAGCGCTGATCCGCCGAGGCGTCCAGGCAGGGGAATTCCGAAGGGAGATCCGGGCGGATATGGCAGCATTCGCTATTCTTGGCGTGACCAACTGGAGCTATCAATGGTTCAATCCCGGGGGCGGCATCCCGGCTGGCCAGCTGGCGGAAATTTTCAGCGATATGATTTTGAATGGCATGGCCGAAAAAGAGGAGGAAAGCATACGTGGAACAATTTCAGATTGATAAAATAGCGGTCATCGGCGCAGGGCAGATGGGCCAGCAGATTGCCATGCTCTGTGCACTCGGCGGATATCAGACTGCACTCAACGATGTCAGCGGAGAAGCATTGGAAAAAGCGGAGGGGGCTTTGCATAGCGTGATGAACCAGTGGGTGATGAAAAAGAAAATTACAGAGCAGGAAAAGGATGAAGCATTCAGCCGCTTAGAGTTTACAGACAGCTTGGAGCAGGCTGTAGGCGATGCGGATTATGTGATCGAAGCGGTGATTGAGAAGTTGGACGTGAAGCGCGATCTTTTCAAGCGCCTGGACGGCCTCGCACCGAAGCACGCTATCCTGGCTTCCAACAGTTCGACGATCGTCAATTCGCTGATAGCGGAAGTGACAGACCGGCCGGACAAAGTCTGCAATATGCACTTTTTCTTCCCGCCGCTCGTCATGGATTGCGTCGAAGTGGTCATGAGCGAGGAGACCTCGGAAGAGACGGCCCAGGCATCGCTTCAATTATGCGAAGGGATCAACCGCACCGGCCTGCTGCTGCGGATAGAGATTTCGGGTTTTGTGGCGAACCGCATCCTCGGTGCGCTTCAGAAAGAAGCGATGTTCCTGTACGAAGAAGGCATCGCGGACTTCAAGGAAATCGATGTCATCGTGAAAAAAGCGCTGCGCCATCCGATTGGCCCGTTCGAATTGATGGATTTGTCTGGCATTGATGTGGTCAATTACGTCATGCAGCAGCAATACGCCGAAACGGGCGATCCAGCGGACAAACCGTCAGCTATCATCGAAGAAAAACTGAAAGCGGGCGAGCTCGGCCGCAAAACGGGCAAAGGCTTCTATAATTATCAAAAAGGTGAGGTGAAAACGCCATGACACAAGTGGTCCATACAGAAACGCAGGACGGTTATGCCGTCGTTACCATCAATAACCCGCCGATGAACGTCATCAGCAGCCAGGTGTTCAAGGAATTGGATCAGGCTTTTGGGGAACTGAAAGAGGATTCTGCAGTCAATGCCGTCATCGTGACCGGCCAGGGCGATAAAGTGTTTGCGGCCGGTGCGGACATCAAGGAATTCCCGCAATTGATTGGGCAGCCTGGGTTGAAAGCGAACTTCCTGGAAACCCATGCCATCTTGAACCGCATCGACAATTTCGAAAAACCGGTTATTGCGATGCTAAACGGGCTGACATTCGGAGGCGGATGTGAAGTGGCGCTTTGCTGCGACATCCGCATCGCGGAAGAGCATGCCCAGATCGGCTTGCCGGAAATCACGCTCGGCTTGTTCCCGGGAGGCGGCGGCACCCAGCGTTTGCCGCGCCTTGTCGGCGAGGCGAAAGCGAAAGAGCTGATGTTCACTGGCGAAGCGGTCACTGCCGCGGAAGCGGAGAAGATCGGGCTCGTCAATAAAGTCGCAGCCAGCGGCGAAGGCATGGAAGCGGCCCGGAAAATGGCAAAGCGCATCGGCCGTTTCTCACTGCCCGCCTTATCGCGCATCAAGCGTGCAGTCGACGAAGGCCTGGAACTGACAATCGAACAAGGGACAGAACTCGAAGCCGGCTTGTTTGAGGAAGTCTTCCAGACAGAAGACGTCCAAGAAGGGGTCAAAGCGTTTATTGAAAAACGAAAACCGGCGTTTCAGAACAAATAAGGGGGTGGAGCACGTTGGCACATGAAATTACCGTGAAAGTCCGTTTTAGTGAAACCGACGCACTGGGGCATGTCAGCAATATCAGCTATTTCATCTATCTCGAAGAAGCCCGGATTGAATTCTTCAAGGAATTGGGGCTGGAGATGGCGATCGACAAATGGAGCGTCATTATGATTTCCGCGAATTGCACGTTTCTAAAGCAGGCATATTTTGACCAGAAACTGAAAGTCGCTTCGTTTGTAACGAAAATCGGAAATTCCAGTTTTATGATCGGCCATCGGATTACCGATGCAGCGTCCGGAGAATTGATTGCAGAAGGTTCTGCGGGTGCGGTTTACTTTGATTTCAATGCGCAGAAGAGCGAACTGCTGCCGGAAGGCATACGAGCGAAGCTTGAGCAGCACATGGAAGAGGTGTGAGCAATGGTTGAGAAAACGAGCGACACAATAAACGTCCGTCCCGGCGAAGAACTAGACAAGGCGAAACTTCTGCAATTTCTCAAAGCCAATATTGAAGGCCTGCCGGAAGGGGTATTGGAAATCCGGCAATTTGGAGCAGGCCATTCCAATCTGACATATGCCCTGTCGATCGGCAGCTGGGAAGCGGTATTGAGGCGTCCGCCGCTTGGCCCGGTCGCGCCGAAAGCCCATGACATGGAACGGGAATTCAACATCCTGTCCTCTCTCCACTCCGTTTTTCCTGCCGCGCCAAAGCCTTTTGTTTTCTCGCAGGATCTTTCAGTGGTGGGCAGCCCGTTTTTTGTCATGGAACGGCGCCGGGGCGTGGTCATCGACACACAATTCCCGGAAGGCGTTGAGCCGGACAAAGAGTTGGGGCGCCGGATATCGGAGTTGATGGTCGACACCTTGGTGGAGCTGCACGCCATCGATTATACCCGGACCGCACTGGCTGCAATGGCGAAGCCGGAAGGGTTCATGGAACGCCAGGTCAATGGATGGATCGGCCGTTACGAGCGTGCTAAGACCGATGACATTCCGGAAGTGGCGGAATTGTCGGAGTGGATGCGAAGCCATATCCCGGAGTCACCCGACCCGGCCATCATCCATTACGATTTCAAATTGAACAATGCCATGTTTTCGGGAGATTTCACGAAGCTCACCGGCTTGTTCGATTGGGAAATGACGACCGTCGGCGATCCATTGGCCGATTTGGGGGCGGCGATGAGCTATTGGATTCAGGCAGACGATCCCGACCTGTTGAAAAACGGGTTCGGCAAAGCGCCCGTGACGGTAACAGAAGGGTTTTACACCCGGGCGGAATTCATCGCGCGCTATGCGGAGAAGAGCGGACGGGATGTATCGAATATCGATTTCTACCTGACATTTGCTTATTTCAAACTCGCGGTCATCTGCCAGCAGATCTATTACCGCTTCAAAAAAGGGCAGACATCGGATGCGCGGTTCGCCCATTTCGATCAATTTGTGAAAAGCCTGATCCAGTATGCACTCGTGACGGCAAAGAAAATGTAAGGGGGCAAACGATATGGACGGAAAAACACTGGCTTACCGCGGCGGGAGTTTCCTGTATGCGGGAACTGAACCGGAAGCGGTCTTCACGCCGGAAGATTTCACGGAAGAGCACCATTTGATCCGGAAAACAGCGAAACGCTTTCTCGAAAGCGAAGTGCGGCCGAACAACGAAAAGATTGAACAGCAGGATTTCGCCTTGGTGAAAGAGCTGTTGGGAAAAGCGGGGGATCTTGGACTCCTTGCCCACAGCATCCCGGAACAGTACGGCGGGCTCGGCCTGGATAAAATCAGCAAAGGCATCGTCGGGGAAGCGCTTGGCCCGGCTGGCGGATACAGCGTCGCACACTCCAACCATACGTGCATCGCGACGCTGCCAATCACTTATTTCGGAACAGCGGGACAAAAAGAGAAATACTTGCCGAAACTCGCTTCCGGAGAGTTTATCGGCGCATATTGCCTGACCGAACCGAATGCAGGATCCGATGCGCTGGCTGCCCAGACGACGGCAAGGCTGAATGCAGCAGGGACGCATTACATATTGAACGGTACGAAAATGTTCATCACGAATGCGGCATTTTCCGATACGTTCATCGTTTATGCCAAAGTGGACGGCACCGCCTTCACTGCATTTATCGTGGAAAAAGATTTTCCGGGCCTGTCGCTTGGGGCGGAAGAACAGAAAATGGGCATCAAGGGCTCATCCACGCGGACAGTCATCTTGGAAGACTGCGAAGTGCCGGCAGAAAACCTGCTTGGTGAAGTCGGCAAAGGCCACGTCATCGCCCTGAATGTCTTGAACCTCGGCCGCTATAATCTGGGCTCGGCCACGATGGGCGCAGCGAAATACGGATTGGCACTCGCTGCGAAATACACGAAAGAGCGGCGCCAGTTCGGCAAGGCGATTGCCGATTTTACGGCCACGCAGGAAAAGATCGCCGATATGGCGATTCGCATTTATGCCTCGGAATCGCTGCAGTACCGCACGGCCGGCTATTTAGAAGAGGCGCTAGAAGGGCTGTATGATTCTGAAGACCATAGCTTGATTGCGAAGCGCATGATGGAATACGCGACCGAATGCGCCGTCTGCAAAGTGTACAGTTCTGAAACCTTGGATTTTATTGCCGATGAAGCATTGCAGCTCCACGGCGGATACGGCTTTATCAAGGAATACAAAATCGAACAGATCTACCGCGATTCACGCATCAACCGGATATTCGAAGGGACCAATGAAGTGAACCGGCTGATCATTCCGGGGAATTTGCTGAAAGCGGCGGCGAAAGGGCAGGCGCCGCTTGCCGAGGCCATCGGAAACGCCTTGGCGGAGATGCACGCACCGAAGATTGGCGCCATCGGCACTATTTCCCGGGAAATAGAAGCGGTGAACGCGATGCGCCGAGTTTTCCTGTTGAGTGCAGGCAACGCTTTTGAAACGTACGGCAGCGAGCTCGGCGACGAGCAGGAAACGCTGATGAAGTTAGCGGACATCGGAATCACCCTGTTTGCAGCAGAATCGGCGGTCCTTCGGACGGCGAAAGCGATCGACGAGCAGGGCGAAACGGCAGCTGCGTTCAAAATTGAGCTTTCAAAGTCGCTCATTGACGATGCTTTGCTTCAAGTGGAGATGGATGCACGCAAACTGTTGCAGGGAACAGCATCTGAAAAAGGGCTGCATGACAATGTGCGGGCCATTGCAGGGGAATTGAGCCGCCTGCAGCGTTCAGGCGGAAAAGCAGCAAAACGGGTGATCGCCCAAAAGATTCTGGAAGCGGAACAATATATCTCATAAGGGGGAAACAGGATGAAAGTCATCAAGTTTGAGCAATTCGGAGGACCGGAAGTTTTGCAATGGGCCGATGCCGACAAGCCGGTACCGGCAGAAAACGAAGTGCTGGTCGAAGTGAAAGCGAGCGGCGTCAACTATGCCGATACGGCAAGGCGGGAAGGACAGTACGTCGTCCCGACAAAGCTTCCTTATATCCTGGGAGCAGAAGTGGCCGGCGAGATTGTAGAAGCCGGCAACGGGATCAAGAATTTCAAAAAAGGGGACCGGGTGGTCGCCCTGATTGAGTCGAACGGCTATGCGGAGTTTGTTGCAGTGGATGCCCGGGTGCTGACGCCGATACCGGATGGTGTGGACTATGAACAAGCGGTTGCTTTGCCGCTGCAGGGTCTCAGCGCCTACCATGTGCTGAAAACCATGGGGCGCCTCGAGCCGGGTGAGAGCGTCTTGATCCACGCGGCGGCTGGCGGGGTCGGTGCGATTGCCGTCCAACTGGCGAAAATCTTCGGAGCAGGCAAAATCATCGCGACCGCAAGTACTGCCGAAAAGCTCGAGCACGCCAAAGCGATGGGAGCCACGCACCTCGTGAATTATTCGGAGGAAGGCTGGGCCGACAAAGTGAAGGGAATCACGGAAGGCAAAGGCGTCGATGTGGCGCTTGAGATGGTCGGAGGAGATGTTTTCAACCAGACCGTGAAATGCCTGGCGCCGTTCGGAAGGTTGGTGATATTCGGGGCGGCAAGCGGTGAGCAGGCGACGTTCCACCCCGGCCAGCTGATGCGTAAGAACCAGTCGGTGATTGGCTTCTTCCTGCCGCAGATCATGCGCAAGCCGGAATTGTTCCAAAGCAGCTTTAAAGAGCTCCTTGGCTATATGGCGAGCGGCGAGCTGAAACTGACAATCGGCGGCACGTATCCTTTGGAAGAGGCGGCCACTGTCCATAAACTGCTTCAGGGCCGGAAGACGATCGGCAAATTGGTGCTGAAACCGTAAACCGGGGAAAGAAGGGATTGCATGCTGGAGGAATTAGGGATTGAAGCCATCCGCATCGAGCTTCCGTTCCGCCTGAATCACGTCAACTGTTTTATGGCAGAAGGCGTGTCCGGCTGGACGGTGATTGATGCAGGATTGAACAATGACTATACGAGAGCCTTGTGGGAGCGGGAGATTGGCGATCGGAAAGTAGCAGACCTGCTAATCACCCACTACCACCCTGACCATTTCGGATATGCCGGAGGGCTGCAGAAGAAAACGGGAGCCAAAGTCTCCATGACCAAGACAGACGCCGATTCGGGTCTGTCTTCTTGGCATGCCGCTTTTTTGGAGGCAATGCCGGCCCATTACCGGGCTTCGGGTGTTCCGGAGGCGATGGCGGCACAGATGGCAGAGAATACAGCGGACTTCCAGCCGCTCGTGAACCCCATGCCGCATGTCGGGCATTTCTTCGAAGAAGGCGAAAAAGTGGTGCTCGGGCGTTATGAGTATGAAGTGATCTTCACCCCTGGCCATTCGGACGGGATGGTCTGTTTTTACAATGCTGAAAAGAAGGTGCTATTTTCGGCGGATCACATCCTGCCAAAAATCACGCCGAACATCTCCTATTGGTTTCATGGGAATGAAAACCCGCTGGCTTCCTATTTGGAATCGCTCGAGAAAATCAAGCGGCTGGGGGCGGATTTCACCATCCCTTCCCATGGCAAGCCGTTCTACGGAGCGGCCGGCCGCGCTGAAGAATTGAAGGCGCACCATGACGAACGGCTCGCGGCTGCAGCAGCAGTCATCCAAAAACCAGCGACGGTCTATGAAGTGTGCGGAAGGCTGTTCGAGCGGACTTTGACCGTCCACGAAATGCGCTTCGCTTTGGGCGAAACATTGGCGCATCTTGAATTTTTGCGTCATGCTGGAGAGTGCCGGAGAGAAAATCAGGCCGGCATCTGGGTTTATCAAATAGAATAGGAGTGAGGCAAAATGAAAATTCTGATCGTAGGAGCCGGAGGCATCGGTGGCT
This sequence comes from Planococcus sp. FY231025, assembly GCF_052078085.1. NCBI lineage: Bacteria > Bacillati > Bacillota > Bacilli > Caryophanales > Caryophanaceae > Planococcus > Planococcus sp. FY231025. The sequence goes on from NZ_JBQJJG010000009.1 coordinate 137,454, forward strand.
ATTTTGGAGCCAGGCTGATGGAAACAGGGCAGGATGTGACGTTTCTTGTCCGGGAGCGGCGGAAGGAGCAGCTGGAGAAGACGGGTTTGCATGTGGAAAGCATCAACGGCGATATGCAGGCGGCACCAAAACTGATTACGGCAAAAGATGAAGCTGATCCATATGATTTGATCGTTTTGACAACGAAGTCCTATCAGCTCCAAGGGGCGATCGACGACATCCGCCCGTTTGCAGGTGAAAGCTCGATGATCCTGCCGCTATTGAACGGCATTTCGCATATCAATCGCCTAGTGGAGGCATTCGGCGAAGAACGGGTCCTCGGCGGCTTATGCTTTATCGAAACGACATTGGATGAAAATGGCAAAATCGTGCAAACCAGCCCGATGAACCAGCTGGTCTTCGGCGAACGTTCGGGCGAAAAGACCGAGCGGATTCTGGAAGTGGAAAAAGCATTCAGCGGCACAAAAGCGGAGTTTATGCTTAGCGAAAATATCGGACAGGATATGTGGCATAAATACTTGTTCATCACGGCGATGTCGGGAATCACGGCAGCGATGGCTTCTCCGATCGGACCGATCCGTACACTGGAAAGCGGCAAACGGACCATCACGGCGCTCCTTGGGGAGCTTGTTGCGGTCATGAAGGCGATCGATGCGCCAATCAGGGAAACGATCGCTGAAGAGCAGCTTGAGAAAATCATGTCGCTCGGGCCGGATATGAAATCGTCGATGCAGCGTGATATGGAAAAAGGCCAGCCGATCGAAGCCGATCATCTGCAGGGGCATTTATTGGAAAAGGCGAAAGCTCATAACGTTCCGGTGCCGGTGCTTGAAACAATCTATACAAAATTGAAACTCTCCGAAATGAATACGCGAAACATTTAAATTATTTGAAGTCAAAGCGTTTACAATGTTCTGAAACTTCCCTATGCTTAAACTACAAGCACGTCTGCTTGTAGAAAATGGAAGAGGAGTTGAAGCATTTGAATGCAATCGCACTTGCTGCCATCGGACTTTTTATTTTTGCGTTAGGCTATCGTTTTTATTCGAAGTTCGTGGCGGAAAAGATTTTCAGGCTGGATCCCAATTATGTGACGCCGGCCCACAAATACAAGGACGGAGTGGATTTTGTCCCGACCAATAAGTTTGTATTATGGGGCCACCACTTTACGTCTGTTGCAGGAGCTGCACCGATTTTGGGACCTGCGATCGCGGTCTACTGGGGCTGGCTGCCGGCTGTTTTATGGGTCGTCTTCGGAACCGTTTTTGCCGCCGGCGTCCATGATTTCGGGACCTTGGTGCTGTCTGTCCGGAACAAAGGGCAATCAGTCGGCACATTGGCACATCGCCTGATCGGCCAGCGCGGGAAGATCTTATTCCTTTTTATCATTTTAATCCTCGTGCTGATGGTCAACGCGGTATTCGCATGGGTTATCGCGAACTTGTTCATCTCGTTCCCGGCGAGCGTGCTGCCGGTGTTTATCCAGATTCCACTGGCGGTATGGATCGGACATGCCGTCTACAAACGGAACAAGAAAATGCTTGTGCCGTCCTTGATTGCACTCGCGGTCATGTATTTTGCGGCGGTCATTTCCAGCCAAGTCAGCTTCCTGCAAATTGATTTGGTCCGCTATATGGGCGGGGAAGACGGTGCCGGGCTGTTCGGCCTCGGTGCGATTTCAACCGCGTTCTTTATTTGGATCATCATCTTGATGATCTACGTCTACATCGCTTCGACCTTGCCGGTCTGGAAATTGCTCCAGCCGCGCGACTTTATCAACTCGCATCAATTGATCGTCGGATTGGCGATCCTGTACCTTGGCTTGTTGTTCACGAACCCGACAATCACCGCGCCGATTTCCAATCCGGATGCGGACGTCTCCTGGTTCCCATTGCTCTTTATCACGATTGCCTGCGGCGCCATTTCCGGCTTCCACGGCCTCGTGTCGTCCGGGACTTCGTCCAAGCAGCTTGATAAAGAAACGGATGCCCGTTTTGTCGGCTACCTTGGAGCAGTCGGTGAAGGGGTCTTGGCGTTGATCTCAATTATTGCCGTTATCACGTTCTTCCCGAGCCGCGATGAGTTTTTCGCTACTTACAGCAGCTTCCAGGCTTCAAGCGGAGCAGGGCTCGGTGCGTTCATCCAAGGAGCATCCCAGCTTGCAGAAGGATTGTTCATCCCAGCAGACGTTGCGGCCACGATCGTTTCGATCATTGTCGTGTCATTTGCTGCGACAACGCTTGATACTTCTGTCCGCTTGATGCGCTATATCATTGCGGAGCTTGGTTCTGAATACAACGTGCCGGCGCTTGAGAAGACACATGTAGCCACTACGCTTGCCGTCGTATCCAGTGCGGCGCTTGTATTGATCCCGGAAGGGCCGAACGGCTTCGGTTCCGGCGGATACTTGCTGTGGCCGCTGTTCGGCACATCGAATCAGCTGCTCGCCGGAATCAGTTTATTGCTGATTTCGATCTGGCTGAGAAAACTCGGCAGGAATTATATGATCACATTGATCCCGATGATTTTCCTGATGTTCATGACGCTGTGGGCGATGTTCCAGCAGGTATTCCTGCAATGGGCGTGGTACGCAGAATCGCCGAATACACTGCTGTTCGTCTTCGGCGCCATCATTTTCGTCTTTACGCTGTGGATCATCCTGACTGCCATCCAGGCGCTCATGGGTCACAAAGATCCGGGATTCTCGGATATTGACATCGATTAAACTGACCGGGAAAAGGGATCATGTACGCTGTGGTCCCTTTTCGTTATACATAACGAAGGAGGTGTAGGACATGCTCGATAAGCTCAAAAAACTGATGGCTTATTACGAAGAAGTCTTGGAGTTGCCGCACCGGACCGAGATTGCCCGAGAATTGCGGGCGGAAGACGATATGTTCCTGTTGATGCTGTATTCGGAAATGCTGGGCATCCCGAATCCCGTCTATTACTACACGCTTGAATTGTATCCGTACATGATTGAAGAATTCCATGACTGGCATCTGCGAATGGGCATGGAGAAATCGCCATTGAGCGGCATCCGCTGCTGTTAGCCATTGATAGAAACGAGGGGAATCCATGGACGTATTATCGAAGAGCATCATTTTTGTCGGCGGCAAGGGGGGCGTCGGAAAATCGACGTCCGCTGCTGCCATTGCGTGGAAGTCCGCAAAAGAAGGGAATAAAACCTTGCTGGTCTCAACCGATCCGGCGCATAACGTCGGCGATATTTTCAACCGGGAAATCGGCGGGAAGACCATCGAGATTGCCGACAATCTCTTTGCTTTGGAAATCGATCCGGAAGTCGAGACGGAGAATTACATCAAGGGGGTAAAAGCCAATATCAAAGGCAGCGTCCACACCAGCATGATGGAGGAAGTGAACCGCCAGCTCGACACAGCCAAGGCATCGCCCGGAGCTGACGAAGCGGCACTGTTCGACAAGCTCATCCACATCATTTTGGAAGAACGCAAGAATTTCGATAAACTGGTATTTGACACAGCGCCGACAGGGCATACGATCCGGCTCTTGACGCTGCCGGAGCTGATGGGCGTCTGGATTGAAGGGCTGCTGGAAAAACGGCGGAAGACCAACGCCAATTACACGGCGCTGCTGAACGACGGCGAACCCCGCGAAGATCCGATCTACGACGTTCTCCGGGAACGCCAGGAGCGCTTTTCTAAGGCACGGGACGTGCTGCTCAACGAAGCGGAAACTGGGTTTATTTTCGTGCTGAATCCGGAACGGCTGCCGATCCTGGAGACGAAAAAGGCATTGGAGCTCCTGCATAACTACCATTTGCATGTGAAAACACTGATCGTCAACAAAGTCCTTCCGGAAGAAGCGGACGGCCAGTTCCTGATGGAACGGAAAAAGCATGAACAGAAGTACATCAAGTTGATCAAAGAGACGTTCCCAAATCAGGAGCTCATCTTCATCCCGCTGTTATCACAGGACATTGTCAGCAAAGATCAACTGGAATTGTTCAGCAAACAATTTGTGGAAGGATGATTAAATGAAAGCTTTTGCCATTGAATCTGGAGAATTGAAAATAAAGGAGATGGAAGAGCCGGAAGCAAGGGCTGGCGAAGTGGTGGTGGCACTGAAAACAGCAGGCATCAACCGCCGCGACCTCGGGCTGCCGAAGCGCTACGGCGACAATCCGGAGCCGTTAATCATTGGTTCGGACGGCGCCGGGATCGTGGAAGCAGTCGGAGAAGGCGTCGCCAATGTGGCGGTCGGGGACGAAGTGATCATCAACCCGGCGCTGCGCTGGTTCGCTAACAGCGATGCGCCCCCGCCGGAATTCGATATTCTCGGCATGCCGGACCATGGGACGTTCGCTGAGAAGATCACCTTATCGGCGGAACAGGTGGAAAAGAAGCCGCCACATCTGAACTGGGAAGAAGCGGGCGGCTTGGTGCTGCCGGCGTTGACCGGATACCGGGCGCTGTTCACGAAGGGGCAAGTGCAAAAAGGGCAAACCCTCTTCATACCCGGAGCAGGAAGCGGCGTCGCGACATTCCTGATCCAATTTGCGAAAAGCGCCGGTGCGCGGGTGATTGTCACATCACGCAGCGAGGAAAAACGCACCCATGCGCTTGAAATCGGTGCGGACCGGGCCATTGCAACAGACAGCGACTGGCAAGCGGAATTGGCGGATGAAACGGTCGACCTGGTCATCGACAGCGTCGGCGCCGCCACGTTCAACCGTTCGTTGGACGTCCTGAAAAAAGGCGGACGCATCGTCATCTTCGGTGCGACGACGGATGACAATGTCGACTTCAACCTCCGCAGCTTTTTCTACGGGCAATACCAGCTGTTCGGCTCGACGATGGGCAGCCGGGAAGAGCTTCGCAGCATGCTTGGTTTTATGGAAAAACACGGCATCAAACCGATTGTTGACGAGGTCTTCGCTTTGGAGAGTGCCAAGGAGGCTTTTGACCGTCTGGCAGAAGGGAAGCAATTCGGCAAAGTGATTTTGCGCATCAGTGAATAGAAAGTTGAAACTTTCGGGCTCGCTATCCGTATACTAACCATACGCAAGAAAATTGACTGGAGGTCAATGAAATGGAAAATACCGGATTGAAAGTGCTTGTCCACGCCAGCGCGTTTTTTGCACCGTTTCTCGTGCCGTTTATTGTGTTCATAATCTCTGCCGACAATGAAGTGAAAAAGTTGTCGATCCAAGCATTGCTGTTCCAATTGGCGATGGGGATCCTGATTTTCATTTCGAGCCTGCTCATCGTTGTCATCATCGGCATTCCGATGCTGATCGTCTTCGGACTGATGACCATCATCGTGCCGGTTATGGGAATCATCAAAGCCTTGAACAATGAGAAGTTCGATTATCCAATCGTCGGCGCATGGTACCAATAAAAATAAAGCCCCTTGAGGGCTTTTTTTATTGCAGTGAATTCAGTGGTCAATAGTTGGCGCGCTGCAGAATCGTATTTCAACCGGTGGAGAGCCTGGGTGTGCTTAAAGTTTCATGTGGTTCTGAATATGATTGCTATTATCTTTTTTAAGTTTCTCCGGGAGATTGTTGAAGTAAATACTGCTCTCCCTCTGGATCTTCAACAATAATAAATGAGGGATCCGTTTTAACCGAATAAATAATGGAACCTTCTTCAAAAAAATTTGACTGATTATTATTCGGAAACACCTTAGCGGGGACTCTTTTCGTAATTTCTCCTATTACTCCCTTTGTTTCAAAATCATTTAGATTTGCTTCGGTGCCGTTATATTCAGTGTTATTTACCACAACAATCATTGCATAACTGCCAGAATCAATTTCTTGGTTACAAGCAGATAAGACGTAAGCGATTACGGCAAGTAAAATCATTTTTTTCATTCTTCTCATCTCCTCCGATTGCTCCTTGTATATATTCTAGCTTACCTATTAATTGAAGATGGAGGATTCTGTGAGTTTTTCATTTGAAAAACAAAGTTTTAATATGTCGACTCGTTGCATTTGATAAATTGCTATTATTTAGAAATAGAATTTCTCACAGCAAAGTCAGCGGGTCAAAGAGTGACGCGCTGCAGAATCGTTTTTTTCCTAGCCGAGCGTATATCAACCAAAGCCGAGCGTATTTCCCGGAAACCGAAAACACACAGCTGCCCGAGCGGCAGCTGTGTGTTGTTTCATTCGAAAATATAGGCCAGCGCTTTGAGCGCCTGGTCGCAGGTTTCGACGGTTGCATTTGCCTTGCGCGATAATTCCTTCAGCGGGTGGTGCAGGTTTTCCGGGCGGATGATGATGACCGGTTTGCCTGCCGCCAAAGCGGCGCTTGCATCCATTGCGGTGTTCCACTGCTTGTACTGTTCCCCGAACAGGGCGATCACGAGATCGGATTTTTGCATCAGGACACCGGTCCGCAAGTTGTTTAAACTCGAAGCCGCTGCGTCTTTAGAAACAGCGCCGGGCTGCTTGCCCAGGATCTCCTCGCCAATATTGTCCGAGCGTTCGTGGTCTTCCATCGGGCCGACAAAATCGATTGGCAGATTGAGTGCCAGCGATTTCTTTTTGATCTCGTCGCGCCATGAACTATGAATTTCTCCAGCCAGGTAAATTGTCAGTCTCATACTAACCCCTCCAAGAGCCATTTCTTATCAGTTTATCACAAAATGGAGAGGCGTTAGATGATCATGCGTTCTTTGCGGGTCACCGGAATCAATGAAAGCACATTCTCCATTTTGAACGTGCGCTTTTCGTTCCGGAGAAAGCAGTATGCTTGAAATGTCTCCCCACTGGCTTTTAAAATCTTGATGCGGCGTTTGCTGATGGTGCCATCATTTGCCATGTACATCATATCCACAAGCTGCTGATGCTTAAATGCTTTAAGAATCTGTGCTTTCATCGAATTTCACTCCTTTAATAGAACGTTTGTTCTTATTATAGAACATCAAATAACAGAAAACAAGCAATTGGATTTCGTGTATAATGGAACGAACATATATTCTTTTCACTCAGGAAAGGGGCATGAATTATGAAGTTTTTCCATACCGCTGACTGGCATTTGGGCAAGCTTGTCCAAGGCGTCTACATGACTGAAGAACAGCGCTACATTCTGGAGCAATTCGCTGCGGCCATCGATGAACAGCGCCCGGATTGCGTCATCATTGCAGGGGATTTATACGACCGGGCAGTGCCGCCGACAGAAGCGGTCAATCTGCTGGATGAAACCTTGGCCAAAATCGTTTTGGAATTGGATACGCCCGTCCTTGCGGTGGCCGGCAACCATGACAGCCCGGGGCGCCTGAATTTCGGGAGCCGTTTTTTCAAGAAGAACCGGATCCACATTTCCGGACATGTCGGAAAAGGGCATGAGCCGGTCGTTTTGCAAGATGAATTCGGCGAAGTGCATTTTCATTTGCTGCCGTTCGCGGATCCGTCCCAGGTCCGCTATGTGCTGGAAAACGAGGAAGTCCGTACGCATAATGATGCGGCCCATGCGTTGACCCGCCGCATCGTGGACGGGTTGGACCCGCACGCCCGCCATGTAGCTATCGGACATGCATTTGTCACGCCGCACGGCGAACAGCAGGACAATACAAGCGATTCGGAACGCCCGTTGTCGATCGGGGGCGCCGAACACGTCGACGCCTGTCATTTTGAGCCGTTCCATTACACGGCGCTCGGCCACTTGCACCAAGCCCACCATGTGCTCAATGAAACCATCCGCTACGCAGGTTCGCCGCTGAAATATTCGATTTCAGAAGAGCATCATAAAAAAGGGTTCCTCATTGTAGAAATGGACGGCGAAGGCAACGTCACCGTAGAAAAGCAATTGCTCGAGCCAAAGCGGGATATGCGCACAGTCGAAGGTTTTATGGAAGACATCATGCAGCACGAACCCAATGAAGATTTTGTGTTTGTGAAGCTGCTCGATGAAACGCCGATCCTGTATCCGATGGAAAAGATCCGCTCGGTCTATCCGAATGCCATGCATGTGGAGCGCAAAGCGTTCAGCGGGGCAGGCGTGCGGAATGCAGAAGGGTCGCGCCGTGAAATGGATCCATTGAAATTATTCCATGCCTTTTACGAAGAAGTGAAAGGGGAAGCGGCTTCCGAAGAGACGGAAGCGATTTTCAAGGATGTACTCGAGGAATTTCTCCGCGAAGAAACCGAAGAGAAAGAAGGGGTAAAGCAATGAAGCCCTTGAAATTGAAATTGACGGCTTTCGGGCCATACAAAAAGACTGAGACGATCGATTTTGACGATTTGAAAGGCAACAAGCTGTTTGTCATCTCCGGCAGCACCGGCTCCGGCAAGACAACGATTTTTGACGGCATCTGCTTTGCGCTCTACGGTTCAGCAAGCGGCTCTGATAGAGCGGAAAGCCGAAATTTGCGGAGTGATTTTGCCGAAGACGGGACGCATACGTGCGTCGAGATGGAATTCGAGATACATAGGAGACGGTACCGGATCCTGCGCCAGATGAGCCATGTGAAAAAGGGTAACAAAAGCCCGACGGGTGAACGCTATGAATTTTTTGAAATCACACAAGACGGCGAAGTCCCGGTGGTGGAGCGCCAGATTGTCTCCGAGATCAACCGTAAAGTGGAAGACATCCTTGGTTTGACCCAAAATCAGTTCAGCCAGATTGTCATGCTGCCGCAAGGGGAATTCCGGAAGCTGCTGACTTCGGAAACGGACAATAAAGAAGAAATTTTGCGGAAAATCTTCAAGACAGAACCGTATAAGATGATCAGCGAACGCTTGAAAGCGAAGAAAGATGCGGCGGCAAAAGCCTATGGCATCGAAGAACAGGTGCTTGCCGGCCATATCAGCGGCATTGTTTCAGCCTTGCCTGCGCGGGAATCGGGTTTGTCCGAACTCTTGCAGCGGGATCACATCAATATTCACCAAGTGCTTTCGGCGCTCCAGAGCGAGGCGGAATTTTACGCGGAAAAAGAACGCCGGGATGAAGAACGCTATCACTTGGTGTTCAAGCAGCATAGTGAGAAACAGGCTGCGTACCACGAAGCGAAAAAATGGAACGACAGAATCAGCGAGCTGGAAGCGAAAGAGCTGCGCCTCAGCCAGCTGAACGCCCAGCTGCCTTCATTCGAAGAACAGGAACGGGCCCTGCAGAATGCGGAACGGGCAAGCCTGATCGAAGGGCTTGAAAACCTGTTCTTAGAGCTTAAAGGGAACGAGGCTGAGAAAAAACGCCTGTATGCCGAAGCGCAAAATGCGGAGCTCCAAGCAGCAGAAAACGTGAAAACTGCAGAAGCGGCATATGCTGCAGAGCAGCAATCGGAAGAGGAGCGGGATGCAGTCCGGCAGCAGCTTCTTCAGCTGGAAGGGCTGATTCCGGCAGTGAAGGAACTGGCTTCCCAAGAGGCGGAACTGAAAGCGATGGAAGCTGCTGCGGAAAAGTCAGCGGCGGATGAAAAGCGCGCCGGCGCTGCGTGGCTCGCTGAAAAAGCTGCCTGCCAGGACTTGTCCACTGCGATTGCCGCTTTGGAGGAGAAGCTTGAAAGCTTTGACGAAAAGAGCGCTGCCCTATCTGTATTGAACGAGCAATGCCGAGTAATGCAGGAAGTGTCGGATCTTGAAACGAAATGGCACCGCCAGACCGCAGAGAAGGGCGGAAAAGAAGCCGCTTATGGAGCGGAACTCGCCGTCTATAAAGAGCTTGAAAGCCGCTGGTTCGGCAGCCAGGCGCAAGTTTTAGCTGCGGCGCTCCATGAAGGGGATGCCTGTCCGGTATGCGGAAGCACGGAGCATCCAGCGAAAGCCGGCGAGGTGCACCATGAAACGGTGCCGAAAGAACAGCTGGAAAAAGCGAAGGCGAAACTGGACCAAACGGATGGCCAGTTCCGGGATGTGCTTGCGAAATTGAATGCACTCGAAGAACAGCTCGTCTTGAAGCGCCGCGCCGCAACGGAGCTAGGCTTGGCTACAGAAGAGCCGGGGAAAGTTTACGCGAAACTGGAAGAAGAGCGGCTTTCGCTTGACCGTGAAGTCAAAGGGCTGCTTCTGGACAAAAAAGAGCTGCGCACGTTGAAAGAGCGCTTCTCGGCCCAGTCGGCAAAAGCTGAACGGCTGGAAACCGAAAAAACTGCATTGGCGGAAGCGACGCAAAAGCAATCTGCAGCTTTTGCAACTGCGAAAGCGGTGTTCGACCAACGCCTTCTTGCGATTCCAGAAGGGGTCCGCACGTCTGTCCTGCTGGATGACAAGATCCGGAAGACCCGAAGCAGAAAAGAAGAGCTTGAAAGACGCTGGCTAAAAGCGCAGCAGGACGTGCAAGCGGCGAAAGAAGGGGCGGCAGCCGCGGTGGTCGCTGTCAAGCACACAAGAGAAGCGGCGGCAGAAATCGAGGCTAAAAAAGAAGCGGCCTGGGAGCAGTTCCAGGAAGCGCTGCGAAAATCCGCCTTTGAATCGGAAGCGGCTTATCAGCTGGCGAAAATGGCAGAGCCGAAGCGGCGCGATTTGCAAGAGTCGATTGCCACATTCAGGCAGACGCTTCATACGGTGAATGAACAGGTGATGGAATTGCACCATGAACTGTCAGGGCGCGTGAAATCGGATCTCAGCCTGTTGGAGCTTGAAATGGACCAGATGAAGGCGGCATACGAAGGGGCGTTTACTGCATGGAACCAGTCCAAGGATTTCAAAGGGGCAGCCGATGCACTGGCGGCTAAAATTATCCAGGCTTCGGAGAAAATGGCGCAGGCCGAACAGGAATTGAACCGCATTGCCGATCTTCATGACATGATCCGCGGGCATAACGGCCCGAAGATTTCCTTTGAACGCTATTTGCAGATTGAATACCTGGAACAGATCATCCAATCGGCAAATGAGCGCCTGAGAAACTTGTCGAATGGCCAGTTCTACTTGATGCGCACCGACCGGCAGGAAGCGCGCGGCAAACAGAGCGGCCTCGGCCTCGATGTGTATGATGCCTATACCGGCCAGACACGCGATGTCAAAACCTTATCGGGCGGGGAGAAGTTCAATGCTTCGCTTTGCCTGGCACTTGGCATGGCGGACGTCATCCAAAGTTTCCAAGGAAATGTCGCCATCGATACGATGTTCATCGACGAAGGATTCGGTTCGCTCGACGAGGAGTCGTTGAACAAATCGATCGATACGCTGATTGATCTCCAAAAATCAGGCCGCATGATCGGCGTCATTTCCCATGTCCAGGAATTGAAAGCCGCAATCCCGGCAATCCTGGAAGTGAAAAAATCGAAAGAGGGCTTCAGCCAGACCAAGTTCCTAATTAAATAACAGGGCGCTAGAATGGTGTCCATCCGCCTCCATTGTTTAAACCATTGCCTAAACGTGAATGGTACAGGTAATGGAACTTCTGGAAGGAAGATGCGGATGGATGCCATTCTTTATTTAGTATTTTTTCAGCGCTCGTTTGGACGAAAATCCAGTTAGACACAAAACAAAGGGGAGGACGTTATGAAGAACTTCAGTTTTAAAACGCGATTGATTTATTTCGGAGGCATCGCACTGGTCAGTCTGGCTTTCTTCGCGCTCCAATTATACAGTAGCCAAACAACGGAAGCGGGAACCGGATCGATGGTGCTGCTCATCCTTTGGGGATTGCTCGCAGCTTTCGGCATTGGGGGCCTGATTTTCAGCATCGCGAGAAGGGGCAGCAGCCCGAAATGAAGGGTGTTATTTGCTGAAAAGTAGGAATAGAATGGCTACTGGCGAATCGTGGGAAATCTTAAAAAGCTGTGGTAAAGTTTAAAGATATTCGTAAATCAGGAGTGTTGAATCCATGACAAAGAAATTAGATCCACAAGAAGTGATTGGCCTTGTTGGCCAAGGCGCCGACATTATTGTGCCGATTGCAAATGGCGAACCGGTCCGGCTGCTCGATATATTGGAGGAACACGCAGAAGGGCTGCAGGGTGTAAAAATCCATCAGATGCTCGCTTTGCGGAGCCGCCGGTATATCCAGGGCGAATTCGAAAACCTTAAGCACGTTTCCTATTTCCTGAGCGGCGCCACGCGGAAAGTCTACCAGGATGCAAAGATGGAACTTGTGCCGAACAACTTCCATGAAATCCCGCGCATGCTGCAGAAAGTGACAAAGATGTCGATGATCATGACGGTCGCATCGCCAATGGACGAGCACGGGTACTTCACATTCGGCACCCAGGCCGATTACATTTCGGAATTTGTCGGCAAAGTGCCGTTCATCCTGGAAGTCAATGAACATATGCCGAGAACCTACGGCCGCAACCAGATCCATATCAGCCAGATTGCCGGTTTTGTCGAACACCATCAGCCGCTGACAGAAGAGAAGACCGCAGCTGTCGGGGACAAGGACTTGCTGATTGCAGCGTCGATCATTGAAGATATCCAGGACGGCGATACGCTGCAGATCGGCATCGGCTCCGTGCCGAATGCCGTCATCAGCATGCTGAAGGATCACCGGCATTTGGGGATCCATACGGAAATGCTGCCGGATGGCATCGTCGATCTGGTAAAGTCCGGTGCCGTTGACGGTACCCGGAAATTCACGAATGCCGGCAAGATCATCGGCACATTCGCGTTCGGTTCGCAGAAGCTATACGACTTTATCGACAACAACCCGGTAGTGGAGTTCCAGCCGGTGAGCATCGTCAACGACCCTCGTGAAATCGCCAAAGAGAAGAACATCGTCTCCATCAACGCCACGACGGAAGTGGATCTGTTCGGACAATGTGCTTCCGAAACGGTCGGAGGCAAGTACTACTCTTCAAGCGGCGGACAGATCGATTTTGCACGGGGGGTACGTTTTGCCGAAAATGGCAAAGGCTATATCTGCATGGCGTCGACTGCCAAAAACGATACGATTTCCCGCATCAAGCTCCAGCTTGCGCCAGGATCTGTCGTGACGACCGGCAAGAACGATGTCGACAATATCGTGACTGAACACGGCATCGCCAGGCTGCACGGCGTTTCAATTTCGGAACGCGCCAAACGCCTGATCAGCGTCGCCCACCCGAACTTCCGGGACGAGCTGCTGTTCGATGCGAAAAAACAAGGCATCATCATTTAATGGAATCTAAAGCCCGCGTTCTGCCGATGCAGAACGCGGGCTTTTACCTTTACTAATCCGCGATTCCTCCATATACTTACTTAGGTAACTAATCGAGGGAGAGAAATATTCTATGCAAAAAATGCTGTTTCATGAAATCCACCAGAAGTCGCGGCTATCGGTGAAAGAAGTCAACGAGGCCTTGAAGGAGTTCGGGCTGTACAGTTCGCAATGGTCGGTCCTTTTTACGCTCAAGCAATTCGGGCCGATGACCCAAAAAGGGATCTGGCAATACTTGAATGTCGAAGCGCCGACCGTGGCCCGGACCGTCCAGCGGCTGGAAGAAAGCGGGTGGGTGGTGCGAAAAGAAGGGGAAGACAAACGGGAACGGATCGTCCACTTGTCGGAGCAGGCCGAAGAGAAGGTGAGGGACATCGAAGGACGGATCCTCAAAGTCGAAGAAAGGCTGCTCGCTCCGTTGTCTGATGGGGAGCAGCAGCAATTGATGAACCTGCTGCAGAAAATCGGCAGCCCGTCAGAAAGTGGTGCGGCACATGAATGAAAAAAGGCCGATCTGGACGAAAAATTTCATCAATATTTCCATCAGCACATTCTTCATCTTTGCGGTGTTTTACGCATTGCTGACATTCATCCCGATTTACGTCATGTCGGATTTGGGCGGAAGTGCTGCGCAAGCCGGCTTGGCTGTGTCGGTGTTCCTGGTATCGGCCATCATTGTCCGGTTTATCGCCGGCATGATCCTGGAGAAATACGGCAAGCGCCGGGTATTGATCATCAGTGTGCTGATGTTTGCCGTCAGCACCATCCTTTACGTGTTCATCAATGATTTCACGCCGCTGCTGGCGCTTCGATTTTTCCATGGCATCTGGTTCAGCTTGGTGACGACCGTGGCCGGAGCGATTGCAGCAGACATCATTCCGCCGGAACGCCGGGGCGAAGGGCTGGGGTATTACGGCATTGCGATGAACTTGGCCGTCGTAGCGGGCCCGTTCATCGTCTTGTCGCTGCAGCCTATATTGGCCTCCCATGTCATTTTCATGGTGCTGGGCATAATTATGGCCATCGGCTTTTTGTGTGCATTCCTGGTAAAAATAGAGGAAGATGGCCGGGTGCGCCCGAGGGAGAAACGCAAACTTGCGCTGGATGACTTTTTGGAAAAGAAATCATTGCCGATTGCAACGGTCGGATTCTTGATCTCTTTTGCCTATGCCAGCATCATTGCGTTCATCTCCGTTTATGCGGAATCGCTTGGCCTTATTCAGACCGCGAGCTTCTTCTTTGTGGTCTATGCCATTGCGATGCTGCTCGTCCGGCCGATCACGGGACGTATTTTTGATGCACATGGACCGAATGTAGTCATTATTCCGTCCTGCATCGTGTTTGCCGTCGGACTTTTTTCGCTGGCTTATACGGATTCTGCCTGGATGCTGCTGCTTTCGGGGGCTCTTGTCGGCCTTGGCTACGGCACGCTTCTTCCGAGTTTCCAGACACTGGCCATCGAAGCGGCTGACAAACACCGGAGCGGCTACGCAACCGGTACATTTTTCGCACTTTACGATTCGGGCATTGCTGTCGGTTCGGTATCGCTTGGCCTCATTGCCGGGCTGTTCGGCTATTCGAACTTGTACTTTATACTAGGCGTCTTTGTGCTGATGATTATCTTCTACTACCGCTGGGTCATCAAAGGCCATAAAGCAGCGGCTTAATATCAAACACAAAAACTGGCGGAGAAAAGCAATGCTTTCTCCGCCAGTTTTGCATGTATGGCCTTATTGGGCCGCTGGTTCAACGTACGTTTAAAGAAACCTCGCCGAGCCCTTCATAGCTGGCCGTATAGCCCCCTTTTTCCAAGCGATGCGGCAGCGTGAAGGTGCCGGAAGAAACGAACATGCCTTTTTTCAACGAAGCCCCATGTCCGGCCAGCTCTTCTGCAAGCCATTTCACTGCATTGGCAGGATGGTCTAGTACAGCGCTTGAAGAGCCAGTGGCCAGCTCTTTCCCATTCAACGCCAGTGTGCCCTGGATCCCTTGCAGTTCCCCGAAAGTAAGTCCGTCTTTCGGAGTGCCAGTGATAATTTTGCCGGCGACGGCACTGTCGGCAATCACTTGGCCAAGTGTGATTTTCGGGAACCAGTCTTCAAAACGGGAATCCGGCACTTCGATGCCTGGCGCTACAAGCGATTTCTGAAGTATGGCATGGACATCATCCTCAGCCGAAAGGTCCTCTTTTAAAATGAAAATCAATTCGATCTCCAGCAGCGGAGAAATCATGGTGTCCAGTTCAATTACGCCGTCTGATAGGGAAGAACTTGTCAGTGCACCATACAAAGGGGTTTCCGATTGGAAAAGCTCCCGCGTCTCCGGGCTGGTCAAGCTGATTTTATAGCCTTTCAATTCTTCGGCCGAATCGGTCGTCTTCTTCGATGTGACTTCGTGCTGGATGCGGTATGCCGCACTTTTTTCCAGGTCCGCAGGAATGGCATCTTTGCGGAGCGGTTCGTTCTGCAAATACGCATTGAATAATTTTTCGGCCAGCCGGCTGTCTTCATTGGTCAATTCCATTTCATCACTTCTCCTTAGAAATATTTGGACAATCATAACATGAAAGCCGCTCCATGAAAAAGGGGGCCTTGTATCAGCTGCTTGCGGGGCATCAAAAGGGGAATATCAGAATCCTTCGTTCAAAAAAAGTCCTGCGCCTCAAAAAGAAGGAGGCGCAGGACTTTTCATCAGATGACGTAGAAATAGACCGACAGGAAATGGCAAAAGCTCCCCGCCAGGATGAACAAGTGAAATATTTCATGAAAGCCCAAATGGGTATTGGCGAACAGTTTCGGCTTCAATGCATAAATCAAACCGCCAATCGTATACAGGATGCCCCCTGCAACGAGGAGCAGGAGGCCTTGGAATGCCAAGCTGTCCGATAGGGGGACGATGGCGAAGACGATGATCCAGCCCATAGCAATGTACAGGATGGTCGACAGCCAGCGCGGCGAATGAAACCAGATCATTTTAAAGAAGATGCCGCTCAGTCCGATGGCCGCCACTAGGAAGAAAAGCAGATTTCCGAGCCAGCCTTCGAGCACAATCAGGCAAAAAGGGGCATACGAACCGGCAATCAGTGCATAGATCATGGAATGGTCAAGTTTCCTGAAAAAAGCGATGGTTCTCGGGTGGGCATTGATTGCATGGTATACAGCGGAAGCGGCATACAGGCCGATCAAGCTTAAGCCGAAAATGACGACGGATGCCAAATGGAGCGGCGGCGCCTGGTGATAAGATGCCTTGATCACCATGGCGAGCAAAGCAATAAATGAAAGAATGGCGCCGGTTAAGTGTGAAAGTGAATTGAACGGTTCGCGTATATATTTTGTCATGATATGTACTCCTTGCTATACGTGGTTTTAATAACTACATAAAATGATACTACTATTGATAAATGAAATCAAGTTTGGCGTAAAAGAGATAATAGGGTAGAATAAAGCTATCAAATAACCTGATGTAGGTGAGTAGGATGATGGATACCAAACAATTGATGGACAGCCTGGCGCCCGGCACCCAAGTCCGGCTTGGGGATATTCCGAAAATCGATTTGTACATCGATCAGGTCATCCAGCTGTTTGAAGAAGCATTTGAAGAAACGAAGCGCAATGAGGATGAAAAGATCCTGACAAAAACCATGGTCAATAATTATGCAAAAGGGAAATTGTTCTATCCGGTGCAAAACAAGAAATACACGCGCAACCATATCATGTTGATCAGTTTGATTTACCAGATGAAAAGCGGATTGTCGATCAATGATGTCAAAAAGGTGCTCGAGGGCCTCAATGAAAAAGCGGCGGAGCGGGATTGGAGCCTCGAGGGGTTCTATGAAAGTTTCCTGGAAGTCCAACGCGGGAACGTGGAGATTTTCGCAGACGGTCTCGAACGCCAGGCAAGGAGTGCTGCTCAAGAAGTCGGCGGAATGGAAAATGCGGAGGAACTGGAGCAGATCTTATTGATTGCGTCCCTGATCCATACCAGCAATTTATACAGAAGAGCTGCCGAGAAGATGGTGGATGAGCTGAATGCACGGAGGGAAAGCCAATGACGAAAGTATTGATCGATGCAGACGGTTGCCCGGTGGTCGATTTGACAATTGCTGCAGCCAAGCGCTTCGGCCTGCCGGTTCTGCTGATTTGCGACACTTCGCACATCATGCAGCGTGAAGGCGCTGAAACCATCACCGTGTCCAAGGGGGCGGACGCGGTCGACTTTGTGCTCGTCAACCGGGTCGACAAAGGCGATATCGTGGTGACGCAGGACTACGGCCTTGCTGCAATGGTGCTTGCAAAGCGCGGCGTTCCGATTGACCAGAACGGCCGCACCTATACGGAAGAAAACATCGAAGGGCTTCTTCACGGCCGCCATGTTGCGAAGAAAATCCGCCAGAGCGGAGGGCGCATGAAAGGGCCGAAAAAGCGCCGCCCTGAACACAACGAAGCTTTCGAAGAAGCGCTGGTTAAACTGCTTCAAGAAACTGCTCAATAAAATAAAAAGAGGGAGCCGGAAACCGGCTCCCTTTCAAACTGTAGACAAAGTTTAATGATGATGAATAGAAATGCAGAAGCCGACCAGCCTGTCCACTTCGCTTTCCGTGGGCTCGGCTTCAGTCTCCTCGTCACTGAAAAACCATGCTCCTGCATCGCTGCGCTAGCTTCGTCGCAAAGACTTGGCAGGCCAAGTCTTTCCTGCGGGGCCTTCAGCTCGAGCTGGTCCCACAGGAGTCTCGTGGCCAGACCGGTCGGCAGCGTCACCTGTATCTAAAAGATAAGGCGAGAATACTTATGCTGCTTAAACCTACTGGATACAAAAGCCGCTGGCTTCAGAATCCGCAACGGAAGGCGGCGACTCCAGCGGGATAGCGAAGTGCCGAAATCCACTCGGACGCGAGTCCGAGTTAGTTCGGCGCAAGCCCGCGGAACGCGTCCGCCTGAAGTGGAGGATCCCGATATCGCTTACATTTCATACATATTTATAAAATTTAAAAATTATTTATTCTTTCGTCTACAAGCTCAGAGGGAGCCGGAAAACCGGCTCCCTCTTTCTATTGACTTAAATGGTCCAGCGGTTATTGACGAATGCTACGAGGATCCAGTTGCCGTTGGCGTCTTTCTCAAAAACCATATTGAGATTTTGCCAATCCATGAAGCTGTTCTGCTGTGTGCCCGGATAATAGAACTCGACCACGGTTGCATTCGGGAAGCGCTCTTTGATCTGTTCCTGCGTCAAAGGCTGTTCGGTCCGGCCGTAGCGTTCTTTTTGCTCATACGTGGCATCCATCAAGTACGCGTTGTAGTATTCAGCGGGCGTCATGACGATCGGGAAGCCGCTGCCGTCCTGGAAGCCCCATTCATAATCCTGGGTGTTCTGCATGAACCCAGGCAGTTGGGCTTTGGTGAATGAAAGACCTTGATTGCCGAGGCATCCGCCGCTGTAAGGACAGAAAACCAATCCGTCCTGGCTGCTGACATAAGAGGCGATGCTGGCGAAGTCCTTCGCTTTCAATTCGGCCAATATGTCATTTGCGGTATTCAGCAGTTCACGTTTATCCGCTATGAAAGACGGTTCAATCGTGCGGGCAAGAAATGCTGAAAACTGGGCGCGCGTCACATTCAGGTTTTGCCGGAAGGTGTTGTCCGGATAGCCCTGGATGACCCCTTGGTAAGCCAAGCGGGAAACGGCATCAAAGGAGTACATATTCGGCGACATGTCCTTAAAAGTGTTGTCCGGGGCGTCAGGGAAATCAAATGCACGGTCAAGCATGGCTGCCGACTGTCCGCGTGTGACAGCGAGGCTCGGCCGGAAGGTGCCATTTGTGAATCCCGAGATAATGCCTTCTTCAGCTCCTGAGGCAATATAGCCTGAGAAAGTGTGGCTGGCACTGACATCACTGAATGGGGTGGCCCGTTTTGTGCCATCGAGTTCAAGGGCACGTCCAATCATCGCGATGGCCTGTGCGCGCGTGACAGGGGCATACGGCCGGAAGGTGCCATCCGGATAGCCGCTGATGATCCCTTCTTCATACAGATAAATAATCTCATACGCAAATGGGTCGGTGGCGAAGAGGTCATCAAATGTGACGACAGCTTTGGCGGGAGCAGAAAAAGCACTGAAAGCGAGAACGAACGCTGCTGCTAAAGATAGAAAGATTTTCATGTCCATCCCTCCCTGATTTAAGTCCATTGTAGCATAAAAGAAGGAGATTTATAATAATAAATCTTTATATTCTGACAATTATTTGTTGCTAAACAGCTTCTATGACTAAAAATTGTATGGTGGGGAATACCAATAAAAAAGAACGTGATGAAGGAGGAGGCTAGGCAATGAAGAAGATTTTGATTGTGGTCACCAATCACGCGGTCTTGGGGAATAGAGGGAAGCAGACCGGGCTCTGGCTCAGGGAGCTCACTGATTTCTATCATGAAGTAAGGCCGTTGTTCGAAGTCGATATTATCAGCACTGCCCGCAAGCGGGTTCCGATTGATCCGAGAAGCTTGCTGGAAGTGCTCACGAATAAAAAAACACGCGCCTATTACATGAACGACGAATTGATGGACCGATTGCATTCGCCGCTCGTTCCAGAGCAAGTCGATGCCGATGATTACGAAGCCATCTTCTTTGCAGGCGGGCATGGGACGATGTGGGATTTTCCCGACAACCGAAAGCTGCAGGAACTGACGAAAGATATCTATGAAAACGGCGGATTTGTTACCGCGGTATGCCATGGGCCAGCCGCGCTTATCAACGTCAAACTGTCCGATGGCCGCTATTTGCTTGCAGGCCATGTTGTAACCGGGTTTTCGGATATGGAAGAAAAAATCATGCTGCTTTACAAGGATATTCCGTTTTCACTGGAAGAGAAACTGCGGGAAAGAGGGGCGCTGTTCACTATGGCCGATCTGCCTTTCACCAAATGCATTCATACATCAGGGCGGCTCATCACAGGGCAGAACCCTGCCTCTGCCCAAGGGGTGGCGTTGAAGTTGATTGAGTATTTGAGGGCGGCAACAGAGGAACGGCAGCAGAAAAAGGCGGAAGTGTAAGTCAGCTTCCGCTTTCTTGCCGCAGGGCCACGTATTCCTCCGCTTTTTTCGCATGGTCGGTCTGGATGATGTTTGCGCCACGTTCAAGCAGCCATCCCCAGCCGTTGTCCGGGTCTATCAGTGACAACGAATCGTTATGCCCGGCATTCTCCCCATCGTCCAGAGCGTTGCACCAGACATTTGTATAGGCTCTGATCTTGTTCACTGTTTCTTTGGAAATGGCTTGGTCGTATTCAGTATGAAAAAGGATTTCAATGGCAGAAAGAGGGCACTGCTCCAGCAGTTCGTCCAGCTGGGAAAGGTTGCTGTCATCAATCAGATGCATGTAATGCAGCGCTTTTTTCTGCGTTGCAAAAAATTCAAGCACTTTGCTGACCGGTTGGCGGCTTTTGAGGAGCACATCATCAAAAGCATCGGCCTCATCTACTATCTCGCAAATTTCCTGGCGGTAATTCCAGGATTTATCCGCATTGATCATCGCTTTGTCTTTCAGCAAGGACAACGCTTCCGCAAACGTCGGGATTTTCTCATTCGTAAGGCGTGCATGGGGTCCGCCATTCCCTTCTTTAAGATAGAGGGAGCGGATTTCGGACAAATCAAGCGACGCTACTTCGCCGGTTCCATTTGTCATGCGGTCGACAGTGCTGTCATGAAGAATAATCAGATGGCCGTCTTTCGTTTTTTGGAAATCCATCTCTATTAAATAGATGCCTTCGTCCAGGCACTTTTGGAAAGCCGGCAGCGAATTTTCCGGAGCGGGCCCCCAAATTCCTCTATGGGCGACGGCGAAAAACGGATGTTCGTTCCGGTGGAAAGCAGCCAGGAACTCGTCATAGTTGCTGAATTTCAAGAAACTGTTTTTCTGCATAACTTATTCCCCCTTTGTATAAAGTTTATATACCCTTCAGCAAGGGTTCCGACACTCGCTGAGTCCCTGGAAACGCTGGTTTTTTGGCTAACTAATCAAGGAGGCGAAGAATATGTCCTTTATCTGGAAAGTGGTGACTGAAAATGCCCCGCACCATGTCGACCAAAATGAAATTGTCGGCGTTGTCCGGAATTTGTTCGGCGATCAGTATGCCGACATTGAAAGGCTGCTCAAAGTATTTGGCAATGGCCAAATCGAAGGGCGGTATTTCGCGGCGCCGCTGGAATGGTTTGAAAAAGAGCGCGGCCTAGAAGAAAAGAACCGCCTGTATGTCGAGGAGGCGGTCCGGATGGGCAGCCGGGCAGTCACTCGCTGTCTGGAAGGAGCGGGTGTAGACAAATCCGAAATCGACGCGTTCTTCTTTGTCTCCAGTTCCGGGCTGGCGACCCCTACCGTGGATGCCCGGATCATGAATGAACTGGGGATGCCGCCCCATATCAAACGGATTCCGCTATGGGGGCTTGGCTGTGCGGGAGGGGCATCGGGTCTCAGCCGGGCGCATGACTTCTGCAAAGCTTATCCGGATGCGAAGGTGATTGTGCTGTGCCTGGAACTATGCAGTTTGACGTTCCAGCGGGGGGATTTATCAAAAAGCAATCTGATCGGCACTTCTTTGTTCGCAGACGGCGCTGCCTGCGTGCTGATCACTGGGTCGAATGTCCGGCCGCCGCACGGCGGATTTCACATCCGCAATACGCAATCGACATTGATGCCCCAATCAGAAGACGTCATGGGGTGGGATGTTAAGGACGAAGGGCTCCATGTCGTCTTTTCGCGGGATATCCCGAAGATCATTGAAGAATGGTTGAAGCCGAATGTAGAAGGGTTTCTGGAAGGGCTCGGAAAGGCCTCGGAAGACATCAGCCACTTTATTGCACATCCCGGAGGCAAAAAAGTATTGAGAGCTTATGAGAAGTCGCTCGGTTTTTCGAAGGACAAAACGGACATCTCGCGGAATGTGCTGGCCCGCAACGGAAACATGTCATCGCCGACTGTCTTGTATGTGCTGAAGGATTTTATCGAAAAAGGGGCATTAGCGGGAGAAGAGGGGCTGCTTACAGCCTTAGGCCCTGGCTTCAGTTCCGAGATGCTCTGGCTGGAATGGGGAGATGGCAGCCGATGACGTTTTTTTATAGCTTGTTTGGCTTCGTCGTTTTGCAGCGGCTGCTTGAAGTGGCCTATGCCCGCTCAAATGAGCGGAAGATGAAAAAAAGGGGAGCATTCGAAGCAGGGGCAGAACATTATAAATGGATTGTTCTGCTGCACATCCTATTTTTTGCCGCGCTATTTACAGAAGTCGTTGTGCTCGGAGAAAAAGCCGGACGCAGCTGGGCGGTTTTCCTGGGCATCTTCATCCTGGCCCAGGCATTGCGGGTATGGGCGCTTGCTTCGTTAGGCCGTTTTTGGAACACTAAGATTCTTGTGCTTCCAGGTGCGGACAAAGTGAAAAGGGGGCCATACCGTTGGATTCCACACCCTAATTATATTGTAGTCGCTCTTGAAATCGCTTCGTTGCCCTTGATTTTCGGCGCTTGGCGCACGGCAATCGCCTTCTCGGCCGCCAATGCTCTGCTGCTCCTTTTCGTCCGGATTCCCGCGGAAGAGGAGGCGCTTCGCGCCATGAAAGACTGAATGGCAGAAAAAATCTTTCGGCGAAGCAGTTAAAAAGTAATTTTAAGGGTATACAAAATAGAAGAAAGCTATATGGCATATCATTTGGAGGGATTTAGATGAAAAAATCAACAATGAATACAATGATCGGAAGTGCACTCGCGGCTGGCGCCGGAGTTTTTGTTTTCAAGGCCTTCCAGGAAAAAAACAAATTGAATGTACCGCGTGATATCGACATGCGCAACAGCAACGAAGTGGACCAGCGCGAAAGCGTGGAAGCGGATGTCGACCCTGCTGAAAAAGGGCTGACGCAATTGGATTCCGCGTACCGGGATGAGTGGCAGGCCAATGCTTTCCCGCAAACACACCGCGAGCTGGAAGAACTGGAAAAAGAAGAATAACCATCAAAAGAGCGAAGGCGAAGAATGAATTTGCTTTCGCTTTTTTACTGCGTTTTTTTATTTTCAATTTTTTGTAAGGAGGTATGCAATGATGTGGATCCACAAACCCTTTTTTGAATATGCAACAGGTACTTTATTAGTCGTCATCATCCTTTTCTTTCTTGGGAAAATCGATTATGCGATTTGGCCGTTCCAAGTCGTCATTACGACGATATTCGCGCCGATCTTGATTGCCGGACTTTTATATTATCTTATTCGCCCTTTTTTGCATTTATTGACGCGCGCAATTCCTAAAATCGCAGGAATTATTGTGGTTTTTTCAGTTTTTGCAATCGCTATTGCCCTCGTGGTGTATTTCTTCGGCCCAACGATCAAAGCGCAAATGGCCACACTCGGGGAGTTGGCGCCGGAGACCGTGGAAGAAATGACGGAGGAATCCGAAAGCGTCATTTCTGGCTTTGAATTTGCCGGGCTGTCTGGTGCGAAAGTACAGCAAAACATCCTCGGCTATGTAGAAGGACTCTCGAACAACTTGATGGAGAACGTTATGGATATTTTAGGGGTCTTGATGAACGTGGCGGTCGTGCTCATTGTGGTGCCGTTCATCCTGTTTTTCCTGTTGAAGGATGACGAAAAGCTGATCCCGCATCTGATGAAATACCTGTCAGAAGAACACAAGCCGGAAGGGAGAAAGGTGCTGAAAGACGTCGATGAAACCTTGTCGAATTATATTGTCGGCCAGGCGATTGTGGCTGGCGTCATCGGAGTGTTGATGTTTATCGGCTATCTCATTATCGGATTGGAAAATGCCCTGCTGTTGGCCTTTTTTGCCATGAGCTTGACGATTGTCCCTTTTCTTGGACCCCTTTTGGGCATTATCCCGGCTCTATTTGTCGCGCTGGTAGGCGATGACCCGCTGATTATGGCGGTTAAAGTGATTCTGGTGCTGCTTGTTGTGCAGCAGATTGAGGGGAACCTCATTACGCCGAATATCATGGGAAGCCGGCTGGACATCCACCCCTTGACGATCATCCTGCTCCTGCTGATTGCAGCCGCGCTTTACGGGTTTATCGGGATTCTGATCGCCATTCCGGTGTATGCCGTATTGAAGACCTTGATTCACAATTTCCGCTTGTTCATCCGACTCCGGAAAAAACGGGAAATTGCCAAAGCGAGTGGATGAAGGCGATGCTCCCTATGAGAAAAGGCCGTTTATTTTGTTGAGAAGGTTCTGATTTTGAGGAAAATATGATATATTGTTACTAGTCTTTCAATAAAAGAAAACAAGGGGGCACCAAAATGAAGAACTTCAGTTTATTATTGCTTCTTCTGTCAGCCATGCTGATCATTGCGGCATGCGGTTCAGATGAGCCTGCAGAAGAAACAGGCGGCTCAGGGGATGGGGCAGCTGAAAACAAAACGTATAAAGTCGGAATCGATACAACATATCCTCCGTTCGAATTTGAGGAAAATGGCGAATATACAGGGATTGACATCGATTTGATCAATGCTATTTCTGAAAGCCAGGGCTTTGAAATCGAATTCAATCCGATGGACTTTGGCGGGATCATCCCGGCATTGCAAGCAGGCCAATTGGATGTAGCTATTGCAGGGATGAGCATCACGGATGAGCGGAAAAATGTAGTGGATTTCTCGGATCCATATTTTGATGCAGGTTTGTCATTGGTAGTAGCGAAAGACAATAACGATATTACGTCGCTTGAAGATCTGGAAGGCAAGACAGTCGCAGTGAAGAGCGGTACCACAGGCTCTAAATTCGCAATGGACAATGAATCGAAATACGGCTACACCGTAGCGCAATTCGAGGACAGCCCGTCGATGTTCCAGGAAGTTTCAAACGGCAATGCCGATGTCTTGCTGGAGGATTATCCGGTTATTGCATATGCAATCGCTGAAAGCGGACTGGAATTGAAAACCGTTGGAGACCGTTTGACTGGAGACCAATACGGCATCGCAGTGCTGAAAGGCGAAAATGCGGACTTGCTTGAGAAAATCAATACAGGTTTGCAGGAATTGCGTGACAGCGGAGAATATGATGAAATTCTCAACAAGTATATTGCTGAATAAGAACAAATCATGTGGCGCGCAGCAGCGCGCTGCATTTTTTTATCCATTTAATGAACGGCCAATCGTGAAGAAGGACCGTAAAAGCCCTAGATAAACTTCCTGGTGAAGGGTTATCTGCTATGCAGAGGAGATGTGAGAATGGACACAGTTGTCAACGCGTTGCCTTACTTGATGGAAGGCTTGCAAGTCACGCTTTATATTTTTGTCATTGCTATTATTCTTGGTTTTATCATCGGGTTGATCGTGGCGCTCTTCCGCCTGGCGCCTATCAGAATACTGAACTGGATTGCGAAGATTTTTGTCGATGCAATCCGTGGAACGCCGTTCATCGTTCAGCTGTTCTTCATTTACTTCGGTTTGAACTCCCTCGGGTTTTTCTCGATGGACAATACGACTGCAGGGATTGTGACCGTTGCGATCAATGCGGGGGCCTATTTCTCGGAAATCATCCGGGCGGGCATCCAGTCCATTGACCGGGGGCAGACGGAAGCTGCGCGTTCACTCGGCTTGAACGCAACACAAAACATGCGCTATATCATTTTGCCGCAGGCGTTCCGCCGGATGCTGCCGACCATCACCAACCAGGCGATCATTTCGCTGAAAGATACGTCGCTGCTGTCCGTTATCGGCATTGCCGATTTGACACAGGAAGGGCGCATCCAGGCGAGCCAGACATTTGAAGCGTTCACGATTTACTTGACGCTTGGGGTCATTTACTTCATTGTCATATACCTGCTCTCCTTACTGGCGAGCTTTGTGGAAAGGAAGTTTGTATTGCGATGACTATGATCAGAGTGGAAAACCTAAAAAAATCCTTCGGGA
Source organism: Planococcus sp. FY231025 (assembly GCF_052078085.1). Lineage (NCBI taxonomy): Bacteria > Bacillati > Bacillota > Bacilli > Caryophanales > Caryophanaceae > Planococcus > Planococcus sp. FY231025. The sequence goes on from NZ_JBQJJG010000009.1 coordinate 163,411, forward strand.
AAATCGAAGTGCTGAAAGACATGAGCACGGTAATCGAAGAAAAAGAAGTCGTCTGTGTCATCGGCCCTTCCGGATCCGGGAAAAGTACATTCCTGCGCTGCTTGAACCGGCTGGAAGACATTACAGGCGGCCACGTTTATATCGAAGGGATCGATATCACCGATCCGAAAGTGGACATCAACAAAGTGCGGCAAGATGTCGGCATGGTGTTCCAGCAATTCAATTTGTTTCCGCATAAAAGCGTGATGGAAAACATCACGCTGGCGCCGATGAAGCTGAACAAAGGCGATAAAAAAGCGGTGACGGCCAAAGCGTATGAGCTCTTGGATAAAGTCGGTCTCCGTGAAAAGGCGAATGCCTATCCGGGCGAATTGTCAGGCGGGCAGAAGCAGCGCGTCGCGATTGCCCGGGCGCTTGCGATGGATCCGAAAATCATGCTATTTGATGAGCCGACGTCCGCACTCGATCCGGAGATGGTAGGGGACGTATTGGACGTTATGAAACAGCTGGCAATCGAAGGAATGACCATGGTCATCGTCACCCATGAAATGGGCTTTGCCCGCGAGGTGGGCGACCGCGTGATGTTCATCGACGGCGGCTATATTGTGGAAGAGAACGTGCCGGAAGAATTATTCGGCAATCCGCAGCATGAACGGACAAAAGCGTTCCTCAGCAAAGTGCTCTGAACAAATACAAAAACACGTCCTCTGGGCGTGTTTTTTTATTATGTCGGGAATTCTTTTTGAGATTAAAATACTTCTGAAAATTCAGTCAAATATATATCATAAATAAGAAAAATCTGTTAAAATGGAAGAAGAATTTGGATACGATGAGAGGTGGAAAAAAATGAAAAAGCTCAGTTTTTTCCTGGTCTTTTTGACACTGATTCTTATCGTAGCAGCGTGCTCGCAGCAGGACAGTGAAAATGAAGGAGGAGAAGGTGGAGGCGAAACAGAGGCAACCGTTGGAAACGGGGAGGATGACGGGGTGTATATGGTGGGCATCGATACCACATATCCGCCTTTTGAATTCCAGAAGGATGGGGAATACCAAGGGATTGACGTAGAACTGATCCAAGCGATTGCAGAGGACCAAGGGTTTAAAATCGAATTGCGGCCGATGGATTTTGTCGGAATCATCCCGGCGCTTGAAGAAGGCGAACTGGACATGGCAATTGCAGGAATGAGCATTACAGACGAACGAAAAGAAATCCTGGATTTCTCTGATCCTTATTTCGATGCTGGATTGGCGCTGGTGACTGCTAAGGACGATTCGGAAATCGGCTCTTTGGAAGATATGGACGGAAAAGTCATCGCGGTGAAGAGCGGCACGACCGGATCGAAGTTTGTCGGCGAAAACCAAGAGAAGTACGGCTATCGGATTGCCTATTTTGACGACAGTCCTTCCATGTTCCTGGAAGTGGCAAACGGCCATGCGCAGGCACTGGTAGAGGATTATCCGGTAATTGCATATGCCATTACCGCACGGGACCTTGAATTGAAAGCGGTCGGGGAACGCTTGACGGATGAAAAGTACGGCATCGCAGTTTTGAAAGGGCAACAAGAAGAGCTGCTTAGCCAAATCAATGAAGGGCTCAAGAATTTGCAGGAAAACGGTACGCATGATGAGATTGTGAAGAAGTACATCGAAGACTAAGAAAATCGCACGGCCGTCAAAAAAAAGCCGGATTGGACAGGGAGATCCCTGTCCAATCCGGCTTCGTTGCTTTTATTCTTCGTCAAATACGTGGACTTTCGTCATTTTGTCGCCGTTTTTCATTGCTTTCGCCGTTTCAAGGCCTGAAGTCACTTGGCCGAAAACTGTGTGGACGCCGTCAAGATGCGGCTGTGGCGCATGGACGATAAAGAATTGGCTTGACCCGGTATCTTTGCCTGCATGAGCCATAGAAAGGCTGCCTGCTTGGTGCTTATGCGGGTTGTTGTCAGTTTCGCATTTGATTGTTTTGCCGCTGCCGCCAGCACCAGTGCCAGTCGGGTCGCCGCCTTGTGAAACAAAGCCAGGGATGACGCGGTGGAAGGTTACGCCGTTGTAGAATCCGGAGTTTGCAAGATCCTCAAAGTTTTTCACCGTATTCGGTGCTTCATTCGGGAATAGTTCGAATTCGATGATTTCGCCGTTTTCCATGTGGATGTGTCCTTTTTTAGCCATTTACAACATCTCCTTTTCAATTTGTACAATCCTCAGTATATCGATTTTTAGGCTGTCTGTATAATCATACGCTAGCTTAAAGGGCCCGCAGCAACCCACCGTCGACAACCAGCGATTGGCCGGTCAAATACGAGTTGGCAGAAGAGGCGAGAAATACGATGATTTTTGCAAACTCCTCGGGTTCCCCGTATCGATCGATCGGGATCTGGGAAGCGCTTTTTTCGACAACTTCTTCTATGGTCGTCTGCTGGCGCTGTGCGGCTATTTCATTCAGCTCCTTGATGCGGTCGGTCAGGATGCGGCCAGGCCCTACCGTATTGACCATAATATTGTCCTTGGCCACTTCCCGTGCCAAGGTTTTTGCAAAACCGACCATCCCCGCCCGGAATGTATTCGATAAAATCAGCCTGTCGATCACTTCTTTCGTCGAGGAAGAGGAAATATTGACGATGCGGCCGGACTGCTGCTTTTTCATATAAGGCAGCACAGCGCGGGAGGTGCGGATGTAGCTCAACAGATTCTGCTCGAATGCGGCATACCAGTCTCCGTCATCGACTTCCAAGAAGCCGCCAGTTTTAGGTCCGCCCGTATTGTTGATCAGAATATCGATGCGGCCGAATTTGCCTGATACAAACTCGAACAACGAAAGGATATCCTCTTCATTTGTCATATCGCATCTCTGATAATAGACTTCAGCATCCTTGGCAGCATTTTTAATTTCTGCTGCAGCCTGTTCGAGCGCAATCTCGCTGCGGCTTGAAATTATCACGATGGCTCCTTCTTTCGCGAATTCCATGGCGATCGCTTTCCCGAGCCCTCTGCTCGAAGCCATTATTACAGCGACTTTCCCTTTCAATCCAAGTTCCATCTGCCTCATCCTTTCTATTCTTCTTTGAACTCCAGTGTACCGAACCAAGTGCAAAAATGCTGAGCATTAAACCGATTATTCTAACTTTTTCATATTGCATTTCAATCAATAGTCTGATTGCGTGAATTGGGGCATAATATGATAGGATTATACTTATTGATTAGATTAGGAGTGTTAGGAATGGAAGAACGTGAGATATTCGATATTACGATCATCGGCGCCGGCCCGACCGGTCTGTTCGCTTCTTTTTACGGCGGTATGCGCAAAATGAAAGTCAAAATCATTGATAGCCTCCCTCAGCTTGGCGGCCAGCTGACAGAGCTTTATCCTGATAAATACATCTACGACGTCGGGGGCTTCCAAAAAGTCCTGGCAAAAGATTTGGTGGACAGCCTCGTCGTCCAGGCCAATTACGCCAATCCAGCGATCTGCCTGGAAGAATCGGTTTCAGCTGTTGACCGTGTCGGCGACCACTTTGAAGTGGCCACAGACAAAGATGTCCATTATACGAAAGCCGTTTTATTGACTGCCGGCGTAGGCGCATTCCAGCCGCGCAAAATCGGAGTCGACGGTTCTGAACCGTTCGAAGGCAAAACACTTCATTACGGCGTGAAAGATTTGACCTTGTTCCACGGCAAGAAAGTGGTTGTCCTTGGGGGCGGCGATTCTGCTGTCGACTGGGCAATGATGCTGGAAGATGTGGCTTCTCACGTTACGCTTAGCCACCGCCGTGAAAAAATGACGGCACACGAAGCGAACATCGATACGCTGCTGCAATCGAAAGTGGAAGTGAAAAAACCGTTTGGCGTAAAGGAACTGGTCGGCGAAAATGGCCAACTGGAAGAAATTATCCTGATCGACAAAGAAGGCAATGAGGAACGCATTCAAGCGGATCATGTCATTGTAAACTACGGCAACATCACATCGCTTGGCCCGATCAAGGAATGGGGCTTGGAGATGGAGAAGAATTCCGTATTGGTGAATTCGAAGATGGAAACGAATATTCCCGGAATCTACGCAGCAGGGGACATTGCCACATATGAAGGTAAAGTCAAACTGATTGCAGTAGGCTTCGGTGAAGCACCGACCGCTATCAACAATGCAAAAGCCTACCTCGATCCAAAATCGAAGATCCAACCGCTTCACAGCACAAGCGTATTCAAATAAGAAAAAGGATCAGCCGCGATGGCTGGTCCTTTTAGATTATAGACAAAGTCTAATTTAAATGAATAGAGAGATATAAGCCCGAACGGGCTGGCCACTTCGCTTTCCGTGGGCTCGGCTTCAGTCTCCTCGTCACTGCGTTCCTGCGGGGCCTTCAGCTCGAGTCGCTTCGCTGCTCCCACAGGAGTCTCGTGGCCAGTTCGATCGGGAGCGTCACTTGTATCTAATATTTGAAGCAGGAGAAATAGATCCAACTTTAACTCGCTTAGTACAAGCCGCTGGCTTCAGGATCCGTAACGGAAGGCGGCGTCTCCTGCGGGATAGCGAAGTGCCGAAATCCACTCGGACGCTAGTCCGAGTTAGTTCGGTGCGAGCCCGCGGAACGCGTCCGCCTGAAGTGTAGGATCCAACGCAGCTCCCATTAAGTTTATTCATCTAATTGAAAAAATAATCTTTAGTCTACAAGCTCAAAGGATCAGCCGCGATGGCTGATCCTTTTTTTATGTTCTCTTCCGTTTTTTGACTAAGGGGTCGTTCTGTACAGCTTTAAAGAAGGAGGCTCCCATCAGCAGGATGACCAGTGAGAACGGAAGGGCGGCGATAATCAAAGCGTTTTGAAGGCCTTGGGTGCCGCCTGTGTACAGCACGATCGCTGCTACAGCCGCCTGGATGAATCCCCACGTGATCTTCACGAGGTTTGGCGGGTTCAGCATGCCGCCGGTCGTCTGCATGCCCAGCACGAACGTGGCCGAGTCGGCAGATGTGATAAAGAAGATTGCGATGACAAACAAGGTGATGAAAGTCATCAATGTACCAAGCGGGTAATGCTGGAGCATGCCGAATGTGGCTGTCTCCAAGCTGTACCCGGAAATTTCAGCAATGCCATTTTGTTCAAGGTTCAATGCCGACGCTCCAAATACCGCGAAAAAGATGAAGCAAACGAGCGACGGGACGAACAAGACGCCGATCATGAATTCTTTGATGGTCCGCCCGCGGGAAATCCGGGCGATGAAAATTCCGACAAATGGCGCCCAGGAAATCCACCAAGCCCAGTAGAAGATGGTCCATGCGTTGACCCAGCCGCGCCGGTCTTCACGATTCGGCTCGAGGTTGAAACTCATATTGAAGAAATTGGTCATATAACCACCCAGTGCATCCGTAAAAGAGTTCAAGATATAGAGTGTCGGTCCAGCGAAGAGGAGGGTAATCAGCAAAATCACCGCCAGCACCATATTGATATTGCTCAGGTACTTGATGCCGCGGCCAATGCCTGACCAGGCGGAACCGATAAATAATATAGTAGAGACACCAAGGATCAATAATTGAAATCCGAATGTATTCGGGGTGCCGAATAGGAAAGAAAACCCTTCATTCAATTGTGCAGTCCCGAAACCGAGCGTAGAAGCGACACCGATAACGGTCGCAAACACAGCTAGGATGTCAATCAGTTTGCCGGGAACCCCAGCCATTGCTTTGGTGCCGAAGATCGGCGTCAACGTGGCGCTGATTAATCCGGGTGCGCCGTTATGGAATTTGAAATAAGCAAGCACCAAAGCGACGATGCCGTAAACTGCCCACGCATGGATGCCCCAGTGGAAGAAAGAGAACTGCATCGCTTCCGATATGGCTTGCGGGGAGCCGATTTCTGACCGGGGAGCGCTAGTGAAGGCGTGGGAGATTGGTTCTGCTGTAGTCCAGAAGACAAGGCCCATCCCCATTCCAGCGCTGAACAGCATCGCGAACCAGGACGGAAGTGAGAACTCCGGCTCTTCATCCGGCTTGCCCAGTTTAATGTTGGCGTAGCGGGAAAAAATCATATAAATGCAGAAAACCAAGATTAAAAAGACGGTGACCAAGTAATACCAACCGAATGTTTCTGAGATGGCAGCCGTCCATTGCCCTGTCATCTCTTGAAAACCGGTCGGTGAAAACAACCCCCATATGACAAGACTTAAACAGAGTGCTAAGGAGATCCAAAATACAGAGGTGACTTTGTTCATGTTATCCCTTCTTCCTTTTTGAAAATTTCTTTAACAATCTATTGTTCCCTAATAGGCACCGAATAAACGCAGGATTCTACTAAAAATGACTTTCTTATATTACAACGTGTAATACAAATCACTTTCACGTAACGTAATTGTTATGTTATAACCGTCGTTTTGTCATCGTCATGAAATACAGAGGTGTTATGATGCTACTTGTGTTAGTGAAAAGGAGGAAATTCATTTTATGAAAAAACAAATCGTTACACTAACTGCTATCGCAGCATTAAGTTTCGGAGCAGCTAGTACAGCTAGTGCCCATTCATCGTATACAGTAGAATCAGGTGACACTCTTTGGGGAATCTCACAGAAAAACAATATTTCGGTTGATCAATTAATGGGTTGGAACGGATTAAACTCTGATTTAATCTTCCCGAACCAAAAACTATCTTTAGAAGCAGGCCAAGCGGCAGCAGCGTCGTCAGCAGCTCCGACGCCAGCAAAAGCGCCAGCTAAAACAGCTGCGCCCGTACAAGCATCTGCACCAGCTCCGGCTGTTTCACAGCAAGCCGGCAAAACCATGACAGTATCAGCAACGGCTTACACCGCTTATTGCGCAGGATGCTCAGGGACGACTGCTACAGGGCAGAACCTTCGTGCAAATCCTAACCAGAAAGTCATCGCGGTAGATCCGCGCGTCATCCCGCTCGGTTCAAAAGTTTGGGTTGAAGGCTACGGAACTGCAATTGCCGGCGACACAGGCGGCGCTATTAAAGGCAACAAGATTGATGTATTCATCCCTTCACAAAGCGCTGCACTACAGTGGGGCCGCAAAAACGTGACGATCAAAGTATTAGACTAATAAACAGCAACAGAGCCGAGGTGTCCATTCCTTCGGCTTTTTATTTTCCTTAAAATGCAAATCCTCAGCGGATTTGCATTTTTTTTGTTAGTGGTTTATTAAATAACCCGGAAAATGGTTTAAAAATCGTAAAAAAAGTATATACTTATATAATATTCAGAATAATTAATTATGTAAAAGGGAGGTTATATAATGGCCAAAAACGAAAAGAATTATTCGCGGCGCGATTTTTTGAAAACTTCAGGAATCGCAGCAGGCGCACTTATTGGCGGCGGAGTTATAGGCGGCTTAATTGGTGCGAACGTCAATGATGGCGCATCCCCTACAGAAGCGCCTGCGACCAGTGATGGTGGTTCAGCCGGTGGCGTAAGAGGGTTGATGTTCTTTAAGAACGATGCAGAGTTCCAAATTCTTGCTCAAGCAACGGAGCGGATTTTTCCTGAAGATGATTTGGGGCCTGGCGCTATCGGATTAGGCGTGCCTTATTTTATCGATCAACAGTTGGCGGGGGCATACGGTGAAAACTCTAAAGAATACATGCAACCCCCATTTTTGGAAGGGGAAAGAACCCAAGGCTACCAAAGCAGGCTAAAACGAAACGAGATGTTCCGTCAAGGTCTTCAAGTTATGCAGCAAGAAGCTCAATCGCGGTTTAAAGCCAACTTCGCAGATTTGGAAGGGGGGCAGATGGATGAAATTTTAACGGCCTTTCAAGAAGAGGAAATTCAAATGAAGGGCGTATCTTCCTTGTTCTTTTTCCGGCTTTTGCGCCAGGCGACGCTAGAAGGCGCTTATGCCGATCCGATTTATGGCGGTAACCAAAACATGGAAGGCTGGAAAATGAAAGATTTCCCTGGTCATCAGGCAGCTTATATCAATCAGATTGAAAGTGAAGATTTTGTGGAGATTGAACCGCAATCGCTTGGAATGGAGCATTAATCGAAGAGGGGGAGTCTAAATGGTCACAACTTTGGATAAAGTAGATGTAGTCACAGTAGGCGTAGGGTGGACCGGAGGGATCATCGCTGCTGAATGTGCAAAGGCGGGTCTAAAAGTAGTCGGACTGGAACGAGGGCATGAACGGAGTACGAGTGATTTCAATATCGTCCATGACGAATACCGCTATGCCATCCGCTATGAGTTGATGCAGGATTTGTCCAAAGAAACGATAACCTTCCGCAACAACCGTCAACAACGGGCCCTTCCGATGCGCCAGATGGGATCATTCTTGCTTGGTGAAAACCTCGGCGGCGCCGGAACCCACTGGAATGGCCAGACATGGCGTTTCCTGCCTTATGATTTTCAAATCAAAACGATGACGGAACAGAAATATGGGGCCAACAAGCTGCCAGCGGAGTACCTGCTGCAGGATTGGGGCATCACTTATGATGAATTGGAACCCTATTTCGATAAGTTCGAGAAGACAGCGGGCATTTCTGGAGAAGATAAGAACCCGTTCTGGGGTAAGCGCTCTGCTGAGTACCCGACGCCTCCGATGAAGAAGACACCGATTTTGCAAAGGTTTGAAACTGCCACTTCCAACCTGGGCTATTCACCTTTCATGATGCCATCCGCTAATTTGTCAGAGCCGTATGAAAATCCTGACGGAGCGGCTATCAATGCTTGCCAGTATTGCGGATTTTGCGAACGTTTCGGCTGTGAATACGGAGCGAAATCCTCCCCCGAAGTTACTGTTGTTCCGACTGCGCTGGAGACAGGGAATTACGAAATCAAGTTTCGTGCCAATGTAGTAGAAGTGATGAAGGAAGGAGATAAAGTGACTGGGGTCCGGTATATCGATACGATCACGTTCGAGGAATTCATCCAGCCGGCGGAAGTGGTCGTGTTGACCAGCTACATCTTGAACAATGCGAAATTACTGATGGTATCAAATATCGGCGAACAGTATGACCCTGCGACTGGCCGCGGTACTTTAGGCAAAAACTACGCGTATCAGATTTTGCCAGGTGCATCGGGTTTCTTTGATGAAAGAATGAACACCTTCATGGGAGCTGGAGCTCTCGGGATGACGGTTGATGATTTTAATGGCGACAATTTTGACCATGGCGACCTTGATTTTATCCACGGGGCCAGCCTTTCGATGACGCAGACTGGAAACCGGCCAATTTTATCAAATCCGATTCCGCCGGATACGCCGTCCTGGGGAGCGGATTTTAAGAAAGCTTCCATCGAAAACTACACGAGAACATTGGGCGTCGGGGGCCAAGGGGCTTCCATGCCGCATAAAGAGAATTACATGGCACTTGATGGCACTTACAAAGATATCTACGGTGTGCCGTTATTGCAGCTGACTTATAATTTCACCGAGCAGGACAAGGCGCTGCATGCTTATATAACGGAAAAGGCAGCGGGCATCATGCAAGAGATGGGCGCCAAGACGGTTGTTGGCGGAAGCCCGATTTCCGATTACGATATTGTACCTTATCAAACAACGCACAACACCGGCGGCACAATCATGGGTGCCGATCCGGCAAACAGTGTCGTCAACAATTACTTGCAGCATTGGGATGCTGAGAACTTGTTTGTGGTCGGTGCAGGGAATTTCGCCCATAACGGCGGCTATAACCCGACGGGCACCGTCGGGGCACTTGCTTACCGGTGTGCAGAAGGTATCATCAATTACAGCAAAAACGGCGGTTCGCTCGTATAAAAGGAGGAGAAAGCAATGGGAGGATTAGCATCAATTGGAGTGCCAGGCCTAATCATTATTCTGGTGATTGTACTTATAATATTCGGACCGAAAAAATTGCCGGAAATCGGCGGGGCGGTCGGAAAAACGTTTTCTGAGTTCAAACGCTCGACCAAAGGGCTCATGGACGATGATGAGGAAGAGGTAAAAGAAGAGAAAAAATCCGAAAAAGTTTGAAGGTGATCCCATGGATCCATATGGAGAAAGAAATTTAGTCAGCCCGTTAAGCAAAAAGAAATCCGAAACAGCAGCGTCCGCCCAATCAGCAGAACCGGAAATTCCTGAGGTGCAAGCGGCGGCAGAGAAGCCGCCGGAAGCGCCGGAACCTCCTCCGGAAGAGCGAGATGCGCATACGGAAACGCTGATTGACCATTTGGGGGAATTGCGGAAACAGCTTATTAAAAGCTTGTTTGTTTTCGCGTTTTTCCTGATTGTGGTTTTTGCAACGCTGAATTTTTGGTTCCCATATGTGGTGAAAGGCCATGACTTGGTCATTCTCGGCCCGCTTGAAGTCATAAAATTCTACACGTCAATTTCTGTGACGCTGGCAATTGGTTTGGCGTTGCCTTTCCTCTGCCATTTCATCTGGCAATTCGTCAAGCCGGGGCTGAAGGAAGAGGAAAGCAAGTTCATCGGCCTATACTCTCCGGCAATGCTGCTATTGTTCATCGGCGGCGTGGCTTTTGGCTATTTCATTGTCAATCCGCTAAGTTTCCAATTTCTGATCGGCCTTGGTGCAGCCAATTTTGCGGTCATGATTTCCGCAAGCGAATATATCCATTTCCTCATCATGACGACAATTCCGCTCGGGCTTCTTTTCGAGATGCCCATCGTGGCGCTTTTTCTGTCGTCCATCGGCATCCTGACTTCTGTGTCGATGAAGAAAGTGCGGAAGTGGTCCTATTTGGTGCTGGCAATTGTTTCGGCACTCATTACACCGCCGGATTTCATCAGCCAATTGTTGGTGCTGATTCCGATGGCATTGCTTTATGAAGCGAGCATCTACATTGTACGGAAAATGGAGGCGAGGAAAGCGTCAATGGAAACAACAGCTGTATAATCAACCCAGGCGCGTTCGGCATAGGCCGATGCGCCTTTTGAGTGTGCATCCGCCTTCACTCGAAGCAGGGAGTATGGTAAATATAAAGAAAATTCCGATTTTTTTACTGGCGCTCTTTCCCCGTTTTCTATACACTGAAAGGGCAAGGCAACTAAAGAGCAAGACGGAATCGGCAGACCATGATGAGGAGGAGCGACATGACACTTGAATGGAAAGAAATTACAGACTTAAAATCAGTCGATGTCTCAAAATTAGTGGAGGAAAGCGAAGCGGAAGGCTACCGCTTTTTGCGTCGGTTGGTTGATCAATACGAGGACGGCACTAACACATTCAATAAAGAAGGCGAAATCTTATATGGCGCTTGGGACAACGGCCAATTGGTCGCAATTGGCGGATTGAACAGGGATCCCTATTCGGATAAAAGCGGAGTCGGCAGGCTGCGGCGCTTTTACATTTCGGAGAAGGTCCGCAGGCAAGGCATCGGAACTCAGTTGCTTAAAAAGATTGTCGACCATGCGCGCGGCCATTTCAAGGAATTGGTAGTCCGTACGGATTCGGCAAATGCGGATGCGTTCTACAGGGCAAACGGCTTTTCCGGGGACCTGGGGCTTCCGGATGCATCCCATGGGCTGACGCTCGACCACGATTATTCAAAAACGACACAATAAAGTTGGGACGGCGGCTTGCATATGCAGGCCGCTTTTTAGTATGTTGAAAACAGCAGGAGGAGTGAGTATGAGAAAAGTGGAGGTGTTTCCGTTTGACCCGGATTGGCATCGCCGGTTTAAAGAGGCAGCCATGGAAATTGAAGGGATATTCGGAGAGGAATGTGCAGAAATTCATCATATTGGTAGCACAGCGGTGGAAGGGCTGTCCGCAAAATCCGTCATCGACCTGTTGCCGGTAGTACGGTCCATTGAAAACGTCGATGCTTTCAACCGGAAAATGGCGGAAGCGGGGTACGTGGCAAAAGGCGAAAACGGGCTGCCGGGCAGAAGGTTTTTCCAAAAAGGCGGCGATGAACGCACGCACCACATTCATGTCTTCGAGAAAGGCAGCCGGGAAATCAGGCGCCATCTGGCATTTCGCGATTACTTGCGCGCCCATCCTGAAAAAGCACAAGAATACGGAGCGTTGAAAGAGAAATTGGCGTCCGAGTACCCGATGGATATCGAAAAGTACATCGCGGGGAAAACAGAACTTGTTTCCGTGATTGAAAAATTGGCAATGGAGGAATCGTAATGGAAATGTCCGATTGGAAAGGTGCAGCCGGTGTCTGCGTCAACGAAAAAAACGAGGTGCTGCTAGTCTTGCAGAACATCTCTGTAGAAGACGGTGATAAATGGGCCGTTCCGGCTGGCGGGGTTGAGCCGGGCGAAAGCCTGGAAGAAAGCTGCAAGCGCGAGTTTTTTGAAGAAACCGGGCTTGAAGTGGCGGTTTTAGAAGAACTGAAAGTCAAAAGCGGGCAATATGAAAACTTTGACGTGTCATTCAATGTGCATTACTTCCGGGTGGAAGTCACGGGCGGCGAACTCAATGTCCATGATCCATTCGGTTTGATCTTGGATGTAGCGTGGAAACCGGTCGGTGAACTGGATGCTTTGGAAATGGCTTACCCGGATGACCGGGCGTTGATCCAGTCCTTGGTGAAAAACTGAAACAGGATTAAAAGCCGTTCCAGGGGGTATTTTAAAGGTAACAGCAAACAGAGGAGGCACGAGCATGAAAAAGGATAAGGAAGGCCATGAAGGGGAAGAACTGATTCCGGAAGTCGAGCCGCGCCGAAACATGCCAGAGAAAAAAGAGATGGATCCGATGCCCGACCGGGACTTGGAATACAAGGAAAACTCCAATGAAAAGTATCGGGACAAACAGCCGGAAAACGAATAAAAACAAGCCAGCATTGGCTTGTTTTTTTATTGTCCCAATCGCTGAAAAGCAAGAGGGAAAGAGAAAAGCAAGAAGCAGCACTTCCCGCTTTTTTAGTAATGGGCTTTGTCTTTTTCTAGTTCCTCCACCAATTCGGAGTAGCGCTGCAGATCGTGGTTTCCGTACTTTTCGATGTAATTGACAATTTGGGTTTTCAATTCTTTCCGCAGGCGTTCAACGGCTACCAGTTTTTCTTTCATTGACTGGCGCCGCCATAATTCGGCATCTTTGACGTCCTCCATCTTTTCCAGCATGTCGATCTCTGCCAGTAAAACGAGCGCTTCCGTCTTTTTGTCTTCATACTTCTTCAATGCTTTCTCCACTTTCCGCGTATCATTGTCAAAAGCCATTTTAGAATACATTGACAAGCTGCCCACCGCCCTTTCTTTGAGCTACTTTTTCCTTATTTACCCTTGCTACCTTCATTATAAGCCCGGCTGCTATGAAATTAAATAGAAATATTCAGATAAATCATTGACGCTTGGACTGGTTTTGATTATGATGGAAGAAATAACGCGAGGGGGTGGGTATGATGGTTCGAACTGGTAAGCGCATGACAGAGTGTCAAGAATATCTTTACATTCTTCATGGCGTTACTTTCACTGAAACACATGTACGGGACAAGTCTGTCCTTTTTCAGACAACTGCATGGAGTGAAAAATACCAGTAAGAGACATCTGCCTGCGAACGGAAATTAGCAAAAGGCATGCGTCCCTGCATGCCTTTTTTGTATGGCGAGGGTCTCTTCGATGGAGAGGAAGAGAACGATGATAATCAGCCAATTTCAACAAATCATGTGCCATTTTGCCAATCAGAAATTATTCAACCATATAAAAGGGGAAGTTGCAGAAGGCCAGCGGATCGGCCTGGTCGGCCGCAATGGCGAAGGGAAAACCACGCTTTTGAATGTGCTGGCCGGTGAACTGCATCCGACCGAAGGAACTGTGACCTGGAAAAAAGGCTGTTCAGTCGGCTTGCTGAAACAGTCGCCGCAAGAAGAGCCGGAATGGACAGTCGAACAATTGCTTAAAACCGCGTTTGCGGATCTGTTGGAAGCCGGCGAGCGTCTGGCAGAAATGGAAAAGAAAATGGAGACGGCTGATCCTGGCACACTCGAGCGCCTGTTGGAACGCTACGGCAGTTTACAGGACGAGTTCAGCCGCAAGGGCGGTTACGAAATTGATGTGCGGATCGACCAGGTACTGAATGGATTGAAGATCACTTCCCTGAAGCATGAACAATGGGGGCATTTGAGCGGCGGTGAACGGACGAAAGCCGGACTGGCAAAGCTGCTGCTCCAGGAACCGGATCTGCTTTTGCTGGATGAGCCGACGAATCATTTGGACTTGGAAGCGATTGAATGGCTTGGTGCATTTATCGGCCATTACAAAGGAACGATTGTCCTCGTTTCCCACGACCGGTACTTCCTGGACGAAGCGGTAACTTGTATATGGGAACTGGATCAAGGAGATTTGATTCAGTACAAGGGAAATTACTCGGATTACGTCAAAGAACGGGAAGCGCGGCTACTTCTTGAATTCCAGCAATACCAGGACCAGCAAAAGAAAATCCAGAAAATGAAAGAGACAATCAAGCGATTGAAAGAATGGGCCAACCGGGCGAATCCGCCCAATGCCGGCATGCACCGCCAGGCAAAGAGCATTGAAAAGGCTTTAGCGCGAATCGAACTGCTCGATCGGCCGGTGCTGGCTAAAAAACAGATGGCCCTTGATTTCAGCATGGCCAACCGCAGCGGCAAAGATGTCGTCCGCATTGAAGGCTTATGGAAAGAGTTCGGCGACCGGACCTTGTTTCAGGAAGCGGGGATGCATGTGCGTTTTGGCGAGAGAGCTGCGATTGTCGGAGCGAATGGCGCCGGCAAGACCACGCTGCTCAACATCATTCTTGGCAGTGATAAGGCGGATGCCGGAGAGGTGCTGATTGGCAGCGGGGTGTCGGCAGGCTACCTGTCCCAACATACACTCGAGATGGACAATGACCGTTCAGTGATTGAAGAATTCCGGGATGTGGTAGCTGTATCGGAATACGACGCCCGGCCGATGCTGGCGAAATTCCTGTTCTTCGGAAATATGGTGTTTCAGCCGGTCCGCCAGCTTAGCGGCGGGGAACGGATGCGGCTGCGGCTGGCGCAATTGATGCACTCTGATTGCAACTTGCTTATCCTGGACGAACCGACAAACCATCTCGATTTGGAAGCCAAAGAAGTAATGGAAGAAGCGCTTTCCGGATTCCCGGGTACAATCATTTCCGTATCCCATGACCGATACTTTCTGGATAAACTGTTTGGGGCGACGTACTGGATCGACAATGAATCCATCGAACGTTTTGATGGGAATTACTCTTTTGCCAAAGGCAAAAAGAGCGCCCAGGTTTTTTCGTGAAAATTCGCCTGAAATCGGCATTAGGGCATAAAGCTGTGGGATAATAGGGATAAGCTTAACGACCAAGACTGAAGAATAAGGTGGAATACATGACAGCCATAGGGACAATACCAGAAAAAATTTCCTTGCTTAACGCGCTCGACCATATCGGCGAAACGATCATGATAGCGGACGAGGCTTACAACATCCGCTGGATGAACAGTGAAGCCCATCGGCTGCTTTCAAAAGTGGTGCCGCTATACGGAATTGAAGATACACGCGAGCTGATCGGCATGAATATGGATGCGTTCCATCAGCATCCGGCACGCCAGCGGGAAAAGATGAAACAGATTAGCGAAATGCACCGCGCAAGAATCACGATCAAAAATGAGTTTGTGACGGATATTGTGGTTACGCCCGTCAAAGGCAAGGACCAGGAAATTTCCGGCTACATCGTCATGCTGATGGATGTGACAACACAGGCAGAAGAGCTGAAACGGAACGAACAGCTTATAAAAGACCTGTCCATCCCAATTCTGCACATCTGGCATAAAACCATAGCGCTTCCGTTGATCGGGGAATTCGACCGGCATCGTTCGGATGAGCTGCTGGCCAAGGTGCTGATGGAATGTTCGAACAGGAATATTGAATATGTGCTGCTCGATCTGAGCGGCATCACTGAGTTTGAAAACGAAATCCGCTACCAGATCCAAATGATGACGGACAGTTTGAAATTGATCGGTACCGATTGCATTTTGGTGGGCATCAACCCCAAACTGGCAATGTCGATTGTTTCGCTTGAAACCTGCACACCCATCTTCAGCACTGCGCATGCAGGCCTGAAGTATATAATGGAACTTCAAGAGCAGCGATAAGACTGCAATAAAAAACAGCTTACCCTTTAGGGATAAGCTGTTTTTTTGTGTCGGCCGGTTCGATCCATTCCTGTGACCAGTCCTGGATGGCATCCATGACGGGCTTAAGGGAAAAACCTTTTTCAGTCAACTCATATTCAATCCGGACAGGGGTTTCCGGATATACTTTTCGAACAACGACGCCTTGTGCTTCGAGATTTTTCAGCCGTTCAGACAACAGCCTGCCGCTGATTCCAATGACTTCCGTCAAATGGCTGAAGCGCTGCGGCCCAGACAATAACTGATATATGATCAAACCGGTCCAACGTTGGCTGAGAAGTGAAATGGCACTTTCAAAACGGGGGCAGATTACAGTAGTATCCATTGCAGTCACTCCTTTTTTACATAATAACATAAATACCGCATTGAATAAAGGAATGTAGTTACTTGACACCTTATTGTTCTTAAAATATAATTGGTTACATAAAGTAACTAGAGAAAAGAGGGCATCCAATGAATTTTCATGTGAAACCCGTCACTTATGTAGGCGAAGTCGGATTAAAAGTTCTGGATTTAGAAGAAATGGTCCGTTTTTATAAAGATATTATCGGTTTCGAAGTGTTGGAAGAAACGGGCAATGCCGCTGTTCTCGGAGCGGGCGGGCAGGCCTTGCTGAAACTGGAGACAGGTGAAGGGATTGTCCCTAAAAATCAGCGTTATGCAGGCTTGTACCATTTTGCAATCTTGTTGCCGGATCGCAAGGAATTAGGGAAAATACTTCTTCACCTCCATAACAACGGGGTGGGGATCGGATCGTCGGATCATTTGGTCAGCGAAGCACTGTATTTAAGCGATCCGGAAGGGAACGGAATCGAAATCTACCGCGACCGGGAACCGGAACAATGGGACTGGAACGGCAGCCAAGTCGTAATGGCAGTGGATCCGATCGATGCTGCCGGCCTTGTCCAGGCTGCTGAAGAGTCTGGCGAAGTGTTTCAAGGGTTGCCTGCCGGAACGGTAATGGGGCATATTCATCTCCACGTTTCGGATTTGGTGAAAGCGAAGGATTTTTACGTGGATGGTTTAGGGTTTGAAGTGGTTTCTTCTTTAGGAGGACAGGCATTGTTCCTGGCAGACCAGAAGTATCATCACCATATTGGATTGAATGTCTGGAACGGCATCGGGATTCCGGCGCTTCCGGAAAACGCAGCGGGCCTCGGGTATTATACATTGGTGCTTGAGAGCGAAGAGAAGCGCAAAGCCGCAATCGAACAGCTGCGTGAGTTCGGATCGGAAGTTGACATGCAAGATGATCTTGTTGAAGTGAAAGATCCAGCAGGAAATACAATCCGTTTAACTGTATAGCACGAGGAAAAGAGGCAGTCTCTGGATTAATCAGAGACTGCCTCTTTTTGTACAGCGACAGGGTAATTGCAGCTGTCGGCTGCCTCTAGCAGGAAATCCAGGTCCGGAGTTTTCGCCGTCTGGTTTTGCCGTGTTTCCATATATACGTTCATTCTCTCTTTGCTTTTCAATTCTTCGAGAGGAATATCGGAATAAGATAAAAGGATCAACCCGAATGCCGCGACGATTAAAGTGATGCCTAAAAGTGAAAGGAATCCCTTCATAGTAAACCCCGCCTTCTAAATGTTTGCTTATGGTAAAGAACGCCTCAGCAAACAGAAAGTTCCTGCTTGAGGAAAAAGGGGATTTTCGCAATACTGAAAAGAAAGAAACTTCATTTTGCGTGAAGTTCCGGAAGGAGGAAAAGAAGATGATTTCATTGGAAACCGATATTTGCCGATTGTTAGGAATCACGAACCCCATTATTCAGGCCGGAATGGCAGGAGGGCCTACCACTGCCAGTCTGGTGGCTTCAGTCAGTGAAGCGGGCGGCCTCGGAAGCCTTGGCGCTGCGTACATGCCGCCTGAGGTGTTGAGGAAGACGATAAAGGAAATCCGCAAACAAACGTCAAAGCCGTTTGCCGTCAATATTTTTGCGGAAAATGCCAAAGACGATTTCGGGAGGGCCGAAGAAGTCCAAACAGCATTGAATAGATTCCGCCGCGAATTGGGGGTAGAGGAAGCGGCCGGTCCATTCTCTTCGCCTGACTGGAGCCGGGAGCAATTTGAAGTTTGCCTTGCAGAAGGGGTGCCGGTCATAAGCACCGCATTCGGCTCGCTGCCTGCCGAACAAATGAAAGCGGCAAAACAGCGAGGCGTGAAAATTATCACAATGGTCACCACTGTACGGGAAGCCTTGGAAGCCGAGCGAGACGGTGCAGATGCCATTGTTGCACAGGGCAGTGAAGCTGGCGGGCACCGGAGTACTTTTTCACTTGAGTCTCACCCGGACGGTGCGCTGGTCGGACTGATGTCGCTTGTTCCCCAAATCGTAGATGCGGTGAACGTTCCCGTGATTGCCGCCGGCGGAATTGCCGATGGGCGCGGGTTGGCCGCTTCGTTGGCGCTGGGGGCCGCAGGCGTGCAGATTGGCACGCGGTTTTTATGCGCCGCGGAATCAGCTGCCCATCCGGCACATAAAAGGGCGATATTCGAAAGTGATGAAGAAAGTACAGTCATAACAAAAAGCTTCTCCGGCCGGCCTGCTCGGGGCATCAAGAACCGCTTCATTTCAGAATTTGATGAAACGGGCTGCCAGCCGCTTCCGTTCCCATCGCAAAATACAATCACCAAAGATATCCGCGCAGCAGCCGCTAAGCGGGGCGATGCCCAGTTCATGTCGCTGTGGGCCGGGCAGTCGACCCGCATGCTCAGCGAAGAAGAAAGCGCCGCAGGCATCGTACGGTCTATTATGGAAGAAGCGCAGCGGATCTGCCGCTAGAAGCGGGTGAAACTTTTCCTTCTGCTGTCCGTAAATGTTCTAAAGGAAAAATATTCGGATAAAAAATGGATTAGATTATGGGATGGATACTAGTATTAGAAGCCGTTCGACCGGAATCTGTTCGCTGTGGCCGGTCTCGGCACGCTGTTTTCAACAAAAAATCCTTTTGCTTGCTGAAGCAAAAGGATTTTTTCCATCCGATAGAGAAGCTTATTACTTTATAGAAACGAATTATATGATTACACTGTGGGAAGAGAGGTGATGCGCGTGCGGAAACTGGTATGGCTGATGGTAGTGCTTGTGGCTGTTTTTTTGGCACGGCCCCTATGGGAAGAAAAAGCAGGGGAATATGTGGATCTCGGTTTTCTTGATTCGATCGATGAGACGATCGGCCAAGTGAAGGATGATCCTTCTTTAGCGGAGGCGTTTGAAGGAGCGAAGCAATTTACGCTCCAGGTCGGCGGCCAGCTGGAATCGATGATCAGGAACAGCACGGCGGAAATGCCTGAAGCGGCAGCGAAGCCTGAACTGGACGATACGCAGTCGCTGTTTGCGGTGCATAATGTGACGCTTGGCATGACGAAAGAACAGGCACAGGCGAACGTAGGGCTGCCGTTGCGATTGATGCGGAATGAATATGGCACGGATTGGCATAGCTACCATCAGGATTACCAGAATTACGTCCTCTTGTCGTATGACCGGGAGGGGCATGTCAATGGCATGTTCACCAATCAGGACCTGATTTCTTCGACAAGGGGGATCACCATGAATTCGCATAAAGCGGAAGTGCGCGCAGCGCTCGGAATCCCGCTTAAAAGCCTGCAAAAAGGAAACGTCCAGTATATTCTCGACACCCGGGACGAATACGACGTCTTTAAAGTCGACTCCTTGTACGTCACTGTGTTTTATGATGTCCACGAGGAAGATACGGTGACTGCGCTTCAAGTGATAGACGGGGAGCTGGAGCAGAAGCGCCCGCAGATATATGCGGAGCCGGACGGAGAGCTTAAGGAAGGTTTCGAATTCCTGTTGTTCGAACTCACGAACTCGGCCCGCATCCAGCGGGAGCTTCCGCTTTTAAAGTGGGACGAAGCGACGCGCGAAACAGCCCGTAAACACAGTGAAGACATGGCGGAGAACAGGTACTTCAGCCATACAAACCTGGTTGGGAAGTCGCCGTTTGACCGGATGGGGGATGACGGCATCTCGTTCTTCGTTGCCGGTGAAAACCTCGCGTACGGACAGTACAGCAGTATTTTTGCACATGAAGGCTTGATGAATTCGATGGGGCACCGTGAAAATATCGTCAAACCCGATTTTGGTTATCTGGGTGTTGGCGTCTCGTTCAATTCCGACGACCAGCCGTATTTTACAGCCAATTTTTTCAATCGATGAAAAGGCAGCCTCCACAGAAAATGGGTGGAGGCTTTTTTATCTGTAAATTTCTATGCTGCATTACGTGATAATATGGGTATACTAGCAAAAGAAAGGAAGTGAACTATTTGACTAATAAACTTTGGTTTCAAGTGGGAGTAGGAGTCATCCTCGTTTTAGTCATTATTCGTTTATTCATTGAAGTCCAGGCAATATTTGATCCATTATTTATCATTGCCCAAACGATTTTCGTTCCACTCCTTCTTGGAGGGGTGCTATTCTATCTCAGCCGCCCATTGCTCCGTTTGTTGGAGAGGCGGAATTTTCCGCGCTGGTCGGGAGTATTGATTGTCCTTCTTTTGATTCTCCTCGTGTTCTATCTGCTGTATGCAATGATCGGGCCGATAGTGTCAAAACAGGTGAACTCGCTGGTCGAAAATGCCCCAGCCATCATTGAAGACGTAGAAGATTATACGATGTACTGGTTCAACCAACGCGACCGCCTTCCGGATTCGATTGAAGAACAGATCAACGGATTGCAAGGCAAAGTCGGGGAATGGGCCGGCAATATCGGATCATGGATCTTGTCATTCATTGGAAGCTTCATCTCAGGGGTCATCACGCTCGTCCTGGTGCCGTTCTTCCTGATTTATCTTTTGCTCGACCATGATAAATTCGCACCGTTTATCGCCAAGTTCTTCAAAGGCGAGCGCAAGACATGGATCCGCAAAACCTTGAGCGACATTGACGCTACATTGCAGGCATACATCCAGGGCCAGCTGTTCGTCAGTTTCCTGGTAGGGATTATGCTGTTGATCGGGTACCTGATCATCGGGCTGGATTACGCATTATTGCTCGCGCTGATCGGCATGGCGACAAACGTCATCCCGTTTCTTGGGCCCTACCTCGCCGTCATCCCGGCGATCATCATCGCGCTGGTGCAGGAACCGATCATGGCTGTTTACGTCATGATCATTATGCTGATTGCGCAGCAGATTGAAAGCAATCTGATTACGCCGAACGTCATGGGGAATGCACTTGATGTGCATCCGCTGACGGTTATTACATTGATCCTGGCAGCCGGTAATATCGCAGGCCTTTGGGGCATCATCCTGGCGATTCCGGTCTACGGCGTCATCAAGACGATTGTCAGCAATATCTACGCACGCCGGCAAGACATCAGGGAAACCGCAACGAAAGAAGTCTAAAGGAAAACCCGTGAACTCTGTTCGCGGGTTTTTGCCTGTTGACGAAAGAATATTTATTTCTCTTAAAGAATAAAGAAACATTTAAGAGAAGCTATCCCGGATCCTCCACTTCAGGCGGACGCTTTCCGGGGGCTCGCGCCGAACTAACTCGGACTGGCGTCCGAGTGGATTTCGGCACTTCGCAATCCCGCAGGCAAAACCGGTGCTCCTGCATCGCTGCGCTGCTTCGTCGCAAACAAGTTGACCGAACTACCTTCGGCCAACTTGCTCGCCGCCTTCCGTTGCGGATCCCGAAGCCAGCGGCTTGTTCCCAGCAGGCCAAAGCAGGATTAGTATTCTTATCACATCTATTAGATACTGGTGGCGCTCCCGACCGGGTTGGCTACGAGACTCCTGTGGGAGCAGCGAAGCGACTCGAGCTGAAGGCTCCGCAGGAAAGACTTGGCCTGCCAAGTCTTTGCGACGAAGCTAGCGCAGCGATGCAGGAGCATGGTTTTTCAGTGACGAGGAGACTGAAGCCGAGCCCACGGAAAGCGAAGTGGCCAGCCCGGTCGGGCTTATACATCTTTATTCATCGAAAGTAGACTTTGTCTACAGTCTGAAACCCGTAAACTCTGTTCTCGGGTTTTTTTCTTATGCGCTCCTTATCTCTTGACTCCAGATAGTTTACCCCCTAAACTGTTATTTAGTTGAGGGGGTAAACTATTATGGATGCACGTATCAAAGAAGCCGTCGATTTGTTCACGGAAGTGATGGTCTATGGCACAGAACGGGTCATCAAATCAGTCGACGATCCGCTTTGGAAGGAATATTCGCCGGAACAGATCCAGCTGTTGAAATTGATCAGGCGTGAACAGCGCATTACTTCGGGCCGTTTGGCGGTGATGCAGGGAGTACATAAGAGCGCCGTCTCTAGCCGCATCAAGAAATTGTTGGAAAAGGATCTGATCCGGGTGGTCGAAACGGCCAACCGCCGGGAAAAACTGCTGGAGCTGACGGATAAAGGGATCCATATCCAGGAGCAATCCGACAAAGTGCTGACGGAATATGTCGAAAAGCTGTTCGGCCAATATATAGAAGATGAGGAAATTGAGCAGTTCCTGACGATTTTCCGCAAGTTGAAAGATATCATCAAAACGGATGGAGTGTAAGGCATGCATACAGTATTGAAATTGAAGTGGCCGATTGCCATCGGCCTGATTGTCTTGACCGTCGCCTTGTTTTTATTGGCGCCGAATTTAACCGAACAGGCGGAGCAGGCAGGCTCGTTCCAATTGTCCGATGAAGCCGCTTCCCGGCAGGCAGCTGCAATTCTGGAGGAAGCCGGCGTTTCTGCCCAGACGATTTCGCTGGTAATGCCGCTTGAAGAAGAGCTTGATGAAGCGATGCGGGAAACACTTTCCGGCATGGCAGCAGACATCGAAGCGCTTGGCGAACCGGTTTCCAGTGTGTTGAATCCGGTGGAAAGCGAAGAGCTTGAAGAACAACTGGTGTCGGAAGACGGCAAGACGGTCCTCATGCCGGTTACCGTTGACGGCACCGATGAAGAAGTGAACGCGGTCGCGGATGAGATCCGTGAGACGGTTGTCCCCGAAGGCATGACCGCTTATGTCACCGGGGAAGCCATCATCAACAATGATGTCAACATCAGTGCGCAGGAAGGATTGAAACGGACGGAAATCATTACGGTGGTATTGATTTTCGGCTTGCTGCTTGCAGTGTTCCGTTCCATTGTCACACCGTTCATTCCACTGGTGGCTGTTGGGATTTCGTACTTGTTGAGCCAATCGATCGTCGCGTTTTTCATCGACTGGTTCGGTTTCCCGGTATCGAACTATACACAGATTTTCCTTGTGGCGATTTTGTTCGGCATCGGGACGGACTATTGTATCCTGCTCTTGAGCCGCTATAAAGAAGAGCTGTCGGCAGGCCACGGAGTTGAAGAATCCATCATCAACACGTATAAAACGGCAGGGCGCACGCTCTTGATCAGCGGTGTCGCCGTATTCATCGGATTTTTTGCCATCGGCTTTGCAGAATTTCCGATCTTCAAGTCAGCTGTAGCAGTTGCAGTCGGCATATTCGTCCTGCTGCTCGTCCTGTTCACCATCGTGCCGTTCTTCATGGCGCTTTTGAAACAGAAATTATTCTGGCCGGCCAAGAAATCAGCATCCCATCATGACAGCAAAATCTGGATCTGGATGAGCAAATTGTCCATCAACCGGCCGCTGCTGTCGATGCTCGTGGTCGCCATCATTACCGTGCCGCTCTTGTTTACGTATAATAACGACTTGTCGTTCAATACCGTAGACGAAATCGGTTCGGATTATGAATCGGTAAAAGGCCTTCGTGCAATTGAAGACGGCTTCGGAAAAGGCGACTCGCTTCCGGTGGAAGTGATCGTGAAATCGGATGAACCGTTGACGGAAGAAGCGGTCGTCCCTTACTTCGAATCACTGAGCAGGGAAATCGAAAAAATCGAAGGCGTTGACACGGTCCGCGCCATCACCCGGCCGACAGGTGAAGTGATCGACGATCTTTACGTCGACAGCCAGTTGGGATTGCTTGCAGACGGTCTCGCTGAAGCGCGGGACGGATTGGGCGAAGTGCAGTCCGGCCTTACGGAAATTGAAACCAACTTGACCGGCATCAGCGAACAGGCCGGTGGCAGCGCAGGTTTGGGCGATGCGGCTGCAGGACTTGCACAATTGAACGGCCAATTGGGCCAAGTGTCGCAAGGGCTTCAGGCAACCGGCAATATTCCGCAAACAGTCGGTGCCCTGAATGAAATCAGCAGCGGCTTAGCTGGTATCCAGCAGGGCCTTGCCGGAGCGGCCGGCCAGTCCGGTGAATTGGGTGCCGGACTGGCGCAGCTTGCGCAAGGCGTCGGAGCTTCCAATGACGGCCTTCTCGAAATCCAGAACGGGCTTTCCGAAGCAGTTGAGATGATGCAGGCCATGAGCGAGAGTGAAACAGTGCGCAGCACCGGCTTGTATATCCCTGACGGAACATTGGAAAGTGAAGAGTTTGCACAAGTGCTGGACCGTTATGCGTTTTCCGACGGTACAGGCATGAAGATGGAAGTCATTCTGGCGGACGATCCGTATTCGCCGGAAGCGATTGAAACGACCGCTGACATCAAAGCGGCCGTTGAGCGCACAGTCAGCGGAACGCCGCTTGAAGATGCAGACATCGCTTACGGCGGCATTGCAAGCATCAATAATGACCTGCAAGACGTATCGTCAAGCGACTTCAGCAAAACGGTCACCATCATGTTGATCAGCTTGTTCGTTGTCCTAGCGCTGTTGTTCCGTTCATTAATCATGCCGCTTTACATGATCGGTTCGCTCTTATTGACGTATTACACATCGATTTCGATAGCGGAGCTGATTTTCGTCAACGGCATGGGCTATGACGGCATCAGCTGGGCAGTGCCGTTCTTCGGATTTGTCATGCTAGTTGCGCTCGGGGTCGACTATTCGATCTTCCTGCTCGACCGCTTCCGCGAAGAGTCGGCAAACGGGGCGACAGTACGCGACGCAATGCGTGTGTCCATGGCGAAGATGGGGACGGTCATCATTACGGCAGCCATCATCCTTGCCGGGACATTCGGTGCCATGATGCCATCCGGCGTCTTGAGCCTGGTGCAAATTGCGACGATTGTCATCACGGGCCTCTTGCTATACGGCTTGATCGTTCTGCCGCTCCTGATTCCGGCAATCTCGGTTTCATTTGACCGGGGTGTCTGGTGGCCATTCGGCAATAAAAAACGTTCGTAACAGAAAGAAAGCTGCCTCGCAAAATTGAGGATGCAATTAAAAGAATAGAGAGTTCTAAGTTTTATTAATATTTATGGAATGAAAGAAATACTGAATCCTCCACTTCAGGCGGACGCGTTCCGCGGGCTCGCGCCGAACTAACTAAGAACCTGTGCTCCTGCGCAAGCTCGTCGCAAATACTTGCCCTCGCAAGCTTCGGTCAAGCATTGACTGGCGTCCGAGTGGATTTCGGCACTTCGCTATCCCGCAGGGAAAACCGGTGCTCCTGCATCGCTTCGCTGCTTCGTCGCAAACAAGTTGGCCGCCTTCCGTTGCGGATCCTAAAGCCTGCGGCTTGTTCCCGGTAGAATAAAGCAGGGTCAGCATCCTTATCTTATCTATTAGTTACAGATGATGCTCCGACCGGGCTGGCCACGGAGACTCCTGTGGGAGCAGCGAAGCGACTCGAGCTGAAGGCCCCGCAGGAAAGACTTGGCCTGCCAAGTCTTTGCGACGAAGCTAGCGCAGCGATGCAGGAGCATGGTTTTTCAGTGACGAGGAGACTGAAGCCGAGCCCACGGAAAGCGAAGTGGCCAGCCCGGTCGGGCTTGTACATCTCTATTCATTCAAATTAAAATTTGTCTACACTTTGAGCTGCCGCCGGGCGGCTTTTTTCTGTTTAATGGGGGATTAGGGCGTGCCGTGTTATACTAAGCTAAGAATGAACAATTATGAAACGGGGTAACTATTGTGCTTACATTTGAACAAAAACTGGCGGTCATTGAATCCTTCCCGGACCTTACACGGAAAGATGTTTCGATGAAGCGTGTGAATTTCCATTATGAAGAAAGCCTCTACGACAAGAAAATCGTTGTCTACCATCTTCACCCGAACGGCAACGGCTTTGTTTACGTCGGCAACTTGCCGCAGTACCAGGCGGATGACAAAGGCTTCGTCAATATCCGTGATTTTTCCGAGACTGAGCTCAGCAGCATTATCGCGGATGCTGTCGACTATTTATCGCTTGAGCCGGAACCGCCTTACGACAAGACATGGACAAACCGGGACAATGTGAAACTGGATCTGGTGTACGAAGAGCCGTTCTGGAACATCTACACCGGCAAGAACTTGGAAGAAAGCTTCGGCACATTCAGTGATGCGGAAGATTACCTGATTGACCAAGGCTTCAAAGAACCGAAATAATGAAGATCCGGCTGCTCGGGAAAGAAGAAGCGCTGCCGATGGGTTTATTGCTCGAAGCGGACCCTTCAGAAAAGCTGGTGCGGGCGTATTGTGCGCCGGGCCGCTGCTATGTAGCGGAAGAAGGGCAGGCCGTGCTCGGCGTCTACGTGCTGCTGCCGCTGAGCGACACTGTTGTTGAAATCAAGAATATTGCCGTTGAAGAAACACGGCGTGGACAAGGGTTGGGCAAGCAGCTGGTGCTGCATGCGTTAACGGAAGCCGAGGGGCTCGGGTTTCGGATGGTGCGGATCGGTACAGGAAACTCGAGTTTCGGCCAATTGGCGCTCTACCAAAAATGCGGATTCCGCATGGCTTCAATTGACCGTGATTTTTTCGTCCGGAATTATCCGGAACCGATTTTCGAAAACGGCATCCCTTGCCGCGATATGATTTATTTGGAATATGAAACAAGCAAAAACCCTCATTACTGAGGGTTTTTTATTTTGGCGTAAAAAAGATTACGCTTTGGCGTAAATTATTATTGCGTTAAAGAGTAATTTAATTTACTATTAAAAGTAACAAGAGAGGAGTGATGAGATGGATGAAATCAGGTTGAATTGTGCGTTGTTAAGGAAACGGGTGCCGAATTTGACGGCAGCTGCCAAAGAAGCTGGCATTCGCCCGGCCACGGTATCCAATTTGTGCACGGGAAAAATCGATTTGGGGAAAGCGGAAGTGAAAACGCTGGTCGGACTGGCGAGGCTGGCGAATTGCACGGTGGACGAGTTGATCATACGGGGGGAGAAGATGAAAATGATCGAAACACAAATCAAGGCACTGGATTTTTTCGCGCCGCTGGTCCAAGGCGGAACGACAGGAATTGTTGCACGTCCGGGAATGGGGCAGGTTGTCATCATTGCCGAACTGCTTCACCGTTTCAAAGAACAAGACTTGAAAACCGTTTATTTGCTGCCTGATTCTCCGCATCCAGAATTGGAAGGCACGGTTGAACTTGCAGACCATACGGCCGATTCGGTCGCGGATACGCTGGCATTATTGAAGCGGCTGGGCGAAAAAGCGGTCCTGGTAACCGATAAAGGGCGCATCGACTCCGGCGAATTGTTCGAACTGCAGGATCAATTGGGGGATCAATCTGTTACGACGCTGCTAGTCGATTTGTCCGGGGAAGTGGTCGACGACGACTTCCCGTTCGGGCCGCTTGAAACGCTTTGGCAATTGGATGCCGATCTGGCTGCACGGCACCAGTATCCGGCTTTGAGCCCGCTGCATTCCGCGTCGTCGATACTCGAAGAAGCAGATGCCAGCGAACGCCATTTGCAGCTTCGCCAACGCGCGCAGAAAACGCTTCGGCGCTATCGCGAGCTGCGGTCGATTGCAGCAGCCCATGGAATGGAGCGCATCCAACAGGCAGAGCTCGAAACATACCGGAGAGGCGAGCGCCTGGAAGCCTACTTTACACAGCCGTTTTTCGTGGCAGAGGAATTTACCGGCCAAAAAGCGGTTTCAGTTCCGCTTGAAGGAGTGCTGCAGGACGTCGAAGCGATTCTGGCAGGCCAAGCTGACAGCCGGGACCTTTCCGAGCTGCAATACACTGGAGCGTTATAAGGAGCCTCGGCTCCTTTTTTTATTGCCATTTCGGGAAATGAAAAAAGAGGAAAAAAACACCGGTTTTCGGTATGCTTAAAGCAAGAGGTGATCGCATGTTCAAGAAAGTGACCTTATACACCGATCGGTTGGAAGAGATGAAAGGGTTTTATGAATACCAGCTCGGGTTCCGGATTGTAGAAGAGGACGAGGCGAGCTTTACGCTCGCAATCGGAGAATCTGTGCTGATCTTTAAGAGAGCCGGCCGCAGTGCGTTCTACCATTTTGCCTTCAACATTCCCGGCAACCAGTTCACACTCGCCAAAAGCTGGGCGAGTTCCCGTGTGACGCTGAACCGCCAGGAAGGCATGGACGAAATCTTCTACGCCAATTTCAACGCGGATGCTTTTTATTTTGAAGACCCGGCCGGCAACATCATTGAGTTCATAGCACGGCGCAACGTGGACCGGATGGGCGACTTCACGATCGACTCGCTCCTCAACATCAGCGAAGTCAGCATCACGACCCCGTTTGTCGAAAAGGTCGGCGAGCAGCTCGAAGCGATGGACATCCCGGTCCGGGGAAATAAAGGCATCGAACCGAAGGCGCTGAATTTCCTCGGCCAAGGCGATGCATTTATCCTGCTTGTGGCGCCAAAACGGGTGTGGTATTTCTCAAAGCACAAGAGTGAAGTCCATCCATTGGCAATCCAATTGCAAGACGGCCGGCAAATCGAGATTGACGAAGAAGGGGATCTGCTTGAAACCCGGCCGGAAGACCCGATTTCAGACGGTCTTGAGGGCATGGCGTTTTCCGGTGTGGTCCTGCTGAAAAAGGATGAAGCCTGGGCAGCTGCCAAGGGGTACGCCGACCGTTCAAACGAACGGCCGAATTCGCTTGGCACCCGGTTCGGCATTGCATCTGGCTGCAAGATTTTCACGGCTATCGCCGTCTGCCAGCTTGTTGAAGAAGGCCTGCTTTCGTTTGACACCAAGCTTTCAGAGCTGTTGCCGGACCATTTTCCGAACTTTCCGGCGGCCATCCACCACCTGCTCACCCATACATCGGGGCTTCCTGATTATTTCGATGAAGAAGCGGAAGGCGGTTTTGAAGCGGTCTGGGCAGAGCAGCCGATGTATAGGATGCAGTCGCCGGCCGATTTTGTGCCGCTGTTCCGGGACAAACCGATGATGTTCAGCCCCGGTGAACGCTTCCACTACAACAATGCAGGATTTATCGCATTGGGGCTGGTCGTGGAAAAAATAACCGGCCGTCCATTTGATGAAGTCGTTGCAGAAAAAATCTTTGCCAGAGCAGGGATGGCAGCTTCCGGCTATTTCCGCCTCGATCAGCTGCCCGCTGAAACCGCAAACGGCTATATTGATGAAGGGGAATCCTGGCGCACGAACCAGTACGCCATCCCGGTCAAAGGAGGACCAGACGGCGGTGCATTTGTCACAGCCGGCGATATGTCGGCTTTTTGGGAACGGCTGATGGACGGCACGCTTTTGTCCGAGGGAATGCTGAAGACCTTGCTGCATCCCCACGCGTCCGGGGAACACAACGATTACGGCTACGGGCTATGGATTCGGCGAGGCAGCGGGAGTCCATCCAAGTACTTCGTCACAGGGTATGACCCGGGGGTCAGTTTCCAATCCGGCTATTATCCGAACGAGGGGGCGACGCTGTCGGTCCTTTCGAATAAAAGCGAAGGCGCATTTGAAGCGATGAAATTGATTGAAGAAAAAATGAAACTTTGAAATTTGCTGAATGAGGTGAAAGCATGGACGGAAAGAAAATAGCCATTTTTATTTTAGGCGGCACGCTGCTCGCCATCATATTGATCTTCCTGGGGTTCCAGCTTTATTTCCAACTGAATCCCACGCAATAAAGAAATCTGGATGCCGGAACTGGACAATGAAAAAAGCGCAGCCTGCATGGGCTGCGCTTTTATTTGTGCATAAAAAAACAGGCTCTTCCGAAGAAGAGCCTGAAATAGGTAGCTTAGAATTAAGCTTTTTGAACGTTAGTAGCTTGAAGACCGCGTTGGCCTTGCTCGATGTCGAAAGTTACTTCTTGACCTTCGTCAAGAGATTTAAATCCTTCGCTTTGGATAGCTGAGAAGTGAACGAATACGTCGTCGCCGCCTTCGCGCTCGATGAAGCCGAATCCTTTTTCTGAGTTAAACCATTTTACTTTACCTTGTTCCATGTGTGTTTCCTCCTCGTATGCATATGCATACATTGTATTACTATCCTTGCTCAAATCTTGCAGATGAACATCTGACACTTTGTTAAAAGTTATCCGAACAAAAATAATTCTTCCTTAGAATAACACGGTCATTTTCATATTGCAAGCGAAAAGCTGAAATTGTATAATCAACTATTCGGATTGTCTAGGGAAAAGCAGTTGGGACAAGGCTTGCCCAGCTGAAAAAAAGGGGATGGAAAGAATGGGGAGAATCATGGTTGTCGGAGTTTCAGCAGGCGTCGGAAAGTCGACGTTTGCAAGAGCGCTCGGAGAGGAATTGGGTTTGCCGGTCTATCATTTAGACCGCTATCATTGGAAGCCCGGGTGGGTCGAGGCGGATAAAAACGAATTCAGGGAAGCGCTTGAAGGGCTAGTCAATGAAGACGCCTGGATCATTGAAGGCAATTACTCTTCAACCATCGACCTCCGGCTGTCTCGGGCGGATACCCTCATTTATTTAGAGCTGCCGCTTCGGGTCTGCCTGTACCGGGTGTTGAAGCGCTGGCTGACGAATATCGGCCGGACCCGTCCCGATATGGGCGAAGGCTGTCCGGAGAGGATGGAATGGGAATTCCTGAAATTCATCATCACTACCTATGGAAGGCGGAAAACGGAGATGCGGCAGCGCCTTGCGGCATTCCAGGAGATGGATCCCCGCTACCGGCCGGTATTGCTCGCGAGCAAAGAGCAGATTGACGGTTTCCTGTCAGGGCTGCGGGAGAACCGCAGGAAAAAGGAACAATAAAAAAATCCTCCCGGGCCTAGAAAAGACATGCTATTCTTAACGTATGAAATCCCACCATTAGGAGAATGCGCCATGAACAATCTATATGAGGGCACCATTACCAACCAGGCGCTCAGCAAGAAAGAGCCGCTGAATATGAAGCGCTTGTATCTAGAGGACCTGCCGGAAATCGAAAAAATCCAGCAGCACGTCATCGATTCGCTTCCGGACAAAGGAACGCTTCAGCCATTGAGCACAGAGGAATTTCTGTTCATTTTGAACGAACGCGGCCTGCTGGTCGGGGCGTATGCCGAAGATCGGCTGATCGGTTTCCGTGCCTTGCTGGTGCCGGAAATCGATGCAGAACATCTCGGCTATGACCTGGGCCTCCCGGAAGAAGACTTGCCCCATGTAATCTACCAGGAAATTTCGGTCGTATTGCCGGAATACCGCGGAAACCGGCTTCAGCAAAAGCTGGCGGACGTGATCATGAAAGAATTGCCGAATCTTGAAGGGCGTTTCCGGTATGTGTGCTGCACAGTCGCACCGCTGAATATCCCGAGCCTGAAAGACAAGTTTTCACAAGGGATGCATATCGGCGCTTTGAAAGAGAAATACGACGGCATGCTGCGCTATATCCTGGTGAAGGATCTGCAGGATGCCGCGCCGGAATACACCGGCTATACATCGGCCAAAATCGACGACTTGGAAAAGCAGCAGGAATTGCTGGCAGACGGCTTCGTCGGAATCGGCATCCTAATCGCCAAAGGCTTCCATGAACTTCAATTTGCAAAACCTGTCCATTAATGGCCAGGTTTTTATTTTTTATTCAATAATTCTGAAACTTAATGGCAAGTGGACCGTATATAAGACAAGAGAAAGACATACTCTTATGGGAGGTTCTGGAAATGGAAGTATTCGGGTTGTCGATGGAGCAATTATATATGTACATACTGATTTTTTCCGGGGCGCTGACCGTGCTGTACGTCTTTTTCGGGGATGTAGCGGATGCAGGGGACGGAGTGCCGTTTTTGAACCCGGCTGTCCTGCTAGCCTTTTTCACCTTGCTGTCAGCCGGCGGCTATCTGCTCGAGGCGGCTACGGATTGGAGCAGCGCTGCCATCCTAATGGCGGCAGCGGCAGCGGCTTTCTTCCTGGACCTCTTGCTTTACTTCTTCGTCCTGGTGCCGCTCGCTTCGGCGGAATCGTCCATCGCCTACACCGATGAGTCGCTTGCGGGGCAAGTCGCCAAGGTCATCACACCGATCCCGGTGGACGGCTTCGGCGAGGTGGTCATCGAAACTTACGGAGGCATCATTTCCAAACGCGCCACCGGCTATGACAACGAAGCGATCGAGCATGGCAAAAGCGTCCTGATCATCGAAGTGGCTGACGGCACATTGTATGTCCGGGATTATGAACCAATGTCCATAAAATAAAAAATAGGGGGAAATGAGATGGAAATGACATGGATTGCAATAGGAGTCGCAGCGTTCATTATTTTAGCAATAGTGGGCGTCTACATTACGAAATACAAGACGGTAGGGCCAGATGAGGCGCTGATCGTAACAGGGAGCTACCTTGGTTCGAAGAACGTCCATACGGATGACTCTGGAAACCGCATTAAAATCATTCGAGGCGGCGGGACGTTCCTGCTGCCGGTCTTCCAGCAGGCAGCGCCGCTCAGCTTGTTATCAAGCAAACTTGAAGTGACGACGCCGGAAGTCTATACGGAACAAGGCGTACCGGTCATGGCCGATGGGACAGCCATCATCAAGATTGGCGGCTCGATCTCGGAAATTGCAACAGCGGCAGAACAATTTTTAGGGAAATCGAAAGAAGATCGTGAGAATGAAGCGAAAGAAGTGCTTGAAGGCCATCTGCGGTCGATTCTTGGCTCGATGACAGTAGAGGAGATCTACAAAAACCGCGACAAGTTCTCTCAGGAAGTGCAGCGCGTCGCATCCAATGATTTGGCGAAAATGGGCTTGATCATTGTATCGTTCACTATCAAGGATGTCCGTGATAAAAACGGCTATTTGGATTCACTTGGTAAAGCACGGATAGCACAAGTCAAGCGCGATGCCGATATTGCGACGGCAGAATCGGAAATGCAGACGCGGATCAAACGGGCGGAAGCCGGAAAAGACGCGCAGCGCGCTGAAATCGAGCGTGCCACGGAAATCGCGGAAGCGGAAAAAGAGAATTTATTGAAAGTAGCTGAATACAAACGTGAGCAGGACAGCGCAAAAGCACGTGCTGACCAAGCGTATGAGCTGGAAACGGCCCGCTCGAAGCAGGAAGTTGTGGAACAGGAAATGCAGATCCGCATCATCGAGCGCCAGAAGCAGATTGAACTGGAAGAAAAAGAAATTCAGCGCCGTGAGCGCCAGTATGATTCCGAAGTGAAGAAAAAAGCGGATGCGGACCGCTACTCGGTCGAGCAGGCAGCAGCGGCAGAAAAGTCCAAGCAATTGGCAGATGCTGATGCACAGAAATACCGCGTGGAAGCGATGGCAAAAGCCGATGCCGAGAAAATCCGCATGGATGGCCTGGCGAGAGCTGAGTCGCAGCGCGCACAAGGTGAATCGGAGGCGGACGTTATCCGCTTGAAAGGTCTTGCGGAAGCGGAGGCGAAACGCAAAATCGCCGAAGCGTTTGAAATGTACGGCCAAGCTGCAACGCTTGATATGATCGTCAATATGTTGCCGGAATATGCGAAGCAGATTGCTGCGCCGCTTGGCAATATCGATAAGATCACCGTTGTGGATACGGGCGGCGGAGAAGGCGGCGGCGCCAACCGGGTGACTTCTTATGCGACGAACTTAATGTCTTCGCTGCAGGAAACGCTGAAAGAGTCATCAGGCATTGATGTAAAGGAAATGCTTGAAAATCTTACAGGGAAATCGGATTATGCTCCGGCGCTCGAGCAATTGCGCTACGAGCTGAATGAAAAAGACAAAGATGCAAAAGAACAGCAAATCAAATAAGGGAAAGCCGGCAAAAAAGCATTATCGCTTTTATTGCCGGCTTTTCTTTGATATTTTTGTAAAAATATGGGTTAAAAAGGGCTTATGACTAAAGAATCACAAAAAAATACGGCAGATTTTCTTAAACGGTTTCCGCGCCTATCGGGAAATGATAGAATAATGACACGAGTCTTATGTAGAGAAGAATCCATGAAACCGTACTTATTCTTACGTTAAGAGGTGCTCAATGAATATGCAATTCGACCACATTCCAGATTTTCCAATCATAGAACAGTTTGGTCCAGCAGAACAAACAATCAGTTCTCTTGTATATAATTCCAATGACGTAAGCAACGGTGCTGCGTTCTTCTGTGTGGCCGGTGAAAATACAGACGGCCATCTCTATATCCCGGAAGCGATCGAAAAGGGGGCGGCTGCCATCATTGGGTCCAATGCGGAGTTATTGGCGCAATATGCCGGGCAATACCACAGCATTTCGTTCATCGTTGTAGCGGATGTACGCCGTGCGCTGGCCTACGCGTCGATCTTTTTCTTCCAAGATGCCAAAGATCGGCTCATCAAAGTCGGCGTCACCGGCACGAACGGCAAAACGACCACAGCGACCTATGTCTACAACTTGTTCAATCTGCTCGGAATCCGCAGCGGATTTATCGGAACGACCGGCGTCTTCAATTCGGACGGGAAATTCCCTTATAAAAAAAGCACGCCCACCACACCGATTTCTTCGGACATTCACCAGATATTTTCGCAGTTGGTATCCCATGGTGACGCAGCGGTGTCGATGGAAGTATCGTCGATTGCATTGGACCAAAAACGCGTCGAAGGCATCGATTTCGATGTTGCCATCCACACCAATATTTCCGAGGAACACCTTGAATACCACAAGACATTCGAGCATTATTTGAACAGCAAATTGCTGCTGTTTGCCCAGGCGAAAAGTGCAGTGGTCAATCTGGACGACGGTATGGCTGAACAGATTTTGGCGGCAGTCGATTATCCTGCGCTCAGCTACAGCCGGTCTGCCGATTCTGGAGCGGATCTGATCTGGGGCAACCTGGACAGCAGCGGTTCCGGCATGCGTTTCGACTTGCGCTACGACAATCAGGTATTCGGAGTGGAAGTGCCGCTCTTTGGCGAATACAATGCTGGCAATCTGACGGCTGCCATTGCGGCTGCCTTGTTGTCCGGCGCCTCGATGGAAGATATCCTTAGCGTCTTGCCGCGCATGCCGCAAGTCGAAGGACGGTTCCAGGTGATTCCGGGTCCCGAGGGCCGGAAGATCATCCTGGATTACGCCCATACGCCAGTGGCGCTTGACCTAGTCATGCGGGAAGTGGGCAAGCTGCCGCATAACCGCCTGATTGCCTTGATTGCCGGGATCGGCATCCGGGATTTCGGGAAGATGCCGAAAATGGCGAAAGCGGCAGAAGGGAAGGCGGACGTCATCATCGTCACAGTCGACCATCCGGACTTCAATGACCCGGAAGACGTAGTCAATGAAGTGCTGAAAGGGTTCACAGTTCCTTATAAGCAGCAAGTAGTGACGGCGCCTACCCGCAAAGAGGCCGTAATGGCCGCGTTGCAAGAAAGCGGGCCGGATGATATTGTCCTGCTGTCAAGCGGCTGCATCAACGGAGCGCAGAAAGTGCGCGGGGAATTCGTGCCGCACTCGGATGAAGAAATCATCGAAGGGTATTTCCAGGGGCAGAACTAGCGTTTTTTTTGAGTGGAAAGGTCGCTTTTTTCGGCCTCCTTGTGTTTAATAGAAGAGAAGGCTACATAACGACATACGAATTGGAGTGAATGGAATGCAATATCGTACAGAGAAAGACACGATGGGCGAAATTCAGGTAGAAGCGGACAAAATGTGGGCAGCGCAGACGCAGCGCAGCCTCCAGAACTTTGCAATCGGCACCGAGCGCATGCCGCATGAAGTGGTGATGGCATTTGCCCAATTGAAAAAAGCGGCAGCGAAAGCCAACCACAAACTCGGCAAGCTTTCCGAAGCGAAGATGAAAGCAATCGAAGCGGCAGCGAACGAAGTGATCGAAGGCAAATGGAACGACCACTTCCCGCTAGTGGTTTGGCAGACAGGAAGCGGCACGCAGTCCAACATGAACATGAACGAAGTTCTGGCACGCCGCGGAAACGAAATCCTGGCGGAGCAATCGTCAGAAGAAAAGCTTCACCCGAACGACGACGTCAACATGTCGCAGAGCTCGAACGATACATATCCGACAGCGATGCATGTAGCGGGCGTTTTAGCCGTAACGGAAAACCTGGTTCCGGCCATCCAGAAACTGAAAGCGACGCTTGATGAAAAAGCGAAGCGTTTCGACGACATCATCAAAATCGGACGCACACATCTGCAAGACGCAACGCCTTTGACGCTTGGCCAGGAAATTAGCGGCTGGCGGCACATGCTCGAGAAAAGCGAGCGCATGATCCGTGCAAGCGTTGAAGAAATGCGTGAACTCGCAATCGGCGGAACAGCAGTCGGCACAGGCATCAACGCGGACCCGACATTCGGCCCGTCTGTTGCGGAGTTCATCGCAGAATCAGTCGGCTCTGCATTCACATCTGCTGAAAACAAATTCCATGCACTGACAAGCCATGACGAAATGGTTTACACGCACGGTGCGATCAAAGCGCTTGCGGCGGACGCCATGAAGATTGCCAACGATGTTCGCTGGCTGGCAAGCGGTCCGCGCAGCGGCATTGGCGAAATCACGATTCCGGAAAATGAGCCGGGCAGCTCGATCATGCCAGGGAAAGTCAACCCGACGCAAAGTGAAGCATTGACGATGGTTGCTGCTCAAGTTATGGGCAACGACGCAACAATCGGATTTGCAGCGAGCCAAGGGAACTTCGAGTTGAACGTCTTCAAACCGGTCATTGCATACAACTTCCTGCAGTCGGTGCGTTTGTTGACAGACAGCTTGATCAGCTTTAACGACAACTGCGCAGTAGGCATCGAAGCGAACCTTGAAGTGATCCAGAACCACGTGAGCAATTCATTGATGCTCGTTACGTCTCTGAACCCGCACATCGGCTACGAAAAAGCGGCAGCGATTGCGAAACAGGCACATAAAGAAGGCACAACGCTGAAAGAGTCTGCAGTGAAGAGCGGACATTTGACGGCTGACCAATTCGACGAATGGGTACGTCCGGAGAATATGGTAGGAAAATGATTTGAATGGGCAGCTGCAGATTTTCTGCAGCTGCTCAAGCTGTCGAAAAATCTTTTATAAGTAAAATCGAGAAACAAAATTTTCACACCGCTTCGGTCGCTTTGGGCATGGCTCCCGCCATGAGCCGAGAAGTACATTCGTCTCCTGGCTTCGCCTAGCCCTTGGACGCGCCGGCGCTGGATAAGCTACTATCAGAGAAATATCCAGGGAATGTATCTAGTTGAGTAAAATTCTTTGAGATATGGAGCAAAACAGCGGAGACGCCTGCGGGAAAGCGAGACAGCCGAGACCCCACAAGGCGCGCAAGCGCCTGAGGAGGCTTGGCGCTCGCCCGCGGCAAGCGGAGCTGTTTTGCGGAATATCGGTGTATCAATAAAAGAGAAAAGCATTTTATATCTTTCTCAATAAGCCACAGCTGCAGATTTTTGCAGCTGTTTTTTTATTTGGCAGCGGCAATCTTGCCGGGTTCCGCAGGTTTTTTGTGGCCCAGCGTCGAACTAGGGAAAGGTAGCGAAAAGCGGAAAAAGAGGTGCAATATGCAAAAAACATTTGTTATGTCCTGGAGCGGCGGAAAGGATTCGGCGCTCGCGTACTACCGGGCAGTCATGGCTGGCCACGTGCCGGCAGCCCTGTTCACCATGTTTGAAAAAGACGGTTCGCGCTCCCGTTCGCACGGGCTCCCGCTCGAGGTCATGGAAGCGCAGGCCGAGCGGATGGGCCTGCCGCTGGTCATCGGCAAAGCGGACTGGGCCGGCTATGAGGAAGAATTTATCCGTCAGCTGAGGCGCTTCAAAGAAGAAGGCATCGGGATGGGCGTCTATGGCGACATCGATCTGGAAGATCACTTGGCTTGGGTGCAGAAGGTCAGCGCCATAGCTGGCGTAGAAGCGAATCATCCGTTGTGGCAGGAGCCGCGGAAAGATCTGTTGCTGGAACTGATCCGGGAAGGCTTTAAGGCGGTCATCACGGTCGTGGATACGGAGCGATTGGATAAACGCTTCCTAGGCCGTGAATTCAATGAAAGCCTGATTGAGGAGCTGGAAGCGAGTGGTGTGGACGCCTGCGGCGAAGAAGGGGAGTTTCATACCGTCATCGTCGACGGCCCGATATTTGTCGAACCGGTTCCAGTGGTTTTTGGAGATAAAGTGGAAAATGGGAACTATCATATGCTCGAGGTAAAACTTCAGACCAAGGAGTGAGTGCAATGATTCGGTTTATGGGCATGGAAGAAAAACACATTCGCCAAATGGCAGCTTTGCTTGCCAAACGCCAGGAACGGGAGCGGAAGATCTTTCCGTTTCTGCCGGCGCGCTTCGAAGAAATCGATGAGGCGGAAGCGGTGATCCGGAAGATGCTTGAGCGCCCGTTTATCGGAGGCATCGCTGCCGTTCGCGGAATTGACGTCATCGGCTACCTGCTGTACGAATTCAAGGAAAATGCCGAACGCGGCAGATACGTCTGGATGGACTATGAATCGATTGCCATCAGCGAACATGAACATCCCCGGCTGGTCCGTCTCCTCTATGCCGATGCCGGAGCGGAATGGATCAAGCACGGCTATTTCACCCATGCACTGATGGTGCCGCTCGGTGAACAGAAGCTGCTATCCGAATGGCTCGACCAGTCATTCCATTTTGAACAGAAATATGCAATGTTGCCGCTGGATAAGTACGAGCCGAAAGAAGTGGTGCCTGACCCCCCGCTGAAGATCCGGCGCGGCACTAAGGAAGATGTCCAGCTGTATAAAAAGATGGCGTTGTGGAACAGTATCCACCAGACCGCTGCCCCTTCCTGGAACCCCATCACAAAAGAAACGATGGAAGAAGTGAAAAAGGGCTATGAAGAAATCTCGGAAGAAGAGAATTCCTATGTCTGGATTGCGGAACAAGGGGAACAGGTTGCAGGTTTCCATGTCTATTACAAAGACGGGGATCCGTTCAATCTGGTGATGCCTGACAAGTGCATCGAGCTGCCGGCGGCATCAACCAATCCGGATCTCCGCGGAAGAGGCGTCGGCCGGTCCATGGCAAACCAATGCTTCGCGGAATTGCAAAAAGAAGGATTTGACTTTATTTATACTGACTGGCGCACGGCCAATCACCTGGCTTCATACTTCTGGCCGCGCCTCGGCTTCGAGCCGGTCATGGTGCGCATGAGCCGCCAGATTGACCCCCGCATCGCTTGGGCGCATGGGCGGTAAAAGGGTTTGAAGAAGTTCCGGAAGGGTGTGTTTTTAGAAAACCTGATAGAAAGAAGGGGAAGGGATGGCAATCCAGTCGGAGCGGTCGGATAGGCAAAACCGTGAGGGATTTCAGAAGGAGCATGCTTCACGCAACCTGTGGTCCGGCCTTCTGTTCGGCATCGGGCTAATGGCATTTGTGGATGAAGTGATTTTCCATCAATTGCTGCAATGGCACCATTTCTATGATTTATTAACACCGCGGATCGGAATATTCGCCGATGGCTTGTTGAATTCGTTCGCCTGGTTTTCAGCGATTGGCGGCTTGTTCCTGTTCGCAGATCTCAGAAGGCGAAGCGCTGTCTGGATGAAAAGATGGACGGCTGCTGTGTTCATAGGGCTCGGCGGCTTTCAATTATTTGACGGCCTCATCGACCACAAAGTCCTGCGGACCCACCAAGTGCGTTATGGCGTTGAGCTGCTGCCGTACGATTTGGCATGGAACCTGTTCGGGGCGGCTCTATTGGGAATCGGCATTTTTCTGATGATGCAGTCGAAAAAGTCCGCAGCGGAAGAAGGGTGATCGAATGGCAGGACATGGCCACGGGGCACCCGGTTTCGGAGGGATGGAAGCCGCGGCATGGCTGCTTGCCGCGCTTTTTGTCGTTTACACCATAGCGGCTGTTGCCTCAGGGGAAAAATACAGGAAATGGCCGGTACGCCGCTATTTATTCTGGTATGCCGGGCTCGCTTCGGCAGCTGCAGCGCTCCTCGGGCCGATCGGGGAGCTTGCCCATTCGAATTTCAAGGCCCATATGGCCGGGCATTTGCTGCTTGGCATGCTTGCGCCGCTGCTGCTGCTTTACGCAAAGCCGGCCACGCTATTGTTAAGGGCATTGAGTGTTCCTTCAGCAAGAAAGCTGACCCGGGTGTTGAAGAGCCGGCCGCTTCGGGTGGCCAGCCATCCGGCGGCAGCGGCCCTTTTGAATGTCGGAGGGTTGTACGCGCTTTATCTGACCGGCCTTTTCGAAGCGATGCATGACTCGGTCTGGCTGTATGCGTTCGTCCATCTCCATGTTTTCTTGGCGGGATATCTGTTTACGATGTCCATCATCTACGTCGATGTGGCCACGCACCGCTATGGGTTCATTTTGCGGTCGGCCGTTTTGGTCCTGGCGCTGGCGGGGCATAAAATCTTGGCGAAGCTGATTTACGCCGATCCGCCGGCCGGTGTCGCAAGAGCGGACGGAGAAGCGGGGGCGCTATTGATGTATTACGGCGGCGATGCCGTTGATTTGGCGTTGATCATCATCCTTTGCTATCAATGGTACCGTTCAGCTGCGCCGCGGAAAGAGCTGCAGCCGGATTTGCTGAAATAAAAGAAGCTGCGTTTCTATTCTGGAATTCCAGAATAGAAACGCAGTTTTTTTTAGGAACAAAGTGGTTGACAAGAAACGATTACAGTTGTAAACTTTGGTTAACGATTACAAATGTAACCGAAAAGGGGCGTGAGGAAATGACTGTCGAAGAAAAGGTGGAAATCACTGATTCGGAATGGGAAATCATGCGTGTTGTTTGGACGCTCGGACAAGCGACGAGCAAAGAAGTGGTCGAAGTGCTGCAGGAAAAGAAAGACTGGAAGCCGGCGACTACCAAGACTTTTATTGGCCGTCTGGTCAAAAAAGGCGTCTTGCTGGCAGAGCCGCAAGGCAATAAATTCATTTATTCCGCGGCGATCAGCGAAGAAGGAAGCGTCAAGAGCGCGACAGACCGGCTATTCGGCCAAATCTGCAGCCGCGCTGTCGGCAAGACGATTGCCGAAATGATTTCGAAAGCGGAACTGAGCCATGAAGATATCCGGCTGCTGACAGAGGCGCTGGAAGCAAAAGCGCCGGAAGCGGTGGATGAAGTAGCGTGCAATTGCGTGCCCGGCCAGTGCAAGTGCAAGGAACATCATCAGATTAGCTGCCATTAATGGGAAGAGGAGTGAAAAATCGTGGAAAAATTATTGAATGTCGAAGGGATGACATGTGCATCTTGTGCGCAATCGGTTGAAAAAGCCATCAAGAAATTGCCCGGCGTGACTGAATCGAATGTCAACCTGGCAACAGAAAAAGTGAAAGTCGTGTACGACGAAGGCGTCGTATCCGTGCAAGATATACAGGAAGCGGTGGAAGATGCGGGTTATAAAGCACTGACTGACACCGTGACGAAAACGTTCGTGGTTGAAGGGATGACTTGTGCTTCCTGCGTCCAGTCGGTTGAAAAAGCGACCCGGAAATTGCCGGGCGTTATTCAATCGAATGTCAACTTGGCTACTGAAAAGATGGCCATCCAATACGATCCCGCATCGTTGAGTGTCGGGGAAATTAAAGCGGCAGTTGTCGATGCTGGTTATGAAATTCACGAAGATGCCGCTACGCAGGAATCGGCGGATGAGGACAAAGAGAAAAAAGAACAGCACATCAAAGAAATGTGGCGGCGCTTCTGGCTGTCAGCCGTCTTTACAGTACCGCTCCTGCTCATCTCGATGGGCCATATGTTCGGCATGCCTTTGCCGTCCATCATCGATCCGGAAGTCAATCATACAAATTTCGCGCTGATCCAGCTGCTCTTAACCATTCCGGTAATGATTCTAGGCGGCAAATTCTTCACAGTCGGCTTCAGAACCTTGTTCAAGGGGCATCCGAATATGGATTCGCTTGTCGCACTCGGAACAAGTGCCGCATTCGTCTATAGTCTGGCGGTCACAGCATTGATGTTTGCAAGCAACGACCATAACGCAGACAACCTTTATTACGAGTCGGCAGCGGTCATTCTGACCTTGATCACTTTAGGGAAATATTTTGAAGCGTTATCCAAAGGGAAAACGTCTGAAGCCATCAAGAAATTGATGGGCATGGCGCCCAAGACGGCAGTGGTCGTCCGCAACGGGCAGGAACAGGAAATCTCGGTCGATGAAGTGGTGGTCGGCGATATCTTGGTCGTGAAGCCGGGCGAAAGAATGCCAGTGGACGGCATTGTCGTAGAAGGCAAGACCGCGGTGGATGAATCGATGCTGACCGGCGAAAGCTTGCCGAGCGAAAAAGGGCCTGGCGACACGATTGTCAGTGCAAGCATCAATAAAAACGGGGCTATCCGCTATAAGGCGACAAAAGTCGGCAAAGATACCACCCTCGCACAAATCATCAAATTGGTGGAAGACGCCCAAGGTTCGAAAGCGCCGATTGCCAAACTGGCGGACATCATTTCAGGCTATTTCGTGCCGATTGTCATTGTACTGGCGCTGCTATCAGGCGCTGCCTGGTATTTTGGCGGACAGACCGGCGTATTCGCCTTGACGATCGCCATCTCTGTGCTGGTAATTGCCTGCCCTTGTGCGCTCGGGCTTGCCACGCCGACCGCCATCATGGTCGGCACCGGAAAAGGCGCTGAGTACGGCGTCCTGATCAAAAGCGGCGAAGCGCTCGAAACGACACATAAAGTGGAAACGATTGTCTTTGATAAAACAGGAACCATCACTGAAGGAAAATTGAAAGTGACCGATATTGTCGGGGCCAACAATGAGATTACTTCGGATGAACTCCTGGCACTTGCTGCGGCTGCCGAAAAAGGGTCAGAGCACCCGATCGGTGAAGCAATCGTCAAAGCAGCGGCCGAAAAAGGCTTGGCGCTGGGCCAGGCGACCGGCTTCCAGGCGGTTCCGGGATATGGAATTGAAGTGGAAGTGGATGGCCGCACGGTAGCAATCGGCAACCGGAAGCTGATGGACAAAAAAGGCATCCGCTTCGGCAATGCGCTCGAAGCGGCAGACCGCCTTGCTGGCGAAGGGAAATCGCTGATGTTTGTTGCAATCGGCGAGCAGCCTGCCGGCGTCATTGCAGTGGCAGACACCATCAAACCTTCCAGCGCTGCTGCGGTGAAGAAACTTCAAGCGATGGGCATTGAAGTAGCGATGCTGACCGGCGACAACAAGCTGACGGCAGAAGCCATTGCGAAACAAGTCGGCATCACGCGGGTACTGAGCGAAGTTTTGCCGGAAGACAAAGCGAATGAAGTGAAGAAACTGCAGGCAGGCGGTAGAAAAGTCGCCATGGTCGGCGACGGCATCAATGATGCGCCGGCCCTTGCACAAGCGGATGTCGGTATTGCCATCGGCACCGGCACGGACGTGGCAATGGAATCAGCGGATATCATCCTGATGCGGAGCGATTTGATGGACGTGCTGACAGCCGTAGAGCTGAGCAAATCGACTATCAAGAACATCCGCCAGAACTTGTTCTGGGCATTCGCCTATAACGTCATGGGCATCCCGGTTGCGATGGGTATCCTGTTCTTGTTTGGCGGCCCACTGCTCAACCCGATGATCG
The DNA here is from genome assembly GCF_052078085.1 of Planococcus sp. FY231025. Lineage (NCBI taxonomy): Bacteria > Bacillati > Bacillota > Bacilli > Caryophanales > Caryophanaceae > Planococcus > Planococcus sp. FY231025. The sequence continues at coordinate 207,066 of NZ_JBQJJG010000009.1, forward strand.
CGGGAGCGGCGATGAGCTTCAGTTCGGTTTCCGTTTTGATCAACGCGCTGCGGTTGAAAGGCTTTAAACCGGCTGCGGCATAAGCAGGAAAACAAAAGGAGCGATAGCGATGAACAACGATTTGGAACTTGTCCTCTACACGCGCCCGACGTGTTCGGATTGTCAGGATGCCAAAGCATATCTGGCTTCCAAAGGCATTCCGTATGAACATAAAGACGTCAGTGCGGACACAGGATTGGAAGAAGACATGAAGAAACTGGCCGGCAATCGGGTCGTTCCGCTTTTGGCTTTCTACAAAAAGGGGCTTTTCGGAAAGCGGAAGCTCGTCCGGCACTATACGGGATTTGAAATGAATAAAGAAGAAATCGACAGCCTGCTCGGCCTTCGATAAGACAAAAACTCCGCTTCCTTGTAAAAAGGGAAGCGGAGTTTCAGACTGTAGACGAAGTCTAATTTGAATGAATAGGGAAGCATAAGCCCGACCGGGCTGGCCACTTCGCTTTCCGTGGGCTCGGCTTCAGCCGCTTCCCTCGCTTTGCTCAGTCCAGGGTCTTCAGCTCGAGCTGGTCCCACAGGAGTCTCGCGGCCAGCACGGTCGGGAGCTTCACCTGTATCAAAAGATAAGGTTAGGATACTGATTCTGTTTTGTATGCTGGGTACAAGCCGTTGACTTTAATATCCGAAACGGAAGGCGGCGACTCCTGCGGGATAGCGAAGTGCCGAAATCCACTCGGACGCCAGTCCGAGTTAGTTCGGCGCAAGCCCGCGGAACGCGTCCGCCTGAAGTGGAGGATCGGGTATGGACTCTTCTAAATGCACGATCATTCATTAAGAAAAATAAATATCCCTCTGTCTATAAGCTCAAACTCCGCTCCCCGATAAAAAGGGAAGCGGAGTTTTTTTATTCTTTCCGGAATACCCAGGCACGCTGGGCGATGAAGCCGAAGATGAAGAGTACGGTGTCGACTCCGACTTTCAGAATGACCTCCCCGCGGCCGAGCCATTCGGCGTACAGCAAATGCACCGAACCGGCGGAAGCCAGCATGATGAACGCTGCCAGGATGTAGTAGCGGATGAACGATTTATGCGACCCTTGCCCGAAGACTTTATTGCGGTTGATATAGTAATTGAATAATGATGACAGTACGCGCGCCGCAATGGTCGCAAGTATGATGAAAAGTTCGGGGGCTTCATCGCGCAGCAATTGGATGAAGATCCAGTAAAGACCGATATCGAGTCCGAACGATGCCGCACCCGAAAGGCCGTAGAACAGGAATACCTTATAGATGTGGAACGAATCCCGGAGCGGGTTGAAATGGGACGACTTGTTTTCATCGAGGTACACCGTTTCAATCGTCACTTCTGAAACCGGGATGTAATTCTTTTTCAGCGCAGCCAGCATGTTCATTTCATATTCGAAGCGTTCGCCGTAGACGGCGAGCAGCCGCTCCAAGTACTTGACAGGAATGCCCCGCAGCCCGGTCTGGGTATCGGACAGGACGGTCCCGGTCGAAAGCCGGAACAGCAGGCGGGTGAACCGGTTGCCGAACCGGCTTCGGAACGGCACATCTTTCTGGGTGAAATCGCGGGCGCCAAGCACGACGTGGCGCGGTTCTTCCTCCAGGCCGCGTGCAATTTTGAGCATGTCGGAGACAAGGTGCTGGCCGTCGGCATCAGCGGTGATGATCGCTTCGTAGGGAAGCTTGTTATTGAGTATGTAATGGAAAGCGGTTTTCAGTGCCCGTCCTTTTCCTTGATTGGCCGCATGCCTCAACAAGGTCACTTCGGGAATGGCTGAAAGCGATTCGAAAATGTCCCTGTACGCCGCGCCGCTGCCATCATCAATGACAATCACTTCAGGAAACCCTGCCGCCAAAATATCACGGATCAGATGGGTGCATCTTTCATCCGGTTTATAAGCTGGAATCACAATGGCGTACTGCTTCATACGACGCCCCCCTTTCAGCAGCTGGTATCTTTCTCTATCAACAAGGATTGCATATCCTTGCAGGCAAGTCAAAACGCTTATTGAATGGATACCCTTCTTTCGGCGGGCTTAATTGCTTTCTTAAGGATTTCTTCAGAAAGACCCTTCCTGTTTGTTAAGAATTCCCTTTTATAATAAGGACAAGCAAAAGGAAGGAGCGATTTTTTTGATCTATATCAACAATCTGTACCATGCATTTGCCATCGGCAAAAAAGGGGAGGAACGGACCATTCCAATATTAAAAGGCGTGTCACTGGAAGTCCGGCAAGGCGATATCACAGCGATTCTAGGGAAAAGCGGCTCGGGCAAATCGACGCTGCTTAATATCGTGGCCGGATTCATGGCACCCGAATCCGGAACCGTCACGGTCAATAAATGCGAGATATCAGCAATGGACGAATCGCAAATGGCTGCTTTCCGGTTGGAGAATTTCGGCTTCGTGTTCCAGAATTTTCAGCTGATGCCGGGGCTGACCGCTTTTGAAAACATTGAATTGCCGTTGAAGATCAAAGGGATTGAAAGCGATGAGCGGAAAGCGGCGGTCCGCGGGCTGATGGCATCCGTAGGCCTTACGGAGGTGGCCGGCCATTACCCGAACGAACTTTCAGGCGGCCAACAGCAGCGCGTCTCAATTGCCCGGGCGCTGATTACCAAGCCGCCGGTGATTTTGGCGGACGAACCGACGGGCAGCTTGGATTCAGAAACCGAACAGGAAATTCTGGAGCTTATCCGTTCCCTGAACCGGGATCTCGGGATCACTTTTGTCATCATCACCCATGACGATGAAGTCGCCGGCATCGCCCACCGGCAGTATCGCCTGCGAGACGGCGAATTGATGAAAGGGGAAAAGCGGCATGCAGTTTAAGGACCAGATCGGCTTTATCAAACAACATATGCAGCGCAATAAACTCCGTGTGGCGACCACCATTCTGGCGGCGACGATGGGATGCGCTTTCCTTATCGTTCTGGCCTCGGTCGGTTTCGGGCTCCATAAGACGTTGACGGATGACGTGCTGGACAATAATATGGTGACGAAAATCGAAGTGGCAGGCAAGGAAGAGGAAGGTGCCGAAATTACGCCGGAAGACGTAGGTGCCATGCGGGAGATGGACCATGTCATAGCGGTTACCGAACGCAGCCGCCCGCAAGCGGAAGCGATGGTCCGCCTTGGCGAGCGAAGCGGTTTTGGGTCGCCGATATTTGCCGGACTTGAAAACGAGCAAAAAGCGGGGCTTGCGTTATCGGAAGGCAGGATGCCGGTGTCAGATGATGAAGTGGTCGTGGGCTACCATTTCGCTGCAGGCTTGTTGACGGAAGAAGAAACAAAGCAAGAGGGCGATGAGCCGAAAGGCTTCCAAGGGGCGGTAATCGGACAGACGTTTGAAATGGAACTTACTCCTTATGAAGGTGAAGGAGAACCGGCAACCTGGCGCTTTAAAGTTTCAGGCGTTGCCGAAGAACCTGCAAAAGACTGGATGATGGATGGTTCCGTCTATATTGACGATAGCTGGGCAGGACCGATAAATGAAAAACTGGGCATCGAAAAATCGCCGAGTGAAATCGCGGTTTTCGCTGATGAGCTCCAAAGTGTCGGCGGCATCACAGAAGCTTTGAAAGATGAAGGGTATTATGTTTATTCGGTCACAGAAGAACTCGGGTCGATGAATATGTTCTTCACAGTGCTGAAGGCCGGCCTCATTTTTGTCGGGACGATTGCGGTATTGATTGCCTCCATCGGCATCTTCAACACGATGACCATGGCCGTGACCGAACGGACACGCGAAATCGGCGTCATGAAAGCGATCGGTGCGAAGCCGAAGCTGATCCAACGGCTGTTCCTGATGGAAAGTGCCGCCATCGGCGTGATCGGCACCGTGCTCGCCGTTGCGATTTCCTATGCCATCAGCATGCTGGCCAATTGGCTCGTGCCGCTTCTCGTCATGAGCTCGCTCGGCGAGGAAGGGGCGAGTGATGTGGACATCCTGATTTCGGTCATCCCGTGGCAGCTCGTTGTTATTTCGGCAGCCATCAGCATAGGCGTGGCTATGGCGTCCGGCTGGCGGCCCGCCCGAAAAGCGACGCGGATCGATGTCATCCAGGCGCTGCGCCAGGAACTTTAGGGGCGGAAAGAGCTGTTTCGGCAAATAAACGAAGCGTTGTGCAAATGAATATAGAAAACCCGCCCGGTTCCATTGGAACCAGGCGGGTTTTTCCTTGTCATTGGACTACTTCGAAACTGATGGCGGCGTGGATATCGTAATCAGTCTTGTCCGCCTCCGGATTTTCAGTATAGAAATTGGCGGATCCGTCCACTTCGTAGAAGCCTACCGGAAAGCGCCCGTCCATCACTCGTTGGATGAACTCCCGGTATTCCTCCGGATCTTCTTGCGCATAGCCGCCGCTGCCGCGGTAGCGTTCACGCAGCGGCTCGCCTTTGATAAGCGTCGTCATAATCAGTGGCTCATTCATAGGATATGGGACTTCGAAATCCCGTGTTTTTTCATGCAGATGAAAATAGAACGGCGACGCGGCGTGATAGATATCGATGCTTTCGCGCTCGCCGGTGTATTCCAGTTCCGCGTACATGCTGACCGGGCCGCCCGCTTTGAACGAATCACTTTCTGCCGCTAGCCGGTAAATGAAATCGCCCTCGGCAGATTCAGCGATAGGATCGGTTTTCCGATCTTCTGGCGGTGCCCCTGCCTGTTCCTCTGTTCCGCAAGCCGCCAACAAACCTGCCATGGCCATCAATAAAAGAATTCCTGGTTTCTTCATCCGCCATCGCCCCTTTACTGAATAAGACGAAGCAGCGGCGCGGGCGTTACAGCGATATTATTCCATGACGTCTTCCGGGCGGTAGCCCTGCTGCAGTTCGGAGATCGACAAGCCGAAAGACATCTGCAGATGCGGATAGTCTTTGAAGTGCTGCCAGTCGCCGCCCCATGTGAAGCCCAGTTCCTTAGCAATCGCCGCGACTTCGAACCAGTCGCGCTTTCCATTGCCGTTGCCGTCCCGCTCGGTATCCCAGACCACTTCTCCATTTTCCAGGCGCAGTGCGAAATCGATGGCAAGCCCATAATTGTGGTAGGATTCGCCGCCGCGCGCATGGGTGACGATGCTGCCTTGGGCGCCCCTGCCTTGGGCATGGAGGCCGTTCTGTTCTTCAATCGAACGGAAGCCGTCCGTAATCAGGATCTTGATGCCCGCTGCTTCCGCTTGCCGCGCCAGTTCATCGGTTTTTTCCTCGACGACGGGGTGCAGCCCGGATGGCAGCGGACGCTGTTGCAATTCTTCCTGGAATTCCATTTCCCGTTGGATCCATACAAATAAAAAACCGCCCAGCACTAACAGAAACAAGACGGAAAAAGCGGTTTTGGCGTGTTTCAATTCGTTCACCTCTGGATTTTATTGTACCAAAAATCGTTGCGGCAGTATCCTTCGGGAGTTTTTGATAGGATAGAAGAAACAAAGGAAAGGGGTTAGGTAAAATGGTTATCGAATTGATGAAATCCCACGCTTCTGTGCGTGATTACAAAGACAAGCAATTGACGCGCGAGGAGGTCAGCGAATTGATCGAAGCGGCGCAGCATGCGGCCACTTCCCATTTTGTCCAGGCGTATTCGATCGTCTGGGTGACAGATCCGGAAAAAAGGAAGGCGCTCGGAGAACTTTCGCGCAATCCGCAGCAGATGGAAGGCGCAGGTGCCGTATTCCTGATGTGCGCCGATTACAACCGGTTGAAGCATGCCGGCGAACTGCAAGGCGAATCGATCGTATTCGACCAGGCGGAAAACCTGATTGTGGCGGTGACCGACGTCGGCTTGCTGGCGCAGAATCTGGCGCTCGCTGCAGAATCGAAAGGTTACGGCATCTGCTACATAGGCGGCGTGCGCAATAATATGGAGGCGGTCAGCGACTTGGTCGGGCTGCCGGACGGCGTATTCCCGGTATACGGGCTGACGGTCGGAGTGCCGAACGAAGCCAACGAAGTGAAGCCACGCCTGCCGGTCGAAGCAATTCTCCACGAAAACGAATATGATGAAGCGAAATATGAAACCCTGCTGCCGGCTTACGACGAGACGATGGCGAGTTACTACGAAGCGCGCAGCACCAACCAGAAACAGGCGACATGGAGCGAGCAGATGGCGCAGTTCCTGAGAAAGCCGCGCCGGCAAGACATCAAAGAAGTGCTGGCGAAAAAAGGCTACCACTTTAAATAAAGGAGGAAGACCATGAAAATCGCGATGTTTGGCGCCACTGGCCGTGTAGGCCAGCAATGGATGAAGCATGCACTTGCCAGTGGGCATGAAGTGAAAGCATTGGTGCGGACGCAGAAACTGGAGACGCTTCCCGGCATTGAAATTCTTCTTGGCGATGTCCGCAATGCCGAAGACGTCGAGCGGACGGTTGAAGGGACAGAAGCGGTCTTTTGCGCCCTTGGCACGGACCGGACGACCACTTTGTCCCAAGCGGTGCCGCTGATCATCAGCGCGATGGAAAAGCGCGGCATCAGCCGGATCATCACCATTGGAACGGCCGGCATCCTCAACAGCCGCCTGACGCCAGGAGTGCTCCGCTACCAAGGCGGCGATTCCAACCGCAAGCTGACATTTGCAGCAGAAGAACATGAAAAAGCGTTCCGCCTTCTCGAAAACAGCGGGCTTGAATGGACAATTGTGTGCCCGACTTATTTGCCTGACGGGGAAGCGCGGGGCAATTACCGCACAGAAAAAGATTTCCTGCCGGAAGGCGGAAAGGAAATCACAGTGGGGGATACCGCGGAATTTGCATACCGTGAACTGGAGCATCCGGCGTTCCTTCGCTCTCGCGTGGGTTTGGCTTATTAAAAGCAGAGCGAGGAGCTGGCAATCATGGTGAAATGGGGCATCCGGCTGCTTTTGGCAGTCGCGGCTTTATTATTGGCGGCTGTTGCCGGCTTCTTCATCTACGCGCAATTCGATTACGGGCCGAGCGAAGAACTGCGGGAACGGGTGGATCTGGCTGCAATTGAACGGGACGGCTCCGGACTTGTTTTCCATCCGGAAAATGCCAATGGCAAAGGCGTCATCTTGTATCAGGGAGCGAAGGTGGAAGCGGCGGCTTACGCCTACCTCGCCGAAAAGCTGCAAGCGGCTGGCTATACGGTGTCCATACCGGACATGCCGCTGAAATTCCCGATTTTGGCGGCGGATCAGGCAGATGAGGTGATTGCCGCTTATCCGTCGATTGAAAAATGGTTTATCGGCGGCCATTCGCTCGGCGGCGTCGCTGCAGCCCAATACGCGGAAGAACATCAGGACGAGCTGGGCGGCCTTTATTTTCTGGCCGCTTATCCGGCAGGCGATTTTGCGTTGAGCGATTTGCCGATGCTGTCGGTGTCTGCGGAGAACGACGGATTGACAACTGCCCAAGACATCGAGGATCGGCGGATGCAGTTCTCGGCAAATAGCAAATTCGTTGAAATTGCTGGAGGCAATCACGCTCAATTCGGCATGTACGGCGAGCAGAAAAATGATTTGCCGGCCGAAATCGGCCCGTTCGAGCAGCAGGACCAAACGGCCGAGGCGCTGATCAATTGGATGGCCAATAAATAAGCGCCGGCTGTCTTGCCTGAAGTTCGTGGCGGGGAGCAGGCGGTCTGCTCCTTTTTCGGCGGGATTTTCAACCTCGCACCCTTCCCGATGCATAATGGCCATCGAAAAAGGGAATGAACCAGTAAACGATACTTACTGGAGGGGTTTCCATGAAAGAATTGCTGGATAAGGAACAAGTGTTGATGGCCTATTATGCACAGTATTACAAAGGTGCCACGTTCGATGAGGTGAAAGCGCTTGACGGGCGCCTTGCGGAAGGCATCGGCAAGGAACGCTACGAAAAAGCCATGAAAGAGCTGCAGGATGAAGGATTGATCATCGGCATTGAAGAAGCGGAAAAACGCAATGGTGAAGGCGTGCCGGCCCCGATGGCGACCAATGAAGGGATGCTTTATATCAACGATACCTTAAATCTCCAGTCCTATGCAGTAGAAGAGCACCAGCTCGACTACCTCGAAAATAATTTGGAGACAAGCGGGCTGCAATTGACGCTTGAACCGGTGAAAAGCTATATCCAGGAAGCGATCCAATCAGAAGCTGATGAAGAACCGAACGCCAACCGTCCGTAAACGGGGCGTGTTGATTGAAAATCCATAGTTCGACTCAGGACAGCGGCCATTCCGCCTGTCCTTTTTTTGCGGAAATTGACTGTGTGGATAGCCATTCATCAGTTGTCCGGCCATGCCCAAATGTTAAGAATCTGTGAAACTGGCACTTTTTTCTTCCCTTTTGCAGTGATTCTCGTATAATGCTGTGTATTGGGAGGGAATGCACAGAATGAGTAAATTGGATTTGAAAGAGATCAAAGAACAAAACAGCAAGTCTGCAAAAGCCATGGGGTTTTTATTTGCAGCGATCATTGCATCGCTGTCCTGGGGGTTCTACCAAGGGTCGCTTCCCGCGTTTCTTCTGGCAGGCGTATTTCTGGTGCTCGCAGCAGCTGAATCCCGAGAGTACAGAAAAAATTATCAACTCGAAATCGATGCATCTAACGACAACCGGATTTCCTGAAAACAGCAAAAGACCGTCAGCCTGCTACAGGCGACGGTCTTTTTTTTAGTGTCATAAGCCAAGTGCGAAAAATGCGATGAAAATAGCAGCGATCACGATGAAATTGGTGATGTTCGCGGTCCGCTTGGCGACAGGCGCTTCGAGTGCTGGAAACCGGTCCACCACTTTCATCAAGCCGTAAATCAGGCCGGCTGTCAGCAGGAGAGTGACGATCAAGTTCATGTCGTAGATCCGCACATCGATAAAGCGGATGAAGATAACGGAAAATGCCAGGATGATGCCGTTGACCAGATTTTTTCGTTTCATAGGAGCTCCTTCAATTCGTTTTCAAGAAACGGCTTCGCCGATAATAATCCTGTGAACGCCTGGTAGCGCTCCAACTGGCCGGGTGCCGGTTTTTTGCCGGTCTGATAGGCCCGGATCAGGATATTTTTCGGTGTATGTTCGATGTCGATGAATTCCATCAGCTGGGTTTCGTAGCCGACCAGCGACAGGAGCTCCGCACGGATGGAGTCTGTGGCAAGCGCACTGAACCGCTCCTTGATCAGGCCATGCTGCAGCATGACGCCAAGCTCCGGTGCGTGGATCTGGCTGTTCAGTTCGTGCTGGCAGCACGGCACGCTGAGGATGACTTTGGCGTTCCATTTCACCGCGCGGGCCAGGGCCATATCAGTTGCCACGTCGCAGGCATGCAGCGTGACGACCATATCAACTGCAGATTCTTCGTTGTAATCATTGATGTCGCCAACAAGGAATTCGAGTTGGCTGTACTGCAAGTCTTCAGCGATGCGCTGGCATTCCTCGATGACTTCTTTTTTCAGATCGAGGCCGGTGACGCGGAGGTCGAGCCCTTTTTCGATGCGCAGGTAATGGTAAAGCGCAAACGTCAGATAGGATTTGCCGGAACCGAAATCGAGGATCCGCACAGTCCGGTCTTTCGGCAGGTGGGCAAGCGCATCATCGATGAATTCGATAAAGCGGTTGATCTGGCGGAATTTATCGTATTTTTGCTTTTTCACTTTGCCGTCGGGCGTTTGGACGCCGAGTCGCACGAGAAACGGATACGGAATCCCGTCCTGCAGCAAATACTGCTTTTGGCGGTTATGGGCCAGTTCAGCGGTTTTGGCGGCAGTCCCTTCCGACTTCCAGGAAACCTTGAATTTTTTGGACAGCTGGACCTGGATCCGTTCCGTACTGAACTGGATCAGCCCCTGGCGAAATTCCCCGAACAGCTCCTCGAGCTTGCCGGCGGCTTCTGCAATCGGCAGGTTTTCGTGTTTCAGCACGTGTTCATGCTGATACTCGAACTGGACGAAATATTGGCCTTTGATCTCCACCGGCTTCAGTTTCACGCGTTTGACATCGTTCGACTTGGAACGGGGCTGGCTGATGGTGCCGGAAACCAGTTCCTTGCGCTCCAGCCGCTCCGCCAATTGTTCATTCATTGTTTGGAATTCCATTGCTCGTTCCTTTCATCATGCATAGTGGTTTTATTTTATCACGGGGCAAGGGGAAAGGGCGAACAGCCTGTTCGGCAAACAGAGGAGGTTCACAAGGTTTGGAATTTTGTGATAATATAGGAGGGTGATGAGAGCGTTTACATAAGGGGGATTCAAATGGCGATTGTACAAAAAACAGTTGGTCAAGTGGTGCGGGAGGCAGCCTCCCGGCATCCGCAGACAGAAGCCTATGTCTATCCGGAGCATGGCATCCGCAAGACCTACCAAGAGTTCGACGAAGAAACAGACCGGCTCGCCAAAGCCTTCATGGGCATCGGCCTCGAAAAGGGCGAACACATCGCCATCTGGTCAGACAATAAACGCCACTGGCTCTTGAGCCAGTTCGCGACAGGCAAAATGGGCGGCGTTCTGGTGACAGTCAACACCAGCTACCAGGCGAGCGAACTGGAGTACTTGCTGCGGCAATCCGATGCCACGACGCTGATTCTGGGAGAGGAATTCAAAGGTTCAAACTACATCGATATCCTGAACACCGTCTGCCCGGAATTGCAGGATGCCCCAAAAGGGGACGTCAAAAGTGAAAAACTGCCGCATTTCAAACGGGTGATCCTGATGGGGGAGAACAGCTATCCGGGAATTTATACATGGAGTGAATTTGAAGCGTTTGCGTCGGGTGTTTCAGATGCCGAATTGGAAGAGCGGTTTTCATCGATGGACCCGGACGATGTCATCAACATCCAATACACATCCGGGACGACCGGTTTTCCGAAAGGGGTCATGCTGACGCATGCCAATGTCGTCAATAACGGCAAACTTGTCGGCGATACCATGAACCTGACGGAAAAGGACCGGCTGTGCATCCCGGTGCCGTTTTTCCATTGCTTCGGCTGTGTGCTGGGGACGATGGCAGCGGTCACGCATGCGGCAACGATGGTCATCGCCGAACAGTTTGAACCGAAAAAAGTCCTGCAGATGGTGCAGGATGAAAAATGCACCGCACTCCACGGCGTGCCCACCATGTTCATCGCGGAATTGAACCATCCGGACTTTGCCTCTTTCAATACCGCGACACTGCGCACGGGCATCATGGCAGGCTCGCCTTGCCCGATTGAAGTGATGAAAAAAGTCATCAGCGACATGGGGGCATCTGAAATCACGATTGCATACGGCCAGACGGAATCGTCGCCGGTCATCACCCAGACGCGCGCGGACGACGACATCGAAAAACGGGTGTCGACCGTCGGCAAGCCCCATGCGGAAGTGGAAGTGAAGATCATCGATCCGGCGACGAATGAAAGGGTGCCGGCCGGCGTGCCGGGCGAGTTGTGCACACGCGGGTACCATATCATGAAGGGCTATTATAAGAATGAGGAAGCCACCCGCGGCGCCATCGACGCGGAAGGCTGGCTCCATACGGGCGACATCGCCGTTGAAGATGAAGACGGCTATATTGCGGTAACCGGCCGCATCAAGGATATGGTCATCCGGGGCGGGGAAAATATCTACCCGCGGGAAATCGAAGAGTTCCTCTATCAGCATCCATCGGTGCAGGATGTCCAGGTGGTCGGTGTTCCGGATCCGAAATACGGGGAAGAGCTGATGGCTTGGATCATTTTGAAAGAAGGGGAGAAATTGGACGCTGAAGGGCTGCGGACATACTGCAAAGGAAAAATCTCGCACCACAAAATTCCGCGCTATATCGAATTCACGAAAGAATACCCGATGACAGCTTCCGGGAAAATCCAGAAATTCAAGCTGCGGGAAATCGCGATCGAGCGCAGCAAAGAAGCGAATGTATGATAGTGCACTCCCGCAAAAGCCATTGCGGGAGGTTTTTTGTTTAAATATGCCGCTATTTGATTGATAAGGAGATGGATGACACACAACGCCGCCATTCGACATTTTAAAGATTTCGGACAATTTCCTGTTTAGGCTTCTGTTGGATAGGGGAAAGGATAGTGTATTGAAGTCTCGGATTCAGAACATTATTTCTCGATTTACAAGATACGATCGGAAATTCGAATCGAAAAGGAGAGAAAAAAATGGCAAATATCAAATTAGCAGTAATCTACTACAGTTCTACAGGCACGAATCATCAAATGGCAAAATGGGCTGAAGAAGCCGCCGCTGAAGCAGGCGCAGAAGTCAAACTGGCTAGAGTACAGGAAAACGCCCCACAACAAGCGATTGAGTCTAATCCTGCTTGGAAAGCACATTTTGATGCCACCCAGGATATTCCTGTAGCAGAACCGGACTTATTGGATTGGGCAGACGCCATCATATTTAGTGTCCCGACACGCTTTGGGCATGTAACATCCCAATTTCAGCAATTCTTGGATACAACGGGCGGCTTATGGGCACAGGGGAAACTTGCAAACAAAGTAGTAAGTGCGATGAGCTCTGCGCAAAATCCGCATGGCGGCCAGGAAGCGACGATTTTGGCGGTTTATACTTCAATGTTCCACTGGGGCGCAATTGTAGCGGCACCAGGCTATAACGACCCTGTCTTGTTTGCAGCTGGCGGAAACCCATACGGCACCAGCGTGACAGTCGACCAAGAAGGAAATATGGTTGAAGATGTCGAAGCGGCAGTGAAATTCCAAGCTAAACGGACAGTGGAAGTTGCAGGATGGGTTAAAAACGGTCAAAGCCAATTGTGAAAATCACACAAAAGTAGGACTTAAAGCAGGCGGTGAATGTCCGCCTGTCTTATTTTTTTTGAAAGGGGCTGAAACGTTTGTTGTGGCTCAGTTTTGCACTGGTGATCGGATTGGTGCTCCTCCATGTCTTTTCAAAAAGAATGACGTTCCTGAAAACCGTTCCGCGGAGCCGGCTCCTTTCAGCCGCAGGCGGCATTTCGGTGGCCTATGTTTTCCTGCACCTGCTGCCCGAACTTGGCGTATTCCAGGAAAACCTGAGAGGGGAAATCGAAGGTTCAGCCTGGAGCTTTCTGGAAAGCCATATCTACGTCGTGGCGATGATCGGCCTCGTTCTCTTCTACGGCTTGGAGCAGATGGTCAAATCTTCGAAACGTCGGCATAAAGAGAAACGGCCGGATGAACCAAAAGACGGCGTTTTCTGGGTCCACATCGGTTCGTTCACGCTCTACAATGCGCTGATCGGCTATTTGCTGGTGCGTGAAGAATACGAAAGCGAATGGGGCATGGTGCTTTTCTTTGTTGCGATGGGCGTCCACTTTATTACGAACGACAAAGGGCTGCGGGAAACCCATAAAGAAGATTACGATAAATACGGAAGATGGCTTTTGGCCGCTGCAATCTTGATCGGGTGGGGCATTGGCGTCATTGCCGAGGTCAGTGAACTGGCCATTTCCATCCTGACAGCGCTGTTGGCAGGCGGCGTCATCCTGAACGTTTTAAAGGAAGAATTGCCGGAAGAACGAGAAAGTAGTTTTGGTTCTTTTTGCATAGGTGTGGTCGGTTATTCCGTGATATTACTATTAATATAAATAAGTTTTTGCTTATTAGTGGAATTTTGCACGTTTTCTTGTTATGCTAGCAAAAATGCGGCGGTATAAAGGCGGGTTATGGAAATAAAATTTTTGGGGTGTAATTAGTGATCACAAAAGAAGAAAAAATGGTCTTCGAATATGAATTGAATAAGCTGAACCATGAGTATCGGACCTGTGCAAATGATTACGTGAAAACTCAAATCAAAGAAGACATCTCTTTTTTGTATACGGTTCTTAGCAGCTTGTCTGATCGAGAAACTGAAATGGAGATGTCTTGAGAAAAAGCCGGAGGGAAAATCCTCCGGCTTTTTCTTTTAGGGAAAATAGGGCGATTTGTGAACAACGCTGTAACAAACCCCGGATTTCTGCCGGAAAGCCGGACGGCTGCAACGGATTACGATCCCGGATGAATTATAATGGAACCATGAAAGTTAAAGGAGAGAATGGCATGGTGGAGTTGAAAAAGCTCGCATATCAACAAAAAAAGATTATGGCGTTCCTGGCGGTTGCTTCAGTCCTGAAAGGGCTGGCAATGGTCGGGCAGGCTTTGTTTTTTGTATGGGTCACCACTGACGTCTTTTTGGGAGGGGCTTCGTTCGGGAAGATTGTTCCGCTCTTATTCGGCTTGTTGGCGGCAATCTTGCTTCGGGTTGCCAGCGGATATGCCATCGGCCGGTCGGGCGTGGAGCTGGCGTCAAAAGTAAAGCGGGAGCTGCGGCAGAAACTCATCGGTTCCTTTGCTGGCGATCCGCTGCTGTCGTCATTCCAAGGGCAGTCCGGACAAAAGGTCAGCCTGCTTTTGGATGCCGTAGACGAAACGGATGGCTATTTCAATAAATACATTCCGCAGATGATCCAGACGTATACCATCCCGCTGATCCTGTTGGCCGTCATTTTCAGCCAGCACTGGGTAACTGGGTTAATTATTTTGATTACGGCCCCCTTTATTCCGGTCTTCATGGCACTGGTGGGCATTCGGACCAAAGAAAAAGCGGATGCACAAATGGAGCAGCTGGGCCGGTTTTCGGGCACATTCCTGGACGTTCTCCAGGGATTGCCGACGTTGAAGCTTCTTGGGCAGGCAGAGCGCCAAAAGGAAACGATTAAGAAAAGCAGCCTCGATTTCCGGGACGCCACGATGGATGTGTTGAAATCCGCGTTCCTGTCATCGTTGGCACTTGAATACATTTCCATGCTGAGCATGGGGATCATTGCGCTTGAAATCGGTCTCCGATTGGTCGTTTTTGACAGCTTGACCTTTTTCACCGCCTTTTTCGTCATGATTCTGGTTCCCGATTTTTTCAATATGCTAAAAGACTTCGGGAGTGCATTCCATACAGGGCGCAGCAGTGCGGCAGCGGCAGGCAAGCTGTCTGAGGAACTGGCGAAAGAGCGCCGGAATGTCCGGTTCGGTTCTGCGGAGCTGCCGGAAGGGCCGGTCCATCTGACATTGGACAACCTGGAATTCCAGTACGGGGAAGGGTTCGGGTTAGGCCCGGTATCCGTGGAGATCCCTCCTTTGAGCCAGATTGCCATCATCGGGAGGAGCGGTTCCGGCAAGTCCACGCTGCTCCATAGCGTTGCAGGGCTCCTGCCGGTAGCGGACGGGAGCATCCGGGTGAACGGGATGCCGCGCGAGAAAATCGCCGAACGCTCCTGGTTTGCCAATTTGAGTTATATTTCGCAGCACCCGTATTTGTTCGCGGGAAGCATCCGCGAGAACATCGCCATCGGAACCGGCCGCGCGGTGACGGATGAAGAAGTGGCCGCTGCGGCGGAACAGGCGGGCATCTCGGAATTGATCCGCTCGCTCGATAAAGGGTTTGACACGCCGATCGGCGAATCCGGAAGAGGCCTGTCAGGCGGGGAAAAACAGCGGATTGCATTGGCACGGGCATTTTTGAAGCAGCCGACCATTGTGCTATTTGACGAGCCGACAACCGGCCTTGATTTGAAGACAGAGCAGATTCTGCAGCGTTCGATCCAAGAGCTCGGCAAGCGGGCGACGATTTTGACGGTTGCCCACAGGCTGCATACCGTCAAACAGGCGGACCGGATTTTGGTGCTTGAAGACGGAAAAGTGGCAGCGTCCGGAACCCGCGAAGAACTCGCAGAGGCCGGACAGCCGTATAGCGGCCTGTTCGCTATGCAGACAGGAGGGGTGGCAAAGTGAGGCAATTGAAGCACGTATTATGGTTGACGCTCCGTGAAAAAAGAGATGTTTCGCTTGCTGTCTTCTTCGGCTTTATTGCAGGGCTTGCAGGTGTCGCGCTGTTGGCATCAAGCGGATATTTGATATCAAAAGCCGCCTTGACGTCACAGATCACCGTGTTAATCGTTTTGGGAGCGGGGTTGAAATTGTTCGGCTTGGCTTCGGCGCTCAGCCGCTATGCGGAACGCCTATTCTCGCACCGGGCGACATTCACAATGCTCAGCGATTTGCGCTCCTCGTTTTTTGAAAAGCTTGCGCCTCTCGCGCCGGGCATCTTTGTCCGCTTCCGCAGCGGCGACTTGCTGGCACGCATCGTCGGGGACGTAGAAAGCCTGCAGAACTTTCTGCTCCGGGTCCTGTATCCGCCGATTGTCCTCGGGCTTGTGTTCTTGAGCACCATCTTTTTCAGCATGTACTTCTCCGTATGGATTGCGCTCGCCATTGCAACAGGGATGCTGCTGACGATTTTTGCAGTGCCAGCCATTTTCGCCTGGAGGCAGCGCAAGTTCGGTTCACAAAAGCGGAAAAGCCGGGCAGCGCTCTCGACGGAAGCGACCGAATTCATCTACGGCTTCCGCGATCTGAAGATCCATCAGGAACTGGAGGCCAAAGAGCGGGAGCTGAAGGCGTTTGCTGAAGCATACGAAGAGCAGCAGCGGAAAGAGGGGCTGGAAGAGAATTTGAGCCAGTCTGCCAATGCGCTTGTTGCGCTTTTGGCTTCCCTTGCCGTGCTTGGCATCGGGGCTTATTTCACAGCGGCAGGCGAATTGGACGGTTTGTACCTGGCCATGCTTGTCATGATCTCGATCGGGGCATTTGAGAACGTCGCCCCGATGGCGGTTTTTTCGGCCCATTTTGAAGAAAACCGGAAAGCCGCCGTTCGCCTGGACGAAGTAGTGGCGGAAGCGCGGCCGGAAACCGGCAGTCTGGGATTGCTGCCGGGTGAAATCGGAATCGAAGTGGACGGGGCATCGTTCACCTATCCCAGCGAAGAGCGTGCAGCGCTCAAGGATCTACGGCTGGCGATAAAACCTGGCACGAAAAATGCAGTTGTCGGGCCAAGCGGTTCCGGAAAATCCACGCTCCTGCAGCTTTTGCTGAACGTGCTTCCGGCTGACGGAGGAACGGTCCGTTTCAACGGGCATGCGCTTGGGGAACTGGATCCGGAAAACTTGTGGGACCGGATGAATGTGGTGCTGCAGGAAAACCATTTCTTCTTCGGCACCGTCAAAAGCAATCTGCAGATTGCAAATGAAGCAGCAAGCGACCGGGAGCTCAAAGAAGCGCTGGACCGTGCCATGCTGGACGGATTGGCTCTCGAACAAGTGGTTCAGGAAAAAGGGCAGAACTTGTCCGGCGGCCAAAAGCAGCGGCTAGCGATTGCGCGGGCGCTCTTGAAAGGGCAATCGCTATGGCTGATGGATGAACCGCTGTCGTCGGTGGACGGCGCCACTGCCAAAACGATTTACGCGGCTCTTTTTGAAGAGCATAAGACCGATACATTCGTCGTGATCAGCCATGACTTGTCAGGGCTTGAAGGGATGGACCAGATCATTGTCATGGAAGATGGCAGAATCGTGGAGAGCGGCACATACAAGGAATTGATGGACCGAAAAGGCTACTTCTACGAAATGAAAGAAATTGAAAAAAGCGTTTTCGCATGAAAATCTCCGCTTAAACAGCGGAGGCTTCAGCTGGTAGACAAAAGAATATTTATTCCTTTTCAAGAACGAAGAGTCATTTAGGTGAAGCTATTCCGGATACTCCACTTCAGGCGGACGCTTTCCGCGGGCTCGCGCCGAACTAACTCGGACTGGCGTCCGAGTTAGTTCGGCACTTCGCTTTCCCGCAGGAGACGCCGCCTTCCGTTGCGGATCCTGAAGCCAGCTGCTTGGACCCAGCTACACAAAGTAAGATAAGTGTCTTATCCTTTTTTAGTTGCAGGTTACGCTCCCGACAGGGCTGGACACGAGACTCCTGTGGGAGCAGCGAAGCGACTCGAGCTGAAGGCACCGCAGGAAAGACTTGGCCTGCCAAGTCTTTGCGACGAAGCTAGCGCAGCGATGCAGGAGCATGGTTTTCCAGTGACGAGGAGACTGAAGCCGAGCCCACGGAAAGCGAAGTGGCCAGCCCTGTCGGGCTTGTACTTCTCTATTCATCATAATTAACCTTTGTCTACAGTCTGAAGCCTCCGCTTAAACAGCGGAGGCTTTTTTCATTTCGTAAGGAGGCTCTGGCGTTCTTTGGCATCATTCAATCGCATCTGCTCCAGCTCGACCCGCATCTTCTGTGTTTCGATGATGTAATTTTCATGCTTAAGTTTCTCGAGCTCCACTTGCGACTCGATCAGTCTCTGTTTAGCGGCAGTATGTTTGCGCAAGTGGGTAGTGATGATAGCTGTTAAAGGAATTGAGAAAATCATAACAATGGCAATTATTCCTTCCACACCGTCCACACCTTTCTGATTTTTCTGATTACTTAAGTGTAACGCAGTAAAGGGTTTTAAGAAAGCGGAAATTCTAAGAAAGATATGACAAGTGTCATGTCTAAACCAAACGTTTATGTCTTTTTTGCAGGAGCCCGATTCTTTATGATAAGGATAATAAGTTATCCGGGACGATGAGCCCGTATAAGGAGGAAGAACATGACTAGAGAGAAAACAGCCCAATTGCGGAAATTCGTAGCACCTTTTGAAAAGGCCGATGTGAAAGCGAGCGTCCAGCAGTTATTGAACACGATTCCACCATTCATCCTTTTTTGGTTCCTGGCTTACCAAGCACTTGATGTATCCATCTGGTTGACCATCGCTTTATCAGCGGTAGCAGGAGGGTTTGTCATCCGTACATTCATCATTTTCCATGATTGCACCCACGGATCGTTCTTCAAAAACAAAAAAGCGAATGCTGTTGTCGGAACCATTACAGGCATCATGACTTTGTTCGCTTACGAAAAGTGGAAACGCGAGCATTCAATCCACCA
Source organism: Planococcus sp. FY231025 (assembly GCF_052078085.1). Lineage (NCBI taxonomy): Bacteria > Bacillati > Bacillota > Bacilli > Caryophanales > Caryophanaceae > Planococcus > Planococcus sp. FY231025. The sequence continues at coordinate 225,781 of NZ_JBQJJG010000009.1, forward strand.
CGCTTCAAGCGGCAACTTGGACAAGCGCGGTGTGGGCGATATCTGGGTCATGACAATTGAAGAGTATATTGAGGCTTCGAAATGGGAACGCTTCAAGTACCGCATGTACCGCAACCCGCTGGTCATGTTCGGTTTCGGGCCATTATTCTTAGTTCTGATCTCTAGCCGTTTCAACCGCAAAGATGCACGCAAGAAAGAACGCAACAACACGTATTTGATCAACATTTCTCTAGTAGTCATCTACTCATTGCTTATCTGGGCAATCGGCTGGCAGGCATTCTTGATCGTTCAAGGGTCGACAATGTTTATCGCAGGAGCTCTTGGCATCTGGTTGTTCTATGTGCAGCACACATTCGAAGATTCGTATTTTGAAGACGAAAGCGAATGGGATTACGTGAAAGCGGCTGTGGAAGGAAGTTCATATTACAAGCTTCCAAAAGTCCTGCAATGGGTTACCGGAAACATCGGTTTCCACCATGTGCATCACTTGAGCCCGCGTGTTCCGAACTACAATTTGGAAAAAGCGCATGAATCGACTCCGCCGCTTCAGCAAGCGACGACAATCACGCTTAAATCAAGCTTGAAATCACTGCGTTACAAACTATATGATGCAAAAAACAAAACCTTCGTCACATTCGGGGACATCAAGCATTTGATGAACCAGGACAAAGACAAGTTGGCTGCATAAGCGTTGCCAGAAGAGAAAACCATTCGGCTGAATGGTTTTCTCTTTTTGCCGTTTGTTTGTTAAAATGAATCTTAATAGTGAATTGAGGAGCGAAATTATGCAAAGCTGGTACCAAATCTTCCCCAAAAACCCTTGGCTCAGTTTATATGCATGGGTCATTTTCTGTATATTGCCGTTCTTTTTCATTTTCCGGTCTTCATCATTGCTGGAAATCGGGGCCGGCATCTTGTTGCTGCTCCTGTTTTTCCTGGCATACCGGCTGTCGTTCAATTCGAAGACGGGCTTTGTGTATGTCTGGATCGGCATTGAAATCGCCATTAACATCGGCATGATTTTCATGTTCGGCTATGTTTACCTGGCCATTTTCCTGGCGTTCTTTATCGGAAATATCCGCAACAAAGTCGGGTTCTTCATCATCTACGGAATCCATATCGGTACAACCCTCCTGGCGCTGGGGTTCGGAATGGTGCTGCACCAATCGCTGTATACTTCGCAGCTGCCATTTATTGTCCTGAGCGTATTGGGCATCATCTTGCTTCCTTTCAATACGTATAACCGGCACAAACGGGAAAAGCTGGAAGGGCAGCTGGAAGATGCGAACAAGCGGATTTCCCAGCTCATCGTCATCGAGGAGCGCGAGCGCATTGCACGCGATCTCCACGATACGCTCGGCCAAAAATTGTCGCTAATCGGCCTTAAAAGCGACCTGGCCGGCAAATTGCTGCACCGGGACGCCGAAGCGGCCATGAATGAAATCAATGACATCCGGCAGACGGCGCGCACTGCGCTGAAAGAAGTGAGGGAATTGGTTTCTGACATGCGCGGCACCAAATTGGAAGATGAACTTCTGCGCATCCAGCAGATTCTCCGGGCTGCGGATATCGACTTTGTGCTGTACGGCAACGCCAAGCTGACCAATACGCCGCTCTTGGTCGAGAACGTATTGAGCATGTGTTTGAAAGAAGCTGTCACCAATGTGGTGAAGCACAGCCAGGCGACCCGGTGCAGCGTTCTCATCAAGCAAAAGCCCGAAGAAGTGCTCGTGCAGGTGCAGGATGACGGCATCGGGCTGGAAGGCGGCCATTGGAACCAAGGGAATGGCTTGGCCGGCATGCGGGAGCGGCTGGAATTCGTCAATGGCAGCGTCGACATCCAGACGATGGATGGGGTAACGCTGAATATTCGCGTACCGAATGTCATCCTTTATCAAAACAAGGAGGAATCGATATGATACGGATTGTATTAGCGGAAGACCAGCGCATGATGCTCGGGGCCTTGGGTTCGCTGCTGGATTTCGAAGAGGACATGGAAGTGGTCGGAAAAGCCGGAAACGGCGAGGAGGCCATTGCATTGGTAGAGGAGTTGAATCCGGATATTGTCATCATGGATATTGAAATGCCGCTTAAAAGCGGGCTTGATGCCGCTGAGCTGCTGAAAGATCATCCCTGCAAAATCATTATCCTCACAACCTTCGCCCGGTCCGGTTATTTTGAACGCGCCCGTAAAGCGGGTGTCAGCGGTTATTTGCTGAAAGACAGCCCGAGCGAAGATCTGGCGGCTTCCATCCGCTCTATCATGGAAGGCCGGCGGATCTATGCACCTGAACTGGTGGATCTCGCATACGCAGATGCCAATCCGTTGACCGAAAGGGAGTCCCAGGTCATGGAACTGATCGCCGAAGGCAAGAGCACGAAAGAAATTGCCAAGGAATTGTTTATCACGACCGGCACTGTCCGCAATTACATCTCGACCATCTTCGATAAACTCGAAGTCGGAAACCGCATCGAAGCCATTTCGCGTTTCAAGGAAAAAGGCTGGTTCAAATAAAGATCCGCTGCATGAGAGCAGCGAATCTTTTCAGGCTGCCGGGGAAACCCGGCGGCTTTTTTTGTTGTTCCGCCGGATGCACCGGTGGCCACGTACAGAAGGGATGGTGTACCGGGTTTAACTTCCACGGATTTCTTCCGCCGCTTCCGGGAGCCCGTCCTGGAAAGCATGGTCGTTTCCGGGCAACTGCCGGACAGCAGCACCCGGCAAATTTTCCATGTATTTCTCCAAATGTTTGAACGGCACGATTTCGTCGCCGATGCTGTGGAAAAGAACGACATCAGGCAACAGGGAAGCCCGGGACACAAAATCTTCCGGCAGCGTAAAGCTTTCCAATTCCCATTCCGCGTCAATTCCCCAAAAAGGAGCGGCAATCGTAATAACTTTCTCAAACGACTTTCCAAGCTCTTCTTCTGACAGGAATTTCAGCAAAGCCGACCCGCCGATAGAATGGCCCACCAACACTGCTCCATCTTCCAAGGACGCCAGTTCTTCCTTCAGCTTTTCTTTCCATGCCGAATATTGCGGGTCTTCGGGATCGGGCATTTTCGGGGCCATCACCTGAAAAGCGGAGCCCAGTTCACGCTCCAGATACTGCAGCAGCCCCGCGCTTCCTTGTCCTTCGCCTTGCGGACCGGCACTATGGATGAATAAAACCTGCTTCATTGCATCCGCCTCCTATGATTTGTCCGGAATCCATCTCCTGAAAGCCATAAACCTGTCTGCCGTTTCATCATTTTCACTTTATGTTTCTCCGTTATCCTGTGGTTCAAACATCCTTTTTTGATTCCGGTATTTTTTCATCCTGAAAGAAGCCGACGAAGGCGGAATCGGCTCCCTGGCCAATGCGAAAATCCGCTGCAAGGGAGCAGCGGATTTTAGCGTTCAGTCATTTTCATAAAGCTTGTCTTCTAGAGAGCCGTCTTTCGTATAGATGTGAAGTTCTCCGTTGTGCTTGTTGGCGTAGCGTTTGGCTTCGCCCATCAGATCGTCTTTGGTATCTTCGATGAGAATCGCTTTTTTGCTGTCCTTCTTCTTGAGCTGCCAGCCTTCGTCGTGTGCCCTGATTTCAAAAATCACCTTTTCCTCTTCGCCTTCCACGCTTTTCCTTGCCCGGTCCAGCGCAATCGGAATGGCCCGCCCTTCTTCGTATCCATCCCGCAGCAGGGCGTTTGCGATTTCAATCGCTTTGTTCCGGACGTCCGTATTCAAGTTCTTGAATGAATCGGGGTAATCATTTTTGCTCCATGGCACGGCAATCGCCTCCTTGTCTTCTCTTTTCCCCCTAAAATTCAGCGGCAAAACAAAATTTTTCTGGTAAAAAGACGGCAAGATGATAAACTTATATCGGAAAGGGGAGATAGAAATGACAGATACAACTTATCAGATTATTGCTTTGGTCATTTACATGGCTGCCATGCTGTTCATCGGCTGGTATGCATACAAAAAGACAGTTAACCTGACAGACTATATGTTAGGCGGCCGGGGCCTCGGCGCTGCAGTCGGCGCCTTAAGCGCAGGAGCTGCGGACATGTCCGGATGGCTCTTGATGGGATTGCCAGGGGCAATTTACGTCAGCGGGCTCGTGGAGGTTTGGATTGCCATAGGTTTGACAATCGGTGCATATTTGAACTGGTTCTTCGTGGCACCGCGCCTGCGGGTTTATTCATTTGTTACAAGCGATTCCATTACGATTCCAAGCTTTTTGGAGAATCGCCTGAAAGACAAGTCGCGCCTGCTGCGCATTGTTTCAGGGATTATTATCTTAATTTTCTTCACCTTCTATGTTTCTTCAGGCATGGTAGCGGGAGGCGTATTCTTTGAAAGCTCATTCGGGTTGGATTATCAGCTCGGCTTGGTGATCGTTTCCGCAGTTGTAGTCGCTTATACGTTATTCGGCGGCTTCCTTGCGGTAAGCTACACGGACTTCGTCCAAGGGCTGATGATGTTCCTGGCCCTGATTGCTGTTCCGATTATCGGGGTTTTTGCAACCGGCGGATTCGGGCAGACAGCTGAAAGCATCCGTTCGGTGGATCCGACATTCCTGTCCTTGACGGCAGGGGCTTCGTTCATCGGCGTCATTTCGGCAGTCGCGTGGGGCCTTGGCTACTTCGGCCAGCCGCACATCATCGTCCGTTTTATGGCAATCAGCACGCTGAAAGAAGTTCGCCAGGCACGCCGCATCGGTATTGGCTGGATGATTTTGAGCCTTCTTGGGGCAACTGCAACTGCTTTGGTGGGGATTGCGTATTTCCAGCAAAACCCGGACATGACGCTTGGCGACCCTGAAGGGGTATTCATCGTCCTTGGCCAGATTTTCTTCCATCCATTGATTGCAGGCTTCATGTTGGCTGCTGTATTGGCGGCAATCATGAGCACGATTTCTTCCCAGCTGATCGTTACTTCTTCAGCATTGATCGAAGATCTTTACAAAATCGCCTTTAAAAAGGCGTCTACCGATAAGCAATACGTCACATTGGGACGCCTTGCGGTATTGGTCATTGCCCTTATCGCCGGATTCCTGGCATGGGAGCGCAACGATACGATTTTGGACTTGGTCGCTTATGCATGGGCAGGGTTCGGAGCCGCGTTCGGCCCGGTCATCCTCTTGTCCTTGTTCTGGCGCAAATTGACGACGTGGGGAGCGCTTGCGGGAATGGTTGTCGGCGCAGCTACGGTCATCATTTGGGATAGCCTCGATTGGGAGTTTGCTGTCAACCTTTACGAAATCGTTCCAGGATTCTTGCTATGTTTGATTACAGCGGTTGTTGTAAGTTTGGCAACGTTCAAACCGAATGCACAAATCGAAGAAGAGTTCAGCGAAACAGAACGTTTGATTAAAGAAAAACCGGCAAAACTATAATCGAACAAAAAGCTTCAGTCCGCCAATTGGCAGGACTGGAGCTTTTTTCAATTCCTCCGCTGAATTAAAGGAACCGAAGCCCGCTGTAGCGAACGGTATAAACAACCATTAAAAAAGAGGTGCTTGGATGTATTTGGATCATATTGTGCATTTTATTGAAGAAGACCCGGAAAAAGCGGTAGATGTTTGGAAGAACCACGGCTTCCATGCCGCAAAAGGCGGACGGCATTTGAATTGGGGAACCCATAATGCATTGCTTTATTTCAAGGACAGCTACATCGAGTGGCTCGCTGTCGAAAAAATGGATATTGCAAAAGGAGCGGATCATCCGTTGACGCAGCTGCTGCTGCACGACCGCAAAGGCTTCGGCACCATTTGCCTGCGGACGGAAGACATTGCACAGCTTGATGCGCGGCTGGAGCGGGAAGGGATCGAAACGACGGGTGTCCTGGCTGCGGAGCGGAAAACGGAATCGGGCGACTTGATCAAATGGAAGATGCTGTTCCTAAAAGAAGCGGTCTCGGACAATCTGCCGTCTCCGTTCTTTATCGAATGGAATGACGGCGACAGCGAACGCTATGAAGGGCTGAGGAAGAGAGGCGCTATTTTGCCGGACAATGAAAAACAATCGATTGAACGCTGTATTTTCGGAGTCCATGAGCCGGCTGCAAGTGCAGAAAAATGGCGCTCTTTGATCGGTTCGCTGGAGCTGCCGAATTGCCGGTTTGAATTCCGGAAGACGGACCGGAAACAGGAGCGCCTTGAAGAAGTGGTCTTGTCTCGTGGGACGCAGGAAGTCTCTTTTGAAGAAGGGGTTTATTGTATTCCGCCTAACGGGAATATATGATAGTACAAGGAATCAAACGGAATTACCGGAAGAAGAGTGCAAACTCTTCTTTTTGCCGTATGGCCAAAGAGGTCCATTGGCATTGAAGGAGGAAAACAAATGGATGTATTGATAGAGAAAGCGATCATTGTAGGGGTTCAGCTGCAGCAGGACCTGCATTTTGAATATGAAATGGAAGAACTGCGCAATTTGGCGGAAGCTTGTGAAGTGGAGGTGGTGGGCGAAATCAGCCAGAACCTTGACCGGATCCATCCCGCAACGTATGTCGGCAAAGGCAAGGTCGAAGAAATCAAAGCGTTCTACGAAGAAGCGGAAGCGAATTTGGTCATCTTCAATGATGAATTGTCGCCTTCCCAGATCCGCAACCTGGAAGAAGACCTGGAATGCAAAGTCATTGACCGGACAATGCTCATCCTGGATATATTCTCGCGCCGCGCCAGAACGCGCGAAGCACAGGTGCAAGTGGAGCTTGCCCAGCTGCAGTATATGCTGCCAAGATTAGTCGGCCTTCGGGCTTCACTCGGTCGGCAAGGGGGGAGCAGCGGCGGCGGATTCTCCAACCGTGGTGCCGGGGAAACGAAACTGGAGCTCGACCGCCGGAAAATCGAAGACCAGCTATCCAAACTCCATAAAGAACTGGAGCATATCCGCGCCCAACGCGAAACCCAGCGCAAGCAGCGCACAAAAACCGGTACGCCGGTCGTGTCGCTGGTTGGCTATACCAACGCAGGAAAATCGACCATCATGAACGGCCTACTGACGAAAACCGGCCAGCATGAAGAAAAGCAGGTATTCGAAAAAGATATGCTGTTTGCGACACTTGATACGTCTGTGCGGCAAATCCGCTTGGAGGACAACAAGCATTTCCTGCTTTCCGACACGGTCGGTTTTGTCAGCAAGCTGCCGCACCATTTGGTGAAGGCGTTCCGTTCCACGCTGGAAGAAGCGCGGAATTCGGACCTGCTGCTCCATGTTGTCGATGTTTCCAACGAAGAATACCGTCACATGATCGATGTCACCAATACAACGCTCCTTGAAGTGGGCGTTGAAAATGTCCCGACACTGTTCGTCTACAACAAAGCGGACCTGGCAGGCATCCCGTATCCGAAAGTTGGCCGCAATGAGTTGTGGATCTCGGCGAAAGAAGGGAAGGGCCTGGATGAACTGCTGGAGATGATCAAAGGAAGCATCTTCTCGGGCCATGTGACGTGCCGTATGCTCGTTCCATTCGAGCGCGGGGACGTCGTGGCGTACTTGAACGATTCAGCAACCATCCTGGAAACCGAGTATGAAGAAGAAGGCACCATGCTGAAAGTCGAACTCGGCAAAGTGGATTACGACCGCTTCGAGCAATTCGTGATCGGAAAATGATAAAAACAGAAAGCCGCGTCCTGCATGGACGCGGCTTTCTATGCAGACTGTAGACAAAGTCTAATTATGATGAATAGAAACGTCAAGCCCGACCGTGCTGGCCACTTCGCTTTCCGTGGGCTCGGCTTCAGTCTCCTCGTCACTGGAAAACCATGCTCCTGCATCGCTGCGCTAGCTTCGTCTAAATGAATCTTCATTTTTGAAGTGGAATAAATATTTTTTTGTCTACAAGCTCAACAAAAAGCCGCGTCCTTTATGGGCGCGGCTTTCTGTTTATTTATTTCTGCTGAAGGGCTTTTATTGCCATCACTGTTGGAACTGGATGCGGTGCAGGTTGGCAAAGATGCCATCCTGTTCGAGCAGTTCAGCGTAGCCGCCCTGTTCCGCGATGCCGTCTTCTGTGACGACGATGACCCGGTCGGCGTCGCGGATAGTGGCGAGCCGGTGGGCGATGATAAGCGTTGTGCGGTTTTCGGCAAGTTCGCCTAGGGCTTCCTGGATCACGCGCTCCGTTTCCGTATCAAGCGCCGATGTCGCTTCATCGAGAATCAGGATCGGTGGATTTTTCAGGAACATGCGGGCGATGGCGAGCCGCTGCTTCTGGCCGCCTGACAGCTTAAGGCCGCGTTCGCCGATCTGCGTGTCATAGCCATGCGGCAGTTTGCTCACGAAATCTTCCAAATGTGCTTTCTTCGCTGCTGCCAAAATTTCTTCTTCACTGGCATCCCGTCTGCCGTACGCGATATTCTCGCGGATGGTGCCGGTGAACAGGAACACATCCTGCTGGACGATCCCGATGTGCGAGCGCAATGAATGCTTCGTCATGTCGCGGATGTCGATGCCGTCAATGGCGATTCTGCCGGATTGGATATCGTAGAACCGGGGAATCAGCGAGCAGATGGTCGTCTTGCCGGCGCCGGATGGCCCGACAAAAGCCACCGTTTCCCCGGATTTCACTTCCAGGTCGATGCCTTTCAGGACCGTCTTGTACTGGTCATAGCCGAAGTGGACGTCTTCGAACGTGATATTGCCTTTCAATCCGGATACTTCAATGGCATCCGGGCTGTCCAGGATTTCCGGCGCTTGGTCCATCAAGTCCTGGAACCGGCTGAAGCCGGCCATACCTTTCGGGTAAAGCTCCAATAGCGCGCTGATTTTGTCGATCGGTTTGATCAATACATTCAGAAACAGCACAAAGCTGACCAGTTCCCCGTACGACAATTCGTTTTGATAGTTCAGCCATGCCCCGTAGACAAGGACGAGGAGCGTCAAGAGGCGCGTCATCATATAGATGCTCGAATGGGTCGCGGCCATGACTTTATAAGCGACAAGTTTTGCGAGGCGGAACCGGCCGTTGTCATTTTTGAAGCGGCTGATTTCATATTCTTCGTTTGTGAAGGACTGGACGACGCGGGAGCCGGAGACGCTGTCTTCCACGCGGCCGTTGACGTCGGCGATTTTCCCGTACATGCTGCTCCACGCGCTGTTCATCTTAATGTTGCAGTATGTGATGAGCCAGATGAGGAACGGGATGACGACGAGCGTGACGAGCGCCAATTTCGGGTTGATCCAGAACATGATACCGAATGCCCCGAAAAACGTCATGATGGCGATAAAGGCGTCTTCCGGCCCGTGATGGGCGAGTTCGCCGATGTCGAATAGATCATTCGTGATGCGGCTCATGACGTGCCCGGTTTTGATGTTATCAAAAAAGCGGAACGACTGGCGCTGCACATGCGTGAACAATTCCTCCCGCATGTCTGTTTCGATATTGATCCCCAGTTTATGCCCCAGGTAGCTGACGATAAACTGCAAAAATGTGCTGAGCACGAATACAGCGAGCAGCAGGATGCTGACGGTTACAATGGTGTTCCATTCGCCGCTCGGCAGCAGGTCGTCGATGAACCATTGCACAGCGACCGGGAACGCAAGTTCAAGGATGGCCACGATCACCGCACTGGAAAAGTCGATGATGAAGAGGCGCTTATGCGGTTTGTAATAACTGAAAAATTGTTTTAATCTCACTAGAAGTCACCTCATGAAGTTTTGTGCTAAAGAAAAGTATAATCGAAAGCGGCCCAATAAACGAATATAAGTTTCTAGAATCGAAATATTTCATGCGAAATTATGGAAGAGTAGCACAGGTCTTTAATTAGGAATACATCTTCTAGGGAGCGCGTATTACCAATTTCCAAATGTGGCAAACTTTTTACAACTGGGAAAAACGAAGGTTTAAATGAAAATAATTCTCATTTAGGTGTTGATAGTTCTTCCCCGAGTGATATACTAAGAAATGTGCAGCACTGATAATGATTATCATTGTTAATTGGTGTTCAGATTTTATTGTTGAAAGATGAGGGGCAGTAATGAAAAAACGTGTTTTAATTCCCATACTGATCATACTGTCGTTCGTCTCGTTATTCGTCGGAGTCAGCAATATCAGTCCAATCGATTTGCTCGATTTCCAGTCGGAAGAAACTCAGATATTCTTGATCAGCCGCCTGCCAAGGCTGGTCGCCATATTGCTGGCGGGAGCAGGGATGAGCATGGCAGGGCTCATCATGCAACAGCTCAGCCGCAATAAATTTGTTTCTCCGACAACGGCAGGCACGCTTGACGCCACACGGCTCGGAATTCTCGTTTCGATGCTGCTGTTTGCAAACGCATCGATGCTTGAGAAGATGACCGTGGCGTTCGCTTTCGCACTTGCCGGGACGTTCCTGTTCATGCAAATTCTCAACCGCATCAAATTCAAGGATGCGATTTTCATCCCGCTTGTCGGGCTGATGTTCGGCAATATCCTTTCATCCATCACAACGTTTTTTGCCTACCGGGCGGATGTCATCCAGAACATGTCCGCATGGCTGCAAGGTGACTTCTCGATGATCATGAAAGGCAGCTACGAGCTTTTGTACGTCAGCGTGCCGGTGTTCATCATCGCCTATATCTACGCCAACCGCTTCACGGTAGCAGGGATGGGGGAGGATTTCTCCAAAAACCTCGGGCTGAAATACCGCAGCATCGTCAACATCGGGCTGACGCTGGTCGCTTTGATTACGGCGACTGTCGTGTTGACGGTCGGCATGATTCCGTTCCTCGGGCTCATCATCCCGAACATCGTCTCGATCTTCAAAGGGGACCATCTCCAAAAGACATTGCCGCACACGGCGATGCTTGGAGCGATCTTCTTGCTGCTCTGCGATATTTTAGGAAGAGTCTTGATTTACCCGTATGAAATCTCCATCAGTTTGATGGTCGGCGTCATCGGAAGTTTCATTTTCCTCTTCTTGCTGTTTAGGAGGAAAGCGTATGCGTGATTTACATAAGATGCTTATCCTTATTGTCTTGGCGCTGGCTGCATGCGGCGTCTACCTGTTCCAGGATTTGAACGGCAGCTTTGATTATGCCTTGCCGCGGCGAGGTGTGAAGGTGTTCGCCATGATCCTCACCGGAGTAGCGATTGCCTACGCGACGGTCGTTTTCCAGACCATCACCCATAACCGGATTTTGACACCGAGCATCATGGGGCTCGACTCGCTGTACATGCTGCTCCAGACCTTGCTGATTTTCTTCCTCGGTTCGGATCACATTACGATTCTCAACAAGCAAGTGAATTTCATGCTGTCGATTGCCGTCATGGTCATCTTCGCCTTGCTGTTCTACCGGCTGCTCTTCAAAGGGGACAACCAGCCGATTTACTTTCTATTGCTGATCGGCATCATTTTCGGAACGTTTTTCTCCAGTATTTCCACGTTCCTGCAAGTGCTGATCGATCCGAATGAATTCCAGGTCGTCCAGGACCGGATGTTTGCCAGCTTCAACAACGTCAATGCCGATCTGGTGTGGACATCGCTGGTGATCATCGCGCTTTTGATCGCGTTTGCCTGGCGCCATAACCCCTCGATGGATGTGCTGTCTTTGGGGCGTGACACAGCGGTCAACCTCGGCGTCAATTACGACTCCCTGGTCAAAGGCATGCTGGTGCTGTCGGCGGTATTGATTGCCATCGCGACGGCTCTGGTCGGCCCGATAACCTTCTTCGGTTTGATCGTCGCCAATTTATCCTATCAATTCTTCAAATCATACAAGCATTCGGTGATCCTTACCGGTGCGATTGTCATCAGCATCATCGCCCTGGTCGGCGGACAGTGGGTGGTCGAGCGGATCTTCACATTCAACACCACGCTGAGCGTCATCATCAACTTCATCGGTGGAGTTTACTTCATCTATCTGCTATTAAAGGAGAGTCGGTCTAAATGATCCAAGTCCGTGAATTGACAAAGCTGTATGGAAAAAAACAAGTGGTGGAAAATGTCTCCGTCGATATCCGGCGCGGGCAGATCACCTCTTTTATCGGGCCGAACGGAGCCGGGAAATCCACGCTGCTGTCCATGGTCAGCCGGCTTTTGGATGCGGATACCGGAGAGGTGCTCATCGATTCGACAAACATGAAAAAACTGAAGTCGAATGAATTCTCGAAACGGGTTTCGATCCTGAAGCAATCCAACTACATGAATGTCCGGTTGACGATTCGCGAACTTGTCTCTTTCGGCCGCTTCCCGTATTCAAAAGGGCGCCTGAATGACGAAGATGAAAAAATGGTCGACCAGGCGATCGGTTATATGGATCTGAAAGAAATGGAAGATATGTATTTGGACGAATTGTCCGGCGGCCAGCGCCAGCGCGCCTTTATTGCGATGGTCATCGCGCAGGACACCGATTATGTGCTTTTGGATGAACCTTTGAACAATCTGGACATGAAACATTCAGTCCAGATCATGAAAATCCTCCGCCGATTGGTGGACGAACTCGGCAAGACAGTGGTGATCGTGCTGCATGACATCAACTTTGCGTCTGTCTATTCCGACCGCATCGTGGCCTTGAAAAATGGCCGTGTCGTTAAAGACGGAACCACCGAAGAAATTATTCAAAGCGATGCCTTAAAGGAAATCTACGATATGGATATTCCGATCCAACAGATGAACGATTGCCGGATCTGCGTTTATTTTAATTCTTAAGAAAAGCAGAAAAGGCCATTGGAGTCTGAACAAGAAACAAAGAGCTGGAAAATGATACGTTAAAAATATTGAATAGAGGAGCCCGGGCAAAATGAAAAAATGGTTATTGATCGCATTCGCATTGGTGATGGCTGCAGTTCTTGCAGCGTGTGGAGCAGAAGAAGCAGCGGATACCGCTTCTGCTGAAACAGAAAAGAAAGAAGAAATGACGGTTACACATGAGTTGGGTGAGACAACTTTCGAGAAAAACCCGAAAAAAGTCGTTGTTTTCGATTTCGGCGTTCTTGATTCAATGGACAAATTAGGGATTGAAGCTGTAGCAGGCGTTCCGCAGGAATCCCTTCCAGGCTACCTTGAAAAATACGCAGACACGGAAAAATACGAAAATGTCGGCACGCTGAAAGAAGCGGATTTTGAAGCGATTCATGCATTGGACCCGGACCTGATCATCATCTCCGGCCGCCAGGCGGATATGTATGAAGAGTATGAAGAAATTGCGCCGACCATCCACATGGCGGTCGACACGGACAATTACATGGAATCTTTCAAAAGCAACATGACGACATTGGGTGAAATCTTCAGCAAAGAGGATGCGGTCAAAGAAGAACTGGCTGCAGTAGAAGTGCAGATTGAAGAAGTGAAAGCGAAAGTCAGCGAAAGCGATGCAAAAGCGCTGATCGTGTTGGCGAACGAAGGCAAAGTAAGTGCTTATGGAGCAGCTTCGCGTTTCGGCATCATCCATGATGTTTTTGGTGTAAAGCAAGCTGACGAAGGCATTGAAGTATCCACGCACGGACAGAGCATCTCGTTCGAATACATCCTCGAAAAGAACCCGGACATGATTTTCGTCGTTGACCGCAATGCGGCAGTAGGGGCGGATGCAAGCGCTAAAGATTCACTTGAAAACGAATTGGTGCAAAAAACAAACGCCTATAAAGACGGCAAAATCATCTACCTGGATCCGGATTACTGGTACCTGTCAGGTGGCGGACTCGAGTCGGTCAGCCAAATGGTGACGGATATGGAATCGGCATTTGAATAAAAGACCGGCCACTCAGCGGGAAGTTTCCTGCTGAGTTTTCATTTTATATAGAAGGAAGAGGAGGTAATTGCATGTTTGTCCAAATGAAAAGAATTGTCGTTAAAGAAGGATTTTCGGAGCGGGTGCTGAACCGTTTTTCGGGAGAAGGGAAGCTGGAGAAGCAGCCAGGCTATATCGACCGGACCGTATTGAAGAAGAACGTCCGGCGCGGCGATGAAGAAGTGATCGTCTATGTCCGCTGGGAATCCGAAGCGGATTGGAAGAACTGGGAAAAGCATCCCGACCACATCGCCGGCCATAAGGCGAACCTCGGGAAACCGAAACCTGATCACGTCATCGAATCCTCCCAGAACACTTACCATGTGCACGCAGTAAGATAAGAAAGAATCGCTGCGGTTCTCCGCAATAAAAATGGTGGGCTGATGTCAATTGCGGCGGACGCTTTCCGCGGGCTCGCGCCGAACTAACAAAGAACCTGTGCTCCTGCGCAAGCTCGTCGCAAATACTTGCCCTCGCAAGCTTCGGTCAAGCATTGACTGGCGTCCGAGTTAGTTCGGCACTTCGCTGTCCCGCTGGAGTCGCCGCCTCCATTCCCATCAGCTGTTATAGAATATTAAAAAGGTCAAAGAAGAAAAAGTAGTGCTTTTTCTCCTTTGACCTTTCTTTTATGAACTGATGGCCAGCCGGGTCGGGCTTATACATCTCTATTCAGTAAAATTAGCCTTTGTCTACAGTCTGAGCATGGCCCTTATCCGGCCGTGCTTTTTTGTATGGAATCTCAAAGTTTGGTGGGCGCAGGCTTCTCGCCTATTTTATTCAGCCGTGTGGCAAAGGATTCGGTTGAAGGGGCGGACCCGCGCAGGACGTCCTGCATAGCGTAAGCCTGTGAGCCGTGTTCCGAAAAGTCCAGGCCGCTCTCTTCTTCTTCGGCGGACACGCGGATCGGCGAAAGGGCATTGACTGCCAGGACCACTAGCCCGGAGGAAATGGAAGTCCAGGCGATGACCGCCAGGACGCCCACGGTCTGGATGCCGAGGATTTCAGGGCCGCCGCCATATAACAAGCCGCCCGTTGTGTCGAAGAAGCCAAGCGCCATGGTGCCCCAGATGCCGGCGACGCCGTGGACAGCGATTGCGCCGACGGGATCGTCCACACGGATTTTCGAGTCAAGCAAGTGAACGGCTTCGGTCATGATGATGCCGGCGAGAAGGCCGATGGCCATGGCGCCGAGGAAGGAGACGTTCGCCGCTCCGGCAGTGATGCCCACCAATCCGGCAAGCGCTCCATTCATTGTCAGTGACGGGTCGATTCGACCGTAGCGCAAACGGGTATAAAGAGCAGTGGAGATGACCGCTGCCGATGCGGCGAGCAGGGTGTTCACGATGACGGGCGGCACAAGTTCAGGATCTGCGGCCAAAGTGCTGCCGCCGTTGAAACCGAACCAGCCGAGCCAAAGGATGAAGACGCCCAATGCGCCGAGCGGCAGGTTATGGCCAGGGATCGAGTTTACGATGCTGCCGCTGTATTTGCCAAGGCGCGGACCCAGTTTCCAGGCGGTGATGAAAGCTGCCGTTGCACCGGTCAAATGGACCACGGTGGAGCCGGCAAAGTCAATAAAGCCGATTTGGGAAAGCCAGCCGCCTCCCCATACCCAGTGTCCGACAATCGGGTAAATGACGGCGGTCATAGCGACCGTCAGCATGATATAAGAAGACAATTTCATTCGTTCAGCAACTGCGCCGGAAATGATGGTGGCGCAAGTAGCGGCGAAGACCGCCTGGAAAACGAAGAAACCGATGTCTTCACGGCCGGCAAGCACGAAGCCATCCGTGCCGATCAATCCGAAAGCGGACGTACCGAACATTAACGCGAATCCGACAAAGAAATACAGGATCGAGCCTAAGCCGACGGTGATCAGGTTTTTCATTAAAATATTCAAGGTGTTTTTAGAGCGGGTAAAACCGGTTTCGAGCATTGCGAATCCGGCATGCATGAAAAAGACCAAAATCGTTCCGAGCATCACCCATAACATATCAACTGAACTTTGAACTGCTTCCATCCGATCTCCTCCTTAACCAACGGCGATTGCGCCGCGTTCTTTTGTTCTGATGCGAATTGCTTCTTCAACGGGAAGGATGAAGATTTTGCCGTCCCCGACTTCTCCGGTGGCGGCGTATTCCAGCAAGGCTTCGACAATGTCTTCGACTTTGGAATCATCCACGACCATCTCTAATTTCAATTTCGGGGAGAATTCCATGGTGTAAGCATTTCCCCGGAACAAGCCGGTGCGCCCTTCCTGTTTGCCGATTCCGGCGATTTCCGTGACGGTCAGGCCGTCAATTCCTTCAAGCGCCAAAGCTTGTCGAACTTCGGCGAAGACCGAGGGACGGATGATGGTTTCAATCTTTTTCATGTTCTCTCCTCCTTGATGTTAGGTTTGTTAACATATTAATCAATATTTTCAGACAATGCAAGCTTTATTTTAAATTTATGTTAGAAAACGTGACATGAAGAATATAGTAAACTGAAAAAGAGGTGATGGCATGTATAAAATATCAGATGATTTGATTCAATTAGGCATTGAAAGGATCAAGGATTTTCCAGTGGAAGGGTTTGTGCCGGGCCATGGGCCTGACAGTCCTGCGCTGATGCTTGTAGGAGAAGCGCCGGGGGAAAATGAGGTGGAAACGCGCATACCTTTTACGGGGCGGGCCGGAAAGGAATTGATGGCGTCGCTCTCCAGTGTCGGGCTTGCCCGCGAAGATGTCTATATCACAAGTGCCGTCCGCAGCCGGCCTTATAAATGGGGGACCAAAAAAGAACGCGACGGGTCACAGACCGAACGGAAGTACAACCGGGCACCTACGAAAAAAGAGATCATTGCCCATGCGCCCATTCTCGATGCAGAAATCCGGGACATCGATCCGCCGCTGATTGTGACGCTCGGGAATATCGGGCTGCAGCGGCTTATAGGGCCCGAGGCCAGAGTGACGCAATTGCACGGCGTGCTGATGGAGACGCCGATTTTGAAGTGGAATGAAGAAAATCAGCGGTTTGAAAAAACTGAGCAGACTTACCATATACTTCCGACATTCCATCCTGCTAGTGTATTTTACAACCCGCCCGTGCGCGCTTTGAAAGAGGAAGACTGGCGTAAGATCGGCGCCTTATTGAAGTTTAAAAAATGAAAGAATAATGGGAAACCTTTCCGTGTTGAAAAATGTTGCGCGAAGGAAACTTTTAGCGTACAATAACATTAATCATTGGAACGGAAGGACGTCGGGTCTATGGATAGTACAGTACTTTTTGCGCTCGGGCTGACTTTGTTCGCCGGTCTGGCGACTGGGATCGGGAGCTTGCTCGCGTTTTTCGCATCCCGCACTAATACAAAATTTCTTTCAGTCTCGCTTGGTTTTTCGGCCGGCGTCATGATCTATGTCTCGATGATCGAGATTTTTGTGAAAGCCAAAGTTTCACTGGTCGGGGCGCACGGCGACACCTTGGGCTATTGGATGACCATTCTTGCGTTTTTTGGCGGCATGGTCTTCATGGCTGTGCTGGACCGGATTTTGCCGCAATTGGGGAATCCGCATGAAGTGCGGACAATTGAAGACATGGACGACGGGCCGAGCAATGCGGAGTACGCCCGGCTCCGGAAAATGGGTATCTTTACCGCACTCGCAATCGGTATCCACAACTTTCCGGAAGGGATTGCGACATTCATGTCGGCTATCCAGGATCCGGCCCTCGGAATCGCTATTGCGATAGCGGTGGCAATCCACAATATTCCGGAAGGCATTGCGGTATCGGTGCCGATCTATTATGCGACAGGAAGTCGCCGGAAAGCATTCCAGTACAGCTTCTTGTCCGGCATTTCCGAACCGATCGGGGCGATAGCGGCTTGGCTGATTTTAATGCCGTTCCTCAGCGACACGCTGTTCGGCCTCATTTTTGCCGGAGTGGCGGGCTTGATGGTCTTCATCTCGCTCGATGAACTGCTGCCGGCAGCGAAGCGCTACGACGAAGCCCATCTGTCGATTTACGGCCTGATTGCCGGCATGGCGGTCATGGCAATCAGTTTGGTGTTGATTGCGTAAAAGAAAAGTGTCAGCCTCTTTGTTCCCGGGTATGGGAACAAAGAGGCTTTTTACATGCGTAAAATTGTAGGGCTTCTTTCGGTTGATTATTCGGAAAAATGGAACTTTTACAGCTGTCTTGCCACGCTGGCAGGCTCGGCGTATAGTGAATGTGTAAAGACACTATATTACATGTGTAAAGACAGGGAGGATTATAATGGCTACAGTATCGGTGAAGAATTCCACCGGGATTTCACGCAATAAATTACTCGGGGTTGCAGGGTTGGGATGGCTTTTTGATGCAATGGATGTCGGCATTTTGTCTTTTGTCATCGCTGCGCTGAAAGTGGATTGGAATTTGACAGTCCAGCAGATGGGCTGGATCGGCAGCGTCAACTCAATCGGGATGGCAGTCGGGGCAT
Source organism: Planococcus sp. FY231025 (assembly GCF_052078085.1). Classification (NCBI taxonomy): domain Bacteria; kingdom Bacillati; phylum Bacillota; class Bacilli; order Caryophanales; family Caryophanaceae; genus Planococcus; species Planococcus sp. FY231025. Next base: position 243,935 of record NZ_JBQJJG010000009.1, read on the forward strand.
TCGTCTTCGGGATTTATGCCGACCGTGTAGGAAGAAAGAAAATATTTATCATCACGCTCTTATTATTCTCTATCGCAAGCGGAGTCTCTGCTTTTGCCACAACACTCGCCGCATTCATGATCCTGCGCTTTTTTGTCGGCATGGGGCTTGGCGGGGAATTGCCGGTTGCGTCGACACTTGTCTCCGAAAGTGTCCCGGCAAAAGAGCGCGGACGCGTCGTCGTGCTTTTGGAAAGCTTCTGGGCTGCTGGCTGGCTTCTCGCTGCTATCATTTCGTATTTCATCATTCCTGAATTCGGCTGGCGGGTCGCATTGATCATCACGGCATTGCCGGCGCTTTATGCATTGTACTTGCGCATCAATTTGCCGGACTCGCCGCAGTTTTCGGCGAAGAAGAATGTCCTGCGTTCCGTATCGACGAATGTTAAAGAAGTATGGTCCAAGAAATACCTGCGTCCGACATTGATGCTCTGGATCGTCTGGTTTACCGTGGTCTTTTCGTATTACGGCATGTTCCTGTGGCTGCCGAGCGTCATGGTGCTCAAAGGCTTTACGTTGATCCAAAGCTTCAAATACGTCTTGATCATGACGCTCGCACAATTGCCGGGCTATTTCTCGGCGGCCTGGCTTATTGAACGGGCAGGGCGCAAGTTTGTGCTTGTCACGTACTTGCTTGGAACCGCAGCAAGCGCGTTGGTATTCGGCAACGCGGAAACAGTTGGCATGCTGATCGGGGCCGGGATTTTCCTGTCGTTCTTCAATCTCGGGGCCTGGGGCGCGCTTTATGCGTATTCTCCGGAGCAGTATCCGACGGTCATCCGCGGCACCGGCACCGGAATGGCTGCGTCGTTCGGGCGTATCGGCGGAATCCTGGGACCGCTTTTGGTCGGTACGATGCTTGCCGCTGATTATGGAGTCGGCTGGATTTTCGCGATATTCTGCGTTGCTATCGTCATTGGCGCTTTGGCCGTTGCCTTCCTCGGAATCGAAACCAAACAAATGGAACTGGAATAAAAAAGGCAGCTCCGACCATTCTGGTCGGGGCTGTTTTTGCCATATTGGAGAGAATCGGCAAGACGCTGCGGGGATGAAAGTGGACAAAGAACAATTTAATGGGAAATCAGGCAGGAGATTTCCCAGATTTAGCTAATACATATTAGTCAGAGAGATTAATTGGAAGCGGGTGGGAACATGGAATGGAAAGTTTATGCGGATCCGCTGGCATACGCAGAGCAAGTGGAGCGTTTATTATATGAACGGGAAGACGAGTACAGCCTTTTTTTAGGGATTCTCGAGCAAATAAAGGCGGAGCGCTACGAGGATTATTTTTTGGCGATCGCTTTTGAAGGCGACGAAGTGGCGGCAGCTTGCCTGATGACGCCGCCGCATCCGCTGCAGCTGATCGTCTTCAAGGAAATGCCGGCAATCGAAGCGCAGGTTGCAGAGCGGTTGATGAATGGAGGAATCGTGGTTGAAGCGATTGTGGGAGACCGCGGCACGGCCCGGCGTTTTGCGGAAGCGTGGACGGCGAAAATGGGAGGCAGTTACCACGTGCTGATGGACCAGGGGCTTTACCGGGCGGATGCTGTCAACCGCAAACTGGAAAAAAGCCCGGGATCCTGGCGGGTCGCCAGCAAAAAAGATGCAGCGCTTCTTGAACAGTGGCTGCTTTTGTTCGAGCAGGAAACCGGCATCGCATCCTCGACGCCCGCCCAAGCGGCGCACCGGATCGATTCGTTCATCGAAGGCAAGGAAGTATATGTCTGGGAAGTGGACGGGGAAGTCGTGTCCTGCATGAAAAAATCGCGGCCTTCCAAGCATGGCATTACGGTTTCGTTTGTTTTCACGCCTCAAAAGCATCGCCGAAAAGGCTATGCCCGGACGCTCGTCGCTGAAGTGACGGAAGAGCTGCTCCAGGAATATGATTTTGCCATGCTGTACACCGATTTGAAAAACCCGACATCCAATAAAATCTACACCGAAATCGGCTATAGCCAGATAGCCAATCCGGTGCACTTGGCGCTTGATGAAGTGCAGCCGGAATAATGTGGTATACTGGATGCATCAAATTGAAGGGAAGATGGGCGGCCGATGAAGTTTTAATCCTTTTTCTGCGAAAAACAAAAAGTTCGCGTTAGTGAAATAGGATTCGTCTGCCCATTTTTAGAAAAGCTGCAAACATACAGGCTGCTGATGCTTCCCGGCTAGGGAAGGTCTGCGGCAATTTTGCGGCAGTTCCAACAAGCAACGGCCCGGCCTTTCGGGCGGCTCGTTGGGCATGCGAATTCTTCCGGAAATCATTCGGAGGAATTTTTTTATTTCTCCGGCAAGGGGGAATGGCAATGGCCATCATAGGAAGATTGAACAAACTGGAAATCGGCTTTAACGGAGAAGTGATTTTGGAGGGCGTGCACGCTGAAATTCATGCCGGTGAACGGATTGGCATCGTCGGGGTGAACGGGTCCGGAAAATCATCGCTGCTCAATGCCATCGCGCGCGGCGATTCTGCCGTCCAATGGAGCGGGCGGCGTCCGAAGATCGCCTATCTGGAACAGGAAGTGAGAGAGTTTCTCGGGGAGGCGCGGACTGCCGAAAGCGCCGTGCTGGAAACCAAATGGAACGTGCCGGAAGGACGGGACGCGCTGAGCGGCGGAGAAGCGATTAAAATGCGGCTTGCCAAAACCTTTGCGGAAGGGGCCGAGGTGCTCCTGCTCGATGAACCGACAAACCATCTTGATGCCGGGAGCGTGGAACTCATCACGGAACAAGTGAAAAACTACCGCGGGACGCTCCTCATCGTCTCGCATGACCGCCACTTTCTTGACAGCGCGGCAACGCGCATCTGGGAACTCGAGGGCAAAAAACTCACGGCTTATGAAGGGAATTACAGTGCATATCGCGAACAAAAAGAACATCGGCAATTGACGCAGACGCGGAAGTACGACAAGCAGCAAGCGGAAATCGCCAAAGTCGAACAGCAGATTTCGGAACTGCAGTCCTGGTCCGGAAAAGCGCATGCTGACTCGACAAAACAGGACGGATTCAAGGAGTTTTACCGTTCCAAGGCCAAGCGCATGGATGTGCAGATCGGAAGCAAGCGCAACCGGCTCGAAAGAGAGCTCCAAAAAGAAAGGGTCAGCCAGCCGAAGGAAGAAGTGGATGTGAAATTCGGCATCGGTGGTGCAGCCAAAAAAGGCAAGCGCGTCCTGGAAGTGAAGGGAGCGGGGAAAAGCTACGACAGCCGGGTTCTGTTCGAGGATGTTTCGTTTACAGTGCAGCAAGGGGAGCGGATCGGGTTGGCCGGCAAAAACGGCAGCGGGAAATCCGCCTTGTTCCGGATGTTTATGGGAGCGGAGGATTACACGGGTGAGATTTGGGTGACAAGCGGCATGAAGATCGGGTACTTGAGCCAGGATGTCTTTGATTTGCCGGAAGGAAAAACGCCAGCGGAAATGTTCGGCTCGGGCAGTTACGCGCAGGGCGGTCGGACCCGCACCTTGATGGACAATCTGGGATTCGAAAAGCGGCACTGGCTGGAGCCGATCGGGCATATGAGCATGGGGGAGCGGGTCAAATTGAAGCTGATGGAGTTTATGCTCCATGACTGCAATGTCCTGCTGTTGGATGAACCGACCAATCACCTGGACCTGCCTTCAAGGGAAGGGTTGGAACGGACGCTCGAGTCGTTTTCGGGGACGCTGCTGTTCGCTTCCCATGACCGTTATTTTATGGAAAAGCTGGCCCGCAAAGTGCTGGTTTTCGAAGATGGAAAGGTTAAGAAATTCGAAGACACCTACAAGGAGTGGGCAGGCCAGCCGCCGAGCCGGCCTAAAGGGGATTTTTTGCAGCTGGATACCGAACGCCAAGCCGTTCTTGGCAAACTCAGTTTCCTGAAGCCCGGAGACAAGGCGTACGGGGAACTTGACCGCCGTTTCAACGAATTGACGGCCGCCATCAAAGCGCTGGAAAATCAGGAGTAGCGTGCCGGGGTTAAGGGTAAAGAAGAAAGCGAAACAAATGGAAAGGGGCGGATGCAGTGATTCGCTTTGACAATGTCACTAAACGTTTTCCGGACGGCACAGAAGCTTTGAAAGGCATTTCTCTGGCGTTTCCGGCGCATCAGCTCACAGCCATCATCGGGCCGAGCGGCTGCGGAAAGACAACATTGATGAAAATGATCAATAAACTTGAAAAACCGACCGAAGGCGAGATCTACATCGACGAAGAGCCGATCACCGGTTTGGAGGAAGTCAAACTGCGCCGTTCGATCGGCTATGTCATTCAGCGGATCGGGCTGATGCCGCACATGACCATTGCGGACAATGTGTCGATGGTGCCAAAGCTTCTCGGTTGGCCGAAAGACAAGACAGAAGTGCGGGCGCGGGAATTGCTTTCGCTTGTCGGCCTTGAACCGGATACGTATTGGAGCCGCTATCCACTTGAACTCAGCGGCGGCCAACAGCAGCGGGTCGGTGTCGTCAGGGCGCTGGCCGGCGATCCGAACATCATCTTGATGGATGAACCTTTTTCGGCGCTTGACCCGATCAGCCGGGAGCAGCTGCAGGATGAATTGCGGAACCTGCAGCAGGAAATCCGAAAGACCATCGTTTTTGTGACGCATGACATGGACGAGGCACTGAAAATCGCTGATAGGATCATCGTTCTGCGTGCAGGGCAGGTGGAGCAGATCGGCACGCCGCAGGAACTGGTGGCGGAGCCTGCCAATGATTTTGTCCGCGACTTTATCGGGACTGAACGGATCAACCGGCAGCGGGCGTTTGGCGAGAAGAAACTCAAGGAATTCGTATTCCAGTTTGATGCCGATTGGAGCGGCGATGCCCGAAAGATCGATTCCTCTGCGAGCATCGAAGAAGCGGCAAGGCAGCTTGAAGCGAGCCCGCACAGCCGCCTTGCCATCACGGAAGGCGGGCATGTGGTGGCTTACGCCGCTGAGCGCGATTTGTTGAAGGCGGCCCTTCAAAAGGATAGGGGGACATCGAATTGAACAACTTCCTGAATACGTTGGCGGCCAGGCAGGAAATGATTCAGACTGCTTTCCTGGAACATATCTATTTATCATTTGTGGCGGTAGCGGTCGGTGTCGCAATTGCACTTCCGACAGGCATCCTCATTGCCCGCTACCGGAAATACGCGGAGCCGATTATAGGCGTGACCGCAGTATTTCAGACCATTCCAAGCTTGGCGCTGTTTGGCTTTTTGGTGCCGATTCTCGGCATCGGATCTCCGACGGCACTGATCGCCCTCATCATTTATGCGCTCCTTCCAATCCTGCGCAATACCTATACCGGAATCACAGGCGTGGACAGTTCCATCATCGAAGCCGGCAGAGGCATGGGAATGACGCGGACACAAATTCTGCGGCAGATTGAATTGCCGCTGGCGCTCCCATTTATCATGGCGGGCATCCGGACCGCGACCGTGCTGACGGTCGGCATCGCGACGCTGGCAACATTTGTCGGTGCAGGCGGCCTCGGGGATATCATCTACCGCGGGCTGCAGTCCTACAACAATTCGCTGGTCCTGGCTGGGGCACTGCCTGTCGCTTTGCTGGCCATCGGATTTGACCTGGTCCTGAAATGGATTGAAAAACGGGCGACGCCTAAAGGATTGAAACTTTAAAGGGGGAAGAAACATGAGAAAACCGGCAGCATTGATTTTATTGGCAGCTTCGGCTGTTTTGGCAGGATGCGGAGGCACGTCAGGCGAAAGTGAATTAGATCCGATCGTTATCGGAGGCAAGCCGTGGACGGAGCAGTACATCCTGCCGCATATCCTTGGGCAGTATATCGAAGCGAATTCCGATTATACGGTCGAGTACGAAGACGGCCTCGGGGAAGTGTCGATTTTGACGCCGGCGCTTGAAAAAGGCGATATCGATATGTATGTGGAATACACCGGAACAGGGTTGAAGGATGTCCTGAAAGAGCAGTCGGAGCCGGGCCAGTCGTCCGAGGAAGTGCTCGAGCGGGTGCGGACAGGCTATGAAGAAACGCTGGGGGCAACGTGGCTGGAGCCGCTCGGATTCGAGAACGGCTACACCCTCGCTTTCTCCAAAGACAGCAGCTTTGTGGCAGAGACCTATTCCGACCTGGCCGAACTCTCCAAGTCTGAAGACATGACGTTCGGCGCGCCGCACCCATTCTACGAACGACAAGGGGACGGCTATGACGATCTGGTGAAGACATATGGCTTCGAATTCTCGGCGACCGAGAGCTTTGATCCGGCCATCATGTATGAAGCGGTGAAAAACGGGGACGTGGATGTCATTCCGGCCTTTACGACCGACAGCCGGATCAATTTGTTCGATCTAGAGACGACCGAAGATGACAAATCGTTCTTCCCGAAATACGACGCTGCACCTGTCGTGCGGATGGAGACGCTCGAAGAATATCCAGAGCTTGAAGAAGTGTTGAGCGGGTTGGCCGGGCAGATCAGCGAAGAAGAGATGCTGGCCATGAACGCCAAAGTCGACGTCGATCAGGAAGTGGCGAGCGATGTGGCCCGTGAATTTTTGGTGGAGCAAGGCTTGATAGAAGAATAAACCCCGAATCCCGCAGAGCTTCTGCGGGATTTTTTCTATGGCATTTACAAGGGTATTCTTGTACAATAACTTTAATGAGTGAATAGTCATTCAATTCAGGAAAATGAAAACGCTCACATATAAAATTTGAAGATGAGGTGCAAATTATGAGAGAAGTTGTAATCGTAGAAGGCGTGCGTTCGGCGGTCGGCCGGCGCAAAGGAATGTTCGCCGGGACGCGTCCGGATGAACTGGCGGCATTGGTATTAGAGGAATTGATCGGGCGTGCAGGCGTTGAGAAGGGTGCTGTGGAAGACGTCATTCTCGGCTGCGTTTCGCAGTCCGGCGAACAAGGCGGGAATATCGCCCGGACGGCAGCGCTCATTGCCGGCTTCCCAGATTACGTGCCGGGTGTCACGATTGACCGCCAATGCGGCTCGAGCCAACAGGCGATCCATTTCGGCGCACAGGCCATCATGGCAGGCGATATGGATATCGTCATCGCAGGCGGGGTTGAAAGCATGACACGGGTTCCGATGTTTTCGAACATGCAAGGGGCGGAACCGAGCAAAAAGCTGACAGAGCAGTACGAAATCATCAACCAGGGCTTGTCTGCAGAACGCATTGCGCAAAAATGGGGATTCTCGCGGGAACAGCTGGATGCTTTCGCCGTCGAAAGCCACGCGCGGGCGCAGCGGGCGATCGACAGCGGGAACTATGAAAAGGAAATCGTGCCGGTCGAAGTGGAAGAAGGCGACGGCGGAAAACGGACAGTGGCTGCCGATGAAGGCCCGCGTCCGGGAACGACGATGGAAGTGCTGGCGGGGCTGAAGACGGCATTCCAGGAAGACGGCGTCATTACGGCAGGGAATGCCAGCCAGATGAGCGACGGCGCTTCCGCGGTATTGCTGATGTCGCGCGAGAAAGCGGACGAGCTGGGCTTAACGCCGAAAGCGCGCATCGTGGCGCGCACGGTCGTCGGTTCGGATCCGACGCTGATGCTGACCGGGCCGATTGCAGCGACGAAGAAAGTGCTGGAGAAGGCAGGGCTTGGAATCGAAGACATGGACCGCTACGAAGTCAATGAAGCGTTCGCGCCGGTGCCGCTTGCCTGGCTGGCGGATATCGGGGGCGATCCGGAAAAGCTGAATGTCAACGGCGGAGCGATTGCACTGGGCCATCCGCTCGGGGCGACTGGCGCGAAATTGATGGTGTCGCTGCTGCATGAACTGGAACGGAGCGGCGGGCGCTACGGGCTGCTTGCCATCTGCGAAGGTATGGGCATGGCGAACGCCACCATCATCGAGCGGCTTTAACGGAAGGGGAGAAATGCAATGGAATTTCGCGATATGAAAGCAATCGTAACCGGTGGAGCATCGGGCCTGGGGGAAGCGACGGTCCGGCGTATTGCGGCAAACGGCGGCAAGGCGGCAATTTTTGACGTCAACGGCGAACGCGCCGAGCGGCTGGTGAAAGAGCTGGGCGAAGAATCGGTCATCTACTTGAAAACCGATGTAACAGACGCCGCACAAGTGGAAGCGAACGTCGCAGAAGTGATCGGGCGGTTCGGCCTCATCAATGCGGCGATCAATTGCGCGGGCATCGGAACGCCGGGGAAAGTCGTATCCAAAGGGGAGCCGCTGGCACTCAACCAGTTTGAAAAAGTGATCCAAATCAATTTGATCGGGACGTTCAACGTCATTCGCGTTGCGGCTGCTGCGATGCAGAAAAATGAGCCGAATGCAGCCGGTGAAAGAGGGCTGATCATCTCGACTGCATCAGTCGCTGCGTACGAAGGGCAGATCGGCCAGGCGGCGTACAGCGCTTCCAAAGGCGGCATCGTTTCGATGACGCTGCCGATTGCACGTGAATTGGCGCGCGACGGCATCCGGGTCATGGCGATAGCGCCAGGGCTCATGCAGACGCCGATGTTCGATGGGCTGCCGGAAGCGGCGGTCCAATCGCTGTCGGCTTCCGTCCCATTCCCGGCGCGTCTCGGCCGGCCGGATGAATACGCGCAACTGGTGCAAAGCATTGCTGAAAATACGATGTTGAACGGCGAAGTGATCCGCTTGGACGGCGCGATCCGCATGCAGCCAAAATAAGGGGGAGAATTGAATGGGCAAGTACCGTTTTGAAGAAGAAGAACACGTGATGTTCCGGAAATCGCTCCGCAAATTCCTGGAAAAAGAAGCGGTGCCGCAGTATGAAGGGTGGGAGCGCGACCATTTGATCCCGAAATCGTTCTGGAAGCGCTTGGGCGAAATGGGTTTCCTTTGTCCGCAAGTGGAAGAACAGTACGGCGGGCTGGGCCTTGATTTCCGCTATGCCGTCATCATCAGTGAAGAAATGGAACGGGTCGGGGCCAGTTTGACCGGCGTCGGGCTGCATAATGACATCACAGTTCCGTATATTGAAGCCTACGGCAATGAAGAACAGAAGCAGCGCTGGCTGCCGGGCTGTGTGTCGGGGGATTATATCACCGCCATCGCCATGACAGAACCGGGAGCAGGGTCTGACCTTGCGAACATCTCGACGACGGCAGTCCGTGACGGGGACAATTACATCGTCAACGGCCAGAAGACGTTCATCACCAACGGCATCAATTCGACGCACGTTGTCGTCGTGGTGAAAACGGATCCGAAAGCGGAACCGAAGCACCGCGGCATTTCGCTCCTGATGATTGAAGAAGGGATGCCGGGCTTCTCGAAAGGCCGGAAACTCGATAAGGTCGGCCTGCATGCACAGGATACATCCGAGCTGTATTTTGAAGATTGTGTCGTACCGGCCGCCAACCTGATCGGCGAGGAAAACAAAGGCTTTACATATTTGATGGAAAAACTGCAGCAGGAGCGCCTGGTGGTGGCGATCGCTGCACAGACCGCTTCGGAAGATATGCTCGAGATGACGCTTGATTATGTGAAATCGCGGAAAGCGTTCGGCAAGCCGATCGGCTCATTCCAGAATTCACAGTTCAAACTGGTCGAGATGGCAACGGAAATCGAGCTGGGCCACTCTTTCCTCGAATCGCTCATCGAAGATCATATGGCCGGCAAAGATGTCGTGTCAAAAGTGTCGATGGCGAAATACTGGCTGACGGATACCGCGAAAAAGATTTCCGGTGAATGCATGCAGCTCCACGGCGGCTACGGCTACATGGAGGAATACAAGATTGCGCGGCGATACCGCGATATTCCGGTCGCAGCCATCTATGCCGGATCCAATGAAATCATGAAAACCATCATCGCCAAGCGGATGGGCTTGTAATATGAAGGATGCGCTGAAAGGGGTCCGGGTGCTGGACGTTACGTATTACGTGCCTGGCCCCTATGCGGGCATGCGGTTGGCGGAGTTGGGCGCGGACGTCATCAAAATCGAGCCGCCAGCCGGCGATCCAGCCCGCTCAATGGGCGGCGGATTGGTGCACAAAGCGAATAACATAGGGAAGACGATCATCAACATCGACCTGAAAACAGAGGCAGGCCATGCGGAAATGATCGAACAGGTCAAAAGGGCGGACGTGCTGTTGGAGACATTCCGTCCCGGCGTCATGGAGAAATTGGGCCTTGGCTACGCCAACCTGAAAAAGGTCAAACCGGATCTCGTTTATTGTTCGCTGTCAGGCTACGGGCAGGAAGGGCCACTTGCCATGCTTGGAAGCCATGACTTGAATTATTTGGCGCTTTCCGGGGCATTGGACCAGATGGCGGACAGCAATGGCCGACCGGTCCATCCGGCTAATACGTTTGCGGATTACACAGGCGGCTTGTTGGCGGCTGAACAGATCCTTGCTGCACTTTTGAAGAAGTTCCGCACCGGCGAAGGAGAGCATCTCGATATCGCTTTAGCGGAAGCGATGGCTGAGTTCCAGGGGAACCACGATATTTACCACGAAGCCGGTGTGTCGGACAGCGGCATCCCGGAAATCGGGGGCACACGCATCTCCTATGCCATTTATGAAACGAAAGACGGCCGTTACGTCACGCTTGGTGCGCTTGAAGAGAAGTTCTGGCATAATTTCTGCCTCTTGGCCGGAAAGCCACACTGGCAGAGCTGGAGCGCCAAAAGGCAGGGCAGCCCGGAACATCGGGAAGTAGCGGATTTCATGAAAGGAAAGACCTGGCGCGAATGGTATGAGCTGTCGCTCAGTGCCGACTGCTGCCTGGCACCGGTGCTGAAAGCGCATGAACGGTTCGGGCATCCGCAGTTTATCGCGCGGCACAAGAAGGCGGCATACCGCTGAATCCGGATGCTGCGCCAAAAAATCGAGGGGAAAAGGGAGTTGGACATTTTATGATGAATGCACCGCTGTTATTATCGTCTTTTGTGAAAAGAGCTGAACGGTACTTTCCTGAAAAACTGATCATTTCCCGTACGGGCGAAAATTCGATCCACCGCATCCCGTACAAAGATTTTGCCAAGCGCACTCGCCAGCTGGCGTCGGCGCTCCAAAAGCTCGGAATGGGCAGAGGTGTGAAAGTGGGCAGCTTCGCCTGGAACCATCACCGCCATTTGGAGCTGTATTTCGGAGTTCCGGGAGCAGGGGCGATCTTGCACATGATCAACATCCGGCTTTCGCCTGAACACATCATTTATGTCATCAACCATGCAGAAGATGAAATTCTGCTGGTGGACCATGACCTGTTCCCGCTGATTGAAAAAATTGCGCCGCAGCTGAAAACGGTCAAGCATTTCATCATCATGAAAGACGGCATGGACTTGCCGCAGACCTCGCTCCAAAATGTACATTCCTATGAAGAGCTGATGGCGGCGGAAGACGGCAGCTATGAATTCCCGGAAGACCTGGACGAAAACACGCCGGCCGGTATGTGCTACACGTCCGCGACAACCGGCAATCCGAAAGGCGTCGTTTATACGCACCGGGGGCTTGTACTGCACAGCTATGCGCTCGGCATGGCGGACTCCATGGCGCTGTCGGAACGGGACATTGCGCTGTCGATCGTCCCGATGTTCCATGCGAATGCATGGGGGCTTCCGTTTGCAGCGGTTTTGTTCGGCACGACGCAAGTCTTGCCGGGGCCGGGCTTTGCGCCGGGCATGCTGCTGGATTTGATCGAGCAGGAAGGGGTCACATTGACCGCTGGCGTGCCGACGATCTGGCTCGGCGTGCTGAAAGAGCTGGAAGCCAATCCGCGCAACATCGACACGCTGCGCATGATCATCTGCGGCGGTTCGGCGTCTCCAAAAGGCTTGATCCGTGCATTTGAAGAAAAGTACAAAGTGCCGTTCGTCACCGGCTACGGCATGACGGAAACGTCGCCGCTTGTCAGCCTGGCGGTCACAACTTCCGCGATGGCGGACCTATCGATGGATGAGCGCATTGACCGGCGTGCGATGGCCGGCCTGCCGATGCCGGGCCTTGAAGTGCGCATTGTCAATGAAAACGGCGAGGCGCCTTGGGACGGCAAGACGATGGGCGAGCTGAACGTCAAAGGACCGTGGATTGCCGATGAATATTACAAGGACGAACGAACGGACGAAGCGTTTCGCGACGGCTGGCTCTATACCGGGGACATCGCCGTCATCGAGCCGGACTGCTTTATCAAGCTGACTGACCGGACGAAGGATTTGATCAAGAGCGGCGGTGAATGGATCTCGTCGGTCGATCTGGAAAATGCGCTAATGACGCATGAAGCGGTGTTTGAAGCTGCGGTCATCGCCATCCCGCATGAAAAATGGCTGGAGCGCCCGCTTGCTTGTGTTGTCCTGAAAGAAGGGTACGAGGAGGGGGAAGCGATGAAGGAAGAATTGCTCGCGTACCTGGAAAGCCAGTTTGCAAAATGGTGGGTGCCGGACGACATCGTCTTCTTGAAAGAAGTACCGAAAACGTCGGTCGGGAAATTCTTGAAAGCCGCACTGCGCAGGGAGCTGGGCGAATATTACGACGGCCGGGATGTCGAAGTTCAAAGATAAGACTTGACAGAATAAACAAAACCTTTTAATATGAGGGACAACTTGTTGAACGAGCGACAAGTCTATTTGAGAGAAGAGCCCAGAAGAGACCAGAATAGAAGAGCGTATAAATCGAGGATTGAGACGAGTAGGCAAGGAAATCCATCTTAGAGAGTCAGCGGCTGGTGAAAGCTGATTGGATCCCTTGTGCGAATGGACTTAGGAGAGCTGGCCTGAAAGCGGAAGCGAGTAAGGGAGACGTAGGCCCTGCGTTAAAGGGAAAGGCGAAGAGCCTGTTTTAAGTGAGTGCAAAATTGCATTAATGCGTGGTGGTACCGCGGTTTAACCCCGTCCCCGCAACCGGATATCAGTCCGGTTGCGGGGATTTTTGCATTTTAATACGAGTCGAGGAGAGCTGAGAATGAGCAGAGTAGAGCATTTGACAGAACAGCAGATGATGGAGCGGTCATTGGATTTATTGGAAGGCCGCATGGAAGAAGGTCAAGTGGAGCGTTTTCTGGTGGATCTTCACCAGAAAGGCGAAACAGCAGATGAGCTCGTCGGCCTGGTCAAGGCGATGCGCCAAAAAGCAGTGGTGCTTCCTGAGGTGGACGGGGAATTGGTGGATGTCTGCGGAACCGGCGGCGACCGGTCAAACAGCTTCAATATCAGCACGATGTCCGCTTTTGTGCTGGCGGGATGCGGCATGACGGTTGCCAAGCACGGAAACCGCAGTGTATCAAGCAAAACTGGCAGTTCCGATGTGCTCGAGGCACTCGGCATTTCAGCGGATACAGACATTTCGAAAATCCCTGAACTGCTGGAAGGGACCGGCATCGCGTTTTTATTTGCACCGGCCATCCATCCGGCTCTCGGGAAATTGCGGGAAGTGCGCAAGCGCATCGGCACGCCGACCATTTTCAACCTGGCGGGGCCGCTTGCCAATCCGCTGCCAGTGACGATCCAGATGACGGGCGTTTACCGCAGCGATGTCATGGAGACGATGGCGGATGCATTGATGCGCCTGGGCAGAAAACGCGGCGCGATTATCCACGGCGCTGGCGGGCTGGATGAATTATCGCTGATCGGCACAAGCGAACTCGTCGTTTTTGATGAAAACGGCAAGCGCCGGATGGCTTTCCATCCGAGTGAAGCCGGCTTGGAAGCGGCGCCGATCGAAGCCATACAGGGAGGCGATCCGAAGCGCAACGCTGAAATCTTCATGGAAGTGCTCAGCGGCAAGGAAAGCCCGTATTTGGATACGGTGGCGTTAAATGCAGGTGCTTGCCTGTTCATCAGCGGGCGTGCGTCAAGCATTGCTGAAGGCGTGCACCAAGCGCGGAAATCGATTCTCGCCGGTGAAACGGCGCGCGTATTCGAACTTCACCGGCTGGCTTCGGGGGTGCTGGTATGACAATCCTCGACCAAATCATCGAAACCAAACGGCAGGAAATCAAGACCTACACAGAAATCGGATCGGGGGAGACCCATTATCCGGCGAAAAACCGGCTGGCTGATTCCCTCCGCAATGCCCGCGGGGTCATTTCGGAAATCAAACGGGCATCCCCTTCAAAAGGCGACATTTCGATGGAAGTGGATGTTCTCGCGCAGGCGAAAAAATACGAGGCAGCTGGAGCGGCGGCGATTTCGGTGCTGACCGATGAAACGTATTTCAAAGGATCCATTGAAGATTTGCGGAAAGTGGCAGGAGCGGTGTCGATTCCGGTGCTTTGCAAAGACTTCATGATCAGTGAGATCCAGATTGACCGGGCAAAAGAGGCAGGCGCCACCATTATCCTTCTGATTGTGGCGGCGCTCGGGCAAAAAGAGCTGCGCGAGCTGTTCGGCTATGCCAGCATGCTCGGCCTGGAGGTATTGGTGGAAGTGCACGATGCAGAGGAACTGGCGGAAGCGCTGGACCTCGGAGCAGAACTGATCGGCATCAACAACCGCGATTTGAAGACATTCCAGGTTTCCCTTGAAAGGACTGCAGAGCTTGCGGAAAATTTTCCTTTCGGCAGCGAGCGCTTGCTGATCAGTGAAAGTGGGCTGCATACGGAAGAGGATGCAGCATTTGTCTTCGGGCACGGCGCGTCCGGCATCCTTGTCGGCGAAGCGCTGATGCGTTCTGATGATCCAGGAGCTTGGATTCGGGAAGCGGTTGCGAAGGGGGCAGTGAAATGACAAAAGTGAAAATATGCGGGCTGATGGAGTCGCAACATGTAGAAGCGGCAGCGGGCGCGGATGCCATCGGCTTCGTTTTCGCACCGAGCAAGCGGCGCGTCTCTATCGAACAGGCGGCCGAGCTTGCAAAGCATGCGCCGGCAGATGTGGAAAGAATCGGCGTTTTTGTCAACGCCTCTCTTGAAGATATCGAACGGGCAGTCCGGGAAGTGCCGCTGACGATGGTGCAATTGCACGGCGACGAACCGGACGAATTGGTCCGCTCTATATCCGTCCCGGTCATCCAGGCGTTTTCGATCCGGAACACAGGAGACGCCGCCCGGCTTAAGGGATCGGGTGCTGACTTCATCCTGGTGGATGCGCCGGGTACGGATTACCGCGGCGGCAGCGGACATGTTTTTGACTGGTCCCTTCTGGAAGGAGCGGATATTGAAACTTCCCGCCTGATTGTTGCGGGTGGGCTGAATCCAGGGAATGTGGACGCGGCAATCCGCCAGACGGCGCCTTATATGGTGGACGTTTCAAGCGGCGTCGAAACAGATGGAAGAAAAGACACGGTGAAAATAACGGAATTTATTCGGAAAGCAAAGGGTGATTCGATGCAGCAGGCAGTTGAGAAAACCGGATTTTTCGGGAAATACGGCGGACAGTTTGTGCCGGAAACGCTGATGAAAGCGGTCAAGGAATTGGAGGACGCATACGCGGAAGCGAAAGCGGACCCCGCTTTCCAAGAGGAATACCATACGTATTTAAAGGAATATGTCGGACGCGAGCAGCCTTTGACGTTCGCGAAACGGCTGACCGAAGCATGGGGCGGCCCGAAAGTTTATTTGAAGCGTGAGGACTTGAACCATACAGGCGCCCACAAGATCAACAATGCGCTCGGCCAGGCGCTCCTTGCGATGCGCATGGGCAAACGGAAAATCGTTGCTGAAACCGGTGCGGGGCAGCATGGCGTCGCGACAGCGACCGTCTGCGCGCTGTTTGACCTGGAATGTGTCATTTTCATGGGGGAAGAGGACATCAAGCGCCAGCAATTGAATGTCTTCCGCATGAAACTGCTCGGCGCCCGTGTAGAAAGCGTCACCAAAGGCAGTGCGACGCTGAAGGATGCGGTCAACGAAGCGCTCCGCTACTGGGTCACCAATGTTGAAGACACGCATTACCTGATCGGCTCCGCTTTGGGGCCGCACCCCTTCCCGACAATGGTCCGCGATTTCCAGAGCGTCATCGGAGAAGAGACGCGCCGCCAGATCGTTGAGCATGAAGGGCGCTTGCCGGATGCGATACTCGCTTGCGTCGGCGGCGGCAGCAACGCAATCGGCATGTTCTATCCGTTCCTGAAAGACGAAGCGGTCCGCTTGATCGGCGTTGAGGCGTCGGGAGAAGGTTTGGATACAGACAAGCATGCAGCCACGATGTCCAAAGGGACCGAAGGCGTCCTACACGGCGCGTTCATGAAACTCCTGCAGTCGGAATCCGGCCAGGTGCTGGAAGCGCATTCTGTTTCTGCCGGCCTCGACTATCCGGGCATCGGGCCGGAGCACGCTTACTTGGCGGATATCGGACGTGTGGAATATGTAGCCATCACCGATGCGGAGGCGCTCGAAGCGGTCGTCGCGTTCTCACGCCTTGAAGGGATCATTCCGGCGCTGGAATCCGCGCATGCGATTTCGCAGGCAGAAAAAACTGCGAAAGAAATGGCGGCGGACGAAATACTCGTCATTTGTGTATCGGGTCGCGGAGACAAAGACATGGCGACTTACGCCGAAAGACTGGAGGGCTTGGCATGAAACAACTCGCAGCATTGAAAGAAGCGGGCGACAAGGCTTTTGTCGCCTATATCATGGCCGGGGACGGCGGCTTGGACCGATTGAAGAGCCAAGTGCAATACCTGCAGGAGGCAGGAGTGACGGCGATTGAAATCGGCATTCCGTTTTCGGACCCTGTTGCAGACGGCCCGACAATCGAAGCCGCAGGCAACCGTGCGCTGAAAGAAGGCGTCACACTCGAAAAAGTGCTGGCCGAGCTGAAGAGCTGGGAGTTTGAAGTCACTGTGCCGCTGCTTGTGATGACCTATCTGAACCCGGTCATTAAGTTCGGCATCGAACGTTTTGTGGGCGAATGCAAAGAGGCGGGGGTGGCGGGCATCATCATCCCGGATTTGCCGTACGAGCACCGGCAGCTTGCCAAAGGCCATCTGGAAAAAGCAGGAATCGCCCTCGTCCAGCTGGTGACGCTGACCACGACCGAACAGCGGCTCGAGGCCATCCTTCAGGAAGCGGAAGGGTTCGTCTACGCAGTCACCGTGACAGGCATCACCGGAGCGCGGGATGAAATGTCGGAAAGCGTGCGTGATTTCATGCGCCGCGTCCGGGCGAAAAGCCCGGTGCCGGTTTATGCCGGATTCGGGATTTCGCGGACGGAGCATGTGGACATGCTGCGCGAGGATGTCGATGGGTTCATTGTCGGGAGTGCAATTGTCCAGGCTTTCCATGAAGGGCGGATTGACCATATCAAACCCTTGATAGAGGCAGTGACGGCTCCGAATCCGGTATAATAGCGGATAGGAGGGATCTGTCTATGTTTACACCAATCGCTGCATCATTTTTTGATGCGCCGACGCTTGAACTGTCGCGCAGCCTGCTCGGCCAGATTCTGGTCCATGAACTGCCCGGAGGCATCGTCGGCGGCCGCATCGTTGAAACCGAAGCGTACATGGGAGCCGGGGATAGGGCTGCCCACAGTTTCGGCAATCGCCGCACCAAACGCACCGAAATTATGTTCGGCAAAGCCGGCAGCGTCTATACGTACCAAATGCATACCCATACATTGATCAATGTCGTCAGCGGACCGGTTGACACGCCGCGGGCGATTTTGATCCGCGCTGTGGAGCCGGTCGAAGGCATCGACCTGATGGCGGAACTCCGCGGAAGACACCTGCCCATCAAGCAATGGACAAGCGGCCCCGGCAAGCTTACGAAAGCGATGGGCATCACGATGGAATATTACGGCCACCATTTCACGGAACGTCCGCTCTACATCGCTGAAGGCGATCCGGTCCACGCGGTCGCTGTCGGGCCGCGCGTCGGCATCGGCAACTCGGGGGAAGCGGTCGATTACCCATACCGCTTCTGGGAGCAGGACAACCCGTTCGTTTCGAAGTTCCGGTAATTCCGGTGTTTAAGAAAGGTCTCTCGTGGAATAATAAGAGAGACTAATTAAACAGAGGAGTGAAAGATTGTGGCGAAAATTGCAACGTTGATTACAGATATGTTTGAAGATGTTGAATATACAGAGCCGACGAAAGCATTTAACGAAGCCGGCCACGAAGTCATTACGATCGAAAAGGAAGCGGGCAAAGAAGTGACCGGCAAGCAAGGAGAAGCGACCGTCTCCATTGATAAAGGAATCGACGATGTGAAACCGGAAGATTACGACGCTCTGTTCCTGCCGGGCGGCTTTTCTCCCGACCAGCTGCGCGCCGATGACCGTTTTGTCCAATTTACGAAAGCGTTCATGGATGCGAAAAAACCGGTCTTTGCCATTTGCCACGGGCCGCAGCTTCTCATTTCGGCGAAGTCGCTTGAAGGCCGCGATGCGACCGGCTACAAATCGATCCAGGTCGACATGGAATACGCCGGCGCGAAAGTGGTCGATAAAGAAGTGGTGGTCTGCCAGGAGCAGCTGGTGACCAGCCGCCAGCCTGATGATATTCCGGCGTTCAACCGTGAAGCGCTGAAAGTGCTCGAAAAATTAGGATAATGAAACCGAACGAAAGCTCCGCTTAGGCGGGGCTTTTTGTTTTGGAGAAAAGGTTGTGTTTGATTCGCAGAAGAGGGGCGCAAGGGAATCCGGAGCTGCTGCAAGTAAAAGGGCATTTGCTGCAAGTAAAGTATGAGTTGCCGCAAGTAAGGCCCTGTTTGCTGCAAGTAAATATCATTTGCCGCAAGTATCCCCCGATTTGCCGCAAGTAAAAAGCGTTTCACCTCTTGAACTTATAAGCATCCGCTTATATAATGGTGGAAGCGTTGAAAAAACGAGGTGAAGAAATGGATTATCTTCAAATGGAATCATACTTGAAAGCGATCAGCGACCATAACCGCATGCTAATTTTGAAATACTTGATGAAAGATTCGCTGTGCATTTGCGAATTCACCGAACTTCTTGATATGACGCAGCCGGCCATCAGCCAGCATATGCGCAAATTGAAGCAGGCAGAACTTGTCACCGAGGAAAAGCGCGGCCGCTGGACGATTTGGTCGTTGAACATCCGGCATGCCCAATACCCGATGCTGATTCATCTGCTGAGTTTGTTGCCGGAGCCGGAGCGGACTGTGGAAACGCTGATTGCACAAGGGAAAAAAGTAGTTTGTGATTAAGGAGCTGTAGAGAGTGGATATTTGGTTAGCCAGTTTTATTTTTCTTGTAACATTGATATTTGTCATATGGCAGCCGCGCGGGCTGTCGATCGGCTGGTCGGCGATTGCGGGAGCGGTTGTAGCGCTGTTGTTCGGCGTAGTCGATTTCGGTGATGTCTGGGCTGTAACAGGCATTGTCTGGAACGCGACATTGACGTTTGTCGCGTTGATCATCATTTCCCTGATCCTCGATGAAATCGGGTTCTTTGAATGGGCAGCCCTGCACATGGCGCGTTTTGCCAAAGGCAGCGGCGTTCGGATGTTCCTGCTCGTCATCGCACTCGGAGCCGTCGTGGCGGCACTTTTCGCCAATGATGGAGCGGCGCTTATTCTGACGCCGATTGTGCTTGCGATGGTGCGGGCATTGAAGTTCAAGGATGCGATGATTCTGCCGTTCATCATGGCTTCCGGCTTTATCGCCGACACGGCATCTTTGCCGTTCGTGGTCAGCAACCTGGTGAACATCGTTTCCGCGGACTTTTTCGACATCAGCTTCACCCAATACGCGTTGAACATGTTCCTTCCGAATTTATTCAGTGTAGCGGCGAGCATGCTGGTGCTGTACTTGTATTTCCGAAAAGACATCCCTGCGCATTTTGACGAAGGGGCGCTGAAGACGCCAAGTGCTGCAATCAAAGACTTGAAGATGTTCCGGCTGTCCTGGGTGGTGCTCGGCATCTTGCTGGTCGGCTATTTTATCGGCGATCCGCTCGGCATTCCCGTGTCGTTCATTGCCGGTGCTGTGGCCATCATCTTCCTGATAATCTCCCGCAGAAGCGAAGCCGTGGAGACCATGACGGTGCTCAAGGGCGCACCGTGGGCGATCGTCTTCTTCTCGATCGGCATGTACGTTGTCGTCTACGGCTTGCGCAACGCCGGACTGACTTCAGTGCTGGCTTCTGCGATTGAATGGACAGCGGACCACGGCTTGTTTGCGGCGACGATCGGCATGGGCTTCATCGCCGCTATCCTGTCGTCGATCATGAACAATATGCCGACCGTCATGATCGATGCGCTGGCGATTGCAGAAACCAATACGACCGGCGTTGTCCGGGACGCGTTGATCTATGCCAACGTCATCGGCTCCGATCTGGGGCCGAAAATCACGCCGATCGGGTCGCTTGCGACGCTGCTTTGGCTTCATGTGCTGAAGGCGAAAGGCGTCGAAATCAGCTGGGGATATTATTTCAAAGTCGGCATCATCTTGACGATCCCGATTCTGTTCATCACATTGACCGGCTTGTATGTATCATTGATGATTTTAAATTAAAGAAAAAAGAGGGTCGCGACTGCGATCCTCTTTTTAGTCTAAAAACTTCGCCATGTAAAGTTCGTTATGCGGCTTGCCATCAATCATCAGTGCCTGCTTGCGGACGCCTTCTTGCTCATAGGCGGTTTTTTCATAAAGTTTGCGGGCTGCCGTGTTTTCTTCCACAACAGTCAGTTCCAGTCGTTTGACGCCTTTCTCTGCGGCCCATTCTTCCGCTTTTTGCAGAAGGGAAGTGGCGATGCCTTTGTTCTGGGCACTTTCCTGGACGCCGAGCACAATCGCTGCCCGGTGTGCCGCTCGTTTAGCGGTATTGCCGATAATCATCAAGTACCCGACATGTTCGCCGTTCAGGATAGCGATGAAAATCGCGGAATGGCCTTTTTGCTTCCATTCGATAATCTGTTTCCGCATGCTTTGAGTGGATTGGACGCGTTCATCCTTGCCGTAAAGCATGAAATCGGATTCGCCTTCCACCACGCGCTGAAGCGCAATAAGAGAGCGGGCATCCCCGTGTTCTGCCTGGCGGATCAAGAGAATATCTTCATTGTCCGCTTTTTCCAGGTCATTTTCAGAGGAGTCGATTTTCTCGAATGTCACCGAACGGTTCGTGATCACATCGCTTACATAGTAGCCGGCATCCATCCATGCATGGAAATGTTTTGCGGGCGGCTTGGTCTTCTTCCACCAGCTTTTGTTCAAGTAGGCGGCGTTCGGAAGCTGCTGCCCCATGATTTGTTCGATTTCATTGAAAGATAAGGTAATTTTTGGATTAGATGCAGAGGCAAAGTAATCGGCTAAAGGAATGTATTTTTTTTCCAAAATTATAGTCACTCTAAACTCTCCTTTCTCGAAAAGAATTGGATTAGTTATGGGGATTATATCATTTGTCCTATTTAAATGTATATAATTATTTCCTTTTTCTTAAAATATTTTTATATGAGAGAATTATCATGTCCTTTTTTCCTGTATTATATATAATAGTAGGTATAAAGAATTACAATTCTCTACAAAAAGAAATAAAATTCGAATTTTTCACTTTGATGGACCATTTCCGGAAAAAGGAATGTGCTTTTCTTGAGTTTCAATGCATAATTCACAATGGAAATGCATTAAAGGTCCCATCGCACAATTGTATTTTGGCTCCCGGGGCAGTTGTGTTAAAATTATCACGGAAACCAACACCATTCAGGAGGCTAAAACATGTCAAACGTTTTTGTATTAGGCCATAAAAATCCGGACACAGATTCCATCTGTTCCGCTATATCGTATGCATATTTGAAAAAAGAGCTTGGAATGGATGCAGAGCCGATCCGTCTGGGCGAAGTGAACAACGAAACGGCATTCGCGCTCCAAAAATTCGGCTTCGACCAGCCGCGCCTGGTTGAACGCGTCTCGGAAGAAGTTTCACAAGTGATCCTGGTCGACCATAACGAACGCCAGCAAAGCGCTGTGGATATCGCGGATGTACAGGTGATTGAAGTGGTGGACCACCACCGGATCGCGAATTTTGAAACAACAGATCCGCTTTATTTCCGCGCCGAACCTGTCGGTTGCACGACAACGATCCTGTTGAAGCTGTTCAAGGAAAATGCGGTCGAAGTGCCGGAAAACGTAGCAGGCCTGATGCTGTCAGCTATCATTTCCGACTCGCTGCTGTTCAAATCGCCGACATGCACCGAACAGGACGTCCAAGCGGCCCGTGAACTGGCAGAGATTGCCGGCGTCGACGCTGCAGAATACGGCCTGGCTATGCTGAAAGCAGGAGCGGACCTCAGCAATAGAACATTGGAAGACTTGATGTCGCTGGATTCCAAGGAATTCGAAGCCGGCAGCCACCGCTTTGAAGTGGCGCAAGTGAACGCCATCGACGTGGCGGAAGTCACCAGCCGCCAAAAAGAAATCGAAGTGCTGATGAATGAAAAAATCGCCCGCAAAGGCCTGGATCTTTTCGTATTCGTTGTCACGGACATCTTGAACAACGATTCCGTTGCAATTGTCCTCGGCAACCGTTCAAGCATTATCGAAGGTGCATTCAAGTCGAGCGTGGTCGACAACCGCGTCCTGCTGCCAGGCGTCGTTTCCCGAAAAAAACAGATCGTGCCGGTCATCACCGAAGCATTAAGCTGACTCCTTTTGGGGTCAGTTTTTTTATTTGGCTGGACTGTCTTAAGAAGGCACAGGCAATAGGACGCCGCTAGTAGAGGAGAAGTTGCGTTGGGGAGGGAGCGGCAGTTTTTGAGGAACACAGATAGATTTTCTGTATCGCAGATAAAATCTGAGAATCGCCGATAAAATCCTGAAATCGCAGATAAAATCTCGGAATCGCCGATAAATTCCTAGAATCGCCGATAAAACACAGAACCGTCCAAATAGCTATTTTCTCCAGCGCTTGTCGGGGCTTTCTTGGGCATCTCCGCATTTCTTTGTCCAGCTCCAGCGGCCAGATTCTCGGGTCGTAAGCCACTTCGGCTGTGCGGCTGAAAACATGCCGCACAGCCGAATCGTCTTACGCCGGTCGAATCTAAACGGCCGCCTCCGCATTTCTCTTGTCCAGCTCCGATGCCCAGCCCCTCGAGGTCGCTTCGGTCTGAGGCCGAATGGCAAAAAACGCCATTCACCCCCAGCCCTCCAGCGCTTGTCGGGGCTTTCTTGGGCATCTCCGCATTTCTCCCAAGCAAAAAAATTGAGGGGGTGGGGGTTCGTTGTTATAGTATTCCGTGAGGTGAGAGAATGAAAATTGAAGTTTGGTCAGATTATGTATGTCCGTTTTGCTACATAGGCAAGCGCACACTGGAACAAGCATTGGAGAAATCAGGTTTTCACACACAAGCAGAAATTACTTATAAAGCTTTTCAATTAAACCCGGAGACGCCGGTCGATTCTACAGTATCGACTTATGAGTCTTTGGCTAAGAAGTTCGGCCGTTCGGTCGATGAAGCAAAAGAGATGACGAAAGGCGTTGCGGACCATGCCCGGTCTGTCGGCCTTGAATATAATTTTGACGGTATGGTGGAAGCCAATACGTTTGCTGCGCACCGTTTGGTGAAGTGGGCGGAAGAATCCGGAAAGGATGCAGAATTGGCTGAAGTGCTGCTGCGCTCGTATTTTGTCGAGGCAAAGAATGTCGGCAATTCTGAAACTCTGCTGGAGTTGGCTGAAGGGGCCGGGCTGCCGCGCAAAGAAGCGGAAGAAGTCTTGAATACGGACAAGTATGCCGCCGAAGTGGCAGGCGATATCGAAGAAGCCCGCCAGATCGGCGTACAAGGCGTGCCATTCTTTGTCATCAACCGCAAATATGCCATTTCAGGTGCACAGCCGCTTCAGGCATTCGTCGATTCGATTGTCCAAATCGCGGAAGAAGAAGGCATCCGCCCAAAATTGAAGCCGATGGGGCAAAGCAAGACTTCCTATTGCACGGGCGATTCATGCGAGGCATGAGCAGATAAATTGAATTGACTCCGGAATTTTATTATACTTAATGTATCTCAAATTCGAGAATAATAATAATAGCGAAAAAGGAGTTTTATAAATAATGAATGTTCTAGTTGTGAAAGCGAATAACCGCCCTGCTACTGAAGGGGTTTCAAGCAAAATGTACGAAGTATTCATGAATGAAATCGGCAGCGATGTCAACGTTAAGACTTTTGATGTGTTTAAAGAAGACATGCCATATTTCGGACAGGACTTTTTTGATGCGATGCAAAAATCTGCTCAGGCAGAGCCGATGAGCGACCTTGAACAGCGCATCTTGACAGCTTCTTCAAAAGCGATGGATGCATTCATGGACGCAGACGTTGTCGTTTTCGCCTTCCCGTTGTGGAACATGACAATTCCGGCAGCTCTGCAGACATTCATTGATTATATCAATCGTGCGGGTGTGACGTTCAAGTACACGGAAAACGGCCCGGTCGGCCTTGTGCCTGAAAAGAAAGTCATTATCCTGAATGCACGCGGCGGCATTTATTCCACTCCTGAAATGGCCCCGGCTGAAATGAGTGTATCGTATATCCGCAACATCATGAATTTCTTCGGTATCCAGGATATCAACGAAGTGATCATCGAAGGCCATGCACTGGACCCAGACCGTGCACAGGAAATCATTGCAGAAGGCCTGGAACGCGTGAAAGAAGCGGCACATTCCCTGCAAGGAATTAAAGCCTAAACAACAAATCAGAACCCGGAAGCGTAAACGCGCTTCCGGGTTTTTCTTTTGATTAAAAAAAGAGAGACAGGGTAGATAACTAGTAAACGAGACTAGGAGGGACGGCATGGCACAAAACGAACAGTTCAGCCGCGTACCAAAGGATATCGAATCGTACTGGAGAACCTATAAAGAAGTTCCCAGCTTCCCAGCCCTGCAAGGAAATGAGTCGACCGATGTCGGAATTGTCGGAGGCGGGATCGTCGGCATCATCAGTGCCTATCTGCTTGCGAAGGCAGGACGGAAAGTGACGCTGATCGACGCCGGCAAACTGATTGATGGCGTGACCGGGTATACGACTGCGAAAGTGACAGCTCAGCATGGTGCGTTCTATTATCCCTTGATCAAGATTGTGGGCGAAGCAAAAGCCCGCTTGTATTACGAAGCAAATATGGAAGGGAAGGATTTTATTGAGCAGACGGCAGCGGAGCTTGGCATCGACTGCGACTTCGCTGAATTGAACGCCTTTGTCTACGCCAACACGGCGCCTGGTGCCCTCATACTTAAAAAGGAAGCGGAAGCTTATGAAAAGCTCGGTATCCCGGGCGGTTTGGCAATGGACGAGGTGGAACTGCCTTTTGATGTGAAAGAAGCGGTCGTCATGCGCAATCAGGCGCAATTCCATCCAGTGAAATTTTTGGCGAAGCTAGTCAGTGAAATCGAGCGCATGGGCGGCAAAATCTATGAAAACACCCGCGCCCAAAAGATTCTCAGCAAACACGATCCGGTCATCCAGACGGAAAACATGTCCCATCTGTCCTGCAATAAAGTAATTGTGGCAACGCATTATCCGTTCAATGATTCGGATGGCTTCTATTTCAGCAGGATGTCAATCAGCCGTTCGTATATCATTGCCGCACGGACAACCGGAAAAATTCCGGAAGATATGTATGTCAGTGTAGATATGCCATCCCGTTCGCTCCGCTATGCATTGGATGAAAATGGCGAAAAGATGCTGTTGATCGGCGGCGATGGCCATCCGACCGGCAAAAGCAAGACGCCGACGATGGAGCATTACAAAAACTTGGAGCAGTTCGGTGAAGAACATTTTGGCCTCACGGATATTCCTTACCGTTGGTCAGCGCAAGATATGACGACACTTGATAAAGTGCCGTATATTGGCACAGTCACAGCTGGCTATGACAATATTCTCGTTGCGACTGGCTTCCATAAATGGGGAATGGCAAACGGTGCCATTGCCGGCAAAATGCTGACCGATCAGATTCTCGGAAGAGCCAACCCATATGCAGAAGTTTTCGATCCGACGCGCACCAAAGTAAAAGCGGTGGATGCTTTGAGCTTCATCAAAGACAATGGCGCTGTCGTGAAGGAACTTGTCAAAGGCAAAGTGCAGTCCACCTCAAAAACAGTTGGTGAGCTGCAAAAAGGTGAAGGCGGCTGGGTCAAAGTAGGCGGCAAAAAAGCTGGCGGCTACCGCGACGAATATGGGCAAGTCCATCTCGTGGATACAACCTGTACGCACATGGGCTGTGAAACGAAATGGAACGATGCGGAAAAATCATGGGACTGCCCATGCCACGGCTCACGATTCGGCTTTGCCGGCGAAGTGCTTGAAGGTCCTGCGGTGAAGCCGCTCAAGAAAATACAGGAACCGGGTTCCATATAAAGCAAAAAAGCAGTGCGGAAAAATGTCCGCACTGCTTTTTTAAGGATTTTTTGAAATTAAGCAGGATTTGCTTGCAGTTCTAGCGAAATCTTAATATCTTCGCCTACTAGCACGCCGCCTGTTTCAAGTGATTGGTTCCAAGTAAGGCCGAAGTCTTTGCGGTTGATTTTGCCTTCCGCATTGAAAGCGACGACTTCGACGCCCCATGGGTTGGTGCCTTTGCCGCCGTATTCAACTTCGAATGTAGCAGGGCGGGTAACCCCTTTGATTGTAAGGTTGCCGTTCAGTTCGTACTCGTCGTCTTTTTGGACGATTTCGTTCGCTTTGAACGTGATGTGCGGGTATTGTTCAGCATCGAAAAAGTCTGCAGAGCGCAAGTGGTTATCGCGGTCCGTGTTGTTTGTAGTGATGCTGGCAGTATCGATTTTGAAGTCGATCAAGGCATTTGTCAAATCTTCTTCGTTCGCTTCTACTTCTGCGTCAAAAGAAGTGAATGAGCCTTTTACTTTCGAGATCATCATGTGTTTTACCGAAAAGCCGATTTCAGAGTGTGCTGGGTCGATTGTCCATTTTTTCATTGTGAGTTCCTCCTAAGAATGTTTATTCTATTCAAACTATAACCCATACTTATCTCGGTGTCAATAATCTCATATTAAAATATCTCGAATTAAAGATATTTATTTTATCGGACTTTAGAACGGAAGATAGGGCTTTCCCTTGTCAAATCGGCTAGAAAAATAGATACTATTAGAAGTGAAAAGTTAAGAAGGGATTTGCTTGGGATGACGAAAGTACAATGGATGACCGATCTCCGCCGCTTTTTGGCTGAGGATCATGTGAAAATCGATGAACCGCTACACCTCCATACGTTAACAAGAATGGGTGGGCCGGCCGATATATTTGTTACACCGACAACTGAAGATGAGACTGCTTATGCAGTGAAATATGCACACGAGAACAATATTCCGCTGCTGCTTTTGGGCAACGGTTCGAATATGGTGGTCCGCGACGGCGGCGTCCGGGGCATCGTCTTGAATTTGAAGAGCCTCAAAACGATCCGGATCGAAGGCACTTCTGTTTATGCACAAGGCGGAGCCAATATCAAAGAGGTTTCGAAAGCTGCAGCATCCAACCGGTTGACCGGATTTGAATTTGCCTGCGGCATCCCGGGTTCCATCGGCGGAGCCATGGCGATGAATGCCGGGGCTTACGGCGGCGAAATCAAGGACATCATCACGCGGGCGACGGTATTGACGCGCGAAGGCGATAAAATAGTCCTTTCCAAGGAAGACTTGGAACTCGGCTACCGGAAGAGCATCATTACTAAAAAAGGCTATTATGTCCTGTCTGCAGAGTTTGAATTGGAATTCGGCAATCAGGCAGTAATCGATGCAAAGATGAGCGATTTGACGCATCAGCGGGAATCCAAGCAGCCGCTTGAGTTCCCATCAGCAGGCAGTGTCTTCAAACGCCCGCCGGGAAATTTTGCCGGCAAGCTGATCCAGGAAAGCGGCCTCCAGGGCAAAGGTTTTGGCGGAGCCGAAGTTTCCACAAAACATGCCGGATTTATTGTCAATAAGAACAATGCGACTGCGAACGATTATATCCAAACGATTGAAATGGTGAAATCGGCAGTCCGTGAAAAGTTCGGAATCGATCTTGAACTTGAAGTGAAAATCGTCGGGGAAGATTCTTTTTGACCCCTGAGCGGCCGCCTTTCGAAGGCGGCCGTTTTTTATGTAGAAAGAGGATTATGATATACTAAACTATCTGACAATAAAAGGAGGTCCGTTATGATTGAATTCTCGACTAACGGTTTGATCCTCATGGGTGGGATTTTCCTGTTGGCCGGAGTGCTGATGACGAAGGTTTCATCGAGGGCCGGTGTGCCGTCCCTGGTGCTGTTCATGATTATCGGGATGGTGCTGGGAAGCGATGTCTCGGGATTGATTTATTTTTCAAACGCGGAAATTGCCCAGCTGGTCGGCATCGTAGCACTCATTTTCATCCTTTTTGAAGGGGGGCTGCAGGCAAAGTGGAAGCACATCCAGCCTGTTCTCGGCGGTTCTTTGTCCCTCGCGACCATTGGAGTCGTCATTACCACCACCATTGTAGCGGTAACCGCAAATTATATCCTCGATATTTCCTGGCTTGAGGCCTTTCTTTTAGGTTCGATCGTCGGCTCGACCGATGCGGCGGCGGTATTTTCCGTTCTTGCCGGACAGAATATCAAATCAAAAATCTCTTCAACGCTGGAAGCGGAATCCGGAACCAACGATCCGATGGCAATGTTTCTGACAATCGCATTCATCCAACTTATTACTTTGCCTGAAGCTTCCGTCGGGACCATGTTTGGCAGTTTCATTCTGGAAATGGGGCTTGGGGCAGTATTCGGAGTGACTTTGGGCTTCCTGGCTTCCTGGACGCTGAACCGGATCCGACTGGACGCTTCCGGACTGTATCCTGTCCTATCCGCCGGATTTGCCATTTTCATTTACAGTGCGACCGCGATGCTTCATGGCAGCGGCTTGCTCGCCGTTTATTTGGCGGCGCTTGTCATCGGGACCCGCCAATTGACGCAGAGCTACTCGATCATCAGTTTCCATGAAGGGGTCGCGTGGCTAATGCAGATCATCATGTTCGTTTTGCTCGGGCTCCTGGTATTCCCGAGCCAATTGTTCGACTGGGATCTCATGTGGAGAGGACTTGTGCTGTCGTTCGTACTCATTTTAGTGGCGCGGCCGATTGCCGTCTTTATTTCCACGCTGTTCTTCAATTACAGTTTGAACGAGAAGCTGTTCCTTTCATGGGCAGGGCTCCGGGGAGCGGTGCCGATCGTGCTGGCCACTTTCCCGATGCTTGCGGGTGTGGAGAACAGCTACCTGTTCTTCAATATCGTCTTCTTTATCGTGTTGACCTCTGCATTGATCCAGGGTTCGACCATTCCCTATATGGCCATGAAGCTTAAATTGAACGGCCGGGCATTGCCGAAACGCATCCATTCACTTGAGCTGATTTCAATGGACCGGGCGAATGCGGAAATGCTGGAAGTGGAGCTGACTGCGAAATCGCCGTTTGCCGGGCAGCTGGTTCAGACGATCGGCCTTCCGAAGCAGACGCTGATCAGTGCCATTATCCGATCAGGAAAGCTGGTCATGCCGACCGGGACGACGAAACTTAAAGTCGGCGACGTCCTTTATGTGCTGACGGAGAAAAAGCAGGTGCCGAAAGTGAAAATGGTGCTTGGCGAAGAAGATATCAACCATTGAGCCCGCTTCTGGCGGGCTTTTATTTATGGGGGAAAAAGGGATTTGCCGGCTGCCGGTCGAAAGGAATAGACAGAACAAAAGAAAGCAATAAGGGGGGAAAGCAAGTGGGGAAAGAGCCGAAAAATAGAAAATGGCTAAAATGGGTTTTAGGGGTTTTAGGCGGCGTATTGATATTGGCAGTCGCGGCACTCATTTTTGTAAACGTTTACATAGGAAAGTCGAGCCCGCAGGTAGAGGGGGAACTGTCAGTCGGCGTCCTTGACAGCAATGTCATAGTGACACGCGACTCGATCGGCGTCCCGCACATCGAAGCGGAGTCGGATGCGGACCTCTACCGGGCACAAGGCTACGTTCAGGCGCAGGACCGCCTGTTCCAGATGGACTTGTCGCGCCGCCAGGCAAGCGGAAGGCTTGCGGAAGTGGTGGGCGCTGCAGCAGTGGACCGGGATAAATTCTTCCGCGCGTTCAGTTTGCGCGATGCAGCCGAAAAATCTTGGGAAGGCTATGATGCGGATGCGAAGCAAGTGCTCCAGTGGTACGCCGAAGGGGTCAATGCATTCATGGAAGAAGCGAAAAAGGAAGGCAAGCTGAGCTATGAGTTTGCCTTGCTTGGCTACGAACCCGAAGAATGGACGCCGACCGACTCGCTGACGATCGGAAAATTCATGGCTTATGACCTGGGCGGCCACTGGTCTTCGCTTGCCGTCCGCCACTGGGCGCTGAACGAATTCCCGGAACCCAAAGCGAAAGAGCTTTTCATCCAATATCCGGAAGACGCGCCTGCCATCATTGCGGCCAATAAAAAACAGCCGGTGCAAGTTGCGGGAGCATTCGATTCATCGCTAGTCCCGCCGGAGTTCAACGGCAGCAACAACTGGGTCGTTTCCGGCGACAAGACGGAAAGCGGCATGCCGCTTCTGGCGGATGATCCGCATTTGGGCTTGTCGACGCCGTCGATCTGGTACCAGATGCATTTGAAATCGCCGGAACAGAATGTCAGCGGCGTCATTTTTGCCGGGATTCCTGGAATCATCCTGGGCCATAACGAGAAAATCGCCTGGGGAGTGACGAACGTTGGTCCGGATGTGCAGGATTTGTACATTGAGACGCCGAATCCGGAGGACCCGACCCAATTCCTCTATGAAGGCGAATGGGAACAGGCGGAAGTCCGGAAAGAACCGATCAAAGTGAAAGACGGCGAGACCGAGGATTTCGATGTGCTTGTGACGCGCCACGGCCCGATTATTTCGGATGTTATCTATAAAGAAGAGGATCCCGGGGCGCAATTCTCGATGCAATGGACAGCGCTCGAACCGACGCTTGAGCTGCAGGCGGTGCTGAGCTTCAATAAAGCCTCGGACTGGGAAGAGTTTGAAGCGGCCCTCGAAGATTTCCAGGCGCCGGCTCAGAATTTCGTCTTCGCTTCGACTGACGGGACGATCGCCTATAAAGCGAACGGGCGCATTCCAATCCGGAAAAATGGCGACGGGCAATTGCCGGTCCCAGGCGATTCAGCCGACTACGGCTGGGAAGGCTTTGTGCCATTCGATGAGCTGCCGACCGTCGTGAATCCGGAAAGCGGATTTATCGCTACGGCGAACAACGAAGTCGTCGATGATTCCTACCCATACCACATCTCCGATTTTTGGGCGCAGCCTTATCGCTATGAACGGATTGCAGAAGTGCTGGAAGCATCGGATGATTTGACGAAAGAAGACATGATTGCGCTGCAGATGGACCAGAAAAATTTGTATGCGGCTGAGTTTCTCGATGAAATGATGGCTGAAGTGCAGAAAGAGACCGATCGATTCGATGAGCTGTTTGCGATGATGGCGGAATGGGATCAGGTGGACAGCCGCCATCAGGCAGCGCCGCTCGTGTTCCATAAATGGATAAAGCAGCTGCCGGAAACCTTGCTCGCTGAAAGTTTCCCTGAAGATGTCTTTACGCTGCTGCCCGGCAAAAACCACATCACCGATGAAATGATGCGGGATGCATTCGAAGGCAACGAAGGCGCATGGATCAAGGAGTATGGCGGCACCGGCAAATGGCTGGCGGACGCTTTGGAGACAAGTGTCCGTGAAATTGAAGAGGAATTTGGGGAAGACCCCGAAGATTGGGAATGGGGCGAAGACCATAAACTGACATTTCCGCATCCGCTTGCCGGAGCTTCCCCGATATTTGCCGAGTTCCTGAATCCGGACCCTGTCCCGATCGGCGGTTCGAACATTACCGTCCAGGCAGCTGCATTTGACAGCGAAGGCAATGTCGACCACGGAGCCTCGTGGCGTTTCGTTGCAGATCTGAGCGACTTGTCGAGTGCCCACCACATTGTCGGCCCCGGATTGAGCGGCCATATGAAGTCGGATTTCTTCCACAACCAAGTGGATGACTGGGCAAGCGGCGATTATCATGAAACTGTGCTCCAAGAGGAAGTGGAAGGGTCGGTCTTAACCTTGCTTGCCGAGTAAGTTATACTGGAGAAAACGGTTTGGGGTCGGTCGGGGTGAAGAACGGATTAGCGGTAGGATTTGGCGGGATGGCAGGGGCTCTATTAAGGGCAGGCATATATGAAATGGCGTCCTCCGCGGCGGCGTTATGGACAGTGAATCTGCTCGGAAGCTTCTTTCTTGGCTGGGTGGCAGGCCGCTTTCAGCAAAAGTCTGCCCCGTTCCGGCTTTTTGTTTCCACTGGCCTGCTCGGTTCCTTCACGACGTTTTCTGCGTTTTCGGCGGAATGGTTCCGCTTGATCGAAGCGTCCTTTGTGCAAGGGCTGCTGTTTGCAGTGGGAATGACGGTTTTGTCAGCAGCAGCAGCAGCTGCTGGACTGGCCGCCGGCAGAAAGGGGGGCGCCGGATGATTGCGATCGCTCTGGGCGGTTTCTTGGGGGCTTTTGCCCGCTATTGCTTCTATATGCTGGCTGAAAGCCGTTCTGCCCAGCCGAAAATTGCCACCTGGTTCGTCAACAGCGCCGGATCGTTCGTGCTAGGCGCATTCCTTGGTGCCGGGAGCGATTCCCTGTTCTGGATAACCGGCTTCCTCGGTGCTTTTACCACGTTTTCCACCATGGCGCTTGATGCCGTAAAGGATTTCGAGGACGGCTGCCTGCTGCAGGCAGCGGGCTACCTCGGGGCTACACTCCTGAGCGGCATCCTGCTGTTCAGTGCCGGGTATTATTTCTTGTAAAATAAAAACCGCTCCGATCACCCGGAGCGGTTTTATTGGTTGTTGAGAAAGATCTGAATTCTCTGTGTTTTAATTGATAAACTGATATTCGTCAAAACAGCTTCGTAAAACCGTATGCTAATGTCTCTACATAGTTCAGTACATGAAAAATTGTTGAGCGCTTTGAGCCATGTCTTGGCGACGAACTTGCGCAGGAGCAGTATGGTTTTCTGCGCTGTCTTGTTCTATATCTCAGAGAATTTTACTCTATCAGCTTCATATTATGTACATTCCTCTGATAGTAAGCCTCTCCAGCGCCGGCGCGTCCTCGGGCTAGGCGAAGCTATGAGACGAGTGTTCTTCTCGGCTCATAGCTAGAGCCATGCCCAAAGCGGCCGAAGCGGGTTAACGGGTTTGTTTCTCTCATTAACTTTTCTCTCGAAGGTTTCTCGATTGTCTGAAAAAACCGCTCCGATAACCCGGAGCGGTTTTATTAGTTAAATTCTCCTTTTTCAATGACGCGGCCCAGCCGGCCTGTGGTGGTTTCGGCATGGAAAAGCGACTGGTAGACCGCTTCTTCGGTTGCTTCGATGGTGCCTTGGAACAACTCGGCCATCAACGGATGCTCATCCCGGAGCAGTGTAGCGGTGCGGAACGCTTCTTTGGAATAGTGGGAAACGCGGCCGGCAGTGGAAAAGGCGATGATAATGTCGCCGCTGCCGTTGTGGATATGGGTGCCGGTGCGTCCGAGGCCGATGGCGGCCCGTTTGGCAACGCGCTTCAACTGGCGGCTGTCGAGCGGGGCATCGGTGGCAACCACAATGATGACCGAACCATCCGGTTTTTCAGGAGCGGGGGAATCGGGCTGCCAATTCGCAATGGCGATTTCCTCCTTGCGCCCGAAATTCGACAGCACCAATGCGCCGACGGTGAACGCTTCATCTTCAAACCGCGCAATGCGGGATGAGGAGCCGATGCCGCCCTTGACGCCGTAGCAGATCATGCCTTTGCCGGCCCCGACAGCCCCTTGGGCGAAATCGGCGGAAGCGGAATCGATCGCTTGCGCTGCGTGCTCCGGTTTGACGGCCATGAGCCGCATCGAATTCAAGTAACTGTCATTGCATTCGCCGACCACGATATTGAGTGAACTGGTCGAATCGCCGATTGCCGGGTTCTGTTTCAGCATCCAGTCCATGGTCCCTTGCAGTACAGCCGCTACGCTGAACGTGTTCGTGAGCATGATCGGCGACTCGAGTACTCCGAGTTCATCCACCTGGATAAGGCCGGCGGTTTTGCCGAAACCGTTCAATACAAAGCTCGCGGCCGGCACTTTTTCTTCGAACCAGTTGCCGGCATGCGGCAGGATGGCCGTGACGCCCGTGCGGACGGCATCGGTTTCCGAAAGGTCCGCATCCAGCGTCGTGTGGCCGACTGTTACGCCTTCAATGTCTGCTATCGAATTCAAGTTCCCTTTTTCCATTGACATCACCATTTTCTTTTTTCTCGATTATACCAAAAAGAGCAGTCCCCGGAATTTCCGTGGACTGCTCTTTTTCATTTCACGATAATGACAGGTGCCTGCACGCGCTTCGCCACTTTATGGCTGACGCTGCCGAGCACCATTTCCTGCAGGGCATTCAACCCGCGGCTGCCGATAAAGACGACGTCATAGCCGATTTCGTTGGCATGTTTGACGATGGTCGGGCCGGGGGTGCCGTGGAGCGTTTTTGTTTCAAAAGCTACGCCTGCATCACGGAAGATCTCCTCGAGCGGCAGCAGATGCTTGCGGCGCTCGAAATGGACTTCGTCGCTGCTTTGCCCATGGAGGATTTCATTGCGTGCTTTTTCATAGTCGATGACGTAAAGCAATGTGACGACAGCATCGGGGTTCGATTTTGCCATCTTCACGGCTTCGCGTGCGGCGCGTTTTGAATGGTCGGAACCATCTGCCGCGACGAGGATTTTCTGGTACATATCAAGTCCCCCCTTAATGTTGGCTTGAACTTCTGCCGGGCTTGCCGAACGTCGCCAGTTTGCTGACAAGCTTCTGGCTCGATTCATTCAATCCGGTAATTTCCACTGTTTCAGCTTTTGCCTGTAGCTTGTTCATGACCCGGTCGATTGCACCGACCCCTGAGTCATCCCAGACATTGGCATCTGAAAAATCGATGGTGATCCGTTCCGCCGGTTCGACGTCATCGAACGCGGAAACAAAATCCTGTGTGGAAGCGAAGAACAATTGCCCGTGTATTGTATAAACATTCGACAAACCCTTGCCCAACCCTTCTTTTCGCACTTCCACTTTCGAAATCTTCGCGGCAAAAAGGATGGCACTCAAGATGACGCCGGCGAAGACGCCTTTGGATAAATCATGCGTGTAAACGACCACTACAACGGTCAACAGCATGACGATGGCATCGGACCGTGGGGCAGAAACCACATACTTGAATGAACCCCAGTCGAATGTGCCGATCGAGACCATGACCATGATGCCGGCAAGCACCGGCATCGGGATCTGGACCACCCATTCCCCGAGGACGATGATCAGGAACATCAGGAAAGCGCCTGCGACAAAAGTGGACAGCCGGCCCCGGCCGCCGGAGCGGACGTTGATGCCGGACTGGCCGATCATCGCACAGCCGGCCATGCCGCCGAAGAACCCGGTGATGAAGTTGGCGATCCCTTGGCCGCGCGCTTCTTTGTTCTTATCCGAGTCAGTTTCCGTTGCGTCATCGATGATGGACGCGGTGAGCAGTGATTCAAGCAGGCCGATGATCGACAGCGCCAAAGCGGTCGGGAAAATGATCTGCAAGGTTTCGAAATTGAGCGGCACATCCGGAAGGAAGAAGGTCGGCAAGGTCTGTGAAATGGTGCCGAGGCTGCCGACGTTCTGCATGTCCATCCCCGTATACATGACGATGCCCGACAGCACCAGAATGGCGATGAGCGGAGCCGGGATCGCCGTGAAGAAGCGCGGCAGGATGTAGACGATCGCAAGCGTCGCGGCTACAAACACATACGTAACGGCATTGACCCCGAAAATGAATGGCACTTGGGCCATGAAAATCAGGATGGCCAGCGAATTGACAAAGCCGATCATGACGGCACGTGGGATAAATTTCATAAAGCGTGCGATTTTGAAAACGCCGAAAAGCACTTGCAGGATTCCGGTCAGGATGGTTGCTGCAAGCAAATAATCCAGCCCGTGGTCGCGCACCAGCGAAACCATAGCCAGCGCCATGGCGCCTGTTGCTGCTGAAATCATGGCGGGGCGCCCGCCGACGAATGCGATGATGACCGCAATGGAGAACGATGCGTACAGCCCGACCATCGGGTCCACACCGGCAATGATCGAGAACGCGATCGCTTCCGGTATCAAGGCTAGCGCAACAACGATTCCGGCCAGGATATCTCCTCGGATATTGCCGAACCATTGTTCTTTATAAGACATGGTGTTCAAAAAATTCCACTTCCTTTTAGATAGAGTTTATTTTTGACTCCTCACTCTCAGAGAAGTCCCGGGTCTGGCCAATAGGTAAAACTTTATCATTTTTTTCTGCCGCTGTAAATACGTTCATTCAAACGAATGTTTGACTAAGAGGCGGCAAAATCGTATACTGGCTGTAACAATCAAACCGAGGTTTGAATGAAAGAGGGATGCGGCATGAGAGAAATCTGTGAAGTTACCAAAGTCCATCCGGAAGTGGTGGAGAATGTCCAAAACCATATGGCGGACTTGTCGGAAGTGGCGAACTTATTCAAGGCCCTGGCTGATGAGACGCGCTTGAATATTGCGTATGCCCTGACCATCGAAGAGGAGATGTGCGTCTGTGACATCGCGGCGGTCATCGGCTCTTCGACCGCCACAGCCTCCCATCATCTACGCTATTTGCGGGAGCGGGGACTGGCGAAGTCGAGGAAAAAAGGGAAGCAAGTGTATTACTCCTTGTCGGACAGCCACGTTTATCAATTGGTGACGATTGCGCATGAACACGCGAAAGAAGGTGGGCAGCATGCAAAAGACATACCGTCTTGAAAACCTTTCCTGCACAAGCTGTGCGGCGAAGTTCGAAAAGAATATCCGGGAAATGCCGAACATCAAAGAGGTGAACCTGAACTTCGGGGCTTCCAAATTGATGGTGGACGGCAATGTATCCATTGAAGAGCTTGAAAAAGCGGGAGCTTTCGACCATATCCGTGTCTACCCGGAAAAAGAGAAAGTGCCGCATGTGCCTTTCTACAAACGCCGGCAGACCATTGAAACGGCAGCGTCGCTGGTTTTATTGATCATGGGGATCATTGTTTCTTTCCAGACGTCTGAAGGGGATCCGCTCGCCATCGGCTTGTTCGCCGGCTCGATGGTGGTCGGCGGCTACCATATGTTCGGGACCGGCCTCAAGAATTTGGCGAGGTTCCAATTCGACATGAAGACATTGATGACCATCGCCATCATCGGGGCGGCCATCATCGGGGAATGGCGGGAAGGGGCCGTGGTCGTCTTCCTGTTCGCTATCAGCGAAATGCTGGAGTCGTATTCGATGAACAAAGCCCGGCAGTCCATCCGCGGGCTGATGGATCTGGCACCTTCACGCGCGTTGGTCCAGCGGGACGGTGTGCTGATTGAACTGGAAACCGAAGAAATTCGCATCGGAGATACGATGATCGTTAAACCGGGGCAGAAAATTGCCATGGACGGCACGGTGGCGCGCGGCGAAAGCTCGGTCAACCAGGCTGCGATTACTGGCGAATCGATTCCGGCTGCGAAGCATCCGGGGGATGAAGTGTTTGCCGGAACGATGAACGAAGAAGGCGCGCTTGAAATCACGGTGACCAAGCGCGTGGAAGACACGACGATTGCGAAAATCATCCATTTGGTGGAAGAAGCGCAGGCTGAAAAAGCGCCTTCCCAGCAATTCGTCGATAAATTCGCGAAGTATTACACGCCCGCTATTATTGTGATCGCGTTCCTGGTGGCGCTCGTTCCGAGCTTTGTGACCGGGAACTGGGAGCTTTGGGTCTACCAAGGGCTGGCAGTGCTCGTCGTCGGCTGTCCATGTGCGCTCGTCGTGTCCACGCCGGTCGCCATCGTGACCGCAATCGGCAACGCGGCACGCCAAGGGGTCCTTATAAAAGGCGGCATCCATCTCGAAGAAACCGGGCGCATCAAAGCTGTAGCGTTCGATAAGACCGGCACGTTGACGAAAGGCTTCCCTGAACTGGCCGACGTCCTTTCAGAAGCCGGCTACACGAAAAAAGAAGTGCTGAAAATTGCGGCTTCGGCCGAAGCGATGTCTCAGCACCCGCTGGCACGCGC
The DNA here is from genome assembly GCF_052078085.1 of Planococcus sp. FY231025. Lineage (NCBI taxonomy): Bacteria > Bacillati > Bacillota > Bacilli > Caryophanales > Caryophanaceae > Planococcus > Planococcus sp. FY231025. The sequence continues at coordinate 281,839 of NZ_JBQJJG010000009.1, forward strand.
CATCACCAGCCAAGTGCCGGAACCCTATAGCGTGACCGGATTCAAATCCGTGACCGGCAAAGGAGTGACCGCTTTAGTCAACGGCGTCCAAGTAAGTGTCGGCAGCCTGGACTGGGCGGAGGAAGCCGGTTTTGCCGTACCGGACGAATACCGGAAATTGCAGCAAAGCGGCAAATCGGTCATGGCGGTATTTTCCGAAATGGAATTGATCGGCGCTGTGGCAGTGGCTGATGCCATCCGCAGCGAAAGCCCGGCAATCATTGAAAGCCTGAAAGGCATGGGCATCGAAGAAGTAATCATGCTGACAGGAGACCATCCGGCGACCGCGGCTGCCATCGCTTCTCAGATTGGCGTGACCGATGTGCGTGCAGGCCTCATGCCTGAAGACAAGCTGTCGGCGATCAAAGAACTGCAGGCGGCTTACGGACCGGTCGCCATGGTCGGCGACGGCGTGAACGATGCGCCGGCCCTGGCTGCTTCATCTGTCGGCATTGCGATGGGCGGAGCCGGCACCGATGCCGCTCTTGAAACCGCAGATATCGCCCTCATGGCGGATGATTTAGAGAAACTTCCATATACTATTCGACTAAGCCGAAAAACTTTGCGTATAATAAAGGAAAATATCATTTTCGCATTGGGTTTGAAAATTATCGCTTTGCTTCTGATCATTCCAGGATGGCTGACGTTATGGATCGCCATCTTTGCCGATATGGGTGCGACCTTGCTGGTCATCTTGAATGCGCTCCGGCTCGTGAAGATTCAAAAGTAACAGCAACATGGGGGATAATGCAGTGAAGTTGACGGAGTGGACGATCGAAGAGCAGGAACAGCTTATTGAATTCATGACGACCAACTCCTGGCCGTTCCACGGACAGGAGCATCCGGTCCGCGCATTGATCGAAAAGACGATCGAAGAAGGCGGCTATAAAAGTGATCAAGTAAGGACTTTTTGGATTGAAAATGACGAAGGCGAGCAAGTGGGCCTTGTGAAGATTTTCGATCTTCAGGACGATATTCCGCTGTTTGACCTGCGGATTGCGGAGCCGTACCGAGGCAAGGGATACGGTCCGAAAGCACTGAAAATGATCGCTGATTTCGTGTTTTCCTTGCCGGAGAAGAAAATCAGGCTCGAAGGCAACACGCGGCACGATAATTTCGCCATGCGCAAAGCTTTCGAACGGACAGGTTTTGTCAAAGAAGCCCATATCCGCCAAGCATGGTTTGCGCCGAAGGAAAACCGCTATTACGACGCGGTGACCTACGGCATGACGCGGGAAGACTGGGAAGCCGGCATTACGACGCCGGTCCACTGGGATGATATCCTGATCGGCAAAAAGCAGCCCCAGTTCAATCCGGTGCTGCTCCAGTTCCCGGATGAGTTCGAATCGGAGCGCCTGCTGATCCGTGCACCCCGGCGGGAAGATGCGGTGCAATGCTACGAGGCGGTGCTGCACTCGCTGGAGTCGCTCCGCCCTTGGCTGCCTTTCGCAGAGAACAAGCCGGAACTCGAAGGAACAGAAGCGGTGCTGATCGAAGCGGCGGCGAATTTCCAGCTTCGTAAGGATCTACGCCTGCATTTCTTTTCGAAAGAAACCGGGGAATTTATTGGTTCTTCCGGCCTCCATCGCATCAATTGGGAAGTCCGGAAATTCGAAATCGGCTACTGGGTCGACCATAAATTCGAAGGCAAGGGCTATGTGACGGAAGCGGTCGAACGCATCACGCGTTTCGCTTTCGAAGAGCTTGAAGCGAACCGCGTCGAAATACGCTGCGATCCCGAAAACGTGCGCAGCCGGGCAGTTGCTGAACGACTGGACTTCGAGCTTGAAGGCATCCTGCGGAACGACTCGATTTCAAAGAATAAGCTTCGGGACACATGTGTCTACGCTAAGATCAGACAATAAAACAAGGCCGGGGACAATTTGTCCCCGGCCTTGTTTTTATGGTTGCTTATGAGTGGCTAAACGCCTTTTCTGCCTGTAACCAAGTTAATAACTAAAATGATAGCTGCGATAATTAGAAGGATGTGGATTAACCCGCCGGCTACATCCATTAAGAATCCGATTAACCAAATAACAATAATAACTGCTAATATAATCCAAAGAATACGTCCCATGCTTTTCACCTAACCTTTCTTTCGAGTTATTAATCTGTACCCCAGCTTAGTTATAATGAAACATCCAGAAAATTTGGTGAGCGCCGCCTTTACGCGGGTTCAGTTGTTTCAGCGGTAGCGGTATAGTAAACTGAAGAGAGTTATGTTAAGGAGGGAACGACTTTGCCGACTCCGAGTATGGAAGACCATATTGAAATAATATACGCACTGATCGAGCAAAAAGGCTATGCGCGAGTATCCGATATCGCGGAAACTTTGTCGGTGCTGCCGTCATCTGTGACGAAGATGGTGCAAAAGCTGGATAAAGACGGATATTTGATCTATGAACGGTACCGCGGACTGGTACTGACGCCGAAAGGCCAAAAACTCGGCAAGCGCCTGTTGAAGCGGCATGATTTGCTGGAGCAGTTTCTGCGGGTGATCGGGGTGGAAGAGGAACGCATCTACAGGGACGTCGAAGGCATCGAACACCATTTAAGTTGGAATTCCATCGACCGCATAGCGGATCTGGTCCAAGTGCTCGAGGAAAGCCCGGAGCTTTTGGCGAAGATGGAAAAACTGAAGAATGACCAAAAAGAAAGTTAAATAGAAGGAGGCTGCAATATGAGTTTGCACCCAGGATTGAAAGCGACTTTGCGCATTATCGACCGTTCCACATCGCTGTGGGTATTGACGGATGGATCAGGCGATGAAGTTGTCATGAATGCATCAGAAATAGAAGAGGGACAGGAAGTCGGAGAGGAAATCGAGGTGTTTCTCTACCGCAACCGCCAAGGCGGCATCGCGGCGACGCCAATGATTCCGCATATCCTGCCGAGTGTCTATGGCTGGGCGAAAGTGCTGAAAGTCTCGCCGCGCGAAGGCGCAGTGGTGGATATCGGCACGACGCGTGAAGTCTATGTATTGCCCGCGGACCTTCCGCAAGTCCAGGAATTATGGCCGCAGCAAGGCGACCATCTGTTCATGACGCTGCGGACAGACCGCTACGGCGATCTATACGGACGGCTGGCGACAGAAGAAACGGTACTGGAGCTGAGTGCCCCGGCACCTGAAGAAGTCTTCAATAAAGACTTGAAAGCGCGGGCATACCGCTTGTTGCCGGTCGGTTCGTTCATGCTGACGGTGCCTGAAATGTACCGCGTGTTCGTCCATGAATCAGAGCGCGAAACAGAACCACGCCTTGGGGAAGAAAAGACAGTGCGCATCATCGGTGTCAAAGAAGACCGCACGCTCAATGGCTCGCTGCTGCCGCGCAAGCAGGAGCGCCTGTCGGATGATGCAGAAATGATCTTGCGCTATCTCGAAGAGTCCGGCGGCCAAATGCCGTTCACGGACAAGTCTTCGCCGGATGAAATCTTTGAAATGTTCGGCTTGAGCAAAGCCGCGTTCAAACGCGCCATGGGGCGTTTGTACAAAGAGCGCAGAATCACCCAAGAAGAAGGCTGGACCAAATTAACGCGCTGACGCAACCTTTTCCGATTAAAAGCGTATTAATTTGGAGAAAGGGGCAATCAACATGAAAAAAATGATAGCAATTATCACCATCATACTGGCATTCTCCTTGCTGGCGCCGCAAGCAGGCTCAGCAAACGTAGGCATAAATGAAAAACTCGGGGTACCGATCGTCGTTTATGGCGGCAACCTCTCCGATGCTGAGAAACAAAGCGTTGCGGAAAGTTTGAGCGTCGCTGAAGAAGCGGAAGTGGAAGAAATCGAAGTGACCGGTGAAGACCTGGTCGCATATATTAAAGACGGCGACCCGCGGGCACGCATGTATTCATCCGCTAAAATCACCCGCAAAGAAGCCGGTGAAGGGCTGGTCATCGAAATCGTGACGCCGGACAACATCACGCAAGTTACTTCTGAAATGTACGCCAATGCGATGCTGACAGCGGGAATTGAAGATGCGACGGTCGAAGTTGCTGCGCCGAAAGCGGTAACGGGACATTCTGCGCTGGTCGGCATCTACAAAGCGTATGAAGTGAACGGCGAACAATTGGACCCTGAGCGGACCGATGTCGCAAACGATGAACTCGAAGTTGCTACTGAACTGGCAGATAACGGCGTGAGCGATGAGAAGGTCAGCGAACTCCTGACAGAAATCAAAAAGGAGATCGCTGCACAAGATCCGGCTACCCGTGAAGAAGTGGAGAAAATTGTCGAAGAGCAATTGGCGAAGCTCCAGATTGAATTGAGCCCGGAAGACCGCCAGCTGCTGGTGGATTTGATGGACCGCATCCGGAATCTCGACATCGACTTTTCAAAATGGTCGACGCAGCTGGAAGATCTGAGCAAGACGATTGAAGACAAAATCGGCACAGTCGTCAACGACGAAGGGTTTTGGCAAGGCGTAAAGAATTTTTTCAACAGACTGATCGACGGGATCCGTGGATTGGTGAGCTAATTTGATAAACAGGCGGTTCCAGGCATTGCCGGGACTGCCTGTTTTTTTATTTTGCAGCTGCCAATCCACATTCTTGCACCGGATAAAAGGAGGTGCTATGATATGATTAATATCTCGAATTCAAGATAATTAAAAGGAGGAATATACCATGAAATTAGAAGGCATCCACCATGTCTCCGCAATCACCGCCAATGCAGACAAAAACCATGACTTTTTCACACGGATCCTTGGCATGCGCTTGGTGAAGAAAAGCGTCAACCAGGACTCGACATCTTCCTACCATCTTTTCTATGCTGATGCAGTAGGGACTCCGGGAACCGACATGACGTATTTTGATATTCCGATGGCAGGGCGGACCTATGCGGGCGTTTCAAGCATCAGCAATACCGCTCTGCGGGTCAAGAGCGAAGAGGCGCTCCATTATTGGATGGACCGTTTCAGCGAACACGGAGTGCCGCACGGCGAAATTGCGGAAGTGTTCGGGCGCAGTGCACTCGCTTTCCAAGATTTCGAAGGTTCCCGGCTGATGCTGGTCGTTGATGACGGCACCGGCATCGAATACGGAATTCCGTGGGCAAAAGCGGGCATTCCGGAAGACTTCGCAATTGTCGGCCTCGGCCATGTCCGTTTGACCGTCCGGAAAAACGACAAGACGGCGAAAGTGTTGACGGAGATCATGGGGTTCCGGCAAATCGGTTCATATCCGCCGCAAGTTCCGGGAATGAAAGAAATTTTAGTGTTTTCAACAGGAAAAGGCGGCCCGGCCGGCGAAGTACATTTAGAGGAGCGCACAGACCTGCCTGTTGAAAGACCCGGAAGAGGCAGCGTCCACCACGTCGCGTTCCGCGTGAAAACATACGAGGAATACAGCAAATGGAACGATTACTTGCGTTCGAATGGATTCATGACATCGGGCGAAGTGGACCGCTATTATTTCAAAGCAATCTATTTCCGCGAGCCGAACGGCATTCTTTTCGAATTATCGACAGATGAACCCGGATTTGCAACCGATGAACCGATGGAGACGCTCGGCGAAAAACTGGCATTGCCGCCGTTCCTGGAGCCGAAACGTGAACAGATCGAAGCGTCGCTCCGTCCGCTGGCAATCAATAAGTAAGTGCGAGGAGGAGAAAACACTGTGGAATTCAAATTGAAGGAACTTGGGCATGAAGAGTTCGCTTACCAGCTCGAAGAGGGAGGCGAGACCGTCGGGGAGATCACCTGGACGCAGTTGGCGGATGTCATGGTCATCGAGCACACTTTCGTTGCAGAGGAAAAAAGAAACCATGGCCTTGCGAAGAAGTTGCTGGACCAGGCCGCCGTTTATGCGCGGGAGCGCAATTACAAGATCGAGCCGGTCTGCTCCTACGTTGTTGTGGCGTTCGACCGCTACAAAGATTACGATGATGTGAAAATTTAAGGCATGCAAAAAAGCAATCCGCTGATCTTAATAGTGGATTGCTTTTGCTATGGTTCGCGTATGTAATTGTGCATCTTGACCTCCAATTATAGTCCTGTCATTAAAAAGACGATTGCTGTTAAAATTGAAGCTCCACCGATACCATACATAAAGTCTGCTTGGTTAAAGATTAATTTCTTTTCCATTATTTAGAACCCCTTTCAAAATTAGGTTTTTCATGCTGATATTAATTAAATACCCGCCACTGGAGATTCTAAACAGGTTTTATTAAAAAATTTAGAGGGAATGGAAGGAATGAACTATTCTTTTCCTTATCTATTAATAGGAAAAATCTTGAGAAAGAGGTGATTCGGATGAATGAAGAAAGAGACGTCAGCAGAGCGGGCGAGAAGACGCTTGGCATTATCGGCATTGTATTCAATGTTCTGGGAATTGCACTTCTGATTTTCGCCATCTTGGGGCTGGGGAATATTGAGAACGACCCTGAATTCCGCCAGATGCTGGAAGAGCAGATTGTTGCGGATCCGACAATAGGAGATATGGGAGATACCCAGGCTTTGATCGATGGATTGCTGACAAGTTTTGATGTAGTCGCATGGGTCATTGTTGCACTTCTGGTCCTGAGCACGATCTTCGCACTTTTCGCAGTGGCTCGTCTTGGACATAACCGCAATCCGAAAGCGGCGGGTGTGATGTTCATTGTGGCAGGGGTTCTTGCCGGGTTGATGAGTTTGACTTCCATCCTTTTCTATATTGCGGCAATCATGTGCTTGGTGCGCAAACCGCGAAACGGCAATGGCAGATACGACAACGACAAGCAGCGCTATGACAATGACCGGCTGCGCGACCAGGATTCGGTCCGCCATGAGGAAGACCGCCTGCGCGACCTCGAACATAAACGCGATGAAGAGCGTTTGCGTGAAGAAGAACACCGCCGCACCGAAGAACAGCGGCTGCAAGAAGAGCACCGCAAGCTTGAAGAAGAGCGCAGTAGAATGGAACAGCAGCGCCTTCGTGAGCAGGAACAGCATACAGACAACGATACCTACGTTGAACGTGATGATTTGAAGCGGCGTGCTGATGAGCGTCTGAGAAAAGACAACGACAACCGTCCGCTATAAGGAAACACCCGCTCTGTGCAACGAGCGGGTGTTTTTTCATGGGAAGATTCCCAACAGACAAAAAAACACCCGCTTTTATACAAAAGCGGGTGTTTTCAGATTATAGACGTATTTGGCTGTCCGCAGCGGATAGCCTTCGAACAAATCTTCGAATTCCTCGACAAATTCAAATCCTGTGGCTTCATAGAAATTCCGGCCTTTTTCGTTTTCGGCTTCCACATAAACGGAAAGCTCTGAGCCGTCCAGCAAATAGGAGAGGCCGCTGCTCAGCAATTGCTTGCCGTAGCCGCTGCGCTGATACTCCGGTTTCAAGTAAAGGGCGATCAATTCGGCATCGCCGTCCTGGTCAAGCTTCGTGAAATTCGCGAAGCCGACCGGCTCCCCGTCATGGGTAGCGACGAGCATGATGGTTTTTTTTAATCTCATTTCCATCATGGGCGTCGAATAGGACTTTTCTAAAAAGCTTTTTTGTATGGGAGAGGGAATGATGCCTTCATAAGTATCATTCCAGCTGATATATGCGATTTCCTGGACAGATGCAATGTCATCAATGGTGCCTGTACGGATCATGTAATCACCTCTGAAATTCTTTTCGTAATCATATCAAAAAAACCCCCGAATAGCCACTGTTGTGGAATAATGGGAGTAAAGGGAGGCGAGGAGTTTTGAACTGGACTACCAACCATTTTGAAGAATTCACAGTGAAAAAACTATATGAAATTTTGAAATTGAGGGTCGATGTGTTCATTGTCGAACAGAATTGCCCATATCCCGAGTTGGATGGCTTGGATGAGGAATCAATCCATATGGCTTATACGGAAGATGGCCGGATTTTGGCATATGCCCGCCTGGTTCCCGCCGGCGTCAAGTACAGCTTGCCATCCATCGGCCGCGTCATTGTCCATCCGGATGCGAGAGGCAGAGGGCTGGCAAAAGAGCTGCTGACAAGGTCGATCGATTATATCTTCAGCGAATGGAATCCGGATGGAATCCAGCTGCAGGGGCAGGTCTATCTGCAAGACTTCTATGAGTCGTTCGGATTTATCCCTGTTTCGGAAGCTTATGATGAAGACGGGATCCCACATGTCGACATGCAACTAGCCAAAAATAAAATCGATGCCGGCCAATGAGTCGGCAGGACTAAAACAGATGCAAAAGGGTATACAGGTAATATGACAGTTATTTTAAAAGGAGTGGAGCGGATGGCTAGAAGAAAAGGCAATAAAGGGTTGTTGCTGGCTGGGTTGGCCGCAGGAGCCTACGCATATTTTAAAAAGCCGGAAAATCGGGAAAAAGCGACTGTAGCTTTCAATAATGCGAAAGAGAAGGTGAATTCTTATATGGAGTCACAAAATCTGGAATCGCAAAACCGTGAAAATGCCGCCAAGGAAACAGAGAGAAAAACAGACATTACCGATATGCGCAAAAACAAGATGACGAACGAAGGCGGTCTGGCAGGTGCCCAGTATTATAACGAAGACGCACCGGAAGACACCGAAAACGACGATTTCAAATTATCATCGAACGATATCAGCGAAGAAAAAGCCGAAAACACGAAGACAATCGCGCCTGAAACTAGGCTCAATACAGATAATTTATAAAGGATGGTTTTCATACCATCCTTTTTCATTGCCGGTTTTTCTTCTCGATAAGCGCAACAGCGGCGGCTACGGCGCCAAGCAGGCCGCCGGTCACTGCGAAGCCTTGGTCTGCAGAAAGCGCAAGCGCGCCGGTGAAGCTGGATCCAGCGACTACGCCCAGTGAGAAGAATGCGTAGAAATAGCCATAGGCCCGTCCGCGGGATTCGGCTTCCGTCGAATCGATGAGCAAGGAATTGATGGACGGGAATAGGAACGCGAAGCCGATGCCGTATGTACACATGATGGAATACATCCCGAAAGCGGAAGAAGATGCACTGAGCAAAAGCAGCGACAGCCCCATCAGGATAAAGCCGGCAAACAGGGTATGCAGCGGCCTGATCTTATCGAAAAGCCGGTTGACCGGCAGCAGGAAGACAAGGATTGCTGCAATGCCGAACGTGCTGAGCAAAAGCCCGCTCATTTCGGATCCGAACCCTAGCTCTTCCACTTTCAAAGGCAGCATATAGGCAAGGACGCCTTGTGAGAACATCAGGAAAAATGCCCCGGTGAATGATTGGATCAACCCCCGGTTGCGGACTATATCGGAAAACGCCAACGGCTTTGATGGCCGGGGCTCTTTTTTTATCGTTTGGCCCTTCAGCGCGAAGAACGCCACAACGCCAAAAACGGCCAATAAGGTCCCCGTGAAGCTCATTGTTTCCTCAACAGAACTGCGGTTCGCAAATATGGCGCCATAAGCAGGGCCGATTATGGCAGCGAGGCCGACAAAAGCACCGGAAACGGCAGCGCTTTTGCCGCGGCGGCTATGGTCGGTCCGGTTTGCCAGATAAGTGAAAGCCGCCGGGACGGTCAAGCCCGCCGCCAATCCATGGAAAAAGCGGATGGCGAGCAAGCTATAGGGGCCGGCGGATAAGCTATAGGCAAACAAGACGGCTCCTGTAGCGAGGAGGCCGAAGACCAGAATGGCATACGGCCCTTTGCGGTCTGAAACGACGCCGGAGGCGATATTGCCGAAAATGTTGGCTAACGAATACATGCCCACCGCCAATCCGGCAAGGAACGGCGTAGCGCCGAGCGAGACGGCAAAAGGACTTATGATCGGCAGTTGGGCGAAAAGATCAAAGAAAGCGAAGAAAATGATGATATAGATGAACGAGCGCAAAAAATTCCCTCACTTTCGAAAATAAAAACCTGATGGATTAACCCTTGATGCATTGGGGGTAAAGAGAAGTATATCCACATTATAGCACCGGAGGTAACCATATGAAAAAAGCGATGTTTATATTGAATCCATCTTCCGGCAAAGAAGAAGCGTCGGATTACCGGGAACAAGTTGAAGAGACGCTCGCCGAGATGGGTTATAGCGTAGATACCCGGGCAACCGAAAAACAGGGGGATGCTACGCAATTTGCACGGGAAGCGTGCGAGCAGCATTATGATTTCGTCGTAGCAATGGGAGGGGACGGAACCATCAACGAAGCGGTTTCCGGCCTTGCCGAGCAGGAACATCAGCCCCTGTTTTCATTGGTCCCGCTTGGCACTGTGAACGACTTTGCGCGTGCGCTGAAAATATCGCTCGATCCGGAAGAAGCCATTGCCGGCATGAAAACCGGATCTGAAAAACGGGTGGATATTGCAAAAGTCGGCGACCATTATTTCATGAACATCCTTGCGCTCGGCCAAGTGGCGGAATCCACGTATGAAGTGACGCCTGAACAAAAAACGAAGCTCGGCGCATTCGCCTACTTTATCGAAGGGCTGAAAGCCATCACTTCCGATGCAGAAGAATACTTCACCATCACCCATGACCATGGGACATGGGAAGGCGAAGCCAAACTGGTCTTAGTGGCGCTGACAAACTCGGTTGGCGGATTTGAAAAGCTGGCGCCGGAAGCGCTGACGGATGACGGCCTGCTGCATTTGTACATTATCAAGAATGCTGCATTGCCGGCGTTTATCCGGATTGCGGGCGCGATGCTGGTCGGCAAGCTGGAAAAAGATCCGGCTGTAGAAGTTATTCACACAACCAAGGTTTCAATCGGGACAAATGAACCATTATCTTGTAATATAGATGGGGATGAGGGTTGTGCCACCCCGTTTTTGGTGGAAGTACTGCCGCGGCATATCCGCGCTTTAGTGCCGCCGGATAAAAAAGACATAGAAAAATAAATTATATTGTGAAAGAGGTCAGCCCTTCGCAACGAGTGGCTGGCTTTTTTGATTTTTTTAAGGGAAATATTGGCTTCTCTTGCCAGTGCCTGCCTGGGATTACGTGCTAATATACATTTTCTAGAGAAATTTAGGTAATATATTTCCTTTAAATAGGGTAAAAAGGCATTTTATTTTTGAATAAAATACATAAAAAAATAAAAATTTACGCACCTAGCTATGTTATTATTGAGCATAACGGTATATAGTAGGAGTAACGACTGCAAAAACTTATGCAAAGAAAGACGGGGAAAACATGAATATGATAGCAATGCCAACAATCCAAGAAACAATTTCCAAAATTTTCATGAACGAAAGTGAAACAATTGGCCAATATGAAGGGTTGGATAAGTTTTTTGAAATAGAAACTCAATTAATTTATGAAATTCATCATTTGGAAAAAGACCGTGCAAAACAGACATTGCGTACATTGATTGATTTGATCGCCGTTCGCTCTGGCAAAGAAACAATCCGGCAAGTGAGAAACTATTATATAGTCCTTTCGTCTGTTATGGCCCGTAAACTCTACGAAATGCGTGTGCCGCCTAAAAAAGCCTTCGCCTTCAACGTTGCTTGCGTTGAATTGGTGGAAAAGCACATGAACGATTCGGAGTTCCTTTACGTAGCGGATGAGCTGATCGAATTTTTCACTTCCATCATTTCAGAGCGGAAACAGCCTTCGTTCGGCCACCAGACCGTCAATAAAGTGGTGATGTTCATCAACGACGAAGTGGAACGCGACCTGTCAGTAGAGGACATTGCCAAGCATTTCAACATTTCGACCAGCCATCTGTCCCGCATCTTCCGTGAACATGCCGGAATCACACTTGTCGAATACTTGAACGTGCGCCGCGTCGAGGAGTCCCAGTATTATTTGCGCCACTCGGACAAAGGCATTTCCGATATTTCAAAGCAGTTCCATTTCTGCAACCAAAGCTATTTCACCCGCATTTTCAAGAAATACACGACGGTCACGCCGAAGCAATTCCGCGACAGCCAGCACATTCCGTATTTCCGCTACAATCTGCCGAATGCCAAATAAGGAGAATTTTTTCTCCTTTTTTTCTTGCGCTCAAACGGCCCGGGAAGCAGATCCGGCAGCCTCAATTTTGTCACAAGCGGGAAGAATCTGCTGCGTTTCATAGTGCCTGATTGAATTTTGTCCGGCTTATGGGTATACTTCTTTATAGTTAAAAAAGGTGTAGGTGACTAAATTGAAAAAGAAAATTACGTTATTATCGTTGCTGACTGCTGCGGTTTTATTGCTTAGCGGCTGTTCGGCCGTGGAAAACAAAGAAGGTTTCTTCTATACACTGTTCGTGGCACCGTTTGATTTCTCCCTGGATTACCTGGGGAATCTGTTTAATGGCAGTTACGGGTTGGCGATTGTTGCCATTACGGTCATCATCCGCCTGGTTCTGATGCCGTTCATGCTGCGCACGTACAAACGCCAGCAAGGCATGAAAGTCAAAATGGACAAGCTGCGCCCGGAAATGGAAGATATCCAAAAGCGCTTGAAAGCGTCAAAAGACAAAGAAGAGCAGATGAAGATCCAGCAGGAAATGATGGGCCTCTACAAAAAGCATGACGTCAATCCGCTCAATATGGGCTGTCTGCCGGTTATCATCCAGATGCCGATCGTCATGGGCCTCTACTTTGCCATCTTGTATTCGCCGGATGTCAAATCCCATGAGTTCTTATGGTTCAACCTCGGTACGCCGGATATTGCGATGACCTTAATCGCGGGTGCCGTGTACTTCTTCCAGGCGAAAGTGTCCCTATGGACGATGCCGGAACAACAGCAGCAGCAGATGAAGCTGTTCATCTACATTTCACCGATCATGATCATGTTCGTGTCGTTCACGTCCATGGCTGCATTGCCGGTTTATTGGGCAGTCGGTGGTGTGCTGTTGATCATCCAGACATTCATCGGACGGAAGTTCTACTCGGAACATCCTGAAAAAGCGCTTGAAGCTGTCGAAGAGAAAAAATAATCATGAAAAGCCGGCCCTGTTGCCGGCTTTCTTTTTTGGAGATGAGAATATTGAACAATAAATTGCTTCTAGGTGTACTGATTGCCTTTCTAAGCATCACGTCCCTCACTTTTCTGATCATGGGGAACCTTGATATGGCGGTGCTCCTGATGACGCTGCTGTTTGTCCTGACCAATAGCTTCCGCTACCGCCAAATGAAAGCACGCGGCATGGACCGTGAAGCGAAATGGATGCTCGGCATGGCCATCATCTTCGGCATCCTCTTTTTCGTGGTGCTGGCGATGGTGGTCATCTGACCATCTGCGCCAATCCTCTTTTAGGCAATTTAAAAACAGCACCGGCTAAATGGCCGGTGCTGTTTTCTATGTGTAAGGGACTGAATCAAGCAGCCGGAACGTTTTCTTCGTGGTCGAACTTTTCTTTTTGGCGTTCTTCTAATAAGGCATCCAATTGGTGCATGAGATTTAAGATGTCTTTTTCTGAAATTTGTTTCAAAATACCCAGCTCCTCGTAATGGTTTGTACTTATTTATTCGTACATGCACGGAGTTTTCTGGGGGTCGAAAGCTTAATAATTGTATTTCTTTTTCGTCAAGAGCACCAATACAAAAGCCGGTGCTGAAAAACTAACCATGCCGAGGAACGACAAGCCCGGCGAAATTTCATATAGGAAGCCGCCGATTACAGTCAGGAGCGCGACACTGAGGCTCATGGCGATGGCTGCGTACATTCCTTGGGCAGCCGGAATATGGGCAGGCTGCAGCGATTTGAAAATATACCGGATAAACGCGAAGTGGGCAACGCCGAATGATAAGGCGTGAAGCACTTGTGTAAAGATGAAGACCCAGACCGACGGAAAGAGGAAAATCAGTGCCCAGCGGAGGGTCGAACCGGCTCCTGCGAGCAGGAACATCGATGAGACGGACCATTTGCTGAAAATCGTGTCGGCTTTTGCGAAAAAGACGATTTCAAAAAGGATGGCGATGTTCAGCACAATGCCGATGTAAAAGCTATTGACTCCGAGGTCCTGCAGGTAAATGAATCCGTAATTATAATAGGCGGCATGCGCGCCTTGCAGCAATGTCGTCACCGCCAGGATGGTCAGGAACGCTTTTGATTTGAGCAGCTGCCGCACTGCGCCGCTGGCCGCCGGATTCTTGCGCTCCGGAATGATCTGCAAAGGCTTGGGCGAAGTGGCAGACTGGGTGATGGCCATGAAAACGAGCCCTGCAAGCATCACCCAAAGGATGGCGCTTTCCTGCCAAACTGCAGTGGCCGCCCCGACCAGCAGCAATGCGATGGTATAGCCGACAGAACCGAAGGAACGGCTCTTGCCGTAATGGATGCGGTCAGTCTGCATCAAGAGCGTCGCGCCGCTTTCCATGGCGGGCAAGAGATTCGGATAAACCAGGTTGAAGGCGAATGTGATGATGAACAGCAGGGCATATGAGTTTGCTGGTATGTACAGGGCCATGATGGCCGCAGAAGCGATCGCGAGCCACTGCATCAGGCGCCCGAGTGAGAACAGGCGGGTCATGACGGGGAAGAACAGCAGCGTCGATAAGGAGCGGGCAATCATGCCGGCGCCCATGATGATGCTGGCTGCAGAAACGCTCATGTCTTTTTCATTGGTCAGCCAGCCGGTCCAATACGGCAGGACGACGCCCCAGGTGAAGAAAAAAGCGAAGAAGTTCAGGGAAAGCCATTTTTGATTGTTCATAATAATTACCTCGTATCTTCGGGAAACGGTGAAGTAGTGAAGAAAATAGTTATATGCCGCTTCGGCGCTTTGGGCATTGCTTCGCCTAGCCCTCGGACGCGCCGGCGCTGGTGCAGTTCATTGGCAAAAGACAACTCTATCTGTTTTAGCAGTACTATCCAAGATATGGAGCAAAACAGCGGAGACGCCTGCGGGAAAGCGAGACGGCTGAGACCCCGCAGGGAGCGAAGCGACCGAGGAGGCTTAGACGCGAGCCCGCGGCAAGCGCAGCTGTTTTGCGGAATATCGTTTACTACTGATCTCTACTTCACCGTATTCCGATAATGTCTATGATAAAGTATACCGAATGTTCACTTGTTTAAGGGGAATTTCCCAGAAACAAATGGTAAAATGAGAAAGAAGTCCAGAGAAGGAAGGCAAGCTATGAAATCCCGTAATTCATTCCACCAAAACCAAAAGAAACCTTATATAAAATGGACCCTTATCGGCGTTTTGTCGTTGGCGGTATTAGCGGCAGCTTCCTGGCTGTATGTCAACGACTGGAACGTGGAGCGCAGCCTGTCGGCATTCCGATCGGCGGATTCAGCCGATACGGAAGTGCCGGATGGACAGCCGGAAGCGCCGGCAGAAGAAGCGCCGGTTCCGGAAAGCCCGCCGGAAGAAACACCGCCCGAGCCGGCCCCGCCGGTTGAAGAAACACCGGAAACGCCGGCCGAACCGGCAACACCACCAGCGGAAGAAGCTCCGGAAACACCGGCCGAGCCGGCCCCTCCAACAGAAGAGGAACCGGCAGTGCCGGAGAAGCCGGCTGATGCCACCCAGTATCCGCCGGATATCGCTTTGCCGCAGCAGCCGACATTCATCAAAGGGATCCTGTTGGCCAATAAGCATTATCCGCTGCCGCAAAATTATGCGCCGGGGGAAAGCAAGGAAGCGCGTGCTGCTTTCGAATCGATGAAGAAAGCTGCGAAAGCGGATGGCATCGACCTGCATGCGTTCAGCACCTATCGTGAATTTGCCCGCCAAAAGGTTCTTTATGAGGGCTATGTCGCAAAAGACGGCCAACAAGCGGCTGACCGCTACAGCGCCCGCCCAGGTTTTTCCGAGCACCAGACCGGCTTGGCATTTGATATCGGGGAAGCGGGGCAGGAGCAGCATTGGGCTTCGACATCATTCGGGGCAACTGCAGGGGGCAAGTGGCTGAAAGCCAACGCCCATAAATTCGGCTTTATCCTCCGTTATCCGGAAGGCGCCGAAAGCCTGACCGGCTATATGCACGAATCGTGGCATTTCCGCTATGTCGGAACGGCAGCGGCTGCTGAGATTTTCTCGAAGGGCCTGACACTCGAACAATATTTGGGCGTGCAATGATCGCCGCTCTTGAAACTTAAAATCATATAGAAAAGGCGTTTCCGGGATTTCCGGAAACGCCTTTTTAAATATTGCTACAGGATCGGAGCCAGCAGCCTGGCGATCGATTCTTTTGTTTTGATCATGCGTGTCCGTGCTAGATAAAGTTCATAAGTGAGTTCGTCGGAAAGTTCCATATCCTGGTAGAAAAGATTTGCCAGATCGTGCGAAACGGCTGAGTCGTAGATGAAGGCATTCACTTCGAAATTCAGCTTGAAGCTTCTCACGTCGATATTGGCTGTGCCAACGGTCGAAGCTTTGTCGTCAATGACGATCATCTTGGTGTGCAGGAATCCGTTGTTGTAGATGAATACACGGGCACCGGCTTTCAGCAATTGGCCGGCATAGGAATACGTCGCCCAGTAGACGAAAGGATGGTCCGGCTTGTTCGGAATCATGATGCGCACATCGATGCCCGACAGCGTGGCAATCCGGATGGCGTCATAAAAGCTTGGATCGGGTATGAAATACGGCGTTTGGATATAGATATAGTCTTTTGCCATATTGATCAATTTCAGGTAACCGTCCTTGATTTGCTCCCATTCTTCATCGGGGCCGCTTGAAACGATTTGCATGGTTGTATTGCCTTTTTCCGGAATCGCCGGGAAGTAGCATTCATCGTATTCGATATCGTGCCTCGCAGATGCCTGGTTCCAGTCCAGGATAAAGCGGGTCTGGAGCGGGTGGAGGGCACTGCCTTCGACGCGCAGATGCGTATCCCGCCAATAGCCGAATCTGCGGTGCAGCCCCAGATACTCATCGCCGACATTGAATCCGCCGATATAGCCGACACGGCCGTCGATGACAACGATTTTCCGGTGGTTGCGGTAATTCAGCCGCGGATTGATCAGCGGCCAGACGGAAGGGAAGAATGTCTCCACTTCGCCGCCGGCTTTGACAAATTCGCGGAAATGCCGTTTGCTCAAGCTGCGCGATCCCATATCGTCATACATCAGCCGAACCTTGACCCCTTGCTTCGCTTTGGCGGTCAGGACTTCCATGATGCGGGTGCCGAGTTCGTCAAGGCGGAAGATATAGTATTGGATATGAATGTGGTCCTTGGCGTTCTCCATATCCTCGATCAGCGCATTGAATTTGTCGCGGCCGTCGTTGAAGATTCGGACCGAATTGTCCTGTGTCAAAACAGCGCCGTTGTTCCGCAAATGGAGGTAGACCATGTCCTTGTAGTTGTTGACATCCGGATTTCTGAAATCGAATTTCCCTTCATGGAGCAGCTCCATTTGATGGGAGATCAACGATTCGATGCCGACGCGGGAACGGCCTTCCCATTTGAAGAGGGTTTTTTTCCGCAGCCTCCGGCCAAGCAGAAGGTAGATGAAGAAGCCGAAAATCGGAATGAAAAACAGCACCAAAATCCAGGCCCATGTAGAAGTTGCGTCGCGCCGTTCAAGGAAAACAAGCGCAGCCGCAAGGAAAATATTGATCAGGAAAATTGCGGCAGTCAAAATGCCGATAATTGAGACGGTCATGGGAATCCTCCGTTTTGATATGTATTCATATACAATTTAGTATAGACTATTTGAACGAAAAATATGAAAAAGAGTTCCGGCATAAGTAAGTACATATTCTTATTTCATTTCCCTTTTGGAGAAAATAAAAAACGCATCCAGTATCCAAATGAATGCGTTTTAGCCAATTAATTGATTTGTTCTTGTTCTTTCAGCTGTTCGACGATGCCTTCCACTTCTTTCCGGGTCATCTTCTCTTTGCCGGATTTCAAAGCTTTCAGGGTGCTATGGGCAAGCGCCAACGGCACTTTGCAGAACATCAGAATCCGCTTGTTCCGGATGGGCTTTACATACAGGTCCGCCTGGGCAAGATGCTCGTTCGCGTATTGGAACATATCATCCCGATTCCAGCCCTTCGGCACAAACGAGACGCCGCGTTCCAGATCTTCATCGAAATTGCGCAGCATGTTGACCGCTTGCAGCCCGCGGCCGAAGCCGATCGCAAGTTCAGGGTCCGTCTCCGTGTTGTCGTACCACTTCCAAATATCAGACAGCATCGTACCGACAAGTCCGGCCACGTAATACGTATAATCGTCCAAGTCTTCTCTTGTTTCGATGGTGAACTTCTTTTCCACCCATTTAGCCATGCCGCCGGCCATCTCCGAAGTCGATTCTTTCACTTTGCCGACAATTTCCGCCGGGCAGACGCTGATCCAATCAGCAAGGCGCTGCGTCACAGGCGGCAACAGGTGAAGATACGGCTTGATGAGTGCTTCATAGGCAGTCCGGTCGAATGTGGTCTGCAGCATGCGGCTGATTTCAAGCAGCAATTTCTGTTTTGCGGCATCTTCCAGCTCGGGATGGTCCTCGATTTCATCGATCGCTCTCATACACAAGTACGCAGACGCGACCGTCTTTTTCAAAGTGGGCTCTAAAAAATTGATTGGGATGAAAAAAGTCCGGCTTGTTTCTTTTAACATGACCATGGACTCTTTTTGCAAATTCGCGACTTTACTCATCTCAATTTCCTCCTGTTCATGGCGCAATATCAAGCCCGCTATGTATAGGGCAACGGCCGGTTTTGTGGATATCATGAAACTGCCTTTCTACTAAATATAAACCAATTAAATAAAAAAACAAATGATTACTCAAGGCGCGGCCGAATCCCGCCATTAAAATAACCTTCCAAAGGCTTTTGGGCCGTGGAAGGTTACTCGCTATGGAAATAGGTCCAAGCTTCATGGATGCCGCCTGCGCAATGTCTGGTGGCGCGGTAGATCATCGGATGTTCCGGGCTTTCGAGAAGCTCTGGCTGGGCATTTCCTACAATGACCGAAGGGAAGCCGAGCGACAGCATTTCCAAATCGTTTCCGGAATCGCCAGCGACCAAAAGCTTTGCGTCTTCAATCTGGTATTTTTCTAAAAGGTATTCGAGCGCTTTGCCTTTGCCGCTCCGATGGGGCAGGACATCCACGTCCCGTCCGCCGCTGAATACCAGCTTGTGCGAAATTCCTGCTTCTTCCAGCTGAAGCTTTAATTCTTCTACCGGCCCTGCGTCGTCTGCGAAATACGAGCAGCGGTTTTCGAGCGGCAAGGGTTGTTTCGTGAGCCCTTCAATTGAAGCGGCAATCGATTCGATGCGCTCCGGCTGCCAGCCTTCACGCATGCGGGCTGCCCATTCCGGATCTTTCTGGAAAGGCTGTCCGGCATAGATGCTGGTGCCGACATCCGTGACCAATACATCCGGCATCGGCAAGTGTTCCTGTTCAATCAACCCAATAACCGAATCGTAATAGCGTCCCGTGATATAGACCAAGGAGACGTCGTAAGCCTGTTCTTCGTAAAAATTTAATAGCTGCTGCAGGCCCTCAGGGTCACCAACTAGCGTCCCGTCCAGGTCTGTTGCTAGTATATGCTTTGCTCCGTGCACTGATGATCACCTCATACATTTTGTCGATGCGTGCTGATATCGCTTCCCAGTCAAAGTCCTTGCGTGCAATGCGTACTGCCTGGCGGCTAAGGCGCTCGACAAGAAGAGTGTTGATGGAAAGCACTTCCATGGCGATTGCCAAGTCGATTTCATTTTTCGTCTCTACAAGAAGGCCGGTAATGCCGTCCTGCACGACGTTCTTTAAGCCTCCCACGTCTGAGGCGATGACGGGGCTTCCGCATGCCTGTGCTTCTGCGGCAACCATTCCGAATGATTCGTAATAGCTCGGCACAATGGTGGCTGTTGCGACATTGAACAGCATCGCCAGTTCTTCCTGTGACTGCGGTCCAAGAAATTCAACCCGGTCTTCGATGCCTGCCAGAATTTCACGCATTTTTGGATCCGTCGGCAATTTTGTTTCCGGATCGATGGCGTCTTCTTCGCCGCCGGCAATCAATAACTGCGGACGAGAGATGTTATCGTTTTTCGTGACAAGCAAACGGAAAGCTTCAAGCAAGGTGTAGATGCCTTTCGTTTCTTCCAGTCTTCCGGCAAAGACAAAGAGGGGTGTCTCGTAACCGAACTTCTTTCTGAGATGTGTACGGATTCCACGCACTTTAAATGCTTGGTCAACCCCGATGGGGATCACTTTGATAGGAGAAGGTGAATCGACATTTTCCAGGATGAGCTGCTTCTCGTTATTGGTAGTGGCAATGATGCGGTCTGCTGCTTTCAAGATGGCTTTTTCCGCCTTCATACGGCGCGCATCTTTGATGCCGGTCGCTTTCGCTTTTGCCCAACCCAAAGAATGGGACGTGTGGACGAACGGCAAGTTGAACTCTTCTTTCAAACGTTTTCCGAGCAGTCCTGACAGCCAGTAATGGGTATGGACCATGTCGTATGTTTCAAGTTCGAGTTCTTCTGTCATTTCTTTATAAAAAGCGGGAAGCATGGTATACATTTCATCTTTTGATACGAAGCCTTTATAGCCGGCCTCGATGCGGATCACCCGGCAAGCAGTTCCAAATTGTTCAATCTTCGGAGCTGAAGCGTCGCACCAATGGGTCACTACATCTATTTGCCAACCTTCTTTTTCGAGGGCGAGGGCTAATTGTTTTACGTAATTGTTTTGTCCGCCGGCTTGTTTTCCGCCGAGTTTAGCAAGCGGGTCGCCGTGGTCGGAAACAAAAAGCGCTTTTTTCGTCATTGTGCTCATCTCCATTCCGTAAATATCCGGTCTAGCAAAAATATTTAGACCGGGTTATTCTTATACCCGATTTCAGAAATCTCTAAACACTTTCTCCCATCTTTTTTACAAAAAGATTTTTAAGGCTGTTTTTTCACAAAAAAACCCCCCTGAAAAAATCAGGGGAAGTGAAAACTAATTTGCCTGGTGTTCGACGAATTTCCCGTATTTCGGGACCGCCCGTTCCTGAAAGTTCTCCGCAAGGTCCACCAGCCCTTTTGCCAATTGGGCACCTCGCATCGGCTTACCGTGGCCGGTCGCTGCGACAGAGGGGCGCAGGTCCGCCAATTTCACGACTGATTCCCATGCCGCACGCCAATCGGTCGTCAAGTAGACAGGAGGGCCATGGATTTCTTTTTTCTGGACAAGGACCTTATACAGCGAATCCTGCTTGACTGTAATAAAAGCATCTCCGGCAAGGAGCACCCGGCCCTCTTCGCGGAATAGGGAAACGTGCCCTTCGGTATGGCCTGGCGTATGGACCCAACGCCAGCCCGGAAGAGGAGGGACGGTGCCGTCCGCCGGCAGTTCCCGCAAGTGGCTTGAGATGTCGATTGCTTTGTTCGGGAATTCCCAGGACATCTTTGCGACGATGCCGCCTTCGACCGTAGTATCCGGTTCCGGGTAATCGGTCGCCCCTTTTAAATATGAGAATTCAAGCGGATGGGCATAGACGGGGACCTTGAATTTTTCCAGGATGTCGATTACGCCGCCGACATGGTCGAAATGGCCGTGTGTCAGGACGATCGCTTTCAATTTATGGTCCGGGCCGAAATGGTTTTCCGCTTCTTCAAGCACACGGTGCGCCATGCCGGGCATTCCGGTGTCGACGAGCACCCATTCGTTGCTGACGGCGGGATTGCCGATGAAAAATACATTGGCCACCTGGACCGTGTAGCAATAAACACCAGACACCACTTCAATGCCGGATCCGCTCTTGAATGAAGTTACCGGCAGCACTTTATCGGTTGATGTACTTCTTTCCATATCATTTTCCTCCTCCGCATTTCTCGATTCACTCTATAGGTTGTTTTACCCCAATTCCTCAAATCGAATCAGGAAAGGCGGAAATTCCTTTCATTCGTTTGAGTCTCATTCTGTTCTCCAGTAAAATGAAGAGATAAGACAGAAAAGGGACAGGTGTTCATATGCAATCAGTCATCATCATCGGATCAGGAATTTTAGGGGCTTCAGCAGCCTACCACGCAGCAAAAGCCGGAGCTGCGGTTACGCTGATCGACCGGGGGGATGCAGGCCAAGCGACCGGCGCGGCTGCCGGCATCGTCTGTCCCTGGATTTCCCAGCGGAGAAACCAGGCGTGGTATGGACTGGCAAAAGGCGGCGCGGCCTATTATCCGGAATTGATCCATGAGCTGGAAGCGCTCGGGGAACGCGACACGGGCTATAAACAAGTCGGCATCGTCAGCATCCACGAGGACAGCAAGCTTGATAAAATGGAGGAGAAAGCTCGCGAGCGGCGCTTGGGCGCGCCTGAAATGGGGGAAGTGCGCCGGCTTTCTCCGGAAGAAACAAAGAAGCGCTTCCCGTTCGCTTCCGAACACTACGGTTCCCTTTATGTAGAAGGGGCGGCGCGTGTCGATGGCCGGGCAGTCCGTGATGCGCTCATCCATGCGGCTGTCAGCCTCGGCGCCGCACAAGTGCACGGGGATGCCGCGCTGATTGTCGAAGAGGGGCAAGTGGCAGGCGTGCGGACAGGCAGCGGCGACTATTTTGCAGATAGCATCGTCTCTGCAGGAGGCGCGTGGGCTGCAGACTTGTTCAAGCCGCTCGGCCTGCTGCTTGATGTGGTACCTCAAAAAGCGCAGATCCTCCATTTGCAGAACGACGAAAAAGCGACCGGGCAATGGCCGGTCGCAATGGTACCGTACGGCCTATATATCGTCCCGTTCGAAGACGGGCGGATTGTCGCCGGCGCAACGCATGAAAACGATGCAGGCTTCGATACGAAACTTACGGCAGGCGGCATCCATCATATTCTCGACAAGACGATTGATGCAGCACCTGGCATCGCCGCTTGCGAATTGGCGGGCGCAGTCACGGGATTCCGTCCGGCTACTACCAGTGCACTGCCGTTCATCGGGGCGGTGCCGGGGCATCCACGCTTGTTTACAGCGAATGGACTGGGAGCATCCGGATTGACTGCCGGACCATATCTAGGCCGCGAACTTGCGAAACTGGCACTCGGCGAAGAACTCGCAATCGATTTGAGCCTTTATCCTATCGAAGAAGTTTTTAAAACAATGGAATAAAAGAAAAATCCCGCCGGAGTCCGGCGGGATTTTTCTATCTCTTATAGATAAAGCGGCACATGTCATCCGTTGATTTTCCGGTAGACGTCCAGGATGAATTGCTTGTAAGGCAGATCGGGCATCGGTTCGATCAGTTCTTTTGCGATCTTTGCATGCTTTTTAGCCAAGCTATGTTTGCTTTGCGCCTCGTAAATCAGTGCCATATAGGTGTCTTTCTCATAATTCATCGATAAATCATACGGATGATGGAGAAAATCCGATGTCCGGTGGCGCTTCAGCCAAGTGAGCGCTTCGTCGAGCTTTCCTTGGCCGTAAAGCGATTTTCCTTTTTCAAGATAGAACTGATGGTGGTCGTCTTCTTCATATTTTTCAAGATTGCGGTCAATCAAGATTTCCGCTTTCACGTAGTCGTGGACATACGAATTCAAATCGTGGGCTTCGAGCAGATCGAGTGTGCTTTCGATCTTGTCGTCATCCGAAAAATCGGCGAACAGCCGGAGTTTATGGACGTAATACTCCTTTTTTTCACGGTTGCCAGTCAAAATCGCGTGGAACCCCATCACCCGGTAGAGGTCATTGATGCGGTAAAAAATCTGGTGTTCCTTGCTGTACTCGATGGCTTCGTCCATCAAGCTCACTGCTTCTTCGTCCTTGCCGAGGGCAAAATACAAAATCGCTTCAAGAAAATCAAAATCCAGCTTTTTCAATGAATCCAGCACAGCGTTGCGGTTTTCAAATGAGCGGCGGGATCCTTGCAGCATTTCCAGCGATTCTGCGTAATGGTGTTCAT
This sequence comes from Planococcus sp. FY231025, assembly GCF_052078085.1. Taxonomy (NCBI): domain Bacteria; kingdom Bacillati; phylum Bacillota; class Bacilli; order Caryophanales; family Caryophanaceae; genus Planococcus; species Planococcus sp. FY231025. Next base: position 305,537 of record NZ_JBQJJG010000009.1, read on the forward strand.
TGAATTTCATCATGGCGCGGAACATGTGGACATCTGCGCTATTGTTCACGAGGTGGAGTCCCTCATACATTTCTTCCGATTTTTCGAGCGCTTTTTGCCAGTTGGGCATTTTCGCATGATATTGGCAGCGGCTGTAGATCTCAAGGAGCCGGGCAGATTCATAGCGGTACGGCAGCTTATCGGCATAGGGGGCGATCTTTTCAATGATCGGCTTAAAATCATTCAATTCCCGAAGTTCTTCTTTATATAGTTTCTCCACTTCCTGCAGCAGGCCGCGGAGTTCTGTAGTCGGCACTTCTTCAAGCAGCTCGTTGCGGTCGACTTCCAGCTGCTGTGCGATATAGGACAAGCTTTCCATAGAAGGATTCGCTTTATTGTTTTCGATCAAGCTGAGCATGCCTTTGGTCATCTCGCTGCCGGCGAGCGCCTGCAAGGTCAGCCCTTTTTCTTTCCGCAATTTGCGGATGCGTTCTCCAAGCGTTTCCATTCCATCACCTTCTTTTTGAATTAGTTTAATTATATTCAACTTTTGCTTGCGGCGCCAGAAAAATCGTGCTATATTTTGTTTAATTAAATTAAACGAATATGGAGGGCATGAACATGACCCATTCGGCAACTGTCAAACAAGCGACTTATCACCTCTACACTTTTACCATCAGCAAACTGATTTCCACGTTCGGCAGCAGCGTCTACACCTTCGGCATCAGTTTATATGTACTGGCTTTGACAGGGTCGGCCGCCAGCTTTGCGGTCAATCTGATCTGCAGCATCCTGCCGCGCAGCTTGATGGCGCCATTCGCCGGCTATGTGGCTGATAAATACCCGAAAAAAGCGACCATCATCGTTTCGCAGCTTGCCGGTGTACTGGCAGTCAGCGGCCTGTTGGCCTATAGTTTGTCCCAAGGGCTATCGCTTGTTGCGATCTACGCCGCCACGGTGCTGATATCATTGAGCACAATGTTCACCAGTGTGACATTCTCCTCTTCCATTGCCAATTTGATCGACCCGGACCGCATCCAAAAGGCAATGGGGTTCAACCAGTCGGCCATTTCCATCGCGACCATCGGAGGGCCTGTAATCGGTGGCATGCTGTTCGGCTTCGTCTCCATGAACGTCTTCCTGATGATTCAGATTGCCGCTGGCCTGCTCGCGGTTCTGCTTGAATCCACGATGAATTTCAAGCTTTTCACAAACCGGGCTGCCAAGACGGCAGGAGAAGAGAAGGGTTCGGTGCTCGCAGGCATGAAAGAAGGTTTTGTCTACTTGAAGGCGAACCGGGTGATCATGACGATTGTCACCGCTGCCATCGGGCTCAACTTCTTTTTCTCGGCATTGATGATCGGCTTGCCGTTCGTCGCCGTACAGCGGCTGAAAATCGAAGCGACCCATTTCGGTTTTATCGAAGCGATGATTGCCGTCGGCATGCTTCTGGCCTCTATTTATTTCTCCATCAGAAAAGAATTGAAATACCCGCTGTTGTCTTCAAAGCGCGGTGTCCTGGTCATGTCCGCGATCCTCGCCGGCATGGGCTTGCCGCTGGTCATGGAATTGTCCTATTGGGCCAATGTTGCCGTACTGCTCGCGCTGATGCTCGGATTCGGCATTTCGAACGTCTTTGTCAATACGCCGATCGGCGTGCTGATGCAAAAAGATATAGACGAAGAATACCGCGGCCGCGTCTTCGGCATCCTCGAATCGATGGCCATGGCGATGATGCCGCTGGGCTATCTCCTGTTCGGGCTCTTGTATGACCTGTTGCCTGCACAATACGTTATATGGGGAAGCAGTCTGTGCCTGTTCCTGTTGATCGCCTATATGATCCGTCCATCGGTCCTGAAAGAAGCATACCCTGAACTTGGAGGAGATATGCCTGAGAAACCGGTTCTTCAAAAACAGTAAAGCCGGTAAAGGAAATAAATTCCCCTGCCTGACAACACCTGCACCCCCACAGCCGCCTTGGCTATGGGGGGACAACAGGTTCCGTACAGCTCTTCGCTCGGATGCGTAGCGAAAGGGCAGGTTTAAGTCGCCGGGCAAAGGGAAAAATGCCAGAGACATGAAAAATACGGAAAGGGTGAAAGATGATGGAGAAAGATAAGATTTCCCATGTGCCGGCCCAGGAACAGGAACGCCAGCCCGGCTATGAAAGCAAAATGGAGCCGCGCCCGGACTTCAAGCAGAATCTGGCAGGCAAAGCACAGCGGCTTTCCGGCAAGACTGCGTTGATCACCGGGGGTGACAGCGGGATCGGCCGTGCAGTCGCCGTGGCGTTCGCGAAAGAAGGCGCGGATGTAGCCATCATGTACCTCGATGAACATGAAGATGCCGGCGAGACCAAAGGGTTCATCGAACAGGAAGGGCGGCGCTGCCTGACGATTGCCGGCGATATCGGCGACGAAGCATTTTGCCAGGAAGCGGTCCAAAAAGTGATTGATGAATTCGGCAAGTTGGACATCCTGGTGAACAACGCAGCTGAACAGCATATCCAGCAATCGCTCAAGGACATCACCGCCGAGCAATTGGAGCGGACGTTTCGCACGAACGTCTTTGGCATGTTCCATCTGTCAAAAGCGGCGCTCGATCATTTGAAACCGGGAAGCGCGATCGTCAATACGACGTCGATCACCGCGTTCCAAGGCATGCCGACCTTGATCGACTATTCGGCGACCAAAGGGGCCATCTTGTCGTTCACGCGTGCAATGTCCGGCTCTTTGGCCGAACAAGGCATCCGGGTCAACGCAGTGGCGCCAGGCCCGATTTGGACACCGCTGATTCCGGCTTCGTTTGCAGCGGAGAAAGTGGAAGGGTTTGGTGAAAGCACGCCGCTCGGCCGTCCCGGACAGCCCGACGAACTGGCTCCGGCGTATGTCTACCTGGCCTCGGACGATGCATCCTACGTCACCGGCCAAGTCATCCACGTAAACGGCGGAACGCCTTATTAAAATGAAACTCACAGCTCTGAAAGCCTAAGATGAACAACAAAAAGCAAGCGCCTCACACGGAGGCGCTTGCTTTCAGCCTGTAGACAAAGTCTAACTTGAATGAATAGAGATGTATAAGCCCGACCGTGCTGGCCACTTCGCTTTCCGTGGGCTCGGCTTCAGTCTCCTCGTCACTGAAAAACCATGCTCCTGCATCGCTGCGCTAGCTTCGTCGCAAAGACTTGGCAGGCCAAGTCTTTCCTGCGGGGCCTTCAGCTCGAGCTGGTCCCACAGGAGTCTCGCGGCCAGCACGGTCGGAAGCGTCACCTGTATCAAAAGATAAGGTTAGGATACTGATTCTGTTTCTGTTTTGTATGCTGGGTACAAGCCGTTGACTTTAGTATCCGAAACGGAAGGCGGCAAGGGCAAACATTGTGCTCCTGCAGTGCTTCGCACTTCGTCGCAAAGCCAATGGCCGAACTGCCTTCGGCCATTGGCTTTCCTGCGGGATAGCGAAGTGCCGAAATCCACTCGGACGTCGGTCCGAGTTAGTTCGGCGCAAGCCCGCGGAACGCGTCCGCCTGAAGTGGAAGATCGGGTAGGGACTCTTCTAAATGTATGATCATTCATTAAGAAAAATAAATATCCTTTTGTCTACAAGCCCAAGCAAGCGCCTCACACGGAGGCGCTTGCTTTTTCTGTGGTCCGCAGCGTTTTAGCGGATGATTTATAAAGAACGATCAGCCCGATGCTCAAAAAAGCCAACGCGCCGGACAAAAAATAGACCGAGCCGGACTGCATCGTCAACAGCCAGGTGAAGAACAGCGGTCCGATGATGCGTCCGATGTTGTCCATCGAATAGGTCATGCCGGCTGCTGTTCCGTATTTGCCGCCCGATTCCTTGGACGTGAGCGACACGAGCGCCGTCCGCGACAAAGCATTGCCGGCGGTGAAAATACTGAGGGCGACTCCGGCGAACACTAAGCTCGACGTGAACGGAAGCATGAAGAGACCAGCCGCCGTCACCACCTGTGCGCCCATGATCCACTTTGTTTCAGCGCCGTCCTTGATGCGGCGGACAACACCGCCTTGGATGGCTGCATCCACGAGCCCGCTTGCGATGAACAAATAGCCGAGCTGGAGCGGCGTGATTTCGATCTGGTCGATCTGGAACAATTGGAACGTTGATTCCAGGCCGGCAAGCAGGAAGGTCACCATGAACGACATCAGGAACAAATACCGGATCCGATAGTTCCACAGCATTGCACCGCCCTTAGGGAGCAGTTTGCGCTTGACGGCTTCGCCTTGTCGCGCCGGTTCTTTTAAAACCGCAGCGGCATAGACCATCAACAGTAAAATGAGGACTGCCGATGCTGTGAACGGCAGGGAAAGCGAAACGGAACCGAGCAAGCCGCCGATGGCCGGCCCGAAAATGAACCCGAGGCCGATGGACATGCCGAGCAGCCCCATGTATTTATTGCGTTCTTCGTCGGTCGTGATATCCGCGACATAGCCGGTCACCGCTGTGTATAGCGCACCGGAGAATAAGCCGCCGATGATGCGTGAAGCATATAGGAGCACGAGGTTATCGAGGAACAGGGAAAACAGGAAGAAGCTGAGGCTGAACCCGGCAAGGCCGACCAAAATCAGCCGTTTTCTTCCGGTATTGTCCGACAGCTTCCCCCAAAGCGGGGCGGTGAAAAAGGAAGCGAGCGCATAGATCGTGATCAATCCGCCTACATGGATTTCCGCATAGCCCTGATCGACAATGACTTCCGGCAGGACCGGTATAATAATGCCGAACCCGAGATAGACGAAAAATTGGACGGACATCAACAATAGAATGGTTTTCTTCATAAGTAGTATTCCTGCTTTCTCATAAGGCTGTGCTTTCATTTTACCTTTATTTGCAAGGAACAACAACGAAGGAAACGGGAAGCGCCTTTTTACGAATGGCAGAAATGGCTTTTGTACTGCCGCCGGTTTTTTTTAGGTGGGCGGACGCAAGCATATGAAAAGTGGCTGTCCAAAAAGCCCAAAACGAAAAGTCAGAGGAGAAAAAGCAATGCTTTTCTCCTCTGACTTTTTCTTTATCCTATAATGGCTGTTGGGAATGGAGGCGGCGAACAAGTTGGACGAAGTACCTTCGGCCAACTTGTTTGCGACGAAGCAGCGAAGCGATGCAGGAGCATCGGTTTTTCCAGCGGGACAGCGAAGTGCCGAACTAACTCGGAGCGAGTCCGAGTTAGTTCGGCGCAAGCCCGCGGAAAGCGTCCGCCGCAATGGACAGCAGCCCTTTTTGGACAGCTCCTTCTTTATAAGGTGTTGCTTTTATTATTTTGCTGCTCCTACTTCGTAGCCTTGGTCTTCGATCGCTTCAGCAATCTGGCTGACGGAAACGCTGGACTTGTCATATGCCACTTCTACAGAAGCATTTTCAAGCGAAACATCCACTTTATCCACGCCTGGCAATGCAGAAACGCTCTTTTGCACTTTTCCTACACAATGCTGGCACGACATGCCGCTAACCGGTAAAGTCACTTGTTCTGCCATTTTATCTTCCTCCTCGGATAGAATTTTGGAGAAACAGCCTTTGCTATTTCCATTTTCATCATATCACCCGTATTGGATTGAATAAAAGAATTAACACTTTCTTCACATTGTCATCAAAATGAAAAGTTTAAACTCCTGAAAAAATGGTATTATATACGTAGACACAGAAAAGTCAAATATTTCGTAGTTACATATGAAACTAACGGCTGGCCGGAAACGTTTATACAGTATGCAGAATATAAAGAGGTGATATGGATGGCGAAAGACGTAGAAGTTCGCAAAATCGTTTCAAATTTATCGAAACTGGGAATCCAAGCAAAAATCACAAAATCACGAGTGGAATTACTGAAAGCTTTGGCTTTGCCGCAAACCCCGCAAATTCAATGAGCTTACATAAAAAACTCCGACGCCGGGCGTCGGAGTTTTTTAGTCAACTTCTTTATCGTTGCCGAACATATAAGTCTTGTGGTGGAACTTCATGCTGAACACGATGCCGAGAGCGAGCATGTTCCCGATCAGTGAACTGCCTCCATAGCTGATGAACGGCAGCGGGATCCCGGTGATCGGCAGCAGTTGGATGGTCATGCCGATGTTCTGGAAGACATGGAACGTAATCATCGCAATGATACCGGCGCATACATAGGTGCTGAATGTATCTTTCAGCTCGAGCGTGATTTTCGTCAGATGGTAAATGAGCATAAAAAACAGGATGATGACTGTACTGGCCCCGATAAAGCCGAAATCTTCCGAAATGACGGTGAAGATGAAGTCGGTATGGTTTTCCGGCACATAGACTTGCCGTCCTTGGTAGCCTTTCCCGAAAACTTCTCCTGACCCGATAGCGTTCATCGCGGCAATGAGGTTATAGCCGCCTGAATCCGCATAGCTATAGGGGTCCAGCCACGTATAGATCCGTTCGAACATATACGGCTTCAACCCAAAATTATCGGACAGGAATTGCTGCATATTGACCGCCATCCAAAGAAGCGTAGCGCCGAGAACGGCCACCCCGCCGAAACTCGGGGCGATGATTTTCCAGGAGATGCCTGACACAACTGTCAGCGCCAGCGTGATCGCGATAAACACGAGTGCGGTTCCCAAATCGGGCTGCAGCAGGATAAAGCCGAGCGGGATGCTCAACGTAAGAAGGATTTTGCCAAGCAGGACAAAATCGGTTTTTACGGTCTTCAAGGGATTTTTTTCGTGATGGCCCGAAATCATCTTGGCCAGCGCCAATATATAGAAGGTTTTCATGAACTCCGCGGGCTGGATGTTGACAAACGGCGTATGGAACCAAGCTTTCGCGCCGTTGACGGGTTCTGCAATCTGGCCGGGGCCGTCCGGAGAAATCATCAGGACGATCAAGATGAAAATTCCCAAGCCGTATAAATAATAGGCCATTTTCTTATACTGGTCCGGATCGAAATACATGAGCACGGTAATCATGCAGATGGAAATGACGTAGAAAAGCCCTTGCCGGGGCACGAAATTCGTTAAATATTGTCCGGAAGTCTGGGCCGACGAAATGGCGATCAGACTGACGATGAAGAAGAGGAAGAGTATGAAAGCGAGCGACCAATCGATGCGATCGGCAAAGCTCTTGTTATTTTGCATTTGTTTCACCTGTACTTTTTTAAGATTGAGAGTCGGTTAACATTATAGCGCATTCCTAGAAAATATGCCTATACCAAAAGTAATGACGCCAATAGAGCTAGTATGTTTCATATTTCATTGGTTTGGTCGTATAATGTAAAAGGAAATGGAGTGGGGGATATGGTTAAAAAACCGTTGAACGCGGATTATTATATACAGCATCTTTACATATACCTGAACGAAGCCGATCAGTTCGCCCTCTTCAGCGGACTTACGTTTGCCCAATTCATGGATGCTGTGAAAATGCCGAAAAATTTATTATTATTAAAGCATTCTTATGATGATGCGTCCTTTAACATGCATACGCATCTGGAATTTGTTGCCCAAGAAGAGTTCTCCCAGTTCCGAAAAGCGATGGGCAATAAAAAAAGCGAGTTCTGCTGGATCGATTTCAAGAACGAGCGGCAGCTGAATTCATTGTCTCCGCAAGAGCAAGCGGAGCTTTTGTACGTCGGCCATAAAAAAGAAGCGGTACGGCCGCCTTTTTATGCGACGCTGCAAAATGAATTCGTCTACTTGTCGAGCGAAGAAGAGCAGACGACAAAAATCTATTTCCGCTATTTGGAGCGGTTGAACGAACTTGTCGGGAATTACTTCACGCAAGTGATCCGGAGAGAAGCTAACGGCCAAAACTTTTGGCGCCGCAAAACAAAAGACCTGATTCCGGAATTGCCGAAAGACATTTTGGATTCATTGAAGAACGACTACCGGGAAGGGGCGCTCATCTCCCTTGCAGATCCGGAGAAGACGAAAAACACCATTGAGCTGCATATCCGCTCGGTGGAGGAAATCTCCTTCCTTGATGAATTCTGGTCGGATATCCGGGATTATCTGAAGCAGGACGTTGACCGCAAAATCATCTTCGACCGCAAATTGAAGGAATGGAAGTGATGCTTGGAAACAAGCATCATTTTTTTATGGGCTTGGATGGAATCGGAGGCGGGCAGATTTTTTTGCAGCTTGCCTGAAAAAATTTTTCGTCTTTCGCTGTTCATGATAAACTAAGCAATATGCAAAAAGAAATCCAAAAGTGAAAGCGCCACGGTGCTCTTGAGCTGGACTATAGCGGAGGTTTTAGGGATGAAAAAGAAGATCGGTTTATTATATGGCGGCAAGTCGGCGGAGCATGAAGTATCGCTTTCCACTGCCCGCGCGGTAACACAGGCGCTCAATTTCGAAAAATACGAAGTTTATCCTATTTATATAACGCAAGAAGGCGAATGGAAAAAAGGGCGCATGCTCGAAGGGCCTGCCCAGTCAATCGAACAGCTGCAATTGGACGAAGGGACTGCGAATCCGAATGACATCTCCGGCTTCCTTCCCTCCCAAGCAGAGGGGAGCCTGGAAGTGATCGTTCCGTTGCTGCATGGACCGAACGGCGAAGACGGCACGGTACAGGGCCTGCTTGAAGTCATGAACTTGCCGTATGTCGGGAACGGGGTGCTGGCTTCATCTGCAGGCATGGACAAAGTCGTCATGAAGCAATTGTTCGAGATTGCTGGACTGAAGCAGACGCCTTACGTCTACTTTATCCGCAGCGAATGGCAGCAGGACCGCGACGGGCTGATCGATAAAGTTGCAGCAGAACTGCAATGGCCAGTATTTGTTAAGCCGGCGAACCTTGGATCAAGCGTCGGCATCAGCAAAGCCGACAACAAAGAAGAATTGGCGGCGGCGGTGGAAGAGGCTTTGAAATTCGACCGCAAGATTGTCGTCGAACAAGGCGTCGTGGCACGGGAAATCGAAGTCGGCGTCCTCGGCAATGACCAGCCGCAATGTTCCGTTGCCGGCGAAATCAAACCGCTGAAAGCGTTCTATGATTATGAAGCGAAATACAAAGACGGCAACACGGCCATGATCATCCCCGCAGAACTGGATGAAGCGGTCTACGCAGAGCTGGTCGAGTCAGCGATAAAGGCATTCAAAATACTGGATTGCTCCGGGCTTGTCCGGGCTGATTTCTTTGTCACGGCAGAGAATGACATCCTGATCAACGAAGTCAACACGCTTCCGGGATTCACGCCGTACAGCATGTTCCCCCTGCTATGGGAAAACACAGGGGTTCCGTATCCGGAATTGATCGAGCGCCTGATCGGCTTGGCGCTTGAACGCTTTGAAGAAAAACAGATGCTGCAAGTAAAAATAGACTGAGTGGAGACGTTGTATGAAAAAGAAGATTGAGCAAGTAGCCAAATGGCTGGGCATAAAAACGAATTTCAAAGGCATTGAAGTGACAGGCGTGTCCATCAATACGCGGACGATCAAGCCGGGCGATCTTTTTGTGCCGTTCCGCGGCGAAAATGCCAATGGCCATAAATATGTCCATCAGGCATTCGAAGCAGGGGCGGCGGCAAGCCTTTGGCAGCGCGATGAACCGAATCCGCCGAAAGATCTTCCGCTTCTGTTCGTCGACGACTGCAAAACGGCGCTTCAGGAAATGGCGCGCGCCTATCGGGACGAACTTTCGACGATCGTCATCGGCATCACGGGCTCGAACGGCAAGACCTCGACCAAGGATTTGGTCGCAAGCGTTTTAAAGCCGTATTTCAAAGTGCAGAAAACGCAAGGCAATCTGAACAATGAACTCGGCCTGCCGCTGACAATCTTGTCGCTTGATGAAGACACGAAGTTTGCGGTGCTGGAAATGGGCATGAGCGGTTTCGGCGAAATCGAATTCCTGTCAGAACTCGCCCGTCCGGATTATGCGATCATCACCAACATCGGGGAAGCCCATTTGCAGGATCTGGGTTCACGAGAAGGCATCGCGAAAGCGAAGTTCGAAATTACAGCGGGACTCGAGAGTCATGGCAAATTGTTCTACGATGGAGATGAGCCGCTCTTGCAGCCTTTTGTGGAAGATTTCCCGCAAGCGGTATCTTTCGGTTTCGATGAAAACAATGAACTCGCGGTAAGAGATATCAAGGCGACTGAAACCGGCAGCAGCTTCCTGGTCAGCGGCATCATCGACGCGGCGTTCACCATTCCGGTCCTTGGGGAGCACCAGGTCAAAAATACACTGGCTGCCATTCTGGTTGCTCTGGAAGCGGGGCTGACGGAAGAAGAAATCCGGCTGTCCCTGAAGGACGCAGCGCTGACGGATATGCGCATGCAGATCATCCAGGCGGACAACGGCGCAACGTTTATCAACGACGCGTACAACGCTGCGCCGTCTTCGATGAAAGCGGCACTGAATTTCATCCGTGAGACGACGATGAAGGAAGACAAATGGCTGGTGCTCGGCGATATGCTCGAACTGGGCGACGACGAACGGCAATACCATGAAGCCGTTGCGAAATCGATCAGCCCTGAAATTGCCGGCGTCTGCTTGTACGGCCCGCGGATGAAATGGCTGTACGACAAATTGGACGGCTCATTTGGAGGCCAATTGGTCTGGAGTGAAGATGATTACACGCCGATCATTGAGTTTCTGAAAGGGCACATCTCGGAGGATTCGGTCATCCTGGTCAAGGGATCCCGCGGCATGGCGCTTGAAAAAGTCATCGAACCGTTCACGGCACAAGAGAAGTAGGAGGGGAGCCCCATGAAGACCGGTGTTCTTTGTATTCACGGTTTCACTGGCGGCCCTTATGAGGTGCAGCCCTTTGCCGATTACATCATGCAAGAGACGGACTGGACAGTGAAAGTGCCGACGCTTCCCGGGCACGGAGAAACCCTGGCATTGAAGAGGATGACTGCGGACCACTGGCTGATGGAGGCGGAACTGGCCCTTCGCGAGCTGAAAAGAGAAACGGACCGCATCATCATTGTGGGCTTTTCCATGGGCGGGCTGATCGCTTTGTACCTGGCGATGCGCTATAAGGTCGAGAAACTGGTCCTGCTGAGCGCAGCTGCCAAGTACATCAGCGTCGGGCAGATCCTGGAAGAGATGAAAGGCATGGCGGCGGATGCGGCCAAACGGAAATTGGCAGAGAACGAGATGTTCCGCCATTACCAATACAAACTGCTCCACACGCCGATGCTCTCGACATTCGAATTCCTGAAAGTGGTGAAGCTGGTCAGCCCGTTTTACCAGAGCATCCATGTCCCGGTTTGCATTGTGCAGGGGCTGAAAGACGGGATTGTTCCGGCTACAGCGTCCGAATTCATCTATGACAACATAGCCTCTGAAGAAAAGCTGGTCATCCACTCGGCGACCGGCCGGCATTTGATCTGCTACAGCGACGACTGTGAAGATTGGTTCGGGCGGGCATTGGCGTTTATGAAAAAAGGCTTAGAGTAAACTGATTATTGGAACCTTTGCGTATTGATTGCAAGTGCCCAATAATCATGTTATTCTAATGAAAGCAATGGATACATTTTTGAGAACTCTTCCCTGTGAAGGGTATTTTTTTGAGCAAAACGGTTTGTTCTACTTACCGGGCATGAAAAAACCCGCCGATCAGACCGCTCGGCAACGCCCGAGCTTTTTCTGTTCACACATCCCCTCTGACTTAAAACTACAGAGCATGATTTTCGACGTGAAACTTCCTCATAAAGGCTCGACTTTGTCACGATTTCATCTAAAATGTACACCATTTGTAAATAAGATGAAGACAAAAGGAGATTGAAAACATTTGGTAAAATTTTCAGAGTTAAATATTAGCGAAACAACTTTAAAGTCCGTACGACGCATGGGGTTTGAAGAAGCAACACCAATCCAGGAAGGTACAATCCGTCTGGGTATGGAAGGCAAGGACATTATCGGCCAAGCACAAACAGGTACTGGTAAAACAACTGCATTCGGTATTCCGTTGATCGAAAAAATCGACACTAAAGACGGCAATGTCCAAGGTTTGGTAATTGCGCCAACTCGCGAATTAGCAATTCAGGTTTCAGAAGAGCTTTACAGACTGGGCCAAGATAAAAATGTGCGCATCCTTTCAGTGTACGGTGGCCAAGAAATCAGCCGCCAGATCCGTGCACTTAAAAACCGCCCGCAAATCATCGTTGGTACACCAGGACGTTTGCTTGACCATATCAACCGCCGTACGCTGAAATTGGACAATGTAAACACATTGATCCTTGATGAAGCAGACGAAATGTTGAACATGGGCTTCATCGAAGATATCCAGACAATCATGTCAAGCGTGCCAGAAGAGCGCCAGACACTATTGTTCTCAGCAACTATGCCGGATGCGATCCGCCGCATTGCAGAGAAATTCATGAAGACGCCTGAAATCGTTAAAATCAAATCAAAAGAAATGACTGTTGAAAACATCGAGCAGTTCTTCGTTAAATCGGTAGAACGCGAAAAATTCGACATCCTTTCACGTTTGATCAACGTTCAACAGCCGGAACTTGCAATCATTTTTGGTCGCACAAAGCGCCGGGTGGACGAATTGGCAAAAGCTTTGAATATCCGCGGCTATGTAGCTGAAGGAATTCACGGCGACCTTAGCCAAGCGAAACGTATGTCTGTATTGAAGCAATTCAAAGCAGGCAAAGTCGACATCTTGGTTGCAACTGACGTAGCAGCTCGCGGACTTGATATCTCAGGCGTATCTCACGTATACAACTTCGATATTCCACAAGATCCTGAAAGCTATGTCCACCGTATCGGCCGTACTGGCCGTGCAGGTAAAAAAGGAGTCGCAGTCACGTTCGTAACTCCACGTGAAATGGGCTACTTGGGCATCGTTGAACGTACAACGAAGAAAAAAATGGAAGCTTTGATTCCGCCAACTGCTGATGAGGCTGTAATGGGCCAAAAACGCGTTGCAATGGAACAATTGCAAGAAATGACTGAGAAAAACAACTTGGGCGACTACCGCGAATTCGCGGCAGAAATGCTTGAGAAGTTTGATGCGGTTGATTTGATTGCAGCAGCTCTTAAAACAATGACGAAAGAGCCGGAAGATGTACCGGTTTCAATTTCTGAAGAACGCCCATTGCCATCCCGCGGAGGCGGAGGCTATAAAGGCAAAGGCGGACGCAGCAGTGGAGGCGGCGGTTATAAAGGCAGCCGTTCAACTGGTTCTGGCCGTCCATCTTCTAGCCGTACAGGTGCAGGCGCAGGCCGTCGCCGTGAAGGCAGCACAAGTGGCGGAGGGCGTCCAGGACGCACTCGCAGACACGAATCGTAAAAATAAAGAACGGAATCGCCTTTAAAGGCAGGTTCTATATATAGAAGGCAGGCACGAAACAGCAACTGTTTCATGCCTGCCTTTTTTGCGTCTCGATTTTCAGGTACAATAGACTGAAACGTTTGCTGTGTTAGACCGTATTATAATGAAGAAAGACAGAATTGGAGGAGACCCCATGAACAATCAGCCGAAAAACCAGATCTCCCGAAAAGGCTTGACCGTATGGCGCCTATACGGGAGTATCGAAACGCTGGTAATTGCGCTTTTTCTTGCCGGATTTTGGGCGCTCACTTATTTTTTTGAATGGCCGTCCTGGCTTTATTCGATATACATAGGCATTCTTCTTCTTGCCGCTTTTATGCTCATCTTCCTTTTTCCAAAAATCCGCTGGCAGCGCTGGCGGTACGAGGTAAGGGAACAGGAAATCGAACTGCAGCACGGGCTGTTCATCGTCAGAAGGACGCTGGTCCCGATGGTCCGGGTGCAGCATGTGGACACGGCCCAAGGGCCGCTATTGCGCAAATATAATTTGGCTGAAATTTCCATTTCGACTGCAGCGACTACTCATACGATTCCGGCGCTTGTCACAGAAGAAGCTGATGAGCTCAGAGCGCGGATTTCGGTATTGGCAAGGGTGGCGGAAGACGATGTCTGAGAAACGCTATAAATTGCATCCCATTGCTGCATTTTTGAATTTCATCAAAGGGCTGAAAGACCTGATCTTCCCTTTCATTGTCATTTTCGGGGTGAATTTATTCCGGGACGGCGGAGCGGGCTCGATGTTCAGCCAGGGGTGGCAAGGCATGCTGCCGTTTCTGGTCGGCCTGGTCATTGTCCTGTTTATGCTCATCAGCGGCATTATCAAATGGAAACGCTTTGTCTACTGGTTCGAGGACGGGGAATTGCGGATCGAATACGGTTTGTTCATCAAAAAGAAGCGCTACATCCCGTTTGAACGCATCCAAAGCCTGAATTACACGGAAGGGATTTTTCATCGCCCGCTCGGGTTGGTGAAGGTGAAAGTGGAGACGGCCGGTTCCGGGAAAATCGGGGAATCGGAAGCGGAACTGACCGCCATATCCAAGGAGGATGCCGACCGCATTGAAAGCAGGATGGAAGAAGCGAAGCGCGGTTTCCGTCCGGAAGGGGAGCCTGAGATCCAGGAGCAAGCCCCTGCCAAAAAAAGCGTCAAAGTGCTTTACCGCATGACGCTCAAGGAATTGATCGTTCTCGCGACAACGTCCGGCGGCATCGGGGTGGTGTTGTCGGCAGTAGCGGTGTTTTTATCGCAGTTTTCGGATCTCATCCCTTATGAAGCGATTTACGAGGAAGTGATGCTGTTTCTCCGCTTCGGCTATTTGATCGTAGCGCTTTCGGTTTTCCTCGTGCTGGCGATTGCCTGGATCATTTCGGTGTTTTTGACCATTTTCGCAAACTACCAATTCACGATCCAAACGGATGAAGACAATATCTACATCACGCGCGGACTGCTCGAGAAAAAGAAGATTTCCGTGCCGTTCAAAAGGGTTCAGGGCATAAAGATTTCGGAAAACCCGCTCCGTGAACTGTTCGGATATGCAACGGTGACGGTCGAAAGCGCCGGCGGATCGATCGGCGATAAAGACGAGAAAATCCGCTTGTTCCCGCTCGCTAAGCGTTCGGTAATCTTGCCTGTTCTGGCGGAACTTTTTCCGGAAATGCAGTGGGAGCCCCGGATGATCGGCGCTCCAAAGCGGAGCCGGCGCTTTTTCTACCGGCTCGATTTCCTGTGGGTGCTGCCGGCGGCCGGCGCAGCCAGCTACTTCTTTTTCCCATACGGCCTCTGGTCGCTGCTGCTTGTGCCGGCGATCGTCCTGCTGGGAATCTGGCAGCACCGCACGGTAGGCTATTCGCTTATCGGCAGACAGATTGCGATGCGCTTTAGAGGCATCAGCAAACACACTTTCTATATCATGAAAAGAAGGGTGCAGGCCATCGAGGCGAGCCAAAGCTATTTCCAGCGGCGCAAAGGGCTCGCTTCCATCCAGGCGACGATCAAATCGGGCATGCTAGGTGCGGCGGCGCGGGTGGAGCATATGGACGGGGAGGATGCAGCGCGAATTCTTGCGTGGTATGAGCCTTCCAATCAGAAATCCGCAGTGCAAGAAAAAAGCCAGCCGGAGTTGTTCTCCGGCTGACCTTATTTTCTCTTTTTCCAGCTGACGATGCGTTTCGGATGGA
This sequence comes from Planococcus sp. FY231025, assembly GCF_052078085.1. Classification (NCBI taxonomy): domain Bacteria; kingdom Bacillati; phylum Bacillota; class Bacilli; order Caryophanales; family Caryophanaceae; genus Planococcus; species Planococcus sp. FY231025. The sequence continues at coordinate 320,967 of NZ_JBQJJG010000009.1, forward strand.
AATAGCTCAATCCGATCAAAAATCCGGTAATCATTCCGGCGATATGGGCAGTGGCATTGATGTTCGGCGTCAGGAATGTCATGACGATGCTGATCAGGATGATCGGCAGGATGATCTGCCGCAGTTGAGGCAGCGCCCGGCGCCCGTAGTACAACAGCGCTCCGAATGCACCAAGAATACCGAAAATCGCACCGCTAGCGCCGACGTGCAAATAAGTGGAATCCTGCAAGAAATACGTGGCGATAGTGCCGAAAAGGCCCGCCAATACATAGACCGTCAGAAAGCGGACTTTGCCGGTCAGCTTTTCAAGCTCCGGCCCGAAAAGAAACAGCGAAAACATATTGAACAGCAAATGCATGAGGCCGGCGTGCAGGAACATCGGCGTGATGAAACGCCACCATTCGCCTGCGGCGATAAGGGAATTGGAACCGACGCCGTAATAATAGATCAATTCGCCAATAATGGGCAGCCAACCGAGGAGGTAGACCGCTATATTAATGGCAAGCAATGTGGACACGACCGGGTACATGCGCAAGTATTGCGAAAAACTCTCTGTGCGGATAAACAATGTGGTCACCTCTTTTTCATACAAGTAATTATACCTTTTTAGCGTTTGCGAATGAAAGGAGAAACATTTATGATTATTGGAATCGGACTGGATATCGTTGAGTTGAACCGCATCCGGAGGCTCGACGGCAAGTCGGCCAAGTTCCGCGAACGCATTCTCACTGATCGGGAATTGGCAGAATACGCCGCCCTGTCCCCGGCCCGCAAGACGGAATTTCTGGCCGGGCGCTTTGCCGCCAAAGAAGCATTCGGAAAAGCGAAGGGAACGGGAATTGGAGCGGCATGTTCTTTTCGGGATATCGAAATCCGGAAAGACCCCAAGGGCAAGCCGGGCATCTTTTTCCGCCAACAGGAAATCGGGCTCGTGTCCATCACACATACGAAGGAATATGCAGCTGCGCAAGTTCTTCTGCAATCTTGAATAGGAGTGGAATCATGAAGGCATTTTACCGGCCGACAAAAGCGGTCATAGATCTCAAGGCAATCGAAAACAACTTGGCGGCTTTTAAAAAGCATTCGCCCGAGGCGGAGCAAATTGCGGTTGTAAAAGCTGATGCCTACGGGCACGGCGTAGTGGAAGTGGCGAAGCGGGCTGTGGAAAGCGGCGTCAAGTTTCTGGCGGTAGCGACACCGGACGAAGCGCTTTATCTGCGGGAACAAGGATTTGACGTAAAACTGCTGGTGCTCGGGGCTACACCGGCAGCGTTCATCCCCGTAGCCCAGGAACAGCAAATCGCGGTGGCCGCCATTTCGCTCGAGTGGCTCCGGATGGCGGCGGAAGCCATCGACCCTTCGCTTCCGGCACTCAAGCTCCATTTGAAAGTCGACACCGGCATGCGCCGGATCGGCGTGGCATACGAACAAGCGGAAGAAGCGGTCCGCTTTATCCGCAGCCAGCCGTTTGCCTTCGAAGGCCTGTTCACCCATTTTGCCACGGCGGATGAAAAAGAAGGCGGCTTGTTCCGCCAGCAAGTCCGCCAGATGGCAGAAATCATCCGCCAGATGGCAGATCCGGAAGTCCTTGTCCATGTCTCCAACAGCGCAGCGGCGCTCATGCATCCGGATCTGGCATATGGTGCAGTCCGCATCGGCATCTCGATGTACGGGATTGCCCCGTCGCCATACGTTGAACAGGAAATGCCGTTCCGCCTCGAGCCGGCTATGAGTCTGGAGACGGAAATTGTCCAGGTGAAAAAGCTGCGAGCGGGAGAAGCGGTCAGCTATGGTGCGACTTATGTCAGCGAGAAAGATGAATGGATAGCGACGCTGCCGATCGGCTATGCTGACGGCATGCTGCGCGGCCTTCAGGGCCAGGAAGTGCTGGTGCGCGGGCGCCGGGCGCCGATTATCGGGCGAATCTGCATGGACCAGTGCATGATCCGGATACCGGAAGAGATGCCTGCCGGAGAAAAGGTCCAGTTGATCGGGAAGCAGGAAAACGCCGAAATCCGAATCAATGAATGGGCGGAAAAATTGGGCACAATTACTTACGAAATTTCCTGTATTTTAACAAAAAGAGTCCCGAGAGTTTACCGGTAAAAAGCCCTTCTTTCAAATATGCCTTTTCAGCGCATCCGGTAGATGTTAAGATGAAGGGGTGAAGTTAGAAAGAACGGGATTTTCGGAGGTGTCGGCTGTGTACGAGGAATCTAAACCAAGAGAAGTGGTAGTGAAACTGCCTAAACAATTGATATCAGAGTTGACTACGCATTCAGATGAACGGTTTCAAGAGCGCGGGGACTATGTTTATGTTTCAACGCAAAGGGTAACGAAAAATATATACGATTCACATCATATTCGGGAAGCAATGATCAAAGGCTACGTGGAGATGTCACAAATCAATTTATCCATCGCTTGTGAATGTTCTCATGCAGAGTACGAAGCGGAGCACACGACCGTGCGACTTGTAAGCGGAGGTTGACAATTTGATTGTAAAACGTGGAGACGTTTTTTTTGCAGAACTCTCACCAGTTGTCGGGTCTGAGCAAGGTGGGACCCGCCCCGTATTGGTGATCCAAAATGATATCGGGAACCGGTTCAGTCCGACTGTGATCATTGCAGCCATCACTGCGCAGATCCAGAAAGCGAAATTGCCGACCCATGTGGAAATCGACGCCAAGAAATATGGCTTTGAGCGCGACTCAGTCATCTTGCTTGAACAATTGCGTACGATCGACAAATCCCGGTTGACGGATAAAATTACCCAGCTCGACGATTCATTGATGGAAAAAGTAGACGAGGCACTCGAAATCAGTGTTGGCCTTGTGAAATTCTAAGCATACATACTCCTATCAAAAACGCCTGATGTATAATATGCATCAGGCGTTTTTGCCTGTTTTGCCCCGAAAGCAAAAGACGCCTGACAAAAAAGATGTGAAAAATTCCGTTTTCCGATACAATAAAAGATAGATTACCTAAATGCATTAGGAAATGAACGTTGCATAGAAGTACAGGGAGGTTTCTGGTAAAAGATGAATAAGAAAATGGCCGAATATATTCAACAAAATAACGGCGAGATTATCGCCAAATGGCAAGAGTTGATGAAAAACGAGAAAAATGATCGGTCTTTCCAAGTGATGCCGACGGACCTGATGAACCAGACGAGCAAGGAATTTGCTGATTTGATGGTATCGAATCTACTGGAAAGCCACCAGGCTTATGAGAGCCGCCTGAATGATTTCGCCGAAAAAGTGGTGCGCCTGGGCTGGTCGGTCACATTTGTGACCAAAGCGATCGACCATTTTTCGGAAGTGGTTTTCGAAGGAATGGAAGATGCCGGCCTTATTACACAAGAGAATTTCCGCGCATTTTTCAAAGAGTTCAATAATTGGATCATTCCAATCCGTGACAGCACAGTCGCTACATATTCGAAAACATGGGAACGCACTGTCAGCCTGCAGAAAATCGCTTTGCAGGAATTGTCAGCCTCGCTGATTCCTGTATTTGATAAAGTTTCTGTCATGCCGCTTGTCGGAACGATCGACACAGAGCGCGCAAGACTGATCATGGAAAACCTGCTTGAAGGCGTTGTAAACCACCGGGCAGAAGTGGTGTTGCTGGATATTACAGGCGTTCCGGTCGTTGACACGATGGTTGCCCACCACATTATCCAGGCAGCAGATGCTGTTCGTTTGGTTGGAGCGAAATGCATGCTGGTCGGCATCCGTCCGGAAATCGCCCAGACCATCGTAACCCTCGGCATCAATCTGAACGAATTTACAACAACAAGTACCTTGCAGCGTGGAGTGGAGCAGGCACTCGCATGGACAAATCGCAAAATTGTGGAGGTTGAAGCAGAATGAACTTTCGTATTCCAATCTTAAAACTTAGAGATACATTGATCGTTTCCATCCAATGGGAATTGGACGATCAGACAGCAATCCAATTCCAAGAGGATTTGCTGAACAAGCTGCATGAAACAAGCGCGCGCGGTGTGGTGATTGATCTGACATCCGTTGACTTTATCGATTCGTTTATCGCTAAAGTCCTGGGAGATGTGATCAGCATGTCAAGCTTAATGGGAGCGCGAGTGGTTATTACCGGTATCCAACCAGCAGTGGCTATCACTTTAATCGAGTTAGGAATTCGACTTGAAGACGTTATGACAGCACTGGATCTGGAAAATGGGTTGGATAAACTTCAACTGGAATTGGAGGCTTAAGAATGAGCAACCAGTCTTCGGTGGAAATTTTAACGGAATGGGATATTGTCGCTGCTAGGCAATTAGGCCGCAATGTCGCGAAAGAACTGGGTTTTGGAACAGTGGACCAAGCCCGTATCACGACGGCAATCAGCGAACTTGCCCGCAACATCTATTTATACGCAGGCCAAGGAAGAATTGAAATTCAACAATTGTCAGAAAATGGCATTAAAGGCATCTTGATTATCGCCGCTGACCAAGGGCCTGGCATTCCGGATATACGCAAAGTAATGGAAGACGGATTCTCCACTTCAGGCGGTTTAGGAGCTGGATTGCCGGGAGTCAAACGGTTAATGGATGAATTCAAGATCGATACGATCCCAGGAGAAGGGACAGATATAAGAGCAACGAAATGGCTTCGATAGGGGGAGCGTATATGGTCCACAAAATCGAAAATCAGTACAAGGAAATTCTGAATCAATACATGCAGCGCCAGTCGGAGCAGAACCTGTACGTTGGGCAAAACTTCAGCCGGCAGCTGATTTCCGAGAACATTTCACCTGAAGAGGTCATCAGTGTCCATAAAGCGGCCATGCAGGAAATTTATAAAGATTTGCCGGATGTCGTCTGGCATTCCTTCGATTTCCTCATTGAAATGATGATCAATTACGGCCTGGCATTGCAAGAGCGCCAAAGCCTTTTGCAGCGCCAGGAAGAAATCAGGGTGGAAATGGATTTAGCGGCAAATGTCCAGGAGACATTGCTGAAAACCTCAATGCCGGTTCTGGAAGGTTTGGATATCGGTTTGCTGTCAATACCGGCGAAGAAAATGAACGGCGATTACATATATTTTATCAGTGATGCAGACGGCCACGCCGGCATAGCAGTTGCGGATGTAATCGGCAAAGGCCTCCCGGCGGCTCTTTGCATGTCCATGGTCAAGTTCGGCATGGACAGCCTGAACAATTCCCCAGCCACACCGAAAGAAGTCCTCGGTGTCATCAACCGGGTAGTGGAAAAAAGTATAGACGATTCCATGTTCGTATCGATGTTCTACGGAAGGTACGATGCAGACCATGGGACTTTGACATACGGGTCGGCGGGGCATGAGCCGGCAATCTTATACCGTGCCAAAACAGGCGAGTTCAGTGAACTGTATGCAAAAGGACTGCTGCTCGGCGTATCGCCGGCTGCTGTCTATGAAGAACATACGGTCCAACTGGAACAAGATGATATGGTCGTAATGATGACGGACGGCGTTACGGAAGGCCGTACAGATGAAGGCTTCATCGAACGGGAAGTGCTGTTCCAATTGATTGAAGAGAAGAAAGACGAGCCGGCGCAAGCGATCGTCCAACATGTTTATGACGAGCTGGAACGGATGCAAAATGCACAGCTGCACGACGACTTTACGCTAGTGATTTATAAAAAAGTCAGCATGTAGGTTTAAAAATCGCCGGGAGGTGGTATTTAGACTTACGATGGCTTTTTTAAGTTCATGCGAATTATAAAAAACGGGGTGTCATATAAATGAATATTCAAGTGGAATTAGAAGGATCGGGCAACAAATTGACTGGCTTTATCCGCGGCGAAATCGACGCGCATACAGCACCGGTTCTTCGTGAAAAATTAGAATTACACCAAAATAAAGACGGTTTGAATGCCGAGTTGGACCTATCCGACGTTGATTATATGGACAGCACAGGTTTGGGAGTTTTTGTAGCTTTCTATAAATCAGTGAATGCCAAAGGCGGACATGTGAAGCTAAAAGGGCTCTCCTCACGTTTGAAGCGTCTATTCGACATAACTGGTTTGGGCGATATCATGGATATCGAATCAGTTGGAAAAGGTGGTAATTAATATGCGTCCTTTCGATTATGTTGAAATGAGAGTGCCGGCGAAATCGCAATACGTCGGGGTAGCCCGCTTGACGATTTCTGGATTGGCGAGCCGCATCGGTTTCACATTCGATGATATAGAAGATTTGAAAATCGCTTCAAGTGAAGCAGTAACGAATGCAGTCCAACACGCTTACGCAGAAGGCGAAGAAGGCGAAGTGGTAATTGGCTGTGCGCTTTACGGCGATAAAATTGAAATAATGGTAGCGGATCATGGCCAGAGTTTTGATTTTGAAGAAACAAAAGCGAAAGTGGGCCCGTACCATGACCAGGAAGAAGGGGCTTTTCTTCGCGAAGGAGGTCTTGGCCTGTATTTGATTGAAACTTTGATGGATGAAGTGAAAGTACATCATCAAGAAGGTGTCACGGTCTTCATGACAAAGTATGTTGGAGGAGAGCAGGTGGAAGAGGATGTCGAAACGATCTCATCCTAATCAGCCGACCAAAGAGCAGGTGCTTGAATGGATCGAGGCTTATCAAAAAACGGAAGATGAAGAAGCCCAGACAATGTTGGTGATGAATTATAAACGGCTGGTGGAATCCATTGCGCGGAAATATTCTAATGGTAAATCTTACCATGAAGATATTGCGCAAGTAGGAATGCTGGGGCTCCTCGGAGCAATCCGGCGCTATGACCCTTCTTTCGGCAGAAGTTTTGAAGCATTTGCAGTGCCTACCATCATCGGGGAAATCAAACGGTTTCTGCGTGACAAGACATGGGCGATCCATGTGCCGCGCCGCATCAAAGAATTGGGGCCACGCATCAAATCAACGGTTGAAGTACTGACGCGGGAACTTCAGCGCTCGCCGCAAGTGTGGGAAATTGCTGAATACCTGGATGTCGACGAAGATGACGTACTAGAAGCGATGGAAATGGGCAAGAGCTATCAGGCTTTATCCATGGACCATTCACTTGAAGCCGATTCCGATGGCAGTACGGTGACTTTATTTGACGTTGTCGGGCAAGAAGACGACGGGTACGAGAAAGCGGATCAGCGCATGCTTGTGGCTAATGCGATGAATGTGCTGTCTGAACGCGAAAAGCAGATTATCCAATATACGTATATTGAGCAGTTAAGCCAAAAGGAGACGGGCGATAAGCTGGGGATTTCCCAAATGCATGTGTCCCGCCTTCAGCGGAAAGCGATCAAAAAATTGCAAGAGGCTATTTTGGCTGCTGGTGGAGTGTCGTAGTGGAAACAATCCGACACCAATTTGTGGAAGCATGTATCTTCAATGAAGCAAAAAAAGGGAATTACGAGTCCGGCGACAGCTACCATACAGTGCTGACGGACGAGTATTTCATTTGCTCCATAGCCGACGGTCTGGGAAATGGGCCGATTGCGAGGGAATCTTCGCAGGTCATTCCCCAAATTCTTGAAGAATACCATCATGAAACGATTGATTCGCTCATGCAGCGCTTCAATGGGTTGATGGTGCAAAAACGAGGCGCTGCTGTAGCGATTTTCAAAGTCGACTTTAAAAAGAAGACGCTGGAATACAGCTGTGTGGGCAATATCCGTTTTTACCTCTACCGCAAAGGCACGAATGAAATGATCTACCCGCTGCCGGTAATGGGGTATTTATCCGGCCGACCGCAAAAGTTGCGCACCCAACTCTACACTTATGTAGAAGATGATTTATTCTTGATCCATTCTGACGGAGTGGAACTGCGAAATCCGAAAGCAATGATGAGGCAGGCAGGAATACCTGAACGCCTTTATTACGATATTCTCCGCGAAATCAAAACGGGCGACGACGCCACGTTCATAGCCGGAAGCCTCCTCAAATGAGTAGGCTTCTTTTTTGTGTGATAAAATAAGAAAAGCGGAGGCGCCTTGATAGATTCGACGGGCATAAGACGAACCGGTGAAGCGGCGCTTTTGGCCGCACAGCCGGGGCGGCTTATGACCCCGAGAATCTGGGCGCCGGAGCTTGGTGGCCGCCCAAGCGTTGTCAGGAAATTAAGGAGAGTGGTTTTGTGGAAATGCAGAAGATCCATGCGTTAATCGCCAAAGAAACCGGCGTGCGTACAGACCAAGTGAAGCAAGTGATCGCGTTGATCGAAGACGGCAACACCGTCCCGTTTATCGCGCGTTACCGGAAAGAAGCAACGGGTTCACTCGATGAAGTCCAGATCAAAGCGATCGATGATCGATATACATATATCCAGAATTTAGAGCAGCGCAAAACGGAAGTGATCCGCTCGATTGCCGAGCAGGAAAAGCTGACGCCGGAACTTGAAAAAGAAATCCAGGCGGCGACTGTCTTGCAGCGGCTGGAAGATTTGTACCGTCCGTTCAAACAGAAGCGCCGGACAAAAGCGACCATTGCGAAAGAGCGGGGGCTTCAGCCGCTTGCTGATTGGCTGATGGAATTCTCCAGGGAAGATGCTGTGAAGAAGGCAGCGGAGTTTGTAGACGCAGAGTCCGGTGTGGCGACAGCGGAAGAGGCGCTTCAAGGGGCGAAGGATATCCTAGCCGAGCTCTTCGCCGATGATCCGGACATTCGTGAAAAAGTCCGGTACATGACGCGCAAGGACGGCAAGATCCTGACCGCCGCTAAAAAAGGCCACGGCGACGAGAAACAGGTTTTTGAAATGTACTACGAATACGAAGAAGCGATCGGCAAAATCGTGCCGCACCGCATTCTTGCCATCAACCGCGGGGAGAAAGAGGATGTGCTGCGCGTTTCCATCCAGCCGCCGACGGACCGAATCGTCACGTTGATGAAAAACAAATGGATTAAATCGTCTGCCCCATCGGCCGGCGTCGTTGCCGAAGCAATCGAAGACAGCTACAAGCGGTTGATCCAGCCTTCGGTTGAGCGGGAAATCCGGACGGAGCTGAGTGAAAAAGGCGAAACGCAGGCCATCCATATCTTCTCGGAAAACCTGCGGAATTTATTGCTCCAGCCGCCGATGAAAAACAAGATGGTGTTGGGCGTCGATCCGGCCTACCGGACCGGCTGCAAGCTGGCAGTTATTGACGAGACAGGGAAACTCTTGGAAGTTGCTGTGATCTATCCGCACGCACCGAAAAACGATACAGCCGGTGCAAAAAGGGTCATGAAACGGATTGTCGCAAATTATCCGATCCAAATCATGGCGATCGGCAATGGAACAGCGTCGAGGGAAACCGAACAATTCGTTGCGGATTTCCTGTCTGAAACCGACGCTGACATTTCATACGTCATAGTCAATGAAGCGGGCGCAAGCGTTTATTCCGCTTCGGAAATTGCGCGGGCAGAATTCCCGGACCTCCAAGTCGAAGAGCGCAGTGCGGCTTCCATTGCCCGGCGCCTTCAGGATCCGTTATCGGAACTGGTGAAGATCGATCCGAAAGCGGTGGGGGTAGGGCAGTACCAGCATGATGTTTCCCAGAAGAAGCTGGCCGACCAATTGACGTTCGTAGTCGAGACGGCTGTTAACCAGGTAGGTGTAAACGTCAACTCGGCTTCAGCTTCACTGCTCCAGTATGTGGCCGGCCTCAGCAAAACAGTTGCAGAAAATGTCATCAAGGTACGTGACGAAAACGGCCGTTTCACAAGCCGTGCCCAACTGAAAAAGATTCCGCGGCTCGGAGCGAAAACATATGAACAGGCGATCGGCTTCTTGCGCATTCCGGAAGGGAAGAACCCGCTTGATGCGACCGGCATCCATCCTGAAAGCTACGGCGTGGCCGAGAAGCTGCTCGATTTAGTCGGGGCGGACAAGAAAGACGTCGGCAAGCCGGCAGTCTCCGAAAAGCTGGAGCAACTCCATCTACAGGAGTTGAGCGAGAAGATGGGCGTCGGGCAAGTGACGCTGCAAGACATTCTGGATGCTTTGAAAAAGCCGAACCGCGATCCGCGCGATGAATTTCCGCAGCCGTTGCTGAAAAACGATATATTGAAGATGGAAGATCTGCTGCCGGGCATGGAAGTGCAAGGGACGGTCCGGAACGTTGTCGATTTTGGCGCGTTTGTGGACATTGGCGTAAAACAGGACGGGCTCGTCCATATCTCGAAATTGAAAAAAGGTTTTGTGAAACACCCGCTTGAAGTGGTGGCGGTAGGGGATATCGTGACGGCTTGGGTCGAGAAAGTCGAAAAAGAAAAAGGGCGGATTGCGTTGACAATGCTGCCGCCGAAAGAACAATCAGCACAATAAGAAAACGAACAGCCGAAGAAGCGCTAAAAAGAGTGGCTCTTCGGCCGATCTTTGAATTGAAGGAGTCCATATGAATAACCTGGAGCTGACAGAACTCATCAAGGAGATTTCCGAAACTGTTTTCCATAAGCCATTCCGGCATGCCGGTGTCTTCAATGCCCGGCTGCGGACGACTGGCGGCAGATACTTGCTGCGTTCCCATAACATCGAGATCAATCCGAAGTCATACGAGAGGTTCGGTTACAGCGAGCTTGAAGGAATCATCAAGCATGAGCTGTGCCATTACCATCTGCACATCGAAGGGAAAGGCTATAAGCATCGGGATGCCGATTTCCGGGCGCTGTTGAAAGAGACGGGATCTCCCCGTTTCTGTTCTTCAGTGGAGCCGGAGAGGGCGAAACGTCCGGCAAACCGGTACCTTTACGAGTGCGTCGCCTGCAATACGGAATACGTCCGAAAAATACGGATGAATGTAGAGCGATACCGGTGTGGGAGATGCGCCGGAAAACTTGCTCTGAAATAATAAAAGAAATGGAAAATAAGTGTTGACGATTCTTGAAGACCTCTTTATAATAGAAAAAGTCGACAAGTACTTAAACAGCACTTGCAACGCTATTCCGAAGTAGCTCAGTGGTAGAGCACCGCACTGTTAATGCGATGGTCGTAGGTTCGAGTCCTACCTTCGGAGCCATTTTTTGGCCCCTTGGTCAAGCGGTTAAGACACCGCCCTTTCACGGCGGTAACACGGGTTCGAATCCCGTAGGGGTCATCTTTTATACATAAGCAATTGAAGCTAGTTGTTATTGTAGAATAAGCAGCGATGTTTCCTGGTGATCAGGAGATAAGCGTAAGAGAAACAAAGTATCACCTATATTATTGTCGCGGGGTGGAGCAACGAGCCGTACGAAGACGGCGAAGTAACATCGAAGCAGCCGAAGGCGATGCAGATGTCCATTGCGAAACAAGCGTAAGAGAAACAAAGTATCACCTATATTATTGTCGCGGGGTGGAGCAGTTCGGTAGCTCGTTGGGCTCATAACCCAAAGGTCGCAGGTTCAAATCCTGCCCCCGCAACCAAATGGTCCCGTGGTGTAGCGGTTAACATGCCTGCCTGTCACGCAGGAGATCGCCGGTTCGATCCCGGTCGGGACCGCCATTTTATTGGGGTATAGCCAAGCGGTAAGGCAACGGGTTTTGATCCCGTCATGCCCTGGTTCGAATCCAGGTACCCCAGCCATTTTTTGCTAGAACCTAAAACGTTCAGCTGAAAATAAAGTGAAGTTCCTCGTTGACAATGAAGCGTACATGTTCTACAATAGAATTTGTCCTTAAAATAATATTAATGCGGTCGTGGCGGAATGGCAGACGCGCTAGGTTGAGGGCCTAGTGGGAGAAATCCCGTGGAAGTTCGACTCTTCTCGGCCGCACCATATCTCGCTTGTAAGCGCCCGTAGCTCAATTGGATAGAGTACTTGACTACGAATCAAGCGGTTAGAGGTTCGAGTCCTCTCGGGCGCGCCAATTTCCAAATTGATTTTCTTCTATATAATATGCGGGTGTAGTTTAGTGGTAAAACCTCAGCCTTCCAAGCTGATGATGAGGGTTCGATTCCCTTCACCCGCTCCAAAATTCTTACCATGAACCTTGAAAACTGAACAGCAAAACGTCAACAACATGCAACGGCCGCGCAAAACGGCCCGCGCAAAACTACTGATCAGCTCACGCAGATCAAAGCGAGCCGCGCGTCCTTTTGGACGGCGGAACGCCAGCAAGCATTTGAGCAAT